>DATBGZ010000082.1:0-218465 GCA_036557785.1 Micromonosporaceae bacterium
TACCGCCGGGTCTGGTGATCAACGTCGACGACGCGTTGGACCTGCCACCCGAGCAACTGGTGCTGATGTCGACCGGTTCGCAGGGCGAACCGATGAGCGCGCTCGGCCGGATGTCGACCGGCGATCACCGGCACATCACGATCGCGCCCGGCGACACCGTCGTGCTCGCGTCGTCGCTGGTGCCGGGCAACGAGACGGCGGTGTACCGGGTCATCAACCAGCTGTCCCGCGCGGGCGCGTTCGTCGTCCACAAGGACATCGCGAAGGTGCACGTCAGCGGCCACTCGCCGGCCGGCGAGCTGCTCTACCTGCTCAACGTCGTGCGCCCGAGCAACTTCATGCCGGTGCACGGCGAGTGGCGGCACCTGCGCGCACACGCCCGGCTCGCGGTCGAGTCGGGCGTCCCAGAGGAGCGCGTCGTGCTCGTCGAGGACGGGGACGTGGTGGACCTCGTCGACGGTGTCGCGCGTGTCGCCGGCCATGTGCGGTGCCGCTACATCTATGTGGACGGCCTGGCCGTCGGCGACGTGGGCGAGTCGCTCCTGACAGAGCGGCGCATCCTCGGGGACGGTGGCTTCATCGCGGCGACGGTGGTAGTGGACTCGGTGACCGGCAAAGTGGTGGCTGGGCCGACCGTCTCGGCGAAGGGCTTCTCCGACGACCCGGCAGCCTTCGACGAGGTGCTGCCCCTGGTGACCGAGGCGCTCGATCGGGCCGCCGCCGATGGCGTGAGCGATCCGCACCAGCTGCAGCAGGTGGTGCGGCGCACGATCGGCCGCTGGGTCAACGACCGGTACCGGCGGCGGCCGATGATCGTCCCGAACGTGGTCGAGGTCTGAGCCCGCGCCCGGATCACGAACCGGCGCTCGGCTGGCGCTGCGGCGGCGCGACAATCCTGCGGCCGCGGGCCAGCAGGCGGCGCAGGAGCAGCCGGGCGGGCCGCCCGGTCAGTCGCACCAGCACCCCGACCACCGCCGCGAGCGCACCCACCACCGCGGCCGCCACGCCGACGTCGATCGGGCGCACCCGACCCCGCTCGATCGGCAGCAGCGACGGCATCGACGGCGTCCCCTCGAACCGGCCGGCCCGGACCAGATCCGCGGACACATCGAGGTCGGTCACCTCGTACGGCGCATCGAGGAGCAGCCGGGGCGCCTCCCCGGCGCTGAGCTCGTAGAGATCGGCGGGCCCCGGCAGCCCCGGCTGCCCATCGCGCGGATCGGGTGCCGCGGTCTGGTTGGCGCCGCCACCGGTAGGCCCGGCGTACGCCGGCGTGGCCGGCGGTTCGGGCAGGTACCGGACGAGGACGAGGCTGACGCTGCCATCGTCGTGTGTGGTCCACCCGACCGCCCTGACTGCCGCCGCCTCGATCGTGGGCAGGACCGGTCCGCGCGCCGTCTTGCCGTTGGCACTGTCCACATAGGTCGCTGCCCAGGGCGGCGCTTCGGCACACGTACGCGGGCACGGCAGCGGGCGGACGACGGCGATGCGGGTGCCGTCCGGGGTGAAGGCGCCCTCGCCCGCGAGCACACGCCCCTCGGTCAGCGGGACCGTCCACACCGCGGTGCCCTGCTCGTCGACGAGGTGCAGTGACCCGTCGCTCATGTAGGCCACCCGCCGGCCATCCGGAGAGAAGGCCACCCGCCACTCTTGGGGATCCGCCGGCGCCGGCATCTCCGCGAGCGTCCGGGCGGAGCCGGTCGCGAGGTCGAGCAGCACCATCTGGGCGGTCCGGCCGGTCAGGGCGGCCAGGAGCAACGCACCCGCGTCGGGGCGCCACGCGAGCACGCCGAGCGTGCTGTGCTCGGGCAGGCCGACCGCGTCGACGACGCTCGTCCGGCCGGTCGTGAGGTCGATGAGCGTCGGTCCGAACCGGGCGGTGTCGGGGTCATGGAGGTAGGGCAGTGCGAGGTATCGCCCGTCGGGCGACAGATGCAGTGTGGTTCCGGCACGCCACTGTCCGGCACTGGGATACACCGCGCGGTAGACCCCGTTGCGGCCGATCACCTGGACCGGGCTCGTGGCGTCGGCGCCGGTGTCGGGCGCGGTCGGCGCGGGCACGGAGGCGTTCGGCGCCGGTCCGTCCGCGGTCGCCACCACCGCCGCGAGGCCTGGTGGATCCTCCTCGACGCTGGCCTGCCAGCGCCAGGGCAGTTCGATCGATCGGGGCACGGCGCCGCCCGTCCGGGCGCTCCAGGCCCCGAACAGCCCGGGCCAGACCAGGGTGATCACGGCGAGCACCACGGCCGTTGCCCCGACCGCCCGTGCCAGGAGCCAGAACCAGCGCCGGGCACCGCGCCTGCGCAGCCGTGCCAGCAGGGTCGGGCGTGACCGCTCTGCCCGCGAGGCCGGCCGGGGGGTTGCGGGGCGCGGCAGACCGTCCGGCGCCGGAAATGGCAGCGGCGCCGGCATGCCGGGGGTGGTCGTGGGATCCGGGGTCATCGTGATAGCGCGACGAAGGTATAGCGCGACGGAGTGGTAGCGCGACGGACGCGAACGCGTCGTCCCGATGAATGGTGAACGAGGCACGTCACCGCGGCAACACCCGAATGGACACGATTCGGCCTGACGGTATGACCGGATTGGTCCCGGAAAGCGCGGCACAGAGTTCGCCGAGGCTTCGCTGACACGAAAGCCGACCGTCGTCGGATGCTCGTGCTGTGACCTGACTGTGAGCGCATGCGAGTGGCGATCATCACCGAGTCCTTCCCGCCGGACGTGAACGGCGTCGCGAATTCGGTGCTACGGGTGGCCGAGCATCTGATGGCCAGGGGCCACGATCCTATGGTGATCGCGCCCGAGGCGGCATTGGGCAGTGCACGCGTGCCCGCGCCCCTGCCCTACCCCGTGGTACGGGTGCCCTCCGTCGGCATGCCGGGCTACCCCGGGTTCCGGCTCGGCATCCCGGGCCAACGCATCGCCGGGGCGCTGCGCCGGCACCGCAGCGACGTGGTGCACCTGGCGAGCCCGTTCGTCCTCGGCGCGTGGGGCTCGGCGGTGGCGTCGCGGCTGGGACTGGCGATGGTGGCCGTCTACCAGACCGACGTGCCGGGCTACGCGAACGCCTACCGGATGCCCAGGGGCGAGCGCCTGGCCTGGCAGTGGCTGCGCCGCATCCACGGTCGTGCCGCCCGTACCCTGGCACCCTCGTCGGCGACCGCGACCGAGCTGATCGCGCATGGCATCGGCGACGTCTGGCTGTGGCGGCGGGGGGTCGACAGCGTCCGGTTCCACCCGGGTCACCGCGATGAGGCGACCCGACGCGCTCTCGCGCCCAACGGCGAGGTGCTCGTCGGGTACGTGGGCCGGCTCGCGGTGGAGAAGCGGGTGGACCTGCTCGGCTCGGTGACGGCGCTGCCGGGGGTGCGGGTGGTGGTCGTGGGCGACGGGCCCGCGCGCTCGGCGTTGGAGCGTGAGCTGCCCGGCGTGGTCTTCGTCGGCGAGCGGCACGGGGCCCAGCTGTCCCGGCTCTATGCGAGCCTCGACGTCTTCGTGCACACCGGCCCATTGGAGACCTTCTGCCAGTCCGTGCAGGAGGCGCTCGCGAGTGGAGTGCCGGTGGTCGCTCCGGCGGCCGGTGGCCCGCTCGACCTGGTCCAGCCGAGCCGTACGGGGTACCTGGTCCGCCCCGGCGACGGCAGCCAGCTCGCGGCGGCCGTGGCGGAGCTGGTCGTCGATCCCGTACGGCGCCGCCAGTTCGGCCTCGCGGCCCGCGCCTCGGTCGAGGGGCGGACGTGGGCAGCCGTCGGCGACGAGCTGATCGCCCACTTCCGTGCCGTGTGCGGGCTGTCGAGCGGCGACGAGCTCGCCGAGCTCGAGCGGGTCAGCCGGCACCGGCCGGTGGAGGTCGCGTCGTCTCCGCTGCGGTGACCCCCGGGCCTTGACCGCTCGGAGGCGTCCCTAGGGTAGGGAGCATGGCCCGACCCGATGGACGAGCACCCGACGAGTTGCGGGCGATCAGCATCACCCGCAACTGGAGCATCCATCCCGAGGGGTCGGTGCTTGTCGAGTTTGGACAGACGCGGGTCCTGTGCACCGCCAGCGTGACCGACGGCGTGCCGCGCTGGCGCAAGGGCTCCGGGCTGGGCTGGGTCACCTGCGAGTACGCCATGCTGCCCCGCGCGACCACCACCCGCTCGGACCGTGAGTCGGTCAAGGGGCGCATTGGTGGCCGTACCCACGAGATCTCCCGCCTGATCGGGCGCAGCCTGCGCGCCAGCATCGACCTGAAAGCCCTCGGGGAGAACTCCGTCGTCATCGATTGCGACGTGCTCCAGGCCGATGGCGGCACCCGTACCGCCTCGATCACCGGCGCCTACGTCGCCCTGCATGACGCGGTGGGGTGGATGGCGCAACGCAAGCTGCTCGCCGGCAAGCCGCAGGCCGCGGTCCACCGCTCCGTCTCCGCGGTCAGTGTGGGCATCATCGATGGTGAACCGCGGCTGGATCTGTGCTATGACGAGGACGTCGTCGCGGACGTGGACATGAACATCGTCTGCACCGGCGCCGGCGACTTCGTCGAGGTCCAGGGGACGGGCGAGTCTGCGGTCTTCGCCCGCGACCAGCTCAATGCTCTGCTCGACCTCGGCGTTGCCGGGTGTGCGGAGCTGGCTGACCTGCAGGCGCGGGCGCTGGCGCCCTGAGCCGAGACGACGCCATGAGCACGAGGCTGCTGCTGGCCACGCGCAACACGAAGAAGCTCGCCGAGCTGCAGCGCATCCTCGATGCCGCGCTCGGCGCGGGCACGGTCGTCCTCGTCGGTCTGGCCGACGTGCCGCCCTACGACGAGGCACCCGAGACCGAACTGACCTTTGTGGACAACGCCCTGCTCAAGGCTCGCGAAGGTGCCGCGCGCACCGGCCTGGCCACGGTCGCGGACGACTCCGGCCTGGCCGTGGACGCGCTGAGCGGCATGCCCGGCGTCTTCAGCGCCCGCTGGTCCGGCCGGCACGGCGACGACGTGGCGAACCTGGAGCTCGTCCTGGCCCAACTGTCCGATGTGGACGATTCACGCCGGGGAGCGCGCTTCGTCTGCGCCGCGGCGCTGGTGCTACCGGACGGACGGGAGTTCGCTACCCACGGCGAGATGGTCGGCCACCTGGTCCGGTCCCCGCGCGGCAGCGGCGGCTTCGGCTACGACCCGATCTTCGTGGCCGAGCGCAACACGCTCACCAACGCGGAGCTCACTCCCGAGCAGAAGGACGCCATCAGCCACCGGGGCCAGGCCTTCCGCGCCCTCGCCGAGGTCATCCGCGCCCACGCCCTGTGACGGCCCCCGAGCTCGCCCCTCGTACCGACGCTTGACGAGGAGAAGGGCGGCCTCCAGGAGAGAACGCATCCGGTACTCGACTCGTCGAGCGTCGACCGCAGCGGATCGGTCATTCGCCGTTCTCCCTATCGACCAGATGCCCGAGAAGCGTCTCGATCGCGTGCATCCCGACCGTGAGCATGCCGAGCTTGCCGTCCACAGCATCCAGCCGGCCGTCGATGACGTTCAGGCGGCCGTCGATGGCGTTCAGGCGGCCGTCGATGGCGTTCAGGCAGCGGTCGATGACGTTCAGGCGGCCGTCGATGACGTTCAGGCGCTGTCCATGCTCGATCTGCGTCTCGCGCAGCGCCATGAGCAGCTTGACGTTCTGGCCGTGTGCCGCGGTCGCGCCCTGTGCCTGCTGGGCCGTCGCAGCGACAAGCTCGGTCGTCTGCTGGGCCTGCACCTCCAGGTGCTCGACCCGAACCTCCAGGGCAGTCACGCGCTCCTCCGTCGTTGCCACCGGGTTGTCTCCCGTCTGTCGACTGGCGGTCGTCAAGGACGCTAGTCGCGGCCGGTTATGGGCGGCAATCCGTAACTTCGGAAATATTGCGGAACTTCGCGTCGATATTGATGGGCTTAGCCGATCGCCAGCGGTTGCCGGGGCACGGCAGGATAGCGCCGTGAACGTCGAGCTGATCGTCGCCCTTGCCTCGACCGTCGTCTCGCTGCTCGCGGCGCTGTTCAGCGCTCGCGCCAACCAGCGGGCACGGGAACTGGACTACCAACTGGAACAGCGCAAGAAGGCCGACGACGCGGCCGCGGTGGCCCAGCGGATCCTGCACCAGTACCGTGACCCGCTGCTCGATGCCGCGCAGACGCTGCAGAGCCGGACGTACAACATCCTGATCAACGGCTACCTCGGCCGGTTCCTGCACTGTGGGGACGCCGACGAGGAGCGCTATGCCCGTGACTACACGGTCTTCGCGCTGGCGGAGTACCTGACCTGGGTCGAGATCGTACGACGGGAGGTGCGTTTCCTCGACGTGGGCGACGAGGAGCACAACCGTCAGCTCATGACGCTGCTCACGCAGACCCAGCTCACGATCCAGTCCGACAAGCTGGCCGGCCCGTTCCGCATCTTCCGTGGCCACCAGCGAGCCATCGCGGAGCTCATGATGGTGCCGACCGGCGCACCGGAGGGGCCGCGCAACGAGTGTCTCGGATTCGCCGCGTTCTGCGACCGCCTCGATGAGGACGAGGACTTCCGCGCCTGGTTCAGGCGGCTGCGCGAGCAGGTCGACCTGCTCGTGACCCGCGATCACGACGAGCGGATGACCCAGTTGCAGAACGACCTCGTCGACATCATCGACCACCTCGATCCGAGGATCCTGCGCATCCCGCAACACTTCCGCCAGCGCGCCGCGCGACGGGCGGCCGACGGCATCCCGGCCCAGCCCGCGCGGTAGCCCGCCGCTCAGCCGAGCGGTCCGACCGCCTCCTCGATGCGGGCACGCAGCGCGTGTCCGGCGACCAGATCCCGCGCCGTCGCCAGCACGGGCGCGAGGAAGCGGTCCGGCCCCGGTTCGCCGAGGCAGGGGGTGAGCAACTCGACCGCGACGCGACCCGCGGGCGACGGGGTCATCGGAGCACGCAGTTGCAGCGCCCGCACGGCACAGACGAGTTCAACGGCGAGCAGGCTGGTGAGGTTGTCCAGCACGCGACGCAGCTTCACCGTGGCCGCCCAGCCCATCGACACATGGTCCTCCTGCATTCCCGACGTGGGGACCGAGTCGACCGACGCGGGTCCGGCGAGACGCCGGTTCTCCGCCACGATGCCGGCCGCCGTGTACTGGGCGATCATGAGGCCGGAGTTGACACCGGGATCCGGGGTCAGGAACGCGGGAAGGTCGCGGGAGCGGTGCACATCCAGCAGGCGGTCGACCCGCCGCTCACTGATCGCGCCGACCTCGGCCGCGGCGATGGCGAGGAAGTCCGCGGCGAAGCCCAGCGGTGCGCCGTGGAAGTTACCGGTCGAGAGCACCCTACCGTCGGCGAGCACCACAGGGTTGTCCACAAGGGAGCGCAACTCCCGATCGGCCACGACGGTCGCGAAGTCGAGCGTGTCGCGGGCCGCGCCGGCGACCTGGGGCGCACACCGCATCGAGTAGGCGTCCTGCACCGCGTGCGTCAGGTCGTCCCGGTGGGAGTCCATGATGGACGAGTCCTGCAGCAGCCGCAGGAGGTTCGCCGCCGAGGCGGCCTGGCCCGGGTGCGGGCGCAGCTCCTGCAGTTCGGGCAGGTAGGGGCGGTCGGAACCGAGCATCGCCTCGACCGAGAGCGCGGCCGTGACATCGGCCATCGTGAACAGGTGTGCCGCATCGGCCAGTGCCAGCAGCAGCATGCCGAGCATCCCGTCCGTGCCGTTGATGAGCGCGAGCCCCTCCTTGGCCGCGAGCTCGATGGGCGCGAGTCCGGCGTCCCGCAGCGCCTGAGCGCCGGCCAGGCGGCTGCCGTCCTTGCCGACCGCCCAGCCCTCCGCGAGTAGTACCAGCGCGCAGTGGGCAAGCGGCGCGAGGTCGCCCGAGGCGCCGAGTGAGCCGTGCTCAGGCACCCATGGCGTGACACCGTGGTTGAGCAGGTCGATCAGCGCCCGCGCCACAGTGGGGCGTACGCCGGAGCGGCCCATCGCCAGGGACCGTACCCGCAGCACCATCATGGCCCGCACCACGTCGCGCGGCATGGGAGCGCCGATGCCTGCGGCGTGGGAGCGGAGCAGGGCGTGCTGCAGCTCAGCCCGCCGCTGTGGTGCGACGAACGTGCTCGCGAGCGCGCCGAACCCCGTGGAGACGCCGTAGACGGGCCGCCCTTCGGTCTCGATGCGGTCCACGATGGCCCGGCTCGCGGTCATGGCGGCGACGGCCCCGTCGGTCAGCTCGACCCGCGTGTCGTCGCGAGCGACGGCGAGCACATCGGCCGGTGGGACGCCCGCAGGGCCGATCGCGACAGTTGCCCGTGTGGTCATGTTGGCCTGCCTCCCAAGAGGACGGTCCTGATCAGCGGCACACCCGGCCGGTAGGCGAGGTGCACGTACGAGGGCGCGTCGAGCAGCGCGAGGTCCGCCCGCGCCCCGAGCGCCAGGTGCCCGATATCGTCGCGGCGTAGTGCCCGCGCCCCACCCGCGGTCGCCGCCCACAGCGCCTGGGCAGGCGTCATCCGCATCTGGAGTACGGCGAGGGCCACGCACAACGGCATCGACGTGGTGTAGGAGGAGCCCGGGTTGCAGTCCGTGGCCAGCGCCACCACCACGCCGGCGTCGAGCAGGGGTCGGGCATCGGGAACCGCGGCGCGGGTGGAGAGCTCGGCGCCCGGCAGTAGCGTCGCGACCGTCGATGAGCCGGCGAGGGCGTCGACGTCCTGTGTGGACAGATGCGTGCAGTGGTCGGCGCTGGCGGCCCCGACCTCCACCGCGAGCGCGACGCCCGGCCCTGGGCCGAGTTGGTTGGCGTGGACCCGCGGCAGCAGGCCCGCGGCGAGCCCCGCCCGCAGCACCGCCCGCGCCCGGTCCACGTCGAACGCGCCCCGGTCGCAGAAGACGTCGACCCAGCGGGCGTGCGGGGCGCAAGCCGCGAGCATGGGGCCGGTGACGAGCGCGACGTACTCGTCGTCGCGGCCTTCGTACTCGGCGGGGACCACGTGGGCGCCGAGGAAGGTGGTCTCGGCCGTGACCTCCCGGGCCAGGCGCAGCGACCGTTGCTCGTCGTCGACCGTGAGGCCGTAGCCGCTCTTGACCTCCACGGTCGTCGTACCCTGCCGGCGTGCCTCGGCCACGAGCCGGGCGAGGTTGGCCCGCAGCGTCGGGTCGTCGGCGGCACGGGTCGCGGCGACCGTGGTACGGATCCCACCGCCGGTGTACGGCAGGCCGCCCATCCGGGCCAGGAACTCGGCGGTCCGGTCGCCGGCGAAGACCAGGTGGGTGTGGCTGTCGACGAAGCCCGGGATCACCGCGCCGCCCTCGGCATCGAGAGCCTCGTCCGCGGCGGGCGCATCGCGCGCCGGACCTATCCAGGCGACCCGGCCCGCCTCCGCCACCAGCGCGGCGTCCGGCACGATGCCCAGGGGGGGTCCCCAGGCCGGATCGTTGGTGACCAGCTCCCCGATGTTCGTGACCAGATAGCTCACGACCAGACCGCCCGGATCGCCCGGTCCAGCGCACCGGGCACGTCGGCCACGAGCAGGTGCTGTCCATCGTGGACGATCGCCCTGCCGTCGACGACGACGTCGGTCACGTCAGCCGCCGTCGCGCCGAAGAGCACCGCCGCGGCTGGATCCTCGTACCCGGCGGTCCGTACGGTGTCCACGCGTACCGTCACCAGATCCGCGCGGGAGCCGACCGAGAGCGTCCCGGCGTCGCCCCACCCCAGCGCGGCATGGCCCGCGAGCGTGGCCGCGCCCAGCAGCTCCGCGACGGTGAAGTGGCCCCGCTGCTCGGTTGACAGCCGTTCGTCGAGCTCGACCGCGCGCGCCTCCTCGAGCAGGTCGATCACCGCGTGACTGTCCGAGCCGAGACACAGCGGCGAGCCCGCGTCGGCGAGTGCCCGGGCCGGACCGATGCCGTCGCCGAGGTCGCGTTCGGTGGTGGGGCACAGGCAGACGTTCGTGGCATCCTCGCCGCCGAGCCGGGCGATGTCCCCATTGGACAGATGCGTCGCGTGCACCGCCGTGACCCACGGGCCCGCGAGTCCCTGGTCGACGAGGTGCTCGGTCGGCGTGCGGCCGAGGGCGGCGAGGCACTGCTCGTTCTCGGCCCGTTGCTCGGAGAGATGGATGTGCGTCGGCGTCCCCTCGTTGCGATCGGCGAAGGTGGTCAGGCCGTCGGGCACGGCACGCACCGAGTGCGCGGCGGCCCCGATGAGGGCGTGCGGTTCGCGACGCAGCGCGTCATGGCGCTTGGACCAGCCGTCGACGTCGCCGTCGCCGAAGCGCAGTTGCGGGCCTTCCAGCGGCGCACCCGCCACGGAGGAGGTCAGGTAGAGCGCGTCGAGCAGGGTGATCCGGATGCCCGCCTCGGCCGCGGCCGCCATCATCCGGTGCCCCATCTCGTTCGGGTCGGCGTAGTGCAGCCCGCCCGGTGCGTGGTGCAGGTAATGGAACTCGCCGACACACGTGACGCCCGCCAGTGCCATCTCGGCGAAGGTCGCGCGTGCCAGCGCATGGTACTGATCTGGGTCGATGCGACCGGCGACCTCGTACATGCGCTGCCGCCACGTCCAGAAGCTTCCCCGGCCGAGTTTGGCCGGCGGCGCACCATGCGCGTGGCCCCGGCCGAGTTCCACCTCGGCGCGGCCGCGCAGGGCTCGGTGGAAGGCGTGCGAGTGCGCGTTCGCGAGGCCCGGCAGGGTCAAGCCCCGCAGGCGTACGGATCCCGGGGGCGCCGGCGCGCCGGCGAGCACCGCGGCGATGCGTCCGTTCGCCACGTCGATGCGCACGTCGCGGGCCGTCGCGCCATCCACACAGGCGTACTCGGCGTGGTAGCTGTGGCTCATCGGCACGCGAGGTCTGCCAGGACGCGAGCGAGGCCCTCGACCCCCGCCGCGCAGTCGGCGTCCGTGGCCTGCTCGGCAGGGGAGTGCGATACGCCGCTGGGATTGCGGACGAAGAGCATCGCGGTCGCGACCGCGGCGCCCGCGAGGACCGCCGCGTCGTGGCCCGCGCCGGTGCCGATGACCGGGACATCGCCACCGAGTGCCGTGACCAGCCGGTCGCGCAGCTTCTCGTCGAAGCGCACCTCGGGTGAGATCGACTCCGTGGTCGCGCTGACCGTGGTGCCGTCACGAGCGGCACGTCGCGTGGCGTGCCGTACCACCGTCTCCACCAGATCGTCCAGTGTGGACTGATCGGCGGCCCTCGCGTCGAGCCATGCCGTGACCCGTTCCGGTACGGCGTTGGTGGCGTTGGGCGCGACGGCGACGCGGCCGACCGTGGCGTTGGCCCCCGCCAGCCGCGCCTGCTTGTTCGCGGCGAGCACGGTGTACGCGCAGGTCACCATGGGATCGTGGCGGTCGGGCATGAGCGTGGTGCCCGCGTGGTTGGCCTCACCGGTGAACTCGAGCCGCCATCGCCCGTGTGGCCACGTTCCGCTGCCCACGCCGAGCGGGAGTGCCTCGCCCCCGGCCCGGTTGCTGAGCAATCGCCCCTGCTCGATATGCAGTTCGACAAAGGCTCCGATCAGGGCGAGCCGCGCCTTGTCCGGGCCCAGCCGCGACGGGTCGAGGCCGGCCTCGGCCGCGGCCCGGGCCAGTGGGACGCCGTCGCTGTCGACCAGCGCCCGCGCCCGCTCGCCCGTCAGCTCGCCGGTGAGCAGCCGGGAGCCGAGGCAGGCAACGCCGAAGCGTGCCCCCTCCTCCTCCGCGAAAGCGACGATCCCGATCGGGCGCTCGGGGGTGACACCGCGCCACCGCAGGACGTCCACGGCGAGCAGCGCCGAGACGATCCCCAGTGGACCGTCGTAGGCGCCGCCGTACGGGACCGAGTCGAGGTGGCTGCCGGTGACCACGGCCTCGCCGGCGTGCGGGTCGCCCCACCACGCCCAGAGATTGCCGTTGGCGTCGGTCTCCACGTCCAGCGACCGCTCCCGGGCCTGATCTTGAAACCAGTCCCGCAGTGCGAAGTACGGCCGCGACCAGGTGTAGCGAAGGTAACCGCCCGTCGCCGGGTCGCGCCCGATCGGCTGTAGCTGCGACCACAGTGACACGAATCGCTCTACTGTGGACATTGCCGTCACGGTTCGCGCATAGGGATGCGGATGTCGTGCTCGGCCGCGACCCGGTCGGCGGTCTCGTACCCGGCGTCGACGTGGCGCAGCACGCCGAGGCCCGGATCGTTGGTGAGCACCCGCTCCAGCTTCTGCGCGGCCAGCGCCGTACCGTCGGCGACGCTGACCTGCCCGGCATGGATCGACCTGCCGATGCCGACGCCACCACCGTGGTGGATGGAGACCCACGACGCCCCGCTCGCGGTGTTCACCAGCGCGTTGAGCAGCGGCCAGTCCGCGATGGCGTCGGAGCCGTCGCGCATCGCCTCGGTCTCCCGGTACGGGGAGGCGACCGAGCCGCAGTCGAGGTGGTCGCGCCCGATGACGATCGGTGCGGACACCTCGCCCGAGGCCACCATCTCGTTGAACCTCAGCCCGGCCCGCTCGCGCTCTCCGTACCCGAGCCAGCAGATGCGGGCCGGCAGTCCCTGGAACGCCACCCGCTCGCCGGCGAGGCGAATCCAGCGGGTCAGCGACTCGTTGTCGCCGAAGAGGTCCAGGACCGCCCGATCGGTCGCCGCGATGTCGGCGGGATCGCCGGACAGCGCGGCCCAGCGGAACGGGCCCTTGCCCTCGCAGAACAGCGGCCGGATGTACGCCGGGACGAAGCCGGGGAACGCGAATGCCCGGTCGTATCCGCCGAGCTTCGCCTCGCCCCGGATCGAGTTGCCGTAGTCGAAGACCTCCGCGCCGGCGTCGAGAAAGCCCACCATCGCCTCGACGTGTCGCGCCATCGAGGCCCGCGCCCGCTGCGTGTACTCGTCGGGCTTGGCCGCGGCGTAGTCGCGCGCGTCCGCAATGGACACTGCCTCGGGCACGTACGAGAGCGGGTCGTGCGCCGAGGTCTGGTCCGTCACGATGTCCACCTCGACGCCACGCCGGAGCAGCTCGGGTAGCACGGTCGCGGCGTTACCCACCACGCCCACAGACAACGCCCGGCGCTGCTGTTTCGCGCGTACGGCCAGCTCCACAGCCTCGTCGAGGTCCGCCGCGACCTCATCGAGATAGCGGGTCGCCAGGCGCCGGGCCAGCCGGGTCGCATCGACATCGACGATGAGGCATGCACCGCCGTTCATGGTCACCGCGAGGGGTTGCGCTCCGCCCATGCCGCCACACCCGGCGGTCAGGGTCAGCGTGCCGGCCAGCGTGCCGCCGAACCGCTTCGTGGCCACGGCGGCGAAGGTCTCGTACGTCCCCTGCAGGATGCCCTGCGTGCCGATGTAGATCCACGAGCCCGCAGTCATCTGGCCGTACATGGTCAGGCCGAGAGCCTCCAGCCGGCGGAACTCGGGCCAGGTGGCCCATTCCCCGACGAGGTTTGCGTTGGCGATGAGGACTCGCGGCGCCCACTCGTGGGTACGGACGACCCCGACCGGTCGGCCGGACTGGACGAGCATCGTCTCGTCGTCACGCAGGGTGGTCAGCGTCCGGATCAGGGCGTCGTACGACGGCCAGTCTCGGGCCGCCTTCCCGGTTCCCCCGTAGACCACGAGCTCGGCCGGGCGTTCCGCCACCTGCGGGTCGAGGTTGTTCATCAGCATGCGCAGGGCGGCCTCCTGGGGCCACCCGCGGGCCGTCAGGGTGCTGCCCCTCGGGGCGCGGACTTCGCGCGGCTCGCGCGACGAAGCATCAGGTCCTGCCACCGGCTGTCTCCTTTGACCGCCCTGCCTGCGGGCAGCGTATCGCGTGACTGTGCGTGAGGTGGCGCCGGCGTGGGCTCCCACGATCGGGCCCGGGGGGCCGGTACTGTCGTGATCCAGACGGTATGGTGATCGGGGGTTAGCGACGGGGGAGGCAACAGTGGGGGCCGGGTGGCGACGTGACGATCGATGAGCTGCAGTTCGGCTGGGTCGGGTGGACCGACCTGGACCGATCGCCTCGCATACTCGACCTGTCGTGGGGCCGGATGGACGTCGAGGGCCTCGGTGTCGGTAAGGACTTCAAGCTCTTCCCTGGCGGTGGGCGGCTGTGGGACTGGAGCCTGTCGGGCACACAGCACGAGCCGGGCATCCTGCGTCGCGACGTCGACGAGCTGCTCAACAACGGCGCCACCGTGGTCGTGCTCTCCCAAGGGATGGAGCAGTTGCTGCAGGTTCCCCGGTCGACCATCGAGTACCTCGAGGAGCGCGGCATCGTGGTGCACGTGGCACCGACCCGGGAAGCCGCGCGGCTCTACAACGAACTCGCCACCGGCGAAACGGTCGGCGGTCTGTTCCACTCCACCTGCTGACCTTCCTCCATTGTGGAACTGCCCGCCGAGCTGACCCGCAACGCGGTTGCCGCGTGGGGTGAGGACGGGCGGGCCTTCATCGAGCGGCTGCCCGAGCAGGTCGCGACGCTGGTGCGGGAGTGGTCGCTGACGCTGGCGCAGCCGTACCCCATGAGCTTCCACTGGGTCTGCGCGGTGCGGCTCCCCGACGGCGGGCCGGCGGTGCTCAAGCTCGGTCCGCCCGGCTCGCCGCATCTGCGCCAGCAGGCGGCGACCCTCCGGCACTTCGACGGGCGGGGCGCGGTCCGGCTGCTCGCCCATGATGTCGCGCGCGGGGCACTGCTGTTGGAACGCGCGGTGCCCGGAACGCCGGTCAGCGCCGTGCCGCCGGAGCTCGACGTCGTCGCGACCGCGGCGATCATCACCGTGGTCCGACGGCTGCACCGTCCGCCCGGCGACCGGGGCGAGCTGCCGGACCTGCTGCAGAACCGCCGCCAGTCCTTTGTGGACCATTTGGCGTGCCATCCGGGCGACGATCCGTTCCCCCGCCGCCTCGTCACGCGGGCCCTCGGGCTGTTGCAGGAGCTGTGCGCCAGTGCGAGCCAGGAGGTGGTGGTGCACGGGGACCTGCATCACGACAACGTGCTGCGCTCGTCCTCGTCGCGCTCGGGCGCGGAGCCCGACCCGTGGCTGGCCATCGACCCGCACGGCGTCGTGGGCGATCCCGGCGCCGACGTCGGGGCGATGCTCTACAACCCCGCCCTCGCGCGGCGCGATCCCGCGCTGGTCCGGCTCGTCCCCGCACGCATCGAGCAGCTCGCGGACGGGTTGGCGCTGCCCCTGCAGCGGGTGATCGCGTGGGGTTTCGTCGAGGCCGTTGTCTCGGAGGTCTGGACCGCCGAGGAGCGCGGGCCGCTCACCCGAGCGCTCGACGTGGCCCTCGCCCTCGAACCCCAGCTGAGTTAGTCGGTGCGTTCCAGCACGAGCAGCGGGATGCGCCGAGTCGTCCGTTTCTGGTACTCGGCGTAGTCGGGGAACGCCGCCACGGCGCGCTCCCACCACTGTTCGCGCTCGGCGCCGTCGGGCTCGCGCGCGAGGTAGGTGTGGACCTCCCGCCCGTCCTGCAGCGTGATGGCCGGGTCGGCCTTGAGGTTGAAATACCACGACGGATGCGTCGGCGCGCCGCCCTGCGAGGCCACCACCGCGTAGACGCCGTCGTGCTCGACGCGCATGACCGGCACCTTGCGCACTTTGCCACTGACCGCACCACGCATCGTCATCAGGACCACAGGCATGCCCCGGATGTTCGCCGCGTCGGTCGTGCCCGCGTCGGTGATCGTGGACACGTGGTTGCGGACCCACTCCTGCCTGCTGGGTGCGTACTCTCCCTCAATCGCCATACCCGAACCATATCGGCGCAACCGGGCCTACGCAGAAGCTCAGCGATGGGGCGGTGGACCGAGCAACTCGATGGCGTGACGGGCGGCGGCGTGGCCGAGCAGTGCGGGGTCGATCGGGCCCGGCTCGGGCAGCCCGGGACCCCGAGCGGATTCACCGACCTGCGCCGCGAACTGCTCGAACCCGGATGGGGTCGTGATCTGCAGGGTCCGTAGCGGCTCGTCCTCGGCGACGAGGAAGGTGTGCGGCAGCCCCACCGGCAGCAGCACGAAGTCACCGGGTCCCGCCGTGAACTCCACGCCGTCGCAGCGGAATTCGACGCGGCCGGAGAGGACGTAGAAGAGCTCGTCCTCGTCGAGATGGCGATGCAGCGGCGGCGCGAAGCCCGGCGGGTTGACGAACTCGACGACCGTCAGCCGGCCCCGCGTCTGGGCGCCGGTCGCCTTGACCGTCACCAGGCTGCCGAGGAACCACAGCGCCTCACCCTCGCCCTCGTGGAGCACGTACGGCCGTGTCGGTGCCTCGTTCATGCCGACCTCAATTCGCCTGACTCGGGTCTAGTGAATAAGTGGCTAGTATGGCAGAACCATGAGTGATGTCAACGGCCCGCCGCGGCGGCGCTACCAGTCGGCCGTACGCGAGGAGGGTGCCCGGCGCACCCGGGGCGCGATCGTGGCAGCGGCCCGCGACCTGTTCGTCGAGCGCGGATACGCGTCCACGTCACTCGCCGACGTGGCTGCCGTCGCCGGCGTCGCGCGACCCACCGTCTTCGCCGCGTTCGGCTCCAAGGCGGCGCTGCTCAAGCAGGTGCTCGACGACGCGCTCGCCGGCGACGACGAACCGGTCCCGGTGGCCCGGCGGCCGTGGTTCCGCCCGGTTTGGAACGCGACCACCTCGGCGGCCGTGCTCGACGCCTACGCCGACGTGTGCCTCGTCATCGCCCGTCGGGCGGCCAGGCTCTTCGAGGTGGTGCACCGAGCGGCCGACGAGGCCCCGGACGTGGCGGGGCTCTGGCGCACCCTGGAGAGCAACCGTCGCGCCGGCGCCCGCATGGTCGTCGAGCAGGCCCGCAAGCTTGGCGGCCTGAGCCCGGGGCTCTCCGGCGAGCGCGCCGTCGATGTCTTGTCGCTGTACAACGACCCGACCGTGTACGCCGCCCTCGTCCTGGACCGCGGCTGGGCCGAGACGTCGTTTCGCCGCTGGCTGGCCCAGACCATGCGCCGGGCACTGCTGAGCGACTGACACACTCTCAGCGCCGGCGGATGACCAGGACACGGGAGTCCACTGTGGGCGGTGAGGCGAACGCCGATCGCGGCAGCGGCATCCCTTCAGACAGTCGCCACCGCCGTCGCCACCACGCCGGGCCGCGGCCCGCGACGAGTTCCCGGACCGCGGCCCGCTGCAGCACCAGATCCGCCGCGACGAGCGCGGTGTCGCGCCCGAGCAGCAGGTGCAGCAGATCGGTGGTGAGGTGGTATGGCGGGTTCGCCACCACGCGAAACGGCCGGTGTGGTGGGCGCAGGCAGCGCAGATCCGCCTCGACGACCTCCACGGGGTCACCCGCGAAGCGGGAGCGCAGCAGCGCGCAGCGTCGCGGATGAAGCTCCACCGCGACGACCCGGGCCCCAGCCCGAACCAGGCAGCGGGTCAGTGCGCCGTGGCCTGCGCCGAGGTCGAGCACGAGCTCGCCCGAGCGTACCTGTGCGCTATCGACGATCCGCTGTGCCCAGGACTCGAGCAGCGGGTGCCATCCCCACCGTCGGTCGGCCACGACGGACCGCCGCAGCCATCACGCAACATCCCACGAACCGAACCTACGGACGTCCCGATGCTGCGGGCAAACGGGTTTGTGCGGTGCTCAGCGGCGGGTGGCCTCGGCAAGGGCGTCGCGGGCGGCCCGGTAGTCGTCCCGGACGCGGACCACAGGGGACAGGACGAGGCCGTCGGCGACCGCGGCGACGGAACGGGTCAGGCGCCGGGCGGCGCGGGCGCCATGGCGGCGCGCCGCCATGGTGACCGCGACCCGCGCCACAGCGCCGAGCACCAGTCCAGCCAGCAGCCCGCCGACGAGCAGCACGGTCGGCCAGGGCAACCGGCCCACCGCGGCCTGCGCCGGCGTGGGGATGGCGAGCGCGAAGAGCACCCATCGGACGACGAGCCAGGCCAGGCCGGCCAGGGCCGCGCCGAGGAGCAGCAGTTGCCCGAGCCCGATCGCCCGCCACCAGGCCCGCGCGCGAGCCTGGCCCAGGTCGGTGCGCACCACCGCGACATCCAGCGCGTCAGGGACGTCGTCGGCCCGCTCGCGGGCGGCATCGAGCATCACCTGGGGCCAGGGCGGGCGCAGGCCATGCCCCGCCGTATCGCCCAACGCCCGGGTGGCGAGCGTCACCCGGGCCCGCGCTGCCGGCGAGGCGGGTGGCACGGCCGGGGCGCCGACGGCAGCACCGGGGCGCGGCCGCGGTCCGGCCAGGCCGATGCGGCGCAACGGATCCCCACGCAGCCGGCGCAGCCACCGGGTCACCGGCCACCCAGTGTGCCTGACGGCACGGTACACATAGGAGTCGCGCACTGCCCGGGCGATGCTCGGCACACCCGCCGCCGCGCAGAGCGTCTCGACCAGCGGCGCTCCGGCGTGATCCAGCTCGGCGGGCTGCGCCGCCATCACCGATCCGAGCCGTTCGACCGCAGCGTCCACGTCGGCGGCGACCCGCCGCAGGAACGAGGCCCGGGCTTCGACCGCGCGGGCGAGCACCTCGCGGAGGTCGTCGGCGCCAGGACTGTCCACAGTAGAGGTGGGCACGACCGGTACCCCGTCCAGACCGTCCTCGCCAAGGATGTGAGCGAGATCGTCCAGGCAGAGCCGCAGGTCCGCGGTCGAGAGTCGGTCGGCCTGGTTCAGGGCCACCACCGTGATGTCGCCGTGGTGCCGGAACGTGTCCCGGTAGCGCTTGTGCACGGTGAGGTCGGCGTACTTCTGCGGGTCGAGCACCCAGACGACGAGGTCGACCAGTTCCAGCAGGCGGTCCGCCTCGATGCCGTGCCCACGTTCGACCGAATCGATGTCGGGCAGGTCGAGCAGCACCAGGCCGTCCAGCGCGGCGTCGCTCACCGCCGTGAACCGCACACCTATGCCGAGCCAGTCGAGCAGCGCGGCCGCGTCCTCGTCGGTGGGAACGAGAACCCGATCGGCGTCGCCGTGGGCCGCGCCGGACTCGTCGGTGAAGACGGCCGCGTGGGCGATGCCGGTGGTGGGGCGGCGCAGACCCGCCGGGCTCAGCGGCGTTCCGGCGAGCGCGTTGAAGAGGCTGGACTTCCCGCTACCCGTGGTTCCCGCGAGCGCGACGATCGTGTGCGAGCCGGACAGCGACAACCGGGTGCCGGCCCGCTCCACCACGCCGCCAGCGTGCTCCACTGTGGACGATGCCAGGTACGGACCAGCGAGGGCGACGAATCGCGACAGCGCCGCCACCCGGTCCGGAATCCGCGCCAGGCTCCGGTCCCGCCCGCGACGCTCCCGCGGCCCCCGCACACCCCGGTCACCGGGAAGTCGTTCACCCACCTGGACCATCGTCGGCCCCCGCCTGCGAACGCAACTGACCCCGGGCGGCCCGGACGGCATCGGCCGCCGCCCGCAGCCGTACGTCCGTGTCCTCGTCGATCCCTTGCTCGGCGAGCAGGCGCCGGAACCGTGCGGCGTCCTCGTCGAGCAGCCCATTGATCCGATCCAGCAGCAGGGTGCGGGCCTGGTCCGCGAGCCGCCGGACGGCCTGGTCGCCGAAGATCGCCTCGAGCACCTTCTGCGCCGCGATCGTGGTGCCACCCGCGACGGCGATCTCGGCTCCCGTCGGGATGAACGCCGTGGCCGTGAACACCGCGATCATCACGGCCAGGCCGAGCGCGTTGACCGTGTACGCGCCGACCCTGGCCAGCACCGCGCGGTCCCCGGCCTCGGCCTGCACCAGCCCGAGCACATCGCGTTGCCAGTCGCGAATGCTTCGATCAGCGGATGCCTCCAGCGAGGAGTCGGCACGCGCGAGCTCCGGGCGTGCGACGAGCAGCTCGCGCCCGGCGGGGTGGGCCCGCCACGCCGCGCTGCTGCGTTCCGCACCGTCGCCCACGGCTGCCCGCACGAGCGCGACCAGGCCAGTCTCCACCGCCTCCTGCACGGTCTCCCGCGTGTTCGGCCGACCCGTAATGGTGGAGAGAACGCGGTCGCGTGCCCGCCCGACGCGCGCCTGCAGCCCGCGCATGAACTCGCCCGTCCCGACGAGCTGCTGCCACCGGGCGAGCACCTCGCCGCGCAGCATGCTGCCGTCGACGACCGCGCGATCGACGGATTCACGCGCGTCCTGGTAGGCCGAGTCGACGGCCTCGCGCAGCGTCGCGGCAGCGATGCTCTGGTCCTGCGCGGCATCGGCCAGCCCCCCCACGGCCGGGTCGAGGGCGGCCACCGCGCCGTCGACCGTACGGCGGACGACCTCCGCGCGACCGACCGCGTCGCCGGCGAGCTGCGTGAGCCAGACGGCGACCGGCTCGACCGCGAACGCCGGCAGCAGCTCACCGATCACGTCGTGCTGCTCCTCGACCACGAACAGCGCCGCGTCACCCAGCCCCTGCTTGTCGAGCATCTCGGTCAGGTGCTCCGCGACGGTCGGCCCGCCGCCTGGCGGCACCCGGTCGAGCACCAGCGCGACCGACGTACCACGGTGGCGTGCCAGGTCGAGGAAGTCCCACGGCACCGCGTCGGCGTAGCGTGCGGCGCTCGTCACGAACAGCCACAGGTCGGCCGCGGCGAGCAGCTGCTCGGCAAGCGTTCGGTTGCTCTCCACCACCGAGTCGATGTCCGGTGCGTCGAGCACGGCCAGCCCGGGCGCCAGCGCCGGCGACTCCACGATCCGGAGCGCGTCCGGGCCCGCGTTGGGCTCGGCCGGGCCGCCGTGGTCGTGGACCCGGGCCAGGTTCGGCAGCAGCCGCGCCTGGGCGAACCATCCGGCATCCTCGGGATGGCAGACGAGGACCGGGCCACGGGTCGTCGGTCGAAGGATGCCGGTCGGCGTCACGGGGGCCCGCACCAGGCTGTTGACCAGCGTCGACTTGCCGGCGCCCGTCGAGCCGCCCACGACCACGAGCAGCGGCGCGTCGAGCCGGTACAGCCGGGGGATCAGATAGTCGTCGAGCTGCTCGACGATGCCCTCGGATCGGCGCCGGGACGCCGCCGCGTTGGGCAGCTCAAGGGGAAACGCCGCGGTGGCCACGGCATCGCGCAGCGCGGACAGCGCCTCGGCCAGCCGCAGCGCCGCCGTCGACGGCCCGGATGGCCGGGCCGGAACGCTCTGGCCGCGGGGCTCTGCCGGAACGCTCTGGCCGCGGGGCCTGGTCACCCGCTCAGCGTGCCGGAGACCGTGACCCATGACGCCCGTTTTGCCCCGAACCGACCCGCCGGGGTCAGCGGCGGGCAGGTGTGCGGATCAGCGGCCGACGAGCAACTGAACGTGGATGTTGCGATTACGGACAGTTGCGGTAGGATCGTCGCTAACGTCCCATTTCGGGAGGTAAGGAGCTCATGGACGCGATTGAGATGCCCCCTGAGGAGGTGGTGGGAACCGCCTTCGGCCGGGACATCACCACGCATACCCTGATCGGGCTCGGCCTCATCGCCTGCACGCTCTTCGTGATCTGGCTCGTGCGTCGCAACGCCTGAGCAGCGATCGGTTCCTCACGCGCTGGTCAGCACGAAGTCGGCGATGGCCGCGCCGAGCAACCCACCGGCGTCCTCCTGCAGGAAGTGACCGGCGTCGGGAATCGTGACCATGCGCGCCCCGGGCACGATCCGAGCCAGCACCGGCCCCATCGCGGTGGTGATCGGGTCGCTGTCGCTGAACGCCACCAGGAACGGTCTGTGCCAGGCGGAGAGCCGCTGCCACGCCAACCGGTTCGCGCTCGACGCCGGGTCGTCCGGGGTGGTGGGCACCAGGTCGGGCATGGCCCGCGGTGCCGCCTTCCAGCTCTCGTCCGGGAACGGAGCATCGTAGGCGGCGAGCACCGACGCCGAGGGCGGCGTCAGGCAGCCGGCACGCACCAACCGTCCAATGTCGAGCGTGGTGGCGACCCGGACCATGTCCCGGAAGCGCAGCCATACCTCGGGCATCGCCTGCTCGCCGGTGGGCAGGCCGGTGTTCGTGGCGACAAACCCGGCGAGTCGCTCGCCGTTCTCCGCGAGCAAGCGCAGACCGATCAGGCCGCCCCAGTCGTGCCCCACGAGGGTGACGTCGTGCAGGTCCAGCGCGTCGAACAGCGCCGTGCGTACCCACTCGACATGCCGGGCGTACGAGTGCTCCGCGACGTCGGCGGGCTTATCTGATCGACCGAAGCCGATGAGATCGGGCGCGACCGCGCGCAGCCCCGCGCTGGCGAGCACCGGAAGTACCGAGCGCCACAGGAATGACCATGTCGGGTCCCCGTGCAGGAGCACCACGGTCGGCCCCGAGCTCGGTCCCGTTTCGACGTACGCCATCCGCAGCCCGTCGCCCACGTCGACGTAGGACGGCGGGTACGGGAAGTCCGGTACCGCGGCGAACCGCTCGTCCGGCGTGCGCAGTGCGGGGCGAACGGCCATGGGCGCCAGCATGACATGCGGGCCCGGCCACCGGCGCCCACGAATCCTGGGCGTGTTGGTGCCGGGATCCCGGTCTGTCGTGCGGTAGACACTGCACCAGCACGCTTATGCGTGCCGAGCTGGAGGATCCATGAGCGAGTTGACCCTGCATCAGGTCGCCGTGCTCTCCGCGCTCATGGTCGAGGCCCGCGAGCTGAGCAACGCCGAACTCGCCGAGTTGACGGGAGGCGGGCTGACCGGAGACGACCGTCGGCAGCTGGTGTGCCGCGGCCTCATCGAGGAGCGGCGGGTGGGCCGGTCGTACGCCTTCGAGCTCTCTGCCCAGGGATGGTCCATGGGCCTGTCGGTGCTGGCCGAGCAGTCGCGCGGCAAGGGAGCAGCCGCGACCACCATCCGGATGCTGCTCACCGGGCTGACCCGGGCGCTGGATGTCCGTGGGGTCGATGCCCGGTCGTTCTTCGGGTCCGAGCCGACCGATGGAGCAGGTGGTTCCGCGATGACTGAGCCTGCGGTGCCCGATGTGGACACTGTCGAGGACCGCATCCGCATGAGCTACGCCAAGCTCGCCAACGAGCCGGCCGGCTGGGTCAGCCTGGCCGACCTGCGCGACCTGCTCGACGACATTCCGAGGTCGGAGCTCGACACGGCCCTGAAGTGGATGGCGGTCCAGCCGGGCGTCCGGCTCATCCCGGTCGCCAACCTGAAGTCACTCTCCACAAGGGAGCGAGACGCCGCGCTGCGCTTCGGCGGCGAAGAGAACCACGCGTTCGCGATCGAGGGATCATGACAGCCATCACAGCGGGGCCGGATGCTCGGCTCGCAAGCTTCGCCGCGGCGCGATCACTGACCGATGGCGAACGCCGCGCCCTGGCGGCGCTGAAGTTCGATCTCGCGCCGACGCCCGACGACGTCTGGCGCCCCTCACCGTTCAACGTGCCCGATCTGCACCGCGAGGTCGTGGAGAGCATCTTCGATGGCGTAAGCCAGGCGCGGGCAGCCGACGACAGTTGCCCGCTCGGCGTGGTGCTCCAGGGTCCGGCCGGTTCGGGCAAGACCCACCTGCTGGGCATGGTCCGCAGCCGGACGCAGCACGACGGCGGCTACTTCTTCCTCGTGAGCCTGTTGTCGGGGACCCAGTTCTGGGAGAGCACCGCCCTGTGCATCGCCGATGGGATGCTGCGGGAGAGCGTGGGCTGGAGCTCACAGCTCAAGGCGTTCCTGCGCCGGCTCGGCACGGCATTGGGGTTGGCGCCGGCGTTGCGCGACGCGATCGCGGGCGACGCCGCGCTCAAGTCGGGCGACCTGAACGCCTTCATCGGGGCGTTGCGGGACAAGGACCGCGCGCTGGGTATGGAGACGCAGCACACGGCGCGGGCGTTGGTCCTCTATGGCGCCGCGGATCACGCACTGCAGGATCTCGGCTATGCCTTCCTCACCTCGCTCGGCCTGGGCGACTTCGACGAGCGGGCCGACTGGGGCCTCGCCGTCGAGCCCCGACCGGCCGCGCTGATCGTGCGCGACATCTCCCGCCTGCTCGCCCTCACCGGCAGCCCTACGGTGATCGCCTTCGATCAGCTCGACACGCTCTTCGCCCAGTCCGGCGGGTCAGCCATCGGCACGGGAGACGCGGTCAGCGCCGAGGCCGCCACGATGATCGGCCAGGTGGCCGACGGACTCATGTCGCTGCGCGAGGTCACCCGCAAGGCGCTGATCGTGGTGGCCTGCATCCCGGACACCTGGAAGATTCTGCGCCGTGAGGCGGTCGGGCCCGTGCCCGATCGGTTCCGCGAGGCACCCTTCCTCGGCCGTATCTCCAACGCGAAGGTCGGCATGGCGATCGTCCGCAAGCGGCTGGAGGGCCGTTACGGCGACGTCGGATTCCGCCCGCCCTACCCCACCTGGCCGATCCGGGAGCTCGCGTTCGCGGAGGCGGCGCACTTCACCCCTCGAGCCCTGCTCAAGCGCGTGGAGCGGCACGCAGTCGCCTGCCTGCGGCGTGACGTGGTGGTCGCGCTGGAGAGCCTGGAGGACGAGGAGTTCTCCCTCGCCGACCTGCCGCCGGTCCGGTCGGAGGGCTCGACCTTCGAGGAACTGGACGCGCGTTTCGCCAACCTCGTGCGCCAGGCCGACGTGCAGGAGGCGTTGCACCGGTACACCGAGGACGCGCGGGTACCGGAGTTGCTCGCGGCTGGCCTCGGCGCGCTCGTCGTCGAACTCGGCGACCCGGCGTACAAGGTCGACCCGATGCCGAGCAACCGGCCTCCGCTGCACGCGCGGCTGCGCCGCACGCTCGACGAGGGCACCGACGACGAACAGCACTGGGCGTTCCGCGCCATCGCCAGCGGTCACCCGGGTGCGGTGATGAGCCGTATCAACGCCGCGTCCACTGTGGCTGGTCTGCACGCCGCCGTGCCGAAGCGGCGGCTGTTCCTGCTGCGCAACGAGCGGTGGCCATCGGGACCGAAGACCACGGCGACGGTCAACGGGTTCCACGCCAAGGGCGGGCAGACCCTGCCGTTGGAGGCGGACGACCTGCGGGTGTTCGAAGCGCTGCGCGTCATGCAGCTCGAGCGTGACGGGCGGCTCGCGGCGTGGCTCGCGGACCGGCGGCCGGCCAGCGGCACGGCCCTGTTCTGCACGGCGCTGGGGCTGGGCGGACCCAGGTCGTAGCCGAGGCTGCCGGATCGCCACGGCCCGCGCAGCGCCTCGCGGCCCGGGCGCCGCGGCGCCGTCGAGCGGGTAGCGTGGGGCCGTGTCGTCGCCCGATGAGCTGATCCCGCCACCAGACCTGCCGCGTGCACTCGGGGAGTTGCGCGCCGCCGGCCACCCGTACCGTACGGTCAAGCAGGAGATCCGGGACAACCTGTTGGCCCGGCTGCGCGCCGGTTCACCCCGGTTCCCCGGCATCGTCGGGTACGAGGAGACCGTGCTGCCCGAGCTGGAGCGGGCGCTGCTCGCCGGCCACGACGTGGTGCTGCTCGGCGAGCGCGGGCAGGGCAAGACGCGGCTCATCCGGGCGCTGGTGTACCTGCTCGACGAGTGGACGCCGGTGCTGCCCGGCTCGGAGCTGAACGAGCACCCACTGCACCCGATCACGCCGGCGTCGCGGCGCCTCGTAGCCGAGCAGGGCGACCACACCCCGGTCGCCTGGCGGCACCGCACGCTGCGGTACGGGGAGAAGCTCGCCACCCCGGACACGAGCGTCGGGGACCTGATCGGGGACGTGGATCCGATCCGCGTCGCGCAGGGACGCACGCTCGGCGACCCGGAGACCATCCACTTCGGACTCGTGCCCCGGACCAACCGGGGCATCTTCGCGGTCAACGAGCTGCCCGACCTGGCCGAGCGGA
The DNA here is from genome assembly GCA_036557785.1 of Micromonosporaceae bacterium. Lineage (GTDB taxonomy): Bacteria > Actinomycetota > Actinomycetes > Mycobacteriales > Micromonosporaceae > DATBGZ01. The sequence goes on from DATBGZ010000082.1 coordinate 25,636, forward strand.
TCCAGGTCAGCCTGCTCAACGTGCTGGAGGAGCGCGACATCCAGGTCCGCGGCTACCAGTTGCGGCTGCCGCTGGACCTGCTGCTGGTGGCCAGCGCCAATCCCGAGGACTACACCAACCGCGGCCGCATCATCACCCCGCTGAAGGACCGCTTCGGCGCTGAGATCCGCACCCACTACCCGACCGACCTCGAGCTGGAGATCGCGCTCGTACGGCAGGAGGCGGCCCTGGTCGCGCCCGTGCCGGAGCACGTGCTGGAGGTTCTGGCCCGGTTCGCCCGATCGGTGCGGGAGTCGCCTGCGGTCGATGCCCGTACGGGTGTCTCCGCGCGGTTCGCGATCGCCGCCGCCGAGACGGTGGCCGCCTCAGCGCTGCGCCGCTCCGGCCTTCTCGGCGAGCCGGAGCCCGTGGCGCGCATCGGTGACACCGTGGCGGTCACCAGCACCCTGCGCGGCAAGGTCGAATTCGAGAGTGGTGAGGAGGGGCGCGAGATCGAGGTGCTCTCGCACCTGCTGCGCACTGCCACCGCGGACACGTTCCGCACGAAGCTCGCCGGCCTGGACCTCAGCAGCTTCGTGAACCTCGTCGGGGACGGCAGGATCGTGGAGACCGGCGAGCTGGTCGGGGCCGAGGAGGTGCTCCGGCAGGTCGGACCCGTGCCGGGCCTGGCCAAGGTGCTCGACCGCCTCGGGCTCGGCGACGCTCCGACCCGGGGCGAGGCCGCGGCCGCGGTGGAGTTCGTGCTCGAGGGGCTGCACCTGAGCCGGCGCATGTCCAAGGAGCTCACCGCGGACGGCCGGGCCCGTTATGGGGGCCGGGAGTAGGGCGTGGGTCGCAGGAACCGGTACGGCGAATGGCAGGGCGGGCCCGACCCGCTGGCGCCTCCGTACGACGTGCGGGCGGCGGTGGACGCGGTCGGTCGCGACGTCCTGGGCGGGAGCCGCCTGCGCGACGCGCTGCGCAACCTGCTGCGTCGCGGGCCGTCCGGTTCTCGTGGCCTGGACGAGTTGCTGGCCCGCGCGCGCCGGATGCGACGCGACGCGATGCGCCGGGGCAGACTCGACGGCGCGGTGACCCGAGCCCAGCAGTTGCTCGACCAGGCGATCGCGGCCGAGCGCGAGGAGCTCGGTCGCCGCGACGACGAAGCGGCCCGGTTCAACGAGTCCATCCTGGACAGCCTGCCGCGCTCGACCTCGCGGGCCGTGGCCGAGCTGCAGGACTACCAGTGGGCCAGTGACCAGGCGCGGGCCCTGTACCAGCAGATCCTGGACCAGCTCCGGCAGGAGATCGTCGACCAGCGGTTCGCGGGCATGCGGCGCGCGCTGTCGGATCCCGCGACGCAGCAGGCCTTCGCCGAGATGATGCGTGACCTGAACGACCTGCTGGAGCGCCACGCCCGGGGCGAGGACACCACCGACCAGTTCTCGCAGTTCATGGCCAAGCACGGTGAGTTCTTCCCGGAGAATCCCTCCAATGTGGACGAACTCATCGACGCCCTGGCCCGGCGGTTCGCGGCGGGGGAACGCCTGCTGCGATCGCTGAGCCCGCAGCAGCGCGAGGAGTTGGCACGCCTCATGGCCCAGGCACTCGGCGATGGCGCGCTCGCCGAGCAGATGGGGCGCCTCGGGGAGAACCTGTACTCGCTACGGCCCGGGCTCAACTGGGGCCGCGGGGAGCGGATGCCGGGCCGCGGCCGAGGGCTCGGTTACGGCGAGGCGGCGAGCACGCTGGAGGAGGTCGGCGACCTCGACGAGCTGATCGACTCGTTCGAACAGGAGCGCCCAGGGTCCACATTGGACGACATCGACGTCGAGTCAGTGGAGCGCAACCTTGGCCGGGACGCCGCCGACGACGTGCTGCGGCTGCGGGAGCTGGAGCGCGAGCTGCGCCGGCAGGGCTGGGTCACCCGTGGTGCGGACGGGCTGACCCTGAGCCCCAAGGCCTTGCGGCGCCTCGGTTCTACGGCCCTGCGCCAGGTCTTCGCCGACCTCGACCGGGGCCGGCGCGGCCAGCACGACCTCAGCGACGCCGGGGCGGCGGGCGAGGTCACCGGAGCGTCGCGGGCCTGGGAGTTCGGCGACGAGCAGCCGCTCGACGTCGTGCGTACGGTCACCCGCGCGGTGCTGCGCTCCGGGGCGGGCACACCGGTCGAGCTCTCGGTGGACGACTTCGAGGTCGTGGAGACCGAACGCCGCGCCTCGGCCGCGGTCGCGCTGCTCGTCGATCTGTCCTACTCGATGTACGCCGACGGCTACTGGGGACCGATGAAGCAGACCGCGCTCGCGCTCTCGCATCTGATGGCGACGAAGTTCCCGCAGGACGCCCTGCAGATCATCGGGTTCCGGCTCGGCGCCGAGCCGCTCTCCCAGGCCGAGCTCGCGGCCGTGGAGGAGGACCTCGACCTCAAGGGCACGAACCTGCAGTACGCCCTGCGCCTGGCCGGGCGCCACCTGCGCAAGCATTCGGACGGTGAGCCGGTGGTGCTGATCGTCACCGATGGCGAACCGACCGCCCACACGACGCCCGACGGTCCGTTCTTCTGGTACCCACCGACCTCCGAGACCATCCGGGCCACGGTTGCCGAGGTCGACCAGCTCACGCGGTACGGCGCCACGCTGAACTTCTTCATGCTCGGCGAGGACCCCGGCCTCGTCCGGTTCGTCAACGCGGTCGCCAAGCGCAACGGTGGCCGGGTCTTCACCCCCTCGGTCGAGGACCTCGGGCGGTACGTGGTCTCCGACTATCTGCGCGCCCGCCGGGGGCGGCGCGGCTGAGCGGCCGCACGCGCCGGGGTCCGCCCGAACCAGATACGCACCAGCTTGCCCGCGCGCGGGCGGCTATGTAGAATCCCGACATGTCTCGGAGACGGCATGGCTGAGGTACGGGTGACCGCCGGCGTGGCGAAGGTGCTCGCCGCGTTCCTGGAGGATCCGACCGCCGACCGGTACGGCCTGCAGCTCATGAAGGCCACCGACATGCCCAGCGGCACCCTGTACCCGATCCTGACCCGGCTGCGTGAGGCTGGTTGGGTCGAGTCGCAGTGGGAAGAGTTCGACCCGTCTGCGGCCCGACCCCCGCGCCGGTACTACCGCCTCACGCCGGCCGGCGTCGTCGCGGCCCGGACCGGACTGGCCGAGCTCTATCAGCGGCTGGGCCGGGTACTGCGCACGAACCCGAAGCCGAGGCCCGCATGAGGGGCCCGGTCGGTGCACTGCTGCGGATGGCCGTACGGCGATGGCCGGCCCAGTTGCGCGAGGAGCAGCGTCGCGAGTGGACCGCGGAGCTCGAGGCCCTGCGGGGCGAGCCGGGCAGCGCCCGTCGGCGGCTCGGCTTCGTGTGGAGCCTGGCGATGAGCCCGGGACCGGCCGAGGGCAGCGGGGTACGCGGGTGGCGTGAGCTGCTGCCCGGTTTGGGCGCACGCCTGCGTCCGGCCGCGGGCTTTGCGGTGCTGAGCCTGCTCGTCGTGCAACTGTTGCCGCTGCGGTTCCAGTACGTGGAGTCGGTATCGCAACCGCCGGCGCTGACCATCGACCTGGGCTGGCTGGTCGCGGTGGCCGTGCCGCTGTGCTTCCTGGCCGGGCGCCGCTCGAGCCTGCCGCCCGAGACCAGCGCCGTCGGGATCGCTGGCGTGGTCGCGACCGGCGCCGCGCTCGGCGACCTCTCGTATCGATTCGTGCAGTCATTTCTCTACTCTGGCGGCGGCCAGGCGCTGGCGTCACTGGTCGCCCCGTTCGTGCTCGTGGCCCTGGTGACCCCCCTTCTCGCCGGCGTCCTGATCCTGGGTCGGCGCGGCCGGCGGCGCTCCGCCGTGGCCCTCGGGTTCGCGGGACTGCCGGTCGTGGCGCTCGTGGCCTGGCTACTCGCGCCCGGCACGTCGGCCACCGCATCCGACGACGCCCTGACCCACCTGTTGAGCGTGCGGTTCTGGCGGGCCGGGTCCGCGCTGGACGCACCACGGACGCATGTGCTCGTAGCGCTGCCCCTGCTCGCGCTCGCCGCGCTGGCGCTCGCGTACAGCCTTGGCCTGGTGTTCCGCCGGCCCCCGCAGTCCGTGGCGCCGGCGACCACGGCCCATGCCTGGCGGCCCTCCCGCGCCGGCACTGCCGCGGGGATCCTGGCTCTCGTGGTCGGCCTGGCTTCGTGGACATACACCGCCGCGGCGCTCGGGCCGATGCTCGGCCGGCCCCGGTATGAGTTCCTGATCGCACAGTCCGCATGGGTCGATCTGCCGCCGCAGTGGGTCGACGAGCTGCGCTGGGCCGCGATCGCCCTGGCCGCGTTCGGGATGTTCGTCGCCTGGGCTGGTCGCCGGGGCGCTGTCCTCGCCGCGACCGTACTGGGTGGATGGCTGCTGGCGGGGGACGCCACGCTCTCGCGGCTCGGGTTCGCCGCCGGGGGCCCGGGGCGGGTCGCGGCCACGCTCGCCGTCGCGGTCGCCGGGCTCGTGCTGGCGCGCTGGATCGTCGGCGTGCGGGCAACGCTCCCCGAGGCTGAGGCGCTCGGCGTACGGCGTGGCCTCGCCGTGGTGGCGGTGACGGCGGCCGCGTGCGGGCCGTTGCTGCTCACCAACGGCGTGAACGCCGTGATCAACCCCGACCTACCACGGGGACTCACCGTGCTGATGGGCCTCGTACCGGCCACCTTCGCGACCCTGGCCGTCTTCGCCGCCGCGTCGGCGCGCCGCCCGCCGGCCAGGGCAGGGTTGGTCTGGCCGCTCGCCGTCGCGTCGGTGCTCGTCATGGTCGTGGGTGGCATCGCGACCACGATGCATGTCGACCAATCTCTATCGCTGCTGATCGCTCTGGTCGGAGCGGGGCTGCTCACCGTCGCGACGGCGGGCTTGGCGATGGGGAGCCGTCGGCCGAGACATCTCGTCGCGACGCTCGGCTGCTTGCTTCCGGGCGTTCTCGTCGTCGCGCCGGCCTCGCTCTTCGCATCGATCGTGCCCGCCATCCTGCTGCGGGCTTCGGTCGGCGTCAACGACGTGCTCGGTTCGATGACATTCGTGCCCGGCGCCATCGTGCTCGGCATCCCCACCGCGTCTGCGCTGGCCCGGCGGCTGATCGGCGCCTCAGTTCGGTAGCTTCACCGGCTCACCTCCGTGGAAGCGGGCGGCGTCGACGGCGACGGTGACGCCCAGGGCGTGGTGGCGTCGTCTGCGTTGCCGCTCCGCGTGGTCGAAGCGTTGCTTGAGGTACGTGTGACCCGCCGGAGTGGTCCACGCGAGGCCCCCGCGCACCGGGCGGTAGGTGAAGTCCGCCTCGTCCTTCGCGCGATGGTGGCGATGACACAGACAGTGAAGGTTGTCTATGAGCGTCGGTCCGCCACGGCTCCAAGGGACCCGGTGGTCCACCTGGCATCGATGAGCGGGAATGCTGCATCCGGGCGCCTGGCAGTGGCGGTCGCGGGCACGCACGAACGCGATCTGTGCCGTGCTGGGTGTGCGGTGGGCCCGGCCGTCTGGCCCGGCCGTGGCGTCGGCGGCCCATCGGCGCACTTCGACGTCCATGTCGGGCAGGAGTTCGGTCGGGATCGCCCCCTCGGCGAGCAGGCTGCCGTCGTCGTCGGCGACCGCGAAGCGCCAGGCGCAGACCTGGGCGAGTTGGGCCGCGGTCTGTCGGGCGATCTGCGCGGTCATCGGTCCGTAACCCGCCAGATCCGCCGGCTCGCTCGCCATCTCCGCGAGCCGAGCGAGGCACTCGGCGCAGATCCCACCCGTGACGGTGGCGGTCGAGGCACCGCGCTGACCGCCGAGCCCCGGGTTGACCCGTGCGATCGCGGGATTCTGGGGCCGCGACCACAGGGACTGCAGGACGGCCCGCTCGGCGTTCGTCGTGTGCTCGCAGGCTCCGCTGAGTCCGTGCAGCCCGGTGAGACCGGCCAGGGTGGCGAGGTTGACATGAAGCGTGATGGTGCCTCTGCGGTCGGCGGGGGTGGCGAAGCCGGCCTTCGCCATGTCGGCACCCGCGAGCAGGTTGACGGACACGTCGTGGCGCAGCTGGTCGAGGGTGCGACCGAGCGGGTCGCCGGCAGCCTTGGTGGCGCGGGCGATCGCATCGATGTTCTCGATGGCAGCGCAGGCGGCCTGCTCGTCGCAGAACCGGACGACCAACGTGACCAGGCCGGCGGAGTCGGGTTGCGCCATGATGAAGCGGTCGTTGTGGTCGCGTTCGCGTTGCCGGCGCACGGCATCGGGCTGGTGCTTGGCGAGCAGACGTCGCAGACGTGCGCTGAGTGCGCCGGTGGTGCACCGCTGCGCGCCGGGCAGGGCCATCGCGACCAGGGTGCGCATGAGCTCGACATCGACGACGCCGCGGAGCATGCGCTGGAAGACGCGTACCTTCTCGAGGTCGACCCGCCCGGCGGCCAACGCCGCGCCGAGGTCGGGGACCTGGTCGAGCGTGAACGTGGCCGTCTGCATGGTCTGCTCGGCCCGGGCCTGGGTCCAGCTCGCGGCGAAGGCGGCCTCGACCGTGGCGAACGGGTTCCGCTCGCCCTCGCGGACCACCGCGTCGCGGACCTTCGGCGGCGCGAAGCCCAGCTCGCGAACGGCCAGCAGCAGCCGCGACTGCTCGTAGCTGATCTGGCGGTTCTGCGCCGCGATCACGATCGCCAACTGGTGCGCGGTCAACCGCCGCGGGTCCAGGCTGGCCAGCAGTGCCGACAGCCGCGGGCCTGGCGGCCACTGCGCCAACCCGGCCGGCAGTTGCTGCGGCCTCACCCCCGGCGACGAACCCCCGGCGGGCAACGAGCCCGCGCCCGCCGGGGCAGCACCGGGCGGGGCAGCACCCGGAGCCGGCCTGCCGGCCTGGGCGGCGCCCAGTGCTTCCCCTTCATTCATGCCCCTCACCCTAGAACACCCGTCGGAGGCACGCAAGCGGACACGCGGGCCAAGTCCTGGTGCGTCTGAGGAAAGTCGACGTGTTGCGTGCCGTGAAGCAAAGCAGCGAGTCCACTGTGGACTGAGTCAGCAGGCCCGGCGCGCCCCGCGGTGTCCCAGGGCGCGGGGCCCGCAGGGGAATCGGGGCGTGGTTTTCTGGGTGCCGTGACGACCACGAAGACGAGCACGAACCGGGCGACGATTCGTGACCCGGCGGCGCTGCGCGCATTGGCACACCCGGTGCGGCTCGCGCTGCTGGATCACCTGGGCCAGCGACCGGACGGCGCGACCGCGACCGAGTGCGCGACCGTGGTGGGCCTCTCGCCGAGTGCCACGAGCTACCACCTGCGGGCGCTGGCGAAGGTCGGCATGATCACGGCGGCCCCCAGTCGAGGGGACGGCCGGGAGCGTGTCTGGCAGGTCAGCCACGAGGGGTACGAACTGAGCACCGACCAGGACGCCACCACCGAGGAGGTGGCGGCGCAGTCCGCGCTGGTCGAGCTCTTTCTCGCCCGACAGAACGACAAGGTGCTTCGGTTCCTGACGACGGGGCGCTACGCGGCACCGGAGTGGTTCGCCCAGTCGATGGTCGCCGAACGCGCGCTCGTGCTCACCTCCGACGAGCTGAAGACGCTGACGGAGCGGATCGACAAGCTCACCGAGCACCTGACGCTCCGGAATCGGCATCGACCGCCGGAGGGCGCCCGGGTCGTGTCGTTCCAACTGCGGGTGGTGCCCAGCGACGAGGGTTGAGGAGATGCCGGCACGCGGCCGACGGCACCGCGGGCTTGCGCGGAACGGATGTGAAGGGAATACTGCGAAGCGTGTCCTTCACATCTGGTCGCTCCCGGTGGGGCGACATCAGCGTGGTCTCGGTGGCTCAGTTGCTCAGCGGGGTCGGCACGTTCCTGGTGATGACCGGGCAGGTGCTGGCCTTCCAGCACCGGGCGGCGAGCGGCACCGAGGTCGCTGCCCTGATCATCTGCGAGGCGCTGCCGATGGTTGTGCTCGGCAAGCCCGCGGGATGGCTCGTCGACCGGGTGGACAGCCGGGTCCTGCTGGTCGTCGCCGGCCTCGTCCAAGCCGGCGCCTGCATCGGCCTGTCCGTGACGACCCAGTTGTCCAGCACGCTCGCCGGCGTGCTGGTCCTCTCGGCCGCCGCCGCGGTGTCGATGCCGACCCGGCAGGCGCTGCTGCCCGCGATGGCGGTCCGCGACGACCTGCCGCGGGCGGCGGCGTTCGTCCAGACGGCCGGATCGCTGGGCATGATGGCCGGACCCGCGCTGGCCGGCCTGCTCTTCGGCTATCTGGGTGCACAAGGGACGGTCCGGGTCGCCACCGTCGGCTTCGTCGCGACCGTCGTCGCCGCATTCGCCGTGCGGACGCGTCGCGGCACGCGGGCGTCGCAGGCCGACGCCCACGCCACGCCGGCGCTGGTCGCACCGGGATCATCCACTGTGGAGAAATGGGGACTGCACAGTGACGCGATGTTGCGGGTCGTGGTCTGGGGGATGGCGGCCGTCGTCTCGGCCGTGTCGGCGGTGAACGTGGTCCTGGTCTTCTTCGTGATGGGGACGCTGCACAGCCAGCCGCGGACGTACGGCGTCATCGACGCGACGTGGATGCTCGGGATCCTCGTGGGTTCCTGGTTGTTCGGGTTCACGGTACGGCCCAGCACCCGCGACTCCGCCATGGCGCGACGGCTGCTGATCGGCGCCGCAGTCATCAGCACCTCGTTCGTCGCGGTCGGCAGCGTGCGCGGGGCCTGGTGGGTCGTGCCGTGCTACGTGGTCGGCGGGGCCGCGAACGGCGGCATCAACGTGCTGGCGATGACCCTGCTCGGGCGGCGTGTCCCACCGGCCGCCCGGGGCCGGGCCGGCGCCGCGATCATGGCCCGCACGCAGGGTGGCTCGGTCCTCGGCTACGTCGCCGGCGGGCTGCTGCTCGACGTGGCGCAGCCGCGCTGGATCGTGCTGGGCTGCGGCATTCTCGGCGCCCTGACGGCGCTGGCGATCCTGCCGATCGTGGGTCGGGTCGCCACGGCCGATGTGCGCTCGAGGACCCCACAACCCTCGTCGGTCGGTGCGCTCTGAAGCATAGGGTGGCGGGGTGCGCGGCACCGACTGGGACAGCATCGACTGGAGCAGCCCCGACGAACAGCGCCCCGAGCGTACCGGCGCTCCCGCGGGCGAGGCCGAGAACGACAGTGCCGGATGGGATGTGCCGGCCCGGCCGGGACCGGGCAAGCGGGGCAAGCTGGTCATCGTGCTGGTGATGACGGTGGTGATGCTCGTGACCATCGCCCTGTGTTGCATGGCGGCGGGACAGATCGGCCAGCTGCTCCCGGTCCAGCTCCCGCCGCCGTGAGCCTGGGCGCGTCTAGTCCACAGGGGACAGAGCGTCGGACCCCGCCGGCAGCCGGACCCGGGCCTGCACATGCTGCATGAGCGTGACCAGCACCTGCTTGCTCGACTCGCGTTCGCGGGCGTCGCAGAGCACGACCGGCACTGCCGGGTCCAGGTCGAGCGCGTCGCGGACCTTCTCGACGCTGTGCCGTTGCTCGCCGAAGAAGCAGTTCACCGCGACGACGAACGGCGTGCCGCGGCGTTCGAAGTAGTCCAGAGACGGAAAGCAGTCGGCCAGCCGCCGCGTGTCCGCCATCACGACCGCGCCGAGCGCCCCGAGGGCCAGCTCGTCCCACAGGAACCAGAACCTGTCCTGGCCTGGCGTACCGAACAGATAGACGACGACGTCGTCATTGATGCGAATGCGCCCGAAGTCCATGACAACGGTCGTGGTCCGCTTCTCCTCGACGCCGTCCAGGTCGTCGGTGCCGATGCTCGCGCTGGTGATGTACTCCTCGGTCCGCAGTGGCAGCAGCTCGCTGCACGAGCTGACCAGCGTGGTCTTGCCGACGCCGAAGCCACCCGCGATGAGCACCTTCAGCGCGTACGGCCGCTGGCGGTCGTTGGTACTAGAGGGCACGAAGTCCATCGATCACCGCCTGAAGGATGTGGTCATCGGGGGCGCGCAGGGCCGCGTCGGCCTCGAACGTGGAGGCGAGGTCCGCCTGGATCAGGTCGCCGATGAGGACCCGGACCACGCCGACCGGCAGGTCCAGCCGCGCGGATATCTCGGCGACCGACAGCGCCGTGCGCGTGAGGCCGAGGATGGCCCGGTGCTCGGGTTGCAGGCCGATCAGATCCGCGTCGGGGGCATAGAGGGCCTCGACGTGGGTCAGCAGGCCCAGGCCACTCGTGAACGGGCGTGAGCGTCCGCCGGTCAGCGTGTACGGCCGCACCACCGGCCCCGCGTCCTGGTCCAGCCACGCGTGGTCGTCGTGCTCGCCAGCGCGCACCGGCAGCGTCTCCGGCCGGGACGCGGGTACGAGCACGGGCGCGTCGCCATCGACGTCGACCTCGCCCGGCGCGTCGTCGGCCGCGGCGCTCGCATTGAGCGGGTCCGCTGTCAGATCCTCCGGCTCGGGATCGTCGTCAGGCTCCGGTGGCGGACGGTCGGCGGCTGAGCGCCCGCCGCGGACGGTGCTGGAACGGTGCAGGCCGGTCCGCGAGCCCCGGCCCCTCGCGGGGCGCCCTGAGGGGAGCTCGTCCTCGACCATGCCGGGCTCACCCCGCCTCGGCGAGCTTGCGAGCGTCGGAGGCATCAGCGGACGCGGTCGACCGAGAGGTGGTGGCCAGGGTCTGGCCCACGCGCTTGACCAGCATGGCCATCTCGTAGGCGATGAGCCCGATGTCGGACGCGGAGTCCGCCAGCACGGCGAGGCACGCACCGGCGCCAGCCGCGGTCACGAAGAGGAAGGCGCCTTCCATCTCCACGATGGTCTGGCGCACGGCACCGGCGTGAAAATGCCGGCTCGCTCCCTTGGCCAGGCTCTGGAAGCCCGACGCGATCGCGGACATGTGCTCTGCCTCGGCATCGCTGATGCCCTGCGACGCCGCCATGAGCAGGCCGTCGACCGAGAGGACGATCGCCTGTCGTGCGGTCGGCACGCGCTCGATGAGATCGTCGAGCAGCCAGCCGAGCCCCTCGGGAGCCTGGGTCGTCATGTCGCCTCCACCGTCGTCTCGCCATCCACCCCGCCGCCGGCCCGCCGGACCGTACGGCCACCACCCCTGCGATTTTGCGCGTGCCTGCGCGCCTGCCCCGGCCGCGCCCCGCGATCGGCCCCATCGGTCGCCGCCCAGGCTAGCCGCCGTCCGCCAGGGTCGCGCCGCCCTTACGGTCTGAGTCCGAACGTCCTGGGTCCACATTCTGCCGGACCGTCCGGTCCGGGTCTGTAACGTCCGACTCGGTACGGTCCGCGTCATCGGCCCGCCCCCGCGCCGTACCGGCCTGGAATGAGGACATCATCGCCCGCACCTGCTCGGGTGAGCGAGCATCGTCGGGTTGTGTCGCGGCCTCGACCTCCGCCGAGCCGCCCTCGTCATGCGGGTCCTTGTGGCCACGCTGGCGGACCCGCTTGGGCAGGCCGTCCGGGTTGACGACCTCCTCGGCGAGCTGGGCGTGGCGCGCGACCCGCTTCGTTGCCCGGCCGGTGGGCTCGACCGTCGCGACGATGACCTCGGTCTCGGCGTCCTCCAACCGGGCCAGGCCCGGGCGGCGTGCGGGCAGCGGGTCGCCCGGCCGGGAGATGGGCGTGAACCCAACCGTGGTCGACCCGCCCGCCGACCGTGGGGCGTTTGGCGATCCGGACTCCAGCGGCACGAGGCCGTCGGCCGAGGCGCCGGCCGTCAGGGCGGGCTGTTCGCCGGGGAGCGTGAGCAGGGCGTCGGGCAGGAGCGCGACCGCGGTGGTTCCGCCATAGGCCGACCTGCGCAACTGGACCTCGACGCCGTGCCGGGCCGCGAGGCGGGAGACCACGAAGAGTCCGAGCTGCGCACCGGCACCAGGGTCGAACGCGGGCGGGTTGGCGAGGCGTTCGTTGAGCTCCCGCAGGATCGGCGGAAGGATCCCGATGCCGCGGTCCTCGACCTCGATCGCCAGCCCGTTGGTCACCGGCTCGGCTCCCAGCACCACCTTGCTGGTCGGCGGCGAGAAGGTCGTGGCGTTCTCGATCAGCTCGGCGAGCAGGTGGATGAGGTCACCCACGGCCCGCCCGGCGATAGCCAGGTCCGGTACCGGCCGTACGGTCACCCGCGCGTAGTCCTCGACCTCGCTCACGGCCCCCCGCAGCACATCCACCAGCGGTACCGGCATCCGCCAGCCGCGTCCGGGCGCTGCTCCCGCCAGGATCACCAGATACTCGGCGTTACGCCGCATCCGGGTGGCGAGATGGTCCACGCGGAACAGTTCCTCGAGCTCGGTCGGGTCCTCGGTCCGGCGCTCCATGCCGTCCAGAATGGACAGTTGGCGGTGCAGTAGGGTCTGGCTGCGTCGCGCGATGTTGAGGAAGACGTCGTTCACGCCGCGACGCAGGTCGGCCTCCGCGACCGCGGCGGCGACAGCGGTGCGCTGCAGCGCGTTGAAGGCATGGCCCACCTGGCCGATCTCGTCCGTCCCGTAGGGCAGTGGTGGTGCCTCGGTCGCCACGTCCACGCGTTCTCCGCGCCGCAGGCGTTCCACCACGCGGGGAAGTCGGTCGATGGAAAGCTCCCGCGCGGCCTGCCGCAGCCCGGCCAGCCGGCGCAGCAGGCTGCGGGCGACCCGGACCGACCCGAGTGCGGCGATCACGAGCGCGATCAGCCCGAGCAGGCCGGTCACGGCGATGCGGGTGAAGAGGAACGTCGCCTGGGGCCGGCCGCGGTCGACGAGCCGCGCTGCGCCGTCGACCTCCAGCGTGTGCAGGTCGCGCGTGACCACGTCATAGGCGGCTCGCCAGGTCTGCGGGTCGACCGGAGGCTTCTGCCCCACCCGGCCCTGGCTGATCAGCGTGTCCTCCAGAGCGCCGAGCGTGCCGGCGGGTGCGCTCGCGGCGATCTGCTCGTACGCGAGCCGGTCGGTCACGAACAGGTCCGCATCGGCCAACTCGAACTCGTGGCGCTGTGCCCCGATGAGCGTGACGACCTGACTCAGATCGGCGGCGCTGAGCACTCCGGACGCGAGGGCCCCGGTGACGACCGCATCCTCACGGGAGAGCAGCTCCCGTGCGTCACTCATCGTCATCAATGCCTGGGCCTCCCGGAGCAGATCCGGGTCGGTGAGCTGGATCAGCGAACGACCCAGGCTCAGCCCAGCCTCGATGACCTGGGTGTAGCGGCGCGCCGCCTCCAGGCGATCGATCCCGCCGCCGTCGACCGCCGTCCGCAGCGCACCGAGCCCGTCGAGGTGCAGTAGCAACTCGGAGAGCCGGTTCGCGCTGGCGTCGGTGAGTGCCGAGCGGGCACGATCCGTGTTCGCGCTCGCCCGGAAGCTCGCCATCGCGGCGTCGGTCGTCTCGCGCTGGGCGACAAGCGCCTGCTCGTCCGTACGGTCCCGACCCAGGTACGCCACCGCGAGCTGGCGCTCGGCCTGCAGCTCGGCGATGAGCGACTGTGCCGGACGCCCGACGTCCTGGGCGCTGGTCTGCGCGTTGATCAGGGCGAGTCCGGGCGAGACGGTCACCCACGTGGCCAGCACCCACATGACGACGAGCGTTGCCAGCGGTACCAGCAGTACGGCCACGAGTTTGGAGCGGATCGACCAGGTGCTGGTGAGCCTCAGTGGCGACGGCGCAGCGTCACGCGGGTCGCGTCCGGTCCCGCCACGCTCCTTGGGACGCATGACACCTCGCATGGCTCGGGCAACAACATCGCACGCAGTGTACGCACGGGCCGGTGATCGAGGGCAAAACCGCGTGGGTGGAGATCGACTCACCCGGTTTCGGCCACGATCACCGGAGCTGGCCGGTGTCGTAGGGTGGCAGCGTGGCCAGACCGCTGGTGATCGTCGATGGGGCCAACGTGGTGGGATCGGTGCCGGATGGCTGGTGGCGCGACCGGCTCGGCGCTGCCCGCCGCCTGCGCGACGCCCTCGCGTCGGTGCCGTCGACGGGACTATCCGACGTCGCCGGGCCGGTCGATGTGGTGCTCGTCGTCGAGGGCGCCGCGTCGCCGCTCGCCGAGGAGTCCGCTCCACAGGACGTACGGGTCGTCGCCGCGCCGTCGCGCGGTTCCGGCGACGACGCCATCGTCGCGCTCGTCGCGACCGCGCTCGCCGAGTCGACGTCCGCGGATCCCGGGGTGGCGCGGCGGTGCGTGGTGGTCACCGCCGACCGCGGTCTGCGCGACCGGGTGACCGCACTCGGCGCCGAGGTCGCCGGTCCCCGCGCCGTGCCGTACGGATGATTGTCTCCGTCGAGCCTGACGCCGGCCCCGGCCCTGATCAAGACATAGATGTACTGACCCTTAGGCCTTGACCGCCGATTGCCCGCCGCGATACGCATCACACGGATGCCGATGTCTGACGACGTGGAGAATCGATGCTGATTCGTCGATCCCCGCCACCGACCCGTCATTCGCCTGCTGTCCGCCGCCGTGGCCGCGGCCACCGCCGTGGGCACACTTGTCGTTCTCACGCCATCCACAGCATCCGCCCACTATATTTGGGCTCACGAAAATGGACGACTACTGGGTCGACTTCGCGTCGGATGAGGACACGGACGACGACTACCTCTACTGGAATCACTTTGTTCATTTCGAGCAACTCAACCAGTACGACGCCCGCACAGATCTTGTCGCTGCCGACCAGCCACGATCGGCCTGGAACGACGGCACCGACGTTGTTTGGTTTGCGACCGGAGATCTGCCCCTCGACATATTGGGCGACGAGGTCTGCCGAGCGGTTCATCTGGTGACATTGAAATGTGATCGCGCGCGCGTTCGATTCAACGAGGCGTGGACGCGGCTGATTCCGGATAATGCAGGCTTTTTCGTCGCTTGCCACGAGTTCGGCCACGCCTACGGCTTTGAACACAACAATGATGCGTGCATGATCACAGGAGAAGATCCGTGGAGTGATCCGATTAGCGGTACGCTCAGCTCACACATGATCGACCATATCAACGCCCAATACTGATCAACGCCCATTACTGAAGGGGTAACGACAGTGCGACGTCAGCGCATGGTCCCTACAGCCGTCGCTCTGCTCGCCGTGCTACTGACCGGGTGCGCCACGAGCCACAACTCGTACGAGGGCTACGCGAGTGTGGTGGTCGGCGACGAGACCGTGTACCTCGTGCCCGCAGATGCGTCAACCATCTCCTTCCCCGACCTGAGGACGCTGGTGTCGTTGGTTCCGGTTATCTTCGAGGCGACGGTGGTGTCGGCGACGGACATCGCCGCGGAAGTCCAGCCGTCGGCTGACGAGGAGGGCGTGATCGCGGGGGAGGGCCCGGATCTCTATGGAGCGATCACCTTTCAAGGTGACATCAGTGATCAAGGGCCAGGTCGACAGTGACGTCGTTTCTGTCGGTTACGAGAGCGGCAAGCGTGACGCGCAGAATCCCAAGGTCCGGCTCTCGTACCAGTACGAGGGACTGAACGTGTTCCAGCGCGAGGACGGCTCGCTGCGCTCGGCAGCGGAGCTCGCCGGCCAGACGTTCGTGGTCTTCGCGAAGCCGAACACGGGCAGCGTGCCCCGTGATGTCGCCAGCCATGTCCAGGCGCTTTGGTCCGGCATCGCACAACTGCACGGCTCCGCCCTGGTCTTCGGCGACGGAACGCGGAGCCCCGTCAGACACGAGGGTGCGTACGTCGTGATCCACCTTGAGGAGCTGGTCGCGGCGGCGACGTAGCTGACCGGTCAGCCGCACGCGATGTGTCCACAGAGGACGGTTACTCGCGGACAGCGACGGCGTCGGTGCGACCCCAGCGACCGGGTAGGCCGCGCAGCACGAGCCGGTTGGTCGGCGCGGGCAGGTGCGGCCGTACGGTCAGGCCCGTCGTGGTCGGCTCCAGACCGAGCATGACCCGCATGAGCAGCAGGGGAGCACCCGAGGCCCACGCCTGCGGCGAGCAGGCGCTCGGGTACTCAACCGGCACATGAGTCATTGCCCGCGGGTAGCCCGCGAACGCCTCGGGCAGCCGGTAGCGGAAGTGCCGGGCGGCCTCCAGCAGGGACACGCCGAGCCGGTTCGCCTCGTGCCGGCGGCCGTAGCGGGCCAGCCCGGCGGCGATGAGCGCGGTGTCGTGCGGCCACACGGTTCCGTTGTGGTAGGCGATCGGGTTGTAGACCGGCTGCCCGTCGGCGAGGGTCCGCACCCCCCAGCCCGAGAACATCGCCTCGCCCATGAGATGGCCCACCACCGACTCGACCCGGTCGTCGGCGACGATGCCGCTCCACAGCAGATGGCCGATGTTGGAGGTGAGCGTCGGCACCGGCGCCTTCTCCCCGTCCAGGGCAAGCGCGTAGTACCCACCCTCGGGCAGCCAGAAGTCCCGGTCGAACGCGGACTTGAGCGTGGCCGCGTCCTTCTCCAACCGCTGCGCCAGCCCCTCGTCGCCCCAGACCTCACGCGCCAGCCGGGCGGTGCGGACCCGTGCATCGTAGGCGTACCCCTGGATCTCACAGCAGGCGCGGGGCAGCGCGGCGAGGCGCCCGTCCGGGTGCACGATCGAGTGGTCGGAGTCCTTCCAGCACTGGTTGGACAGGCCGGTGCTCCGGTTGCGGCTGCGGTACTCAATGTAACCATCACCGTCGATGTCACCGTACCGCTCGATCCACTCCAGCGCGGCGCGGGCCGAGCCCTCGAGCCGCCGTACGGTCTCGACGTCGCCGGTCCAGCGTTCGTACTCGTCGAGCACCACGAGGAACAGGGGGGTCGCGTCCGCGGAGCCGAAGTAGGGCGAGTGCGGCCGTTCGCCGAAGACCGCGAGCTCACCATGGCGCAACTCGTGCAGGATCTTGCCGGGCTCGGCGTCGCGGAAGTCGTCCCAGCCCGTCGCCTGGTGCGCGCCGAGGGCGAGCAGCGTGGTGCGGGCGAGTTCGGGGGCGAACGGGATCGCCTGGTAGCTCGTGATGAGGCTGTCCCGCCCGAACAGGGCCATGAACCACGGCAGGCCGGCGGCGGGCAGTGAGGCGTCCGGCACGGACTCCGGGTAGAAGCGCAGCGCGGCCAGGTCCACCAGGCTGCGGCGGTAGACCTGGCGCAGCTCGTGCCAGTCAGTGTCCACTTTGGGCGCTGCCGCGAGCCACTCCTCGAGGCTGGCGGGCATGTCGGGTCGGTGCATCCGTTGCGGCACCGGCTCGTCGCGGGCCGTGCCGACCGTGACCGAGACCGTCTGGGACCAGGTGCCGTGTGGCGGAACCCGGACCCGGAACGTCAACGACTGGTCGGTGAAGAAGGCGTCGGGCGCGCGGATGTAGGTCTCCCGCCGGAACTCGCCCGCGCTGCGCCCCGCCGGCGTGGACAGCTCGTCACGGACGTAGCCCAGCGTCACGCCGTGCGGCACCCGGTGTCGGTAGAACTCCCCCTGCTTGGCCAGCTCGTCCTTGACCTCGAACAGGTCGGCGAAGTCAGCATCAAAGAGTATCGTTATCTCGACGTGCACCTCGTGCAGGCCGTGGTTGAGCAACTCCAGGTGCTCGCGCATCCCGTCAGCGACCTCGCGCCGCCGGATCAGTGACAGCGCCGGGTTCCGGTAGACCGTACCGGTGGGCTCGACGAGGTAGAAGACCGCCTCGTCGTACTCCAGCGACTCGGCGGCGAGCGCGTCCGGCTCGCGTCCGTTGAGCCGCAACTGCCACCGCGAGAGATGGCGCATGTCCCGGTAGAACAGGCCGGTGGGATCGCCGATCCGCGGGGCGACGTCGCCCATCCGGTCGCTGACGACGAAGGCGGACCCCTTGAGAATGCTGACCTGCCGGTCTCGCACGCGTGCCCTCCGCCTCTCGGGTGTCCGCCCATGGTGCCATTCCCCTCGGCCGCGGACAACGACGGCCCCGACGCCCTCCGAACGAAGTTCAGTGATATCACCCGCCCGTGGGGCCGGTCCGGGTCATGATGTTCTGGGGTCCCGGCGCCGGGCCGGCCCCGGCCGCGAGCGCGAGCGTGAACGCCCCCGAACGGGCGATATTTATGCCGCGGCGAACGGAGCAAGGGGTACATCATGGCGTCTGCACACGGAAACAAGGCACAATCCCCCACGCTGCCCACGGAGAGGCACGGTCCCGTACTCGCACCCGGCGACGGTCTGCCCAATCGGGCGAGGTTCGCCGGTCTTCCGGCCCCTCCGCTGCGGGCCGCCCCGGCCAGGCCGCTGCGCATCGCGATGCTCATGCCGCCCTGGTACGAAGTGCCACCCGCTGGCTACGGCGGGCTGGAGCGGGTCTGCGCCAGCCTCATCGACGGGCTGATCGACCTCGGCCACCACGTGACGCTCTTCGGTGCGGGCACGCGCACGGGCACCCGAGCCCGGTTCGTCAGCACCGACGCTCAGTTGCAGTATCCGCGGCTGCTCGAGGCGATGCCCGAGCTCGTCCACGTGACGCGGGTCAACGAGATGCTCGCCGAGGAGCCCTTCGACATCGTGCACGACCACACCACCGTGGGTCCCATCACGGCGGGATATCGCGACATCCCGACCGTGGTCACCGTGCACAGTTGTCCGGTCGGCGAGGTCGTGTCGTATCTGTCCAGAGTGGACAACTTGGTCTCGCTCATCGCGATCTCCCACTCGCAACGTCGGGTCGCACCCGATCTCGCCTGGCACTCGACGATCCACCATGGCATCGAGGTGCCCGGGCCGGTCAAGACCCAGCCCACCGACGGTCCCGTGTTGTGGCTCGGGCGCTTCGCCGCAGACAAGGGCCCCGACCTCGCGATCGAGGCATGCCGGAAGGCGAACCTTCCCCTGGTGCTCGCCGGGAAGGCGAACCAGAAAGACGAGTGGCAATACCTCGACGAGGTGATCCGCCCGATGCTCGGCCCGGACGTCGAGCTGGTGCTCAACGGGGGCCGGGACCGCACCGAGGCGCTCCTGTTCGATGCCCGGTCACTGTTGCTGCCGATCCGGTGGGAGGAACCCTTCGGCATGGTGATGATCGAGGCGATGGCGAAGGGCACCCCCGTGGTCGCGCTGCGCCGCGGTTCGGTCCCCGAGGTGGTGCTGCACGGCCGCACGGGCATGATCTGCTCAGACGAGGCGGACCTGCCCGCGGCCCTGCACGAGGTGGCGAGCCTCGATCCGGGCGACTGCGCCGACCATGTGCGCTCCACGTTCTCGGTCCCGTTGATGGCCTCGCGCTACGAGCGTGTCTACCGGCGCATCCTCGCCGAGCGGGCCGCCGATCGCAGCGTGGTCGACCGGTATGCCACACCGGCCGGCGTGGGAAGCTTCGCCACGGTCCGTCCCGCACGCCGCTGAGGACTGCACGGGTCAGGGGCCGGTGGACGTCGGCTGTATCTCTACTGTGGATGGTGAGGCGTTCGCCGACGGGGATGGCGTCGCGGTCAGCTCCGGCGTCTGCGTCGGTTGCGGTGTGTCCGTCGGGGTCGGGGTGGCCGACGTGGGCCCAGTGGGCAACGTGGACTCGAACCGAGTCAATGGGCTGGTGGCCGCGATCGGGATTCGGGCCAGCGCGTCGACATCGCCGTAGAGCGTGGCCCGCAGGAACTCCAGCACGGTGGCGGTCACCACCGGGTAGGCCGGCGACGTGGGGCGCAGGTATCCGGCGTGGTCCGCGCCGAGGACCGTGAGGAACGCCTTCGGCCACGGCATCTGGTCGTGGCTGGTGCGACCGTACGCGTAGGGCACGACCTCGTCGGAGTCACCGTGCACGAACAGGACCGGGGTGGCCGACGCGTCGAACCTGCCGCCGAGGCTGGCGCCGGAAAGGACGACCGCGGCACGGACCCGGTAGTCGCGGGCGTAGGTCAGCAGTCCGAGCGTGGTGTAGCCGCCGGCCGAATGACCCGCCGCGGCGACGCGGGTCGCGTCGATGTGGCCGAAGAGACCGTCCTGGGGGTTTGCCGCGAGGGCGAGCACCGCGCTGAGTACGGCGGAGGCGTCGGCGGGCTGGTTCAGCAGGTCGCCGGGGTCGTAGTCGGTCGCGTCGAGGCTGGTGTGCGGGTACTCGGGGGCTGCCACGACAAAGCCCGCCGCCGCGAGCGGCTCGAGGCCAGCCGCGTACAGGTCGGGGCTGCCCCGAAGTCCGTGGCTGAAGACCACGAGGGGGAAGGCACCCGGGGCGACATCCCACAGGCCGCGGGTCGTGTCCACGGCCGGAAAGAGCAGCAGCGTCGGCAATGGACGGTCGTCGCGGCTCAGGTCGACCACGCGCCGGCCCACCAGATAGGGCTGCGCGGGCACGGGCAGTGGGGCGATCGGTGGCAGCGTTGCCAAGGTGCTCGCCGTCGCTACCGGCACGAGGGTCGGCGGTGGTGGCAAGGGGAACTGCGCGGAGGAGGACGGCTGGGGCCGCCATGTCCCCGTGGCCCCGCATCCCGCGAGTGCGATGGTCAGCATCGCCAACGCCGCCAGCACGACGGTGCACCAGGGCCGTCGCGCGGTCCGCACTGCCTGCTGCGTCACGCGCACAGTCTGCGGCACGCCAGCCGCCGCGTCACGATCCGGCGCGCACCACGGGCCTCACAGGACACGCACAGCCGATCCCCAGCCGATGATCAGTTGCGTGGTCAAGTATTAGGGTCATGAGCGTGTCAGCGTCGGAGGGTGTGGGCGGGGCCGGACGGCCGCGGGGGGTAAGCCGGCGCGGTGTGCTCACCCGCGCGGCCGCGGTCGGCGTCGGGATTGTCGGTGCGGGATCGCTGGCAGCGTGCGCCTTCGACGGCGGCTCGACCGACCCGGTGTCTACCGGACCGGTCACCGTGCCGGTGGACAAGGTCCCCGTCGGTGGCGCCACGATTGTCGGCGCGGTAGTGGTGAGCCAGCCGACCGCCGGGCAGTTCAAGGCGTTCAGCGCGATCTGCACCCATGAGCAGTGCCTGGTCTCCCGGGTCCAGGGCAATGTCGTGCAGTGCCCGTGTCACCTCAGCACGTTCTCGATCACGGACGGGTCGGTCCAGGGAGGTCCGGCGCCGCGCCCGTTGCACCCCCGCGACGTCACCGTGGACGGCACGACGCTCACGGTCACCTGACCCCCTGCCGTCGTGGCCCGCGCCCTGATCAGTCTCGGTCCATATGCCCGAGATGATGATGATTCGGGTGGGACCATGGGCCATCATGAACGACCGCATCTTCGACGAGGACGACCCCTGGGCCGCGACCGAAGGCCTGCCCGAGGTCGCGGACGACGACTCGTACGCCGACAGCGTGCACGAGGAGGCCCGCGATCCGAACACGCCCAGCGTCCTTCCGCCCGACCGGGAGGACGGCCCGCTCGGCCTCGACGAGTACGGCGTGACGGGGTACCAGGGTCTGCGCGGTGAACCCTTGGCGGAGCGGCTCAACCGGGAAACGCCCGACGCCCAAGCCGATGACATGGACCCGGATCCGCGGGTTGTCGCCGACCTGGACCTCGACGAACCCGGAACCGGAACGCGGGCCGACCCGGCGCAGCGCGTCGCCGAGGACAGTCGACTGATCGCCGAAGAGGAGCCGGTCGATCCGCGGCTCGGCTCGCACATCTCCGTCTATGACCGGCCCGAGGCGGGGGTCGGTGCCTACCCGACCGTGGGCGAGATTGTCCGACCGGGTAGCGGCTACAGTTCCTACGAAACCGACGAGGTGGGCTTCGACCTGGGAGCCGGCCTCGGTGGGCTCGGTGGTGAGGAGCAGGCCATGCATGAGATCCCGCCGGACGAGGTGGATCTGGAGGAGGCGCAGGCCACCTCAGAGCCGTACGTCACGCCGGTGCGCGAGTACGTGATCCGTACCGGTGCCGAGCAGCCGTGGGACCCCGAGGATCTGGCCGTGGCCGAGGGGCGGGACCCCACCCCGCGCAACATCGAGCGGGCCCGCCGTGAGCTCGAGCAGTGGGGGCCGGCCGCCATCGAGAAGACGGTGCCGTAACCGGCTCATGCGGCGACAAGCCGTACGGGCGCGGCTCGTAGGTTTGTGGTCACGTCTTGGGTACGGTTCTGCGGGTGACCGCCACCGCGTCCCCTCGGGTTGTCTGCGTGCTGAACTACAAGGGCGGCGTGGGCAAGACGACGGTCGCCGCCAACCTGGCCGCTGAGATCGCCTACCGCGGGCAGCGGGTGCTGCTCATCGACATGGACCCGCAGGCGAGTCTGACCCTGTCGTTCTACGCCGCCGACGAGTTCGCCAAGGAGTTCTCGGACGGCGGCACCCTGCTGCACTGGTTCGAGGCGGTGCTGCATGACCAGGACCCGCGGCCGCTCAGCGAGTTCGTGGTCACGCCGCCCCGGGTCAACGAGCGTCTGGCCCACAACGGCGGCCGCCTGGATCTGGTCCCGTCACATCTGGGTCTCATCGACATCGATCTGGATCTCGCCGCGTACGTCGGCGGCTCCCGCTTCGAGATCTCCGCCTCGGGCTACCTGTGGGTGCACCGCCTGCTCGCCGACGCGCTGGAGGAGCCCGCGTTCGCGGCGTACGACGTGGTGCTCATCGACTGTGCCCCGAACTTCAACATGATCACCCGGACCGCCGTGGTGGCGAGCGAGCACGTCCTGATCCCCGCGAAGGCTGACTACCTCTCCACGCTCGGCATCGACTACCTTCGACGCAAGCTGACCGAGCTGGTGCGCGACCTCAACGCCGTGGCGGGGGAGCAGGCCGTGGCGCCGAGCCTGCTCGGCATTGTCTTCACGATGATCCAGCACTCCGCCGATGGACCCATCGTCTCCGTGCGTAACTACGTGACCCACACGGAGCAGTACGACATGCCCGTCTTCCGGCAGATGATCCGGGAGAGCAAGACGCTCTTCGCGACCGCAGGGGAGCGTGGCGTACCGGCGGTGCTCATGGCCGCGACCCACCCGAATGTCCACTATGAACTGGTGGAGCTCGCCACGGAGTTCCTGTCACGGATCGCCCCGGCGTGACCCGTCTCGAACGACTATGTAGGTTCGTACCATGTCCGATTCGGCAGAGCTGACGCACGAGGTTCTGGTGCGCGTGGCGGAGTTCCTGCGCAAACTTCCGCCGGAGCAGCTCGCGGAGCTCGCCGCCGGTTCCGCCCATCTTGAGGTGGTCCCGCGAGCACCGGTCGAGGGCCCCCGTCGGACCCGGCTGCCCGTACGGGAGCCGACCCCCGCCGTCCCGATGCCGCGCCCGATCGAGCAGATCGGATCCGACCTGTCCAATCTTGCCGATCGGGCGACCGCTGTGTCCTACCTGGACGATCTCAAGCTCAGCGTCGCGCAGCTGCGTTCGCTCGCTGCGGGGCTGGGCATCGCGATCGCCAGCAAGGCCACCAAGGTGCAGGCCCGCGACACGATCATCCAGTGGACCGTCGGTCGCCGCGCCGACGCCACGGTCCTGTCCCGTCCTTCCTCGCGTCGCCTCTTCTGAGCCGGCGCAGCACGCGTGCGCGTTGCCTGCGTCACATTCGGGGGTGCCGGGTCGGTGGCCATCTAACGGCTTGCTAACTTTGGCAACCCGTGAGCCCAGCTGACTTCGACGCCCGACTGCCCAGCGCCACCACTGTGGTCGGGATCTTCCGTGGAGAAGGGAAGGGACGTGGCCACACCGCTGTACCAAGCCAAGGCCGAGTTCTTCAAGGCACTCGGGCACCCCGCCCGCATCCGGGTGCTGGAGCTGCTCGCGGAGGGCGAGCGGGCGGTATCGGAGCTGCTCCCCGAGATCGGCATCGAGCCGGCACACCTGTCGCAGCAGCTCGCGGTGCTGCGGCGGCTGAACCTCGTCACCACACGTCGAGAGGGATCGGCGGTCTTCTATTCTCTGGTGAGCCAGCGGGTGGTCGACCTCTTGCAGGCAGCGCGGCGGATCCTCACCGAGGTGATCTCGGTCCAGGTCGAGCTTCTCGAGGACCTGCGGGCCGTCTGACCCCCGCCCGCCGCGGTGATCGGGGTCGAAGCTGTGTGATGGAAGATCAACTCACCCAGGCCTGCCCTCGATCACCGGAACGGGCAGCGGCGTCATGGGTCTGATCACCAGGATCGTGCGGTCCGGTCGCGCGGTGGAGAAGGCACCCGAGCCGGGACCGAGCCATCCCGGCGCGCGGGCGCTCGGCGGCTCGCTGCAGATCCGCCACGTCGACGCCGGCTCCTGCAACGGCTGCGAGATCGAGATTGGCCAGGCATTCTCACCTGTCTATGACGCCGAGCGCTTCGGAGCCCGGCTCGTCGCCTCGCCCCGGCATGCCGACGCCATCACGGTCACTGGGCCCGTGACCGTGAACATGGCCCGTGCCCTGCGCGCCACCTACGACGCCATGCCGGAACCACGCCTGGTCATCGCGGTGGGCGACTGCGCCCGCGACTGCGGCGTCTTCAGACGCGCGCACGGTGTGCTCGGCGCCGTCGAAGATGTCGTCCCCGTCGATCTGCACGTGCCCGGTTGCCCGCCCGAGCCCGAGCAGATCGTCAGCGCCCTGCGGGGGCTGACCGGACGGTGAGCATCATCGCGATGGCCCTGGCCGTAGCGGCTGGGGCGACAGTCGTCGGGGCCATGGCGTCGATCCTCGTCCCGCGCCAGGCACGGGCCGCGGTGGTGGGCTTGAGCACCGCCGTCGCCGGGGGCGCCGGCGCGGTGGCCGGTGCGGTCGCCGCAGGCGGCAGCCACTGGCAGCGCTCGATACCGGACATCTTGCCACTGGCCGGCATCGATCTGGCCGTGGACCCGCTCTCCGGCTGGTTCCTGGTGCTGGTCGGCGCGGTCACCACGATCGCCGGCAGCTACACGATCGGGTACGTCGGGCGCACCGGCGCGGGCCCGGGCTCGCGTGGTGCGCTGTTCCTCCTGCCCCTGTTCACCGCCTCGATGATGGTCGTGCCGATCGCGGCATCGGTGCCGGCGCTGCTCGCGGCCTGGGAGCTCATGGCCGTCACCTCACTGCTGCTGGTGTTGACCGAGCACCGGCACCACGACGGCGTACGGGCCGCGGCCATCTGGTACGCGGCGCTGACCCAGCTCGGTTTCGTGGCGCTGCTGGTCGGCACGGCCTGGCTCTCCGCGGCCGCGGGCGGCACGAGCTTCGCCGCGATCCGGTCGGCGACGGGCCTGAACCCGGCGCTGACCGGGACGGTCTTCCTGCTCTGTGTCGTCGGGTTCGCGGGCAAGGCCGGGGCGGTGCCGCTGCACCCGTGGCTGCCCCGCGCGCACGCGGAGTCACCCAGCCACGTATCGGCACTGATGAGCGCCGCCATGGTCAAGCTCGGCATCTACGGCATCCTCCGGTTCGGCTTCGACCTGCTTGGTGGTGGCTCGGCCTGGTGGTGGCTCGTGATCGCCGTCATCGGTGGCGTCTCGGCGCTCTACGGCATCACCCAGGCGGCGGTCGCCCGCGACATCAAGCAGATGCTGGCGTTCTCCACGAGCGAGAACGTCGGCCTCATCCTGCTCGGGATCGGCTTCGCCGGCCTCTACGGGCTGGCCGGCAACAGGCTGGCCGCGGGGCTGGCGCTGAGCGCGGCTCTGCTGCACGCCGCCAACCACGCGGCCTTCAAAGCGTTGCTCTTCACCGGGGCGGGCTCGGTCGTCCGGGCCACCGGGACCCGGGACCTGGACCTGCTTGGCGGGCTCGTCCGCACGATGCCCGCGACGACCATCCTGTTTGGAGCGGGCGCGCTCGCCGCTGCGGCACTGCCGCCGGGCAACGGCTTCGTGTCGGAGTGGCTGTTGCTGCAGTCGCTGCTGCACCCGGGTGCCAACGCGGGCACGATGTTGACGGTGGCGGCTCCGCTCGCGGTTGCGGTCGTCGCGTTGACCGCCGGGATCGGGGTGGCGGCCTTCGTCAAGGCGGTGGGCACCGGGTTCCTCGCCCGGCCCCGCAGCGGGAGTGCCGCCGCCGCTAAGGAGTCGCCGGCCAGCATGGTGGTCGCGATGTCGTTGGCCGCGGTGGCGTGCGCCGTCCTCGCCATCGTCCCGACCCAGACGATGCCCGCGATCGCACGCATCGCCGTCGCGCTGAACTCCCACGCCCAACGCCTGCCCGGGCCGGAGCTCGTCGCCGCCCCGGTCTCCGGCGAGTTGCTCACCGTCCGGGTCACCCAGGCAGCGGGCGGGTCGATCGCCACGATCTGGCCGCTGTGGATCGCGGTCGCGATCGTCGCGGTCACGCTCATCATCGCCACGACGGCCCGCTCGCTGGGTCGGCCCAGGCGGCGCACCAACGCCTGGTCCTGCGGTGAGGGCCCGCTCACGCCCCGAATGGAGTACACCGCCACCTCGTTCGCAGAGCCGCTGCAGCGCGTCTTCGATGACGTGCTGGCACCCGAGCGCAGCATCGATGTGACCCACGCGGACGAGTCCGAGTACCACGTGGCCGCGGTGCGCTTCCGGCAGCGGATCCCGGACCGGATCGAGAACCGCGTCTACCGACCGATCCTGGCCCTGGTCGCCGCGCTGGGGGACAGGGCCCGAGTGCTCGCGAACGGCAGCGTGCACCGCTACCTCGGGTACATGCTCGTGGCGCTGCTCGTCGTCCTTGTCGCCGGGGTGGTCCGATGAGCGCCACGGTCTGGGTCTGGGTCGTGGCGGTCGGGCAGGCGGTGCTGCTCGCGATTCTGGCGCCGTACCTGCTCGGGATCACCCGGGCCGTCCGGGCGCGGTTGGAGGGGCGCGGTGGTGGCCGCGTCGGTCAGCCATGGCGCGACCTGCGCAAGCTCGCTCGCAAACAGCCGACCAGCCCTGAGGACGCGAGCTTCGTCTTCACGGCCACGCCACCGGTGCTCCTGGCGACCAGCCTCGTGGTGGCCGCCGCGGCGCCGTTCGTGGCGACCCTGTCGCCCTTCGCCGGTGCCGACCTCATCGTGGTGGTCGGCCTGCTCCTGCTGGGTACGGTCGCGCTCGCCCTGGCGGGCCTGGACACCGGCACCGCATTCGGCGGGATGGGCGCCAGTCGCGAGATGATCATCGCGGCGCTCGTCGAACCCACGCTGCTGCTGTCGGTGTTCGCGCTCTCCGTGCGGGTCGGGTCGACCGACCTCTCCACGATCGTCGCGGCCGGGGTGCGTGACCCCAGCCGTGTCTTCACGCCCGGCAGCGCCCTAGCGGCCGCGGCCCTGGCGATCGCAACCCTGGCGGAGTCCAGCCGCATCCCGGTGGACAATCCGACGACCCACCTCGAGCTCACGATGGTGCACGAGGCGATGGTGCTGGAGTACTCGGGTCGAGACCTCGCCCTGGTCGAGTGGGCCTCCGCTCTGCGCCTGACCATCCTGTTAGGACTGTTGGCGAACCTCTTCGCCCCGTTCGGGATCGCCACCGAGCTCACCGGTGGCGCGATCGCGATCGGCGCCGTGGCGTTCGTGGCGAAGGTCGGCGTTCTCGGTGCGCTGCTGGCGGCGGGTGAGGTCTTCGCCGCTAAGCTGCGCCTGTTTCGCGTGCCCGAGCTGCTCGCCGGCTCGTTCGCACTCGCCCTCCTGGCCGTCCTCGCCTCCGCAGTGCTCGGCTGATCCGGGGCCGTCGTGAACGCAACCGGAGTGATCGCTCACAGCACGGCCTACGATCAGGCGCTCAACCTCGCGTGCGGCCTGCTGCTGCTCACCGCCGTCGGCGCGCTGTGGCGGCGACAGGTCTCCGCCCTCATCCCGACCCTGGTGGTCCAGGGCCTCGCGCTGACGGTCGTGGCGGTGCTGCTCGCGGGCGAGCACGAGAACGGCCGCGAGGCCATGGCGGTCGCGATCGGGCTCGGGATCCTCAAGGCCATCGTCATCCCGCTGCTCCTGCTTCGGGTGCACCGGCTCGTGCCCGACGCCCGGGAGACCCGGCCCCTGGCGAACGTCGCGTCATCCATGCTGGCGGCAGCGGGGCTCTGCCTGCTCGCCTACGCCGCCACCCGGCCACTGGTCGAGGCGGCGGGCACGACCACGGCCCGGGCCACCCCGGTCGGTCTCGCCCTGGTCCTGATCGGCTTCTTCCTCGCGGCCACGCGCCGACGCTCGATCTCGCAGATCGTGGCGCTGCTGGTCATCGACAACGGCATCGCCGCGACCGCCTTCCTCGCCACCGACGGGGTGCCGCTCATCGTCGAGCTCGGCGTCTCGGCCGACCTGGTGCTCGCGGTCCTGGTGCTCCAGGTGCTCTCCGCGCGCCTGGTCGAGACCTTCGGCCCGACCGACCTCGACGACCTGCGGGAGCTGCACGACTGATGGACATCACCTCCGTCGCCCTGTACGGTCCCGCGGCAGCGCCGTTCGCCGGTGCCGTCCTCGCCGCGCTGTTACCGCGCCGGACCGCGGCCTTCACCTCGGTGCTCGCCGCGATCGGCGTGCTCGCCTCCGGCATCGCTCTCGCCGGGCATGCCCGTGGCGGCACCGCCGTGACGGGTTCCCTTGTGCGGGCCGACGCACTCACCGCGTGGCTCGTCATCGCTGTCGGGGCGGTCGCCACGGTCGCGTGCTGGGCCGGCGTGCACCATCTGCGCGACGAGGCCCGGGCCGGTGGGCTGACCGCGTGGTCGGCGCGCCGCTACCTGGTGCTGGTCCAGCTCTTCCTGACCTGCATGGGCGCCGCGGTGCTCGCCGCGAACGTCGGCGTGCTCTGGGTGGCGGTGGAGGCGACGACCATCGTCACCGCGTTCCTCGTGGGGCACCGCCGTACCCGGGCGAGCGTCGAGGCGGCCTGGAAGTACGTCGTGCTCTGCTCGGTGGGCGTCGGCATCGCGTTCCTGGGTACGGTCTGCGTCTCCGCCGCCGCCCGCGCCACCGGCGCCGGTGGTCTTCGGGCGCTGGACTGGGTCTACCTCAACGAGCACGCCGCGTCACTGGACCCGGCCCTGATGCGGCTGGCGGCGGGTCTGGTGCTGCTCGGCTTCGGGACCAAGGCGGGGCTCGCGCCGATGCACGCATGGCTGCCCGACGCGCACAGTCAGGCCCCGGCTCCGGTCTCGGCGCTGATGTCCGGAGTGCTGCTCTCGGTGGCGTTCTACGCGATCCTGCGGTACAAGGCGATCTTCGATGCCTGCCTCGGCCCCGGTTACGCCCGGACACTGTTGCTCGTCGCGGCCATGGCCTCGCTCGCGCTCGCGGCGCTGCTGCTCATCGGCCAGCGCGACTACAAGCGGCTGCTCGCCTACTCCTCGATCGAGCACATGGGTCTGATCGCGCTCGGCACCGCGATCGGCGGCCGGCTCGCGCTGGCCGCGGTGCTGCTGCACATCCTCGGCCATGGCCTGGCGAAGTCGGTGGCCTTCTGCGGCGCCGGACAACTCCTGCACCGCGTCGGCAGTCCGCTGATCTCCGCAGTGCGCGGTGCGATCACGACGGCCCCCGCCACCGCAGGACTGTTCGGACTCGCCGTGGTCGCGCTGCTGGGATTGCCGCCGTTCGCCCTGTTCGCGGCCGAGCTGGGCCAGGCGCGCGCCGGGTTTGCGGCAGGGTACGGCTGGGCGGTCACGATCGGGTTCCTCCTCGTGCTCGTGGCGTTCTCGGCCATCGCCCGTCACGGCGCCGGCATGCTCCTCGGCTCGCCGGACCCGCAGACCACAGTGGACACAACGGCTGGCCACAGCAGTGCGGCTGCGGCCAAGCCGTACCGGACGGGACTGAGCTGGGTGCCGCTCGCGGTGGGGCTGCTCGCGGCGGCCACGCTCGGCATCTGGCTCGGGCCGCTGCGGCCGGTCCTGGACAGCGCCGCGCTCATCGCGGCCGGGCACTGAGGCGAGTGGGTCGATGACCAGAAGCACCACCCGCGAGGTCTGGTCGCCGGAGACGCTGCGTGGCATGGCTGGGCGGCTCTTCGGCGACGGCTACCGGCTCGCGTCGGTAGCCGGCCACCATGACGACGAGGTGGGCCAGATTCGCATCGTCTACCTCTTCACCGCGGGTGCCCCGGATCGCCGCACCGAGCTGGTCTGGCGTACGCCGGCGGCCGCGCCCTCGGTGCCCAGCCTCGCCGCGCTGTCGTTTCCGGCGAGCCGGTTCGAACGCGAGCTGCGTGACCTCTTCGCGGTCGAGCCGCACGGGCATCCGATGCTCGCGCCGATGGTGCACCATCCCCACTGGCCGCACGGGTGGCATCCGCTGCGCCACGACGCCGGGCCACGCCCCGCGCTGGGCTCCGCCCAGCCCCACCCGTTCCACACCGTCGAGGGGGACGGGGTGTACGAGATCCCGGTAGGCCCGGTGCATGCCGGGCTCGTCGAGCCGGGTCACTTCCGATTCTCGGTGGTGGGAGAGACGATCCTGCGCCTGAAGGCCCGGTTGTGGTATGTCCACAGAGGAATCGAGGGCCTGGCTGAGGGGCACACGGTCGAGGAGAACGTGGCACTGGCAGAGCGGGTCTCGGGCGACACCACGGTCGGGCACGCGCTGGCGTACAGCATGGCGGTCGAGGACGCTCTGGACATCGAGGTGAGCTCCGATGTGGCCCGCTGCCGCGCGTTGCTGCTCGAGCTGGAACGGCTGCACAACCACGTGGCCGACATCGGGATGATCTGCAATGACGTCGCCTACGGCATCGCCCACGCCCACGCCCAGCGCATCCGGGAACGGCTGCTGCGCCTGAACAAGGTGGTGACCGGGCACCGACTGCTGCGGGGTGGGGTCTTCCCTGCCGGCGTTCACCTGCTCTCCGCTGTCGATGTCTCCCAGGTGGCGTCCGCGGCGCGGGACCTGGCCGAGCTGGTCCGCATCGCGCTGCGCCACTCCGTCGTGCGCGAGCGGCTGACCGACACGGCGGTCCTCAAGCCGGAGCAGGCGCGGGGCCTGGGCACGCTCGGCTACGTGGCTCGGGCCAGCGGCCTGGAGTTCGACGCACGGGTAGCGCACCCGTTCTGTGATCTGGGTGAGATCCCGGTCGCGACGAGGAGCAGCGGCGACGTGCTCGCCCGGTTCGAGGTGCGGGCCGAGGAGGCAGGCACGAGCGATGCCCTGGTGCGCGAGATCGCGCCGACGTTGCAACCGGGGCGCTACGGCACTGCGGTGCTCGCCACCGGCGAGGGCACCCGCTCGGGCGTCGGCATCGTCGAAGGCTGGCGGGGCGCGATCGTGCACCGGGTGGAGATCGGCGCCGAGGGCCTGCTGAGCCGATGGAAGATCGTCGACCCATCATTCTTCAACTGGCCGGCGCTGCCCGTCGCCATGGCCGACACGATCGTGCCCGACTTCCCGCTGGCGAACAAGAGCTTCAATCTCTCGTACGCCGGCAACGACCTGTGACCGCACCGACTCTCCGCCAGGGGCGCCGCGGTGCGCCCGGGTTGTCGGAGGGTTCTGCGAGGATGCGCGCCATGATCGGACAACTGCATGGCATCGTGGTCGACTGCCCGGACCCGTCGAGCCTC
This sequence comes from Micromonosporaceae bacterium, assembly GCA_036557785.1. Taxonomy (GTDB): domain Bacteria; phylum Actinomycetota; class Actinomycetes; order Mycobacteriales; family Micromonosporaceae; genus DATBGZ01. Next base: position 56,789 of record DATBGZ010000082.1, read on the forward strand.
GCGGCGTTCTACGAACAACTCCTGGGCATGGTCCGCGTCCAGGACGATGGCGACTGGGTGGTCATCGGCGACGCGCCGGATCGCCCGGGTCTCGCGTTCGCCCGTGCGGCCGACTTCAAGGCACCCACGTGGCCGGAGCCGGCGGTGCAGCAGCAGATGCACTTCGACGTCTTCGTCGATGATCTCGACGTGGCTCAGGAGCAGGCGGTCCGGATCGGCGCTCGGCGGCTGGCGGGAGGCGGCGACGAGTTCCGGGTCTTCGCCGACCCCGATGGCCATCCGTTCTGCCTCTGCCGCCGGGTCGAGCTCAGACCCCAAGCGTGACCAGCAGGCCGACGGCGATCGCGACCGCGGGCGCGGCGAAGAGCGCGGCGAGGGTACTGCTGGCGCGCCGTCCACCGGCGAGATGGGCGAGAACCAGCTTCACGACGGCGCTCGCGGCCAGCGCGAGGATGGTGGCGAGGGCCGCGGTATGCGTGGAGAGCGTCGCCTGCGATGAGAGGTTCGCGGCCGTGAGGCCACCCGCATGGGGGTCGGCGAGGCCGGCCAGCGAGATCACGAGGACCGCCGCGCCCGGTCCCGCCGCGTACTCGACGGCGGCGGCGAGCACCAGGAACACGGCCAGGATCGCGATGAGCAGCACGGCCGGCACGAGGTCGAAGGGTCGGCGGCCCACCAGCCGCCGGGGGACGCGCCGCCGGACCGGTGGGAGCTCTCGCGTCGCCTCGTCCACAGTCGGCTGCTCCACAGTGGACCGATCCGCCTCGGGCGCCCGGGAGGCGCCGAAGTCGATCGCCGTGACCGTGCCACCCGCGACGACTACCGCGCCAGCGTCGCTCCCGGCGGGAGAAAGCGGTGCCACAGCGGTCCGGGCCCTCGGCAGTGCATCGCCGTCGGTCCCGGGCCCGGCTGTGCCGTCGCCCGCGTCCAGCCGGTGCAGCCGGGCGCGGACGTCGGCCGAGAGCAGCGGCGCGCCCGGTTCGCGCACCAGCAGCCACGCGGCCTCCGCGATGAGCACCGCGGCGCCGAGAGCGGCCGCGGGGACCAGCAGCGACGCGACACGGGTGTCAGCGACCGCGGTCACCACGACGAGCTGCACGAGCGAGGCCACGCTCGCCAGCAGGGCCCCGGCCATCGCGGGGCGGAACCGTCGCGGGTCGCGCGAGGCGCGGGCCATCGCGCCGGTGGTGGCCGCGCTGGAGACGAAACCGCCGGCGAGCCCGGTCGCCGCCAGCCCGACCCCGTCCCCGGCCAGCCGGACGATCACGTACCCGAGCCAGCCGACCACGATCACCGCGACCACGAACGTCCACATGCGACGGGGATCCAGCACGCCATGCGGCCCGAGGTGAGCGTGCGGCAGGAGCGGCAGCGCGAGGAAGGCGACGACGAGGAACTTCAGCGCGTTCGCGAGCTCGAGGTCGTGCAGCCGTACCCGCAGCCCGCGGGGCAGACGGTGGCGCGGCGTCAGGATCAGGGCCGTGGCGACCCCGGCCGCGACCGCCACGGCCGGCAGGGTGACGGCGAGCCCGCCGAGGAGCACCGTGAGCACCAGCGCGACGGTGTCCTCGACGCGCCGGGCGCGGTCGTCCCCTGATTCGCCCGATGGCCCAGCCCCAGGCCGGTCCGTGGCAACGGCCGCCGCCGAGCGCTGCTGACCCGCCACCGTGATCACGGCGGTGCCGGCCACGGCGAAGCCGAGCACCACCGGGTGCACCAGCGCCGCGCCCGCACCGGCGAGCCCGGCCAGCGCGAAGATCCGAACCCCCATCGGGCCACCCACGCGCGCTCGCTGCGATCCGATCACGAATCCGATCGCCAGCGCGACGGCCACCGCCTGCCAGGCATCCACGACCGACGCTTCCTCCCCTGAGCCGGCCTCGACATATTCGGGCGAATCTACTCCGTGACACGGTGTCTCGTCTCGCCGGGTGGGGGGACCGCGGCCGGCCGTGGTCCGGGCACGAGTTCTCGCGCTGCGAAGGCGGGCCGCGCATGGCACAGTAGCGGCCTGGGAGGTCCGAATGGCAGCGACAGCCTCCATGCCCGGCACCCTGCCGGGCTCAAGTCGACCATCGCGGCTGCTCGTTTCGACCGCGGCGCTAGCCACCTGCGTGTCCGCGCTCACCGGCTGCGCCACAGCAGCGGACCGGCCAACCGTGCCTGCCCCAGCGGTCGTGATCCCCACCGGCGACCGCGCGACCACGACGCCCGCCCCCGGCCCCGCGACGCCGGTCACGTACCCCGCGACGGCCGCGGCCTACAGCCAGGCGTTCCTCGCGGCGATCGTCGATGGCGACCGCGCCCGCGTCGGCGCGTTCGCGAAGGACGCCGCCATGACCACCGCGGTCATGAGCTACCACGACCGCGACGGGCAGTGGAAGCTCGCCGGGTGCCAGGCCACCGGCGGCGCTCAGAGCACGGTCTGCGTCTACTACAACCTCGACATCGATGTCCTGCAGGTCTACGTGGACTCCGCCCGCCTCGGCGGCCCCCACGCCGTGGCGAGCTTCTCCGGCACCGACGGCAATCAGGTGCCCAGCGACGCCGGCGGGTACGTGGGTCAGTTCGTCGACCTGTGGCGGCTCGGATCGGACGTCGCGATGCGGGTCTACGCCACCACCTCGACGGTCAAGGCCGCGATGAGCCGTTACGCGACCGTCTTCCCGATCGACGCGTCGACGCCCTACGACGTGGGCGGTCCCGCGCCCTGCCCGGGCAACAGCGTGGCGGTCTGCGTCCCCGTGACGACACGCGATCCCATCAGGGGCGGCTCGCGGACCACCTACCTCACCGTCGACCTGCCGAAGATCCTGAGCCACAAGCCCAACGGCATCGTCGGCATCGACCGCTGAGCCAGTCACCGTCCCACGGGGTTGAGCACTTGCTCAAGTTGCTGGTAACCTGACGTTTGAGCGATCGCTCAAACGTCAGGAGGTGGGCATGGCCCGGCCGCTCTACGTGGAGACCGTGATCTGCGCCGACGCCGGTGAGATCTGGCGACGTACCCAGGATCCCGAATGCCACGAGCGGTGGGACCTGCGCTTCACCCACATCGACTACGCACCACCGGATCGTGGCCGTACCAGGTTCCGATACGCCACCCGGGTGCTGCCGGGCGTGGTCATCGTGGGCACCGGGATCACCGTGGGTGAACGCGCCCGCTCTGACGGAACGCGTACCTCAGCACTGCGCTTCGCCAGTGACGACCGTCGCTCGCTGATCCGAGCCGGCGCCGGCTACTGGCGATACGTGCCGACGGGGGCTGGGGTACGGGTTCGGTTCGTGACCGGGTACGACTACCGGCCCGGCTGGGGAGCGTGGGGCGTCCTCGCCGACCGCGCGTTCCGTCCGATGCTGGGCTGGGCGACCGCATGGTCGTTCGACCGGCTGCGGTTGTGGCTCGAACGCGGGATCAGCCCGCGCAGGGCGCTGGCGCATGGGTTGGCCGAGGTCGTGCTGCGCTGCGCGGCAGCCGCGGCGGCCGCCGCCGTGGCGCCGTGGTGGCTCGCCGCGGCGGTCGTGCTGGCCGCGGTGGGCCTACCACCGGGGCCGACCACGCCCGCCGCGCGCAGGTGCCTGCGCCGTGCGCCGGATCGCCTCGCCGTCCGTGCACCCTCCACTCTCGAGGACCTGGAGGCGCCATGACCTCGATCTTTCAGCGTCACCTCGGCTCTGACTTCGCCCGGCTGCACCCGCAGGTGCGGCAGCGGTTCGGCTTCGCGGCTGACGACGGCGTCGCCTGTGTCGGCACTGGCGTGATGCAACGCATCTGGCGCGGAGCCTGCTTCACGCTGCCGTTTCTCTATCTCGGCACCACTCGGCACATCCTGTTCCCGGAGCAGGGGATGGACGTCCCGTTCATCATCGAGAACTACGCCTACCGTGACGCGTCGGGTCGGGAGACGGTGAGCTTCGTCCGGACGTTCCGCCTGCCGAGGCGATCGCGGCGCTTCGATGCCACGATGGTCTACAGCGCCGTGCGGGGGACCGTTGTCGACTACCTGGGAACCCACCAACATCTCGCCGTCGACCTGGACATCTCGGTCGACGACCGGGGCGGCCTGTGGATCCGCAGCCGTGGCCAGCGTCTCTACGAGGGCCCGCTCGCGGTCGGCATCCCGGGCCTGCTTCGTGGCGACGCCACCGTGCATGAGTGGTTCGATGACACCGTTGGCGCATTCCGGATCGAGGTCAGGGTCGAGCACCGCCGGTTCGGGCCGCTCTTCGGTTACCGCGGTAGCTTCACCACCCGATACCTGCCCGCCGCCCCCGTACCGGCCCACGTTCGCCCCACGCGCGAGTGCGTCCGGGAATGACCAATACCATCCGCTCATGAGGGCGCCGGCATGAGCACCGACACCAGGCAGCGGCTGCTGGACGGCACGTTGGTGGCGCTGCGCCGGCACGGCGTGGCCGGAGTCTCCGCCCGCACCATCGCGGCCGCGGCCGGGGTCAACCAGGCGCTGGTCTTCTACCACTTCGGCAGCGTCGACGAACTGCTCGGCGCGGCGTGCGAGGCTGCCGCCCGCTCGCGCGTCGAGCACTACTCGGCCCGGCTGCAGCAGGTGCGGTCCTTGCGCGAGCTTCTCGACGTGGGACGGGCGCTGCACGATGAGGAGCGCGACCTGGGCAATGTGATGATCCTTGCCCAGTTGCTTGCCGGAGCCCAGAGCGAGGTCAAGCTGGCGGCACCGACGGCGCGGGCGCTGCGGCTGTGGACGGACCCGATCGAGACCACGCTGACCCGCTTGCTGGCGGAGTCTCCCGTCGCCGAGGTCGCCGACATCCCCGGCCTCGCGCTGGCGGTCTCGGCCGCCTTCGTCGGCCTGGAGCTCTACGAAGGCGTCGATGTGGTCGGGGCGCAGCGGGCATTCGCTGCCCTGGAACAGTTGGCCGTGCTGGTGGAGGTCGTCGAGGACCTCGGCCCTGTTGCTCGGCGCGCGTTGCGGGCCAAGGTGAAGAAGACGGCCCGGGCCCGCCCTTCGGCACGCTAGGTCGTGGCGCTGAACTGGCGCACGAAGGCGAACACCGCGTCGGCGACGAGCTGCACGGCGATCGCGGCGAGCAGCAGGCCGGAGATACGGGTAACCACCTCGATCCCCGCGGGCCGTAGCACGCGGACCACGATGCCGCACAGGCGCAGCAGCAGCCAGGTGACCGCGAAGACCAGCACGATGCCCGCCGCGATCGCGAGGTAGTCCGCTGGGGCGACCGCGCGCCGGACGAAGAGCATCGTGGCGACGATGGCGCCGGGGCCGGCGAGCAGCGGTGTGCCGAGGGGAACGAGCGCGACGTTCGCCGTGGCCTGGCGGTTCGGGTCATCGGCCCGGCCGGTGAGCAGCTCGAGTGCGACGAGGAGCAAGAGCAGTCCGCCGGCGGCCTGCAGCGCGGGCAGGTCGATGCCGAGGTAGGCCAGGATCTGCTGGCCCGCCACGGCGAAGACCACGATGACGCCGGCGGCGAGCCCGACCGCCATCCAGGCGGCCCGGGTCCGTTCCCGGCGGGGCATCGACTTGGTCAGCGCCAGGAAGATCGGGAGCATCCCGGCAGGGTCGGTTATCACCAGAAGCGTCACGAAGACCTCGCCGAAGAGCCGTACGTCCACGGCGTCCAGTCTGGCAACCCGGTGCGAGCCGGCCTCAGCGGTACTCGGCCTGGGGTGGGCGGGTCCAGAGTCGCGAGTCGTCGGCGAACGGTCTGCCCCGGCCGAACGCGTCGATGCGCCCCCAGCGCCCGGGAATGTCGAGCAGGGCCAGGTAGCCGATCTCCGGTGGCACGGCCGGGTCGGTGACCAGGAACTGGCCGCTGGTGTTCAGCCCCAGCATGGTCCGCAGCAGGAGCAGCGGCGCGCCGGTGGACCAGGCCTGCGGGCTGCACGCCGTCGGGTACTCGACCGGGTACTGCGTGAACGAGCGGTCGTAACCGGCGAATGCCTCGGGCAGCCGCCCGTCGAAGTACTCGGCGGCATCGAGCATCGCCGAGGCGACCCGGGCCGCCTCCGCCTTGTAGCCGTAGCGCCGCAACCCCCAGGCAATGATCGAGTTGTCGAACGGCCAGACCGCGCCGTTGTGGTACCCGATCGGGTTGTAGCGAGCCTCGCCTTCGGCGAGCGTGCGGATGCCCCAGCCGGAGAACAGCCTCGGGCCCATGAGGTGGCTCACCACCGCCTTTGCCTTGTCATGCTCGACGATGCCGCTCCACAACAGGTGGCCGATGTTCGATGCCATCGAGTCCACTTTGGACCCATTGCCGTCGAGTGCGACCGCGAAGTACTCGCCGTCGGGGATCCAGAACTCCCGGTTGAAGCGGCGCTTGAGGTCCGCCGCTTGCTCGTTGAGCGCGTGCGCGTACGACTGGTCGTTCCACACGTAGCGGGCCAGGCGGGCACCCCGGAACTTCGCGTCGTACGCGTAGCCCTGAAGTTCGCAGGTCGCGCGGGGGAAGCCGGGCAGCCGGCCGTCGTGGTAGTTGATCGAGTCCCAGGAGTCCTTCCAGCACTGGTTCTCCAGGCCGGTCTGCTCATTGGACCGCTGGTATGAGACGTATCCGTTGTCCTGCTTGTCGCCGTACTCGTCGAGCCAGCGCAACGCGGCCCGGGCCTGCGGCTCGCACGCCCGCACGAGGTCGGTGTCGCCGGTCCACCGCTCGTACTCGTCGAGGAGCACGACGTAGAGCGCGGTGGCGTCGGCGGTCCCGTAGTAGGGCGAGTGCGGCTGCTCCTCGAACGCCGCCGTCTCGCCATAACGCATCTCGTGCAGGATCCGGCCCGGCTCCTCCTCGCGAAAGTCGTCGATGTGCTGGCCCTGCCAACTGCCGAGCGCCAGCAGTGTCGTCGCCGCGAGTTCGGGCGTGAACGGGAGTGCCTGGAGGCTGGTGAAGATGGCATCGCGACCGAACATGGCCATGAACCAGGGCAGCCCCGCCGCGGGCAGGCTCGCCCCACCCGCGATCGGCGGCGAGAACCGCAGCGCCGCGAGGTCGGTGAGGCACCGTCGGTAGGTGGACCGCAGGCCCTCGCGGTCGGTCTCCAGGTGTGGTGCATCGTCGATCCAGCGGCGCAGGCTCTCCGCCATCGGTCGGTCCTTCTCCCCGGCATGTCCGTACTTGGGACGGGTGTGCCGCTCGCCCCAGCCGAGCAGGGCGGTCACCACATCGACGTCCGTCGACCATTCGCTGTGCGGTTGGATGTGGACGGACATGGTCAGGCCGTGCTCGTCGAAGCGGGTGGCCTCGGTCGCCGTGATGAGCGTCTCCCGGCGAAACGTGTCCCGCTCGTAGCCGATGAGCAGGTGGTCCGGCGCGACCCGGTGGTAGTACTTGCCCTTCTTACCGACGTTGTCCTTGACCTCGAACAGGTCGGCGAAGTCGGCGTCCGCCTCCAACCGCAGGACCAGGTCCACCGGCTCGTCGTCGTGGTTGAGCAGGGTCAGCTCCTCGTGGAACCCCGTGCCCACGGCGCGCCGGCGGATCACCGACAGGGTCGCGTTGACGTAGACGCTGGCGATGCCCGGCACGAGAAAGAACCGGCTCTCGAAGTACTGCAGGTCGTCCACCGACAGGGGGTTGAGGCGCTCGCCGTTGACGGTGAGCACCCAGCGCGAGAGGAACCTGGTGTCGAAGGAGAAGAGGCCCGTGGTGTCCTGTGGCGTCGCCTCGATGTCGCCGCGCTTGTCGCACACCACGAACGTATTGCCATCGAGGATGTTCACCATGCCGGTGGTCATCGACCATCCTCCTTGGGGTCCGTACGGTTGGTCGTGCCGGCCGTCGGCTCGCTACTGCCGGTGGGCGCGGGTACGGTCGTGGCGCGGGTCGGGGGACCGGGCAGCAGCCGCTTGAACGCCACCAGCAGGCGTGGGTTCCCGTCGATGCGCAGCCGCCCGCGCAGGGCAGCGGTGAGGACGTTCGCCTCACCCGTGATGATCTGGTCGAACAGCGTCGGATCGGTGTGCATGGTCGCGTCCGCCGGTGCGTTGCGGCGCGTCACCGTGATCGTGCCGTGGTCGACCGTGAGGTGGAAGTGCCGGCTCCGGCCGTTCTCCTCGATGTCGATCCGGATGGTCGCGGAGACATCGTGGAGGAACGGATGGGGTACGGCCGCGAGCCGCTCGAAGAACTCCTCGCTGCGGCGCTCCGTCGTGGTACCGGTCATGGGATCTCCCGGACCGCGGTCGTGCTCATCGCCGTGGTCGCTCTCGCCGCGGCGCCCAGCCGGTCGAGCAGGTGGTCGCCGACGCGCAACGCGTTGGCGATCACGGTCAGGGCCGGGTCGACCGCGCCCATGCTCGGCAGGAAGCTCGCGTCCACGACATAGAGGTTGTCCAGTTCGTGGGCCCGGCAGTCGGTGTCGAGGACCGACGAGGACGGATCCTTGCCGAACCGGCAGGTGCCCGCCTGGTAGGACACGTCGGTTGGGGCCGACCGCCCGTGCGCGATCAGCGGTATGAGATGGTCGGGGGCCATGCCCAGCTCGGGCAGGAGGCCCCGCACCAGGTCGACGAGCTGGTCGGCCGGGGTGAGGTTGCTCGGTGTGTGCCGCACCCGTACCCGGCCGCGCGCGTCGATCATGACCCGGTTCTCCGACCGGGGAAGGTCCTCAGTGGAGAGTTGGAACATGATCGCGTGGCGGGCGACATCGTGCGGGGTGTGGCCGTCCGCGAGTTGGGCCTCCACCTGGGTCTCTCCCCGCAGCGACTCCGGCGTCACGGTGCCGCCGACCTGGATCATCCCCAGTGGATGGTCGAGTTCGGTGGTACCGAAGTAGAGGTCACTGCAGGACAGCGTGTGCGGGTAGACGGTGGCGTGCGACTCTACCGACAGCGCGAGCAGGTGGCGGCGCACCGGGTGCAGGTAGTTGCGCCCGACCTCGTCCGATCCGTTGGCCAGTCCGCCGGGGTGTCGGTCCGTGGCGGAGGCGAGCAGCAGTCGTGCCGAGTTGATGGCACCACAAGCGACCACGACCAACGCGGCGCTATAGCGCTCCAGGTGCCCCTCGTGCTCGACGACCACCTCCGTCACCGCGGTCCCGGCCGGGTTGGTGTTCAGCCGTACGGCGTGCGCATTGGTCAGCAGCGTGACGCCCGAGTGCTCCAGCGCCGGCCGCACGCCGAGGACTTCCGCGTCGGACTTGCCGAGCACCAGGCACGGGAAACCGTCGCATGTGGAGCAGCGCACGCATGAGCTGTACGGCGAGATGCGCTCGACCCCGGCACCACGCCCGCCGGGATTCGCCTCACGCAGCAACAGGCCCAGCGGTGTATGGAAAGGGCTGAGTCCGGCATTGAGCAGATCCTGCTCGAGCCGTTGGATGCGTGGCTCGTGGGAGACCGGCGGAAAGGGGTAGGGCGCGCTGGTCCCCGGCTCGGTGGGATCCTCGCCCCGCGCGCCGTGCACGGCGTAGAGCTGCTCGGCCTGGCTGTAGTAGGGCTCCAGTTCCTCGTACGAGACAGGCCATGCGGGCGAGATGCCGTCGTGATGGCGCACCTCGCCGAAGTCCTCGCGCCGCATGCGGTGCAGGGTCGCGCCGAAGAGCTTGGTGGCGCCGCCGACGACGTAGTGCACCCGGGGCGCGAACGAGCGCCCGTCACCGTCGGTCCACTCCTCGGCCGCGACGTACCGGCCATCGACGAGCACCCGGGCCGGGCTCCAGTTCGCCGGCTCGCGGGGCAGCCAGTCGCCACGCTCCAGCACCAGGATCCGCTTGCCGGACGGGGCGAGCCGCCGGGCGAGAGTCCCTCCACCCGCGCCGCTGCCGATGATGATGACGTCGAACGCCCCATCACTCATGGACTCACCTCCGTCGGTTCGGCCCACGGCGGTTGCCATGGGCCGTACGGGCCGAGCAGCTGGTCGGCCGCGGCCGGGCCCCAGGTGCCGGGCTCGTAGAGCTGCACGGGCGGTGGGGAGTCCAGCAGCGGTTGCATGACGCGCCACCGCTGCTCGACTCCGTCCTGGCGGCTGAACCGGGTGGTGTCGCCGCACAGTGCCGCGTGCAGGAGCACCTCGTACGGTGTCGGCGCGCTGACGCCCTCCCGGCCGAACTCCTTCTCCAGGACGAACGGCTGTGGCTCGTCGTCGTCCCCGCGCGCGGACAGGTGCAGGCGCAGCCCAGCCGACGGGTCGAGCCGCACGACGACCTGGTCCGCCAGCGGGCGCTGCTGGCCGAGGCGGGGCGAACCGAGGCGCGGCGGGCGGGTGAACAGGAACCGGATCTCTGTCTGGAGCATCGGAAGCAGCTTGCCCGCACGGAGGTAGAACGGGACTCCGGACCAGCGCCAGTTGTCGATGTCCAATCGGAGCGCCGCGAACGTCTCGGTGGTGGAGTCGCGGGCCACCCCCTCGACATCGACGTACCCCTCGTACTGCCCCCGCACGTAGTGCGCGGGGTCGGCGGGGGCCATCGCCGCCCACAGCGTGGCCTGCTGGTCGGCGATCAGCTCCGGGTCCCGCCCCGCGGGCGGCTCCATCGTCGCCGTCGCGAGCAGCTCGAGCAGGTGGTTTGCGTACACGTCCCGCAGCGCCCCGACCTGGTCGTAGAAGCGGCCGCGTTCGGCCACGCCGAAGTCCTCGGCGAGAGTGAGCTGCACGGACTCGATGTGGTGGCGGTTCCAGACGGGCTCCAGAAGCACGTTGGCGAAGCGAAGGTGCAGCAGCTCGTCGAAGCCGGTCTTGCCGAGATAGTGGTCGACCCGGAACAACTGCGCCTCGTCGACGTAGGCGTGCAGCTCGTCGGCGAGCGCCACCGCCGAGTCCAGGTCATGGCCGAAGGGCTTCTCCACCAGCAGCCGACCGTTGTCGGTCAGGCCCGCCTCGCGCAGGCCACGGACCGTTCGGGCGAACAGCGCCGGTGGCAGGGCCAGGTAGAAGACGGGCAGGCCGGCGCCGGAGATGGTCCGGGCGAGCTGACGGTACGTGTCCGGCTCCGTGAGGTCGCCGGGCAGGTAGGTCAGCCGGGCCGCCAGCCGGTCGAATACCTCGACATCGATGTGCTCACCCGTAGCCTCGATCGAGTCGCCGGCGTACTTGCGCAGATCGTCGGTGCTCCAATGGTCGGACGCCACACCGACGACGGGGCAGTCGAGCAGGCCGCGGCGCTCCAACCGGTACAGCGACTGCAGCGTCATGACCCTCGCGAGATCCCCGGTGATGCCCAGGATCACGAGCACGTCCGCGGTGCCGACCGGGGCTCGCCCAGGTCCACGGACAGCGGCGGCGGATACCGTCGCCTGGGTCATCGGCGCCTCCCTGGTCCCGCCGCATCGTCCAGAGTGGACTGATCCGTCCCGTGCTCCACGGTGGACAGATCCGAGAGCCAGACGTCCGGCGCACGTTGTGTCGCGCGTGACGGTGTTGTGGGTGGTGGTGTCGTGGGTGATTCGGATGGTTCGGCCGGCCGGACCGTGGCGTCGCCCGGGACCGCCCCGGTGGCGGGGATGTGGCCGGCGATGCGGGCCGCGACATGATCGGCCACCCGGGCCGCCAGGTGGTCCACGACAGAGTGCCCGACGCGCTTGCGGGTCCAGCCCATCGTCTGGCCGAAGCCGCGCCGCAGCAGGTGCTCGGCCTCGGCCCGGCTCAGCTCGACTGTCTCGTGGCCACGCTCGCGCGCCGCGTCCACGGCCGTCGCGATCCTGCGCTCCGACCGCATCGCCGCCCGTAAGGGCGCCCCTGTCACGGGCAGCATGGCAGCGCCCTTCAGCGCCCCGTTGGCGGCTCGCGATGCTGGGCCGAGGGCCCATCGGCCGACCTCGCGCAGACCGTTCGCGGTCTGCAGCACCAGGCCGACGCCGATGACGAACCCGTCGCCCACGGGAACCCCCCCGCGCAGTCGCTGCGCCGCCATCGTGGCCAGTCCCAGGGCCATGCGCAGTGGGTTGGCTGGCGACGGCTCCGGCCCGGTGCCGTTCTCGGCCGGCGGGCCTGGCTCGCCCGCGGCCTGGCCACTCCGGCTATGGGCAGCGTCGATCCACTCCTCTTCACTGCGGGCGGCGTCGGTCCAGCCCGCGCTGTCGGCGTCGACGCTGGCCGGCTCGGTCTGCTCCTCGTCGGTCGGCACCTCCCACGTCTCGGGCACGACCGGCTCCCAAGAGTCGGCCTCGTCGAACTCCCAGGCGTGGGCCGGCCGGTCGGTGTCGATGTGTTCGGTCGCGGCCTGGCTCGGCTCGGCGTCGGTCCGCCCCGTCGCGGTCTCGATCCGCTCCGCTTCGATGGTGCGCCGCGGGCGCCTGGCAGGGGCCATCGCGACTCCTCCCCTCGGGTGACGATTCACTCGGGGAGTCCGTGGACGACGCGGCCGGCTCCCCCTGACGTGACCGTAGTGGCCTGACGACGGCTATGTCGTACATATCGGATAGGAGCGATAGCGCCGTAACAACAGATATCGAGACCGCCGGCATCGTGACCGATCGGGCGTTTTCAGACGCTTCCTGCATGTTTCCCGGTGATCTGTGTCACTTCAGCCCGGCTAGATTTGTACGATCCGCCCGATGACGGGAGGGTTTTCGACGTCCCCAACCCGTCCCCGGGGGGAGGTCACGTGCCTCAGTCAGACAATCACGAGGAGCCGGTGATCCGTCCGTACGGCGGCGATCCCGCCTGGCAGTCGGACGACGATGCCGCCTGGCCATCGCACCGCGCGCCAGCGCCGGCATGGTCGGATGACTCCGACGACGACGCGACCTGGTCCGGCCATCCTGACGAGAACGCCGCCTGGTCGGCCTTTCTCGCGGACGCCGACACCGTGCCCATGTACGACGCGGAGGGCGCGGCGGATCGGTTCGACGATCGGATGATCCGCTCCCATCGCCGGCCCGAGCCGGGACGCAAGGCCGTCTTCCGGCTGCTGATCGCCGCGGTCGTCTCGGGCTCGGGTCTGGCCATCGCGATCGCCGCGTCCGCCGGAGGCAGCCCGCCGAACAGACCCGCCGGAGACCGGGTGGCGCTGCCTGAGGTGACCGCGACCACGTCCGCGCCGGCCCCGACCACCCCGCCGACCACGGCGACGACCGTCCCGACAACAGCGGGGCAGACCTCGCCGCCGGCGGTGCTCGCGCGTCAGGGGGGTGCGGCCACCGATCCTCCCGGCGCAGCCGTGGTGAAGCAGCAACCTGCGCCGGAACCCACGACCACCACCAAACCCCCGACCACGACCCCTCCGACCACGACCCCTCCGACCACGACGACGCCTCCAACCACGACGACACCCCCGGAGACGACGAGCCCGGAGCCCGATCCGCCGTCCAGCGCGGCGCCCCCGGCGTCGCTGGTGCCCTCGTCGACGGCGGTGCAGAGCAGTTCCGCTGCCGCGAGCGAGACGCCGGAACCCTCGCCGTCCTCCTGATTCCGGTCCTCACCGGATACCGGTCCGCCCGCGCCCCGGCACCGGCCGGGGCGCAGTGTCGCGGTCGGCCCTGGCCGTGCCCGCAAACGGGAGGCCGGCTTCTGGTGCCCCGCCTTTCATCGATCACTATAAACATATCTGCCTGTCAGCAGATCGATGCGCCCGGCCCGGCCGAGCGGGTGGACGGGGTTTGTTGCCGCCGATAACAATTCGGCAACGGCGGCTTCTTCATCTTGTGCGGTCGGTCACACGTCGAATACGTTGCCGGGCACAACAATCGGCGTGCCACCCGCCCCGGGGCGGCCGTGTCCGCCGGCGACATCGTTGTCAGCTCATCAGCTCATATCAATGCGCGCGCACACCCCATCCCGCCGCCCTACGGCGGCCGTCCCCAACAGAAAGGAACGGGCGATGCGCAAGGGTCTTGCCGCCTTGCTCGCCGTCGGCCTTCTCGCCGGCGTCGGACTCACGGCATGCAGCCAACAGCCCAAAGCCAAGACGCCGAAGGTGGGCATCATCTTGCCGGACAGCGCCTCGGCCGTGCGCTGGGAGACCGCGGACCGCAAGTACCTCCAGCAGGCGTTCGACGCGGCGGGGATTCCGGTCATGATCGACAACGCACAGAACTCGGTGCAGCAGTTCCAGACCATCGCGGACACCATGATCGCGAATGGCGCGACCATTCTTATGATCGTCAATCTCGATTCGGGCTCCGGCGCGGCCGTGCTCGAGCGGGCCCGCCAGGCCGGCCTGCGCACCATCGACTACGACCGGCTGACCCTCAACGGACGCGCGGACTACTACGTCAGCTTCGACAACACCGAGGTGGGCAAGCTCCAAGGGCAGGGCCTCATTCAGTGCCTGACCCAGAAGGGCGTGCAGCACCCCACCGTCGTCTACCTCAACGGCTCGCCGACGGACAACAACGCGACGCTGTTCCGGGACGGGTACGACGGCGTGCTCTCGGAGAAGTTCAACTCCAATGACTACGTCCGTGGGCCCGAGCGCTCGGTTCCGGGCTGGGACGGCACCCAGGCCGGCACGCTCTTCGAGCAGATGTTCGCCGACACCCACGGCAAGATCGACGGCGTGCTCGCGGCGAACGACACCCTCGCCACGGCCGCGATCTCGGTGCTCAAGCGCAACGGGCTCGCGGGCAAGGTGCCGGTGACCGGCCAGGACGCCAGCGTCGGCGGCCTGCAGCAGATCCTCGCGGGCGACCAGTGCATGACCGTCTACAAGGCGATCAAGAAGGAGGCCGACGCCGCCGCCGCACTGGCGATCGCGCTGGCCAAGAACGAGACGCCGCCGAACCTCACGACGGTCCGGGATCCGATCGGCGAGCGGGACGTGCCGTCCGTGCTCGAGACCCCGGTCTCAATCTTCAAGGACAACGTGAAGGACGTCGTGAACGACGGCTTCGTCACCAAGGAGGAACTGTGCACGCCGGACTTCGCGGCGGCCTGCACGGCGGCCGGCATCTAGAGCGCCGGTAGCGTGTCGCCCAGCGGCGCCGCGTGTCACTCTCCGTGGCACGCGGCGCCCCGGCGGCTTCGCTGCACGCATCGCCCCGCCCGTGAAGCCGTCCCGCCCACGCCTACGGCCCGCCCGCGAAGCCGTCCCGCCCACGCCTACGGCCCGCCCCAAGAGGAGCCCATCGAGTGACGACCGCCAACTCCGCCGCCCCGCCACTGCTGGAGGCGCGCGGCATCTACAAGAGCTTCGGCCCCGTGCAGGTACTGCGCGATGTGGATTTCTCGATCTATGCCGGTCAGGTGACCGCACTGGTCGGGGACAACGGGGCGGGCAAGTCCACACTGGTCAAGTGCATCGCCGGCAGCCACGGCTACGACGCCGGTGAGCTGCGCTTCGAGGGGCGTCCGGTGACGGTCCACAGCCCGCGTGACGCCGCGGAGTTGGGCATCGAGATCGTCTATCAGGACCTGGCACTGTGCGACAACCTCGACATCGTGCAGAACATGTTCCTGGGTCGGGAGCGCCGCTCCGGCCTCGTCCTCGACGACGCCACCATGGAGGAGCTCGCCGCCCAGACACTCGTCTCGCTCGCCGTACGGACCGTCAGCTCCGTGCGCCAGCGCGTCGGTGCGCTCTCCGGCGGTCAGCGACAGACCGTCGCGATCGCCAAGGCCGTGCTCTGGAACAGCCGGGTCGTCATCCTCGACGAGCCCACCGCCGCGCTCGGGGTGGCGCAGACGCTGCAGGTGCTCGAAATCGTCCGCAGGCTCGCCGATAACGGGCACGCCGTCGTGCTCATCTCGCACAACATGAACGACGTATTCGCGGTCTCCGACCGTATCGCGGCGCTCTACCTCGGGCGCATGGTCGCTCAGGTTCGCGCCTCGGACGTCACCCACGCCCAGGTCGTGGAGCTGATCACCGCCGGGCGTAGCGGAGCACTGGGGCTCCCGCCGGAGACCGAGACCGCGACCGGATTCGAGGGCAACGGAGTAGAGCTATGACGACCGTCGTACGGCCGCCGGCCCCGGCCGCCCCTGCCCCCGCCCCATCGTTGGCAGACCACCTGCGCGCCTATCTGTCGCGGGTGCGCGGTGGCGAGATGGGCTCGCTGCCCGCCATCCTGGGCATCGTCGTACTCGTCGTCGGATTCAGCATCGCCAAGCCTGACTCGTTCCCGACGCCGTTCAACTTCGGCAATCTCCTTGCCCAGTCGGCCGTCTACATGGTCGTGGCGATGGGGCTGATCTTCGTGTTGCTGATCGGCGAGATCGACCTGTCGGCCGGCTGGGCCAGTGGCGTCGCAGCCGCGGTGATGACGGTTCTGCTCTCCGGCAAGCATGTCAACTCCTACGTCGCCATCCTGGTCGGCATCGTGACCGGCACCGTCATCGGTGTGGTGCTGGGCTTCCTGGTCGCCAAGCTGCGCGTCCCCTCCTTTGTGGTCACGCTCGCCGGCTTTCTCGCGCTGCAAGGCGTTCTGCTGCTGCTGGTCCACGAAGGCGAGCAGATCCTCATCAGCGACCAGAACGTCCTGGCAATCAACAACAAGAACATGCCGGTCTGGCTCGGCTGGGTCTTCTACGCGTTGGCCGTCGGCGCGTTCAGCGCGCTGCAGTTGGCCCGCAACGCGCGCCGGGCGCGCCGGGGCCTGGTCCGCGAGCCGGCCGCGCTGGTGGCGTTCCGCATCGCGGGCGTTGCCGTGCTGGGCGGCGTGGGCGTCTACGAGCTCAGCATCGATCGTTCGCAGACGATCTTCTCCTCGGTGACCGGGGTACCGATCGTCGTCCCGATCGTGGTGATCCTGCTCGCCGCCCTCACGTTCGTGCTCAAGCGCACGCGGTACGGCCTGCACCTGTACGCCCTGGGCGGCAACACCGAGGCGTCGCGTCGGGCCGGCTTGCCGATCGACCGCCTGAAGATCAGCGCATTCGCGATCTGCTCCACGCTGGCCGCGATCGGTGGCATCATCCAGGCATCCCGGGACAACTCGGTGACCGGGAACTCGGGCGGCGCGAACCTGCTGCTGTTCGCGGTGGGTGCGGCGGTCATCGGGGGGACCAGCCTGTTCGGCGGCCGAGGGAGGATCATCGATGCGGTTCTCGGTGGCTTCGTGATGGGGATCATCGGCAATGGCATGGGCCTGCTGAGCGCGAAGAACTGGCAGCGCTTCGTGGTGACCGGGCTGGTGCTGCTCGCGGCGGCGGCGGTGGACGCACTGGCTCGCCGTCGGTCGAGCGCCACCGGACTACGCTGACGCGATGCGCGCCGCCCCCAATCAGGAGGAGGTCCGTCGTCTCAACCTCGGCACCCTGCTGCGTCACGTCCACTTCCGCGGACCGACCTCACGGGCGGAGCTGACCGCCAGCATGGGGCTGAACCGGAGCACGATCGGCGCGCTGACCTCAGACCTGATCGCCGCGGGGTTGGTCGTCGAAGAGGTACCCCGCGACCATGGCCGGGCGGGTCGGCCGTCGCTGGTCGTGCGGCCGTTGGCGGAGCGCGTCTACGTCTACGCGTTCAGCCTCGAGGTGGACCGGATCGTGGCGGCGCGGGTCGGCCTCGGCGGGGTCGTGCTCGACCGCCGGGAGCTGCCCCGGCCGCGAGGCGAGCGACCCGCGCCGAAGGTCGTCGCTCCGTTCGCCGAGTTCGTCCGGGACGCCGAGAAGTCCGTGCCTGCCGACGCGCTCTGCGTCGGCAGCGCGGCCGCGGTCAACGCCATGGTCCGCAAGGAGGACGGAACGGTACGGCTGTGTGAGGCGGGCGCCGTCGACGATGCCTTCGCGGCCGCGGTCGCGGAGGCGCTGGGCGACACGCGGGGCCCCTTGGCCCCGCTGGAGGTCCGCAATGGCGCGGATCTCGCCGCGCTCGCCGAGCATGGCCGTGGTGTCGCCATCGGGTGTGACAACGTCATCTACCTCTACGGCGACGCCGGCGTGAGCGGCGGGGTGATCGCGGGCGGCCGCCCCATGACGGGGCACGGCGGGTACGGCGGTGAAGTCGGGCACATGGTGGTGAACCCGCAGGGCCGTCCGTGCAGTTGCGGCTCACGCGGCTGCTGGGAGACCGAGATCGGCGAGAGCGCGCTGGTGCGCGCGTCGGGCCGGGACGGTACCGGCCACGCCGCCGTGCTCGCCGTCGTGGACGCGGCCGCCCGCGGTGACGTGATGGCGCAGGCCGCGCTGCGCCAGGTGGGCGACTGGCTCGGCTTCGGCGTGGCCAATCTGGTGAATATCTTCAATCCGGAGCTCGTCATCTTCGGCGGCACGCTGCGCGAGGTCTACCTCTCTTCGGCAGCCCAGGTTCGTGGCCGGCTGACCCGCATGGCGTTGGCGGCCTCGCGAGAGCACGTACGGTTGCGGACGCCGAGCCTCGGTGAGGATGCCGCCCTGCTCGGTGCCGCCGACCTGGCCTTCGAACGCCTCCTGGCTGACCCGCTCGACAACGCCGGCTAAGGCTCGACGTCCGGCCTATGTAGACGGTGATCTCGGCGCGGCCGAACTTCCAGATCCACGGCATCCAGATCGCGACGTGGTATTGGCCCGGCGGCACGACCACGGTGTTCTGTCCCCAGCTCAGGCCGAGCGGATGTCCGTCGACCTCGGCCCGTGGGCTGACCCATGAGCCGAGCGAAGGCTGCTTCGTGATGACGGTCAAGGGCGGGGTCGGCGGCACGGTCACCACGGCACGGTAGCAGTTGGCGTCGATGTCCGCTGACCGTGGCGGATGCGTCCCCGGAGTGTCCGGTCCGGGACTTGAGGCTGATGAGCCCCGTCCGCGATCGGCTCGCCTTGTAGTCTCTGCCGTGATGGTCGTGGTGGTGGGCGTGGCGCTCGTCGCGGTCGCCGTGGTCGGGGTGGTCATCGGCGTGCGCGACTGGCCACTGTGGAACGTGCTGCGCCGGGTGCGCCCGACCACGCCGGAGCGGTTGCTGCGGGTCGCCCGCGATGGGCGTCTGGACGGCCGGACCGTGGCGGTCTTCGGGGCCGCCGGCGCCGGGCCGGACGGTGTTCTGCGCTCCGCGGTCAACGACGAGCCCTGCGTATGGCACCGCCACGTCGTCCACAGGCGACACATCACCTACCGCACGAGCGAGCGCGGCAGTTCGCAGCGCTACTCCCGCCGCCGGCGTGTCGCCGATGTCGCGAGCCGCGAGCCCTTCCTGCTCCGTGCTCTGGTGCCCAAGCCGACCAGGGCGCGGGATGCCGCGGCGTCGGTCCGTCCGACGCGCTCCGGGGGCCGGCTGCCGCGTGGCGTGGATGGCGCCGCCACCGAGTCCACCGGGGCGAGCGTGGTCGTGGTGCTGCCCGCCGGGATGCGCGTGCATCGCCCGGTCGTCGGCAGCCTGCGCATCCTGCCCGGGCTGGCATCCGAACCGTTCCCGGCCCCGGACGCGTTGCTGGGCCGGGTGGCGCGCATGTACTGGCATCGGGAGTGGGTGATCCGGCCGGGTGCGCCGCTGTTCGTGCTCGGCGAGGTCGGCTCGGCCGGGGATCGACTCACGCTGGCCCGGCCACGGCGCGGACCCCACGTGGTCTCAACCCGTACGGCCGGATGGCTGCGCGTGCACAGCGGCCTGGCCGTCTTCGGCGGCCTCGCCCTCGCGGTCGTCGCGGGCGTGGCGGGCGCGTATCTCTTGATCGTCCACTATCTGCCCTGAACATCCGAAGGGTCCATTGTGGTCGGTCCGTGTTCGCTGCACGTGGCGTGCCAGCCGTACGGGAGCACCTGCACGGCCAAGCGGCGCCCGCACCGGCCGCAGTACCGGGGCGGCTCCAGGGCCCGCGCCCGGACGCACTCGGCGTGCGAGCCCGCGGTGAGCACACCTCCGCACCGATCACACCACAGTGGACGATCACGCATCACGGCCTCGCATCGGCGCTCACAGGGTCGCCGAAAGCGCCTTCACCGGCATGGACAGCTCCGCGAGCAGAGCCAGGTCCTCGCGTGCCGGGCGGCCCAGCGTCGTGAGGTAGTTGCCGACGATGACCGCGTTGATGCCGCCGAGCAGCCCCTCTCGGGTGCCGAGATCGCCGAGCGTGATCTCCCGGCCGCCGGCGTAGCGCAGGATCGTGGTCGGCAGGGCGAACCGGAAGGCGGCGATGGCCCGCAGGGCGTCGCGCCCGTCGAGGACCGCCTGCCGGGCCAGGGGCGTGCCCGGGCGGGGGTTGAGGAAGTTCAGTGGCACCTCGTCGGGGCGCAACTGCGCGAGCTGCAGCGCGAACTCGGCCCGCTGCTCCACCGACTCGCCGAGCCCGAGGATCCCGCCGCAGCAGACCTGCATGCCGGCGTCACGGACCATCCGCAGCGTGTCCCACCGCTCCTGCCAGGTGTGGGTGGACACCACGGACGGGAAGAAGCTGCGCGCCGTCTCCAGGTTGTGGTTGTAGCGGTGGATCCCGATCGTGACGAGCTCGTCGACCTGCTCGCTCGTGAGCATGCCCAGCGAGGCGGCCACGTTGATGTCCACGGCGGCCCGGATCGCGGCGACCGCTTCCCGCACCTGGGCCATGAGCCGCTCGTCCGGGCCCCGTACGGCCGCGACGATGCAGAACTCCGTGGCGCCGGTGGCAGCGGTCTGGCGGGCGGCCTCGACGAGCGCGCCGAGGTCGAGCCACATCGCCCGGACCGGGGACTCGAACCGCCCGGACTGGGAGCAGAAGTGGCAGTCCTCCGGGCAGCCGCCGGTCTTGACCGACACGATGCCCTCGACCTCGACCTCCGGCCCGCACCAACGCATCCGTACCTCGTGCGCGAGGGCGAGCAGCTCGGGCAGGGCCTCGTCGGGGCCGCGCAGGACCTCGAGCACGCCGGCTTCGTCGAGACCCGTCCCATCCGCCAGCACTGTTGAGCGGATCCGATCCACGAGCGTCATGGGCGAACCATACCGGAGACGGGAATGTCGCCCTGTCCGTTGACTGTTCAACAAAGGCGTGACACAGACTCCTGGCTCGCCCGCGTCCGCCCCCTGGCCGACCGTGATCAAGGTTGACATCTGGTCCGACGTTCAGTGCCCCTGGTGTTACATCGGCAAGCGGAAGTTCGAGGCGGGCGTGGTCGCCTCGCAGGCCCAGGTCGAGGTCGAGTACCACAGCTTCGAGCTCGCGCCCGACACGCCGCTGGACTTCGTGGGCACACCCGCCGACTACCTCGCTGAACGCAAGGCGATCGCGCCCGCACAGGTGGCCCGGATGCTCGAGCGGGTCACCGGCATCGCGGCCGAGGTAGGCCTGGAGTACCACTTCGAGACAGCACGGCAGGTCAACACCGTGCGCGCCCACGAGCTGCTGCACTTCGCCAAGTCCGAGGGACGCCAGCCCGAGCTCGTGGAGCGCCTGTTCCGGGCGTACTTCACCGAGGGCCGCAACATCGGCAGCATCGACGAACTCGCCGAGATCGCCACCGAGGTCGGTCTCGACGGCGACAAGGCCCGGCAGGTGTTGACGCAGCACACCTTCCTGCCCGCAGTGAAGGCCGACGTGGGCCGGGCCGCCCGCTTCGGCATCCACGGCGTACCGTTCTTCGTCTTCGATGGAACATACGGCGTCTCCGGCGCGCAGGCCGAGCAGACCTTCGCCGCCGTGCTCACCGAGCTCACCGCCGCCAAGGCCGGGGCGACGTCGTGACCGGCGACGAAGGGGCCGTACCGGTGGTCGAGGACGAGCAGCCCGTACGCCTCGTGGTTCTCGGCGACCCCGCCGGTGCCCCCGTCTGCGAGGGCGACGTCTGCTCCCTGCCGCCGGCCAGCGACTCCACTATGGACACTGACAGCGACGGCTCACCGCCGGTACCCGCGCAGAGCTGACTTCTGTGTAACCATTCCTCCACCCGTCGCGTGTAGTCAGCGACGGTGCCTGCGGCGACGTGAGAGGAGTGTGGTGGCCGACTTCGACGAGCTCTACGCCGCCCAGTTCACCTCCCTCACCACGCAGCTGTACGCCTATCTCGGCGACCGGCAGGAGGCACAGGACGTGGTGCAGGAGGCGTTCTGTCGGGCCCTGGCGCGTTGGCCTCGGGTGAGCGGGTACGACGAGCCGGTCGCCTGGGTGCGGCGGGTGGCGTGGAACCTCGCGACGAGCCACCTGCGGCGGGGCCGGGTTGCCGCCGCGTTCCGCCGGCGCGCCCGGCCCGGCCACGAGCCGGCGCCCGGTCCGGACCGGGTGGCACTCGTGGCCGCGTTGCGCGAACTGCCAGAGCGGCAACGGCACGCGGTGGTGCTGCACTACCTGGCCGACCAGCCGGTGGCCGAGATCGCACGGGCCATGGGCGTTGCCGAGGGCACCGTCAAGGTCTGGCTGCACCGGGGCCGCGCCACGCTCGCGAGGCTCCTTGGGGTCGACACCGGTGCCACGCGGGACGGGAGGGTGGGTCATGGCTGACCTGATCGACGAGCCGCTGCGGGAGGCATTCATGCAGCTTCGCATCGAGGTAGTGGGCGATGTCGTGCCGCCGGGTCCCGAGGCGGCCCACCGCACGGTGGCCCGACGGCGGCGGATGCGCAACGGTCTCGGTGCCGGCGCGGTGGCTCTGGCCATCGCACTCGGCGTGCTGGCCTTCGGTCCGCACTATCGTGGTGACGCGAGGACCGGCGTGAGTGCTCCGACGCAGGCGAACCTCGCCGATTTCGGAGAGCTGCGTCGCGCTGTGCTGACGAGGCTGGGCATGCTCGACGTACCCGGGCAGTGGCGCGGCCTGTGGGCCTGGGACGTGTACGGCGATCCGGCGCATCACACGTTCGGCGCCGGCGCGCCGTGGCCCGCCGGCACCTATGACGGGCTCGTAACCTGCGCCGGGCGCGGATCCATCACGGTCACGTGGTGGACGAGCGACACCCCGATCACGCTGACCGTGCCCTGCTCCAGCAAGACCGACCTCGCTCACTTCACCGCCTACCTGCCGACCCCCGGCGAGATCTCGCTGATCGCCCAAGGTGACGCGTTGGCGACCGGGCAGGCGGCGTTCGGTGTGCTGATGACCGACCCCTACATCGTCGCTGCGAAGAACGCGCTGGGCCCCGGCAGCTTCATCGCCGCGACCTCCGGCGACACGTCCGAGCCTCGCCAGACCGTTGTCGAGGGGACACAACCGGGTACCTACCGGGTGTCCCTGGTCTGCGTCGGCACCGATACCCTGCAGGTCTCGTTCATGCTCGGGGATGCCCATACGCGCGACGACGTGGTCTGCACGGACGGCGGTGCTCGGCTCGACCTGCAGCTGACCAGTAGTACGGTGGCGGCGAGCGTCGTGACCATCGTGACCGCGGACGGCGAGTTCACCGGCAGCGCTGGCTACGCGTACGGCATCTCCCAGGTGCCCTGAGGCAGCCGAGAGTCCACTGTGGATGCCAGCGCCGCGGCTACGCGTGCATCGCGCTGCTGGACAGCTCGGTGGCGATCGCCCGCGACCACTGCCTGATCCGGTCGTCGTTGCGGAAGTCACCGCCGTGCCCGCCGCGCACCATCGCGTGGGCGATGAAGCCCTGGGCGTACTCGTCGAGCCTGCCCCCGAACGTGACGTGCTCACGCGCGTGCAGGGTCTGCACCGCCTGCGCTGCCTGTGCCACCGGCGGGATCTGCTTCTCGTCGGCGGAGTTGTCCAGCGGGCCACTGCTGAACACCCACACGGGCCGGTCCTGCAACGCCTTCGCGTACCGCCGGGCGAAGACCCGCGCGTCGTGATGCCAGCGACCCGCGTAGACGGCACCGCCGAGCACGACGGCGTCGTACTGCTGCACGTCGTTGACCCAGTTCGCCGGGCGTACCTCGGCCACCACACCCGACTCGGCGAGTTCGGTGGCGATGATGTTCGCGATGCCGGCAGTCCCGCCGTTGCGGGTGCCGTACGCGACGAGGACCCTGGGCCGGGGGTCGTGGTTGGACATCTGCTGCTCCTTCCGGTGGGCCGCTCGCGGCCGCCACGCACCCCACCTTCGCCGCCCGCCACCGTGCTCACCCGGGCCGTTCGGTACACGGGCGACAGACCGTTGGTCCTCCGCTGCCCGAATGCCCGGTCGACGGTGGTCAGCAGGCGGTCTCGGTGGTGTACGCCTTCGCTGTCGCGCCCCACTGGTAGAGGATCTGGCCGGGCCACTCGACCAGCGGCAGATGGGCCGGGGCGACCGCGATGGTGCCGTCGAAGCACCGGCTCACCCGGACCTGCGCGCGCCACGCCTGGTCGGTGGTGGTGACGAGGATGAGCGAGGTCCAGCCCCGCTGCCGGGCCAGATCCGCGACGTAGCGAGCCTCGCCGCGCGTCGTATACGGGTCGGGATGAAAGCAGATCACCGGCACGCCACGCAGCCGCCCGTCCTGGCACCAACTGGTATCGATCTCGTCATCCGAGACCGAGATGAGGACCACCGGCGCGTGCCCCTCCCGCGCCAGGTCCAGCGCGACTTCACGCCGATTGCCGGGGCCTCCGAAGACGGCGATGGCATCGGCGTGGTTCGGCACCGCAGGCAGGTCGGGCCACACGAACAGCCGGGCCGTGGCCACCGAGAAGCCCGCCACCAACGCCAGCAGCACCACCGCCACCACCCACCGCCGGCGCGGGCTCGGGATCGCGAAGCGCGGTGGTCGCGGGGGCGACGACACGGTTCCACGATCAGGGGCTTCGGTCATGCGGGCTCCGAACGGCAGGGCGTGGTTGGCTCACCTGGAGAGCGTATGCGCTGGCCTGGATACCGAAGAGGCGGGCGTACTGCCCGCCCAGCGCGAGGAGCGCGGGGTGGGCGCCCGACTCCACGATCCGGCCGTCATCCAACACCAGGATCAGGTCCGCACCGGTGACGGTGGAGAAGCGGTGCGAGACCGGAGCAGGCTCCGGCTGGTCGGCATGCTGGCGGCCGGCTCTTGTGCCGACGATTGCGGTCCACCGTCACATAAGCGCCCACACCCATCAACCGAGTTCTCGCCGGTTGACGGTGATTCAGCGGGTGGTGCAGACGACGGGGGTGACGGCGATGTCGCTGGCCGACCGGACCAGGCCGACCCGGAAGCAGTAGTTGGTGTCCTTGGCCAGGTCGGTGAACGTGGCGGTCTTCATCGCCCCACCCGGTGGCACGGTCTGCGACAGGACATCATCGGGGCCGGGCCCGAGGCGTACGGCGACGTAGGACTGCGTGCCACCCGTCGGGTCGGTCCAGGCGATCGTCACCGACGTACCACGATCGTCTTCGATCCTCAGATCCGTCGGCGCGCCCGCGGTGCCGGCGGTGATCGCGACCGTGGTGGCCGAGGCTTGTGGCGAGCCGCTCGGGCCGGCCTGCGGCGGCGCCGGTTCGGCCCGGGAGTGCAGGAACAGCACCAGCACCGTGAGCACAGCGAGCGCGGCCACGCCGGCGAGCACCGCGACGAGGCGGCCGCGCCCGGCGCTGCTCACGCCGCTGCGCCGCCCGGGTCGCTCGGGGATCGGCTCGACCGCGGTCGCCGGCCATGGGCCGGTCGTGACGTCCGGCGAGCCAAGCCAACCACGCTCCTCGATCGCGGGTGCTGGCGTGACGTCGGCCTGGACCTCGCTGAGCGGATGCACGGGTGGGCCTGACGCGGAGGCAGGAACGGTGCGTCGCGGCCGGTAGATCGGTCCGGGCTCCCCGCCGGGCGGTGCGACAACCGGGTCGGCCGCGGCTGGCGGTGGTACCACCGGGATCGGCGCGGTGGCGAGCGAGAGCGCCGGCACGATGCGAGGCGGCCGTTCGGTGTCGGCGGGCTGCGGCGGATCCGGAGCGGGCACAGGTGCCTCTGTCAGCGGTACGACCGGCCGGGCGATGACGGTCCGTTGCTCGGGTGCGGGAGGCGGCGCGGCCAGCCCCAGCGAGCCGCGTTGCAGTCCCTCCGAGAACTCCAGCGCCGTGCCGTGGCGCAGCGCCGGCAGTTTCGCCATCGCCCGATGGAGTTCGGCGACGAGCCACTCGGGGACGTCCTCACGCTCCATCGCCGGCAGCGGGTCATGCAGGACCCGGTCCCGGAACGTATACATGTCCATGTCGGGATGCGCGCGGTCCACATAGGGCGGACGGCCCACCAGCAGCGTCCACATCGTGGAGGCGAGGCTGTAGACGTCGGAGAGGCCGGACTGTGCCTGGTGCAGCAGCGCCTCCGGCGAGGCGTGGTGGGGCGTCATCATCTCCCGGGTCAGCGTGCTGCCCAGCTCGTCCGGGGCCCGGGCGATGCCGAAGTCGGTCAGCGCCGGGCCGAAGCGCGAGCGCAGGAGGTTGGACGGCTTGACGTCGCGGTGCACGATCCCGGCCTGGTGGGCGGCGTGCAGGGCCTGCCCGATCTTGATGCCGACCTCGACCACGTCCTCGACCGGCAGAGGTCCGTGCTGGCGCAGAATCTGCGCGTACGAGCCGCCCTCGCAGTACTCCATGACGATGTACCGGCGGTCGTCCTCGGTGACACCGGTGTCGATGATCGAGACGATGTGGGGCTGGCTGGAGAGCGCCACCGTGGTGGCGAGTTCCCGCTCGACGTTGACCGGCACCGATCCCGACCCCGGGTCGGCCGTGATCACTTTGATGGCCACCGGTCGGTTCAGCCGGGTCTGGGTCGCCCGGAAGACCAGGGCCGTCGTGCCGTGCGCGATCAGCTCCGGGTCGTCGTACCCCGGCAGCGCGGGCAGCAGCGGCGCGTTCATCGTCCCCCTGCCTCGGTGTGGCGCCTCGGGCGAAGCGTAGTCCGCCGACGGGCCTCGACGAGGGTTGGCGGGCCTGGCGCGGGGATGGCAGGCTGCGTGAATGCCTCGCCGACCCGCCAGCCCGGTCGTCATCGTGCTGCTCGCCGCCATCGGCGCCCTCGTCGCCGGGGTGGCCGGCACGGCCACCTACCTCGGGGTCTCCGGGTATCTGCAGGGCCAGCCATCGACGCCTGGCCCGAGCGTTGGTGGCGGCCAGACCACGGGTACCAAGCCCTCGCAGACACCGGAGCCCACCGCCTCGCAGACGCCGTGTCCCCTCTACACGATCGCGCAAGTACAGACGAAGGGCCACCCCGGCACGCTGGTGAACCTGCTCTACGTGCGAGGCCCACGACGCAGCGGTTCGGGCCCGGGGGGCGAGGGGTGGATCTGCCAGGACGCCGACGGCACGCTCTACTACCAAGGCCACGACCTGGACGGCAGACGCCCGTCCGACGGCAAGAACACCATCCTCGTCGGCGGCGGGATCCGAGGTGACGTGGTCCAAGTCGGATCGACATATGTGGCGACAATCCGCAACGCGACGTACCGCGTGAGCTGTGACGAGTTCGCGTACATCGGCTCCGACGGCCGGCGCACCGACTACCAGATCATGACCTGTGAGGCCGGCGGCGGTCCCACCACGCTGGCCCAGGCCTGACCCTGTCGCGCCCGCCACCCTGACCGGTGCCGGGGGCCGCGACCTGGGAGAATGGGGGCGTAATCGCCCCGTTACCCGCCGCTGGCCGGCGGGAGCAACGCGCTCAGGGAGGGTGGCCGCACCGTGGCCCAGTACATCTACACGCTCGAGAAGGCCCGCAAGGCGCACGGTGACAAGGTCGTGCTCGATGACGTGACCCTCTCCTTCCTGCCCGGCGCGAAGATCGGCGTCGTCGGCCCGAACGGCGCGGGCAAGTCGAGCCTGCTGCGGATCATGGCGGGCGTTGACACGCTGAGCAATGGCGAGGCCCGGCTCATGCCCGGCTACACCGTGGGTCTGCT
Organism: Micromonosporaceae bacterium; assembly: GCA_036557785.1. GTDB lineage: Bacteria > Actinomycetota > Actinomycetes > Mycobacteriales > Micromonosporaceae > DATBGZ01. The sequence goes on from DATBGZ010000082.1 coordinate 84,282, forward strand.
CGCCCAGGAGCCGCCGCTGGACGAGACCAAGACCGTGCTCGGCAACATCGAGCAGGCCGTGGCCGCGACCAAGGCGAAGCTTGCCCGGTTCAATGAGATCGCCGAGCTCATGGCTACCGAGTACTCGGATCAGCTGATGGAGGAGATGGGGCACCTGCAGGAGGAGCTCGACCACGCCGACGCGTGGGACATCGACGCCCGGCTTGATCAGGCGATGGACGCGCTGCGCTGCCCGCCGCCGGACGCGAAGGTCACCGAGCTCTCCGGCGGAGAGCGTCGTCGGGTTGCGCTGTGCACGCTGCTGCTGGAGCAGCCCGATCTGCTGCTGCTCGATGAGCCGACGAACCACCTCGACGCGGAGAGCGTGCAGTGGCTGGAACAGCACCTCGCCAAGTACGCCGGGACGGTCATCTCGATCACTCACGACCGATACTTCCTCGACAACGTGGCGCAGTGGATCCTCGAGCTCGACCGCGGTCGCGCCTTCCCCTACGAAGGCAACTACTCCACCTACCTGGACAAGAAGGCGCAACGCCTGGCGGTACAGGGGCGCAAGGACGCGAAGCTGCAGAAGCGGCTGACCGAGGAGCTGGAGTGGGTACGGTCGAACGCCCGGGCCCGCCAGACCAAGTCCCGGGCCCGGTTGGACCGGTACGACGAGATGGCCGCCGAGGCGGAGAAGACCCGCAAGCTCGACTTCGAGGAGATCCAGATCCCCCCGGGGCCGCGGCTGGGCAACACGGTGATCGAGGCCAACAAGCTGACCAAGGGTTTCGGCGACCGGGTGCTGATCCGCGACCTGTCGTTCTCCTTGCCGCGCAACGGGATCGTGGGCATCATCGGCCCCAACGGGGTCGGCAAGACGACCCTGTTCAAGACCATCGTCGGTTTGGAGAAGCCGGACTCCGGCACGGTCAAGGTCGGCGAGACGGTCCTATTGTCCTATGTGGACCAGGATCGGGCGGGCCTGGACCCGGCGAAGACCGTCTGGCAGGTCGTCTCCGACGGATTGGACCACCTGCTCGTTGGCAAGGTGGAGATGCCCTCGCGCGCCTACGTGGCCGCGTTCGGGTTCAAGGGTCCCGACCAGCAGAAGCCAACCGGCGTGCTCTCCGGGGGAGAGCGCAACCGGCTGAACCTGGCGCTGACCCTGAAGATCGGTGGCAACGTGATCCTGCTCGACGAGCCGACCAACGACCTCGACGTGGAGACACTGTCCTCATTGGAGAACGCGCTGCTGGAGTTCCCCGGCTGTGCGGTGGTGATCTCGCACGACCGGATGTTCCTCGACCGGGTCGCCACGCACATCCTCGCCTGGGAGGGGGACGACGAGGATCCGGCGACGTGGTTCTGGTTCGAGGGCAACTTCGAGGCGTACGAGAAGAACAAGGTCGACCGCCTCGGCGTCGACGCGGCGCGGCCGCACCGGGTCACCTATCGCAAGCTCACCCGAGACTGAGTGCCGGCCGGGAGGACAGGTGCGCTTCGTCCATGAGTGCGCGCTGCGCTGGTCCGATCTGGACGCCTTCGGGCACATCAACAATGCGCGCTTCCTCACCCTGCTCGAAGAGGCCCGCGTCGCGCTCTTCTTCGTCGGCGCCCGGGCCAAGGGCCTCACGTCGTTCGAGGAGGGCATCGTGATCTTCCGACACGAGATCGACTACCTTCGCCCCGTGGAGTACGCCGCCGGCCCGGACGGCTCGCCCCGAGCGCCATCGGTGCGCATCGAACTCTGGGTGGAGGACGTACGGCCGAGCCGGTTCACGGTCGTCTACGAGGTCTTCGACGCCGATGCGCTCGCGGCCCGAGCGCGGTCGGTGTGCGTGCCGTTCAACCTCAGCGCGCGGACGCCGCGCCGGCTCAGCGATGTCGAGCGCGCCTTCCTCGCGGACTGGACGCCGTGACGTGAGCGCCCCCGCGGACCGCCCGCGCCCGGGGGTGGGACCGGACGCGAGGGAGTTCCTGGCCCGCCTCGTGCGGCTCGACCCGGCCGCGCTCGTGCGCATGCGCCCTGAGGGCGAGGGCGCCCTCGCCTGGGCGATGCTGCCGTTCCGCGTGCTCGTCAGTTGGTCGTTGCCTACGGTGCCCGCCCGCGACAGCACACTCCGGGCGGCCGACCTGCTCGCCGGATCTGACGCCGACGGCACCGCGGCGCCGCGCCGGGACCGCGAGTGGCGCTGGCCCCTGCCATCGGCCCCGGGCCGGGTGGTGGAGCGGATCCCCACCGCCGACGTGATCCGGCTCGCCGCCGCGGCCGCCCGTACGGTCAGAGCTGCGACCACGGAGGGTATCGGCGGACGTGCGGTGGGTGAACGCATGCTGCGCGACGCGGTGCTCGACCACGTATCGATCGTTGTCACCACCAATGATGGTCAACGTGCCGAGATCCGGCAGCGCCTCGTCCAGGCCGTCGTGCGCATGGGATTCCTCGGTCGACCCGGCGGAGCGGCCGATTCCCAGCGCGGGCCGGCCGAGCAGCCCGGGGTGGCAGTGAGACTCGCCATGGGCTGGATCGGGCTAGAGGCTAGGCACGGTTCGGCCTGGTATCGTCCGATCTCGCCCCTCCGCTTGGGCTGAGGGGTTGACGCGACACCCGCACGTTCAGATGATGTCGAGTCATACGAACAGCCCGCACCCGCCGTGGGGTCGGGCGTCGACCGGGGTGCTACGGGGATGGAGGGGCGCAGGCCCATGGCATGGTGGTCCTGGCTGGGCGGGCAGCGGTTCCGCTCTCGCAGTCGCGGTTCGGATCTGCTCTCGACCGCGAGCCTCTCCGAGTTGCTCGGCAGCTCGGTCGCGACGAGTGACGCGACGCCCCCACCAGGCGCGGACACCGTCGCGCGCTTCGACGTGCCCCACCAGCGGGTGCCTGACGCCTCGACTCGACCTTTGTCGATGCGCCGGGTGCGCGAGGCGCTGGACCGCCTCGACATCCGCTACCTCACCGACGCCGATGGCAGCCTGCTCGCGATGTGGGAACGCCACGCGGTGCTCTTCGCGATCGAGGGCCCTGAGGACGAGATCCTCGTCATGCGCGGCCGCCCGCACGGCACGGTCGCGCCCGACTGGGCCGACCGCGCGTACCGGGTTGTCAACGAGTGGAACCACACCCGCCGGTTCTGCAAGGCGTACGTGGGCGACGTCACGGAGCGCGGGATGTTGCCGATCTACGCGGAGATCCAGGTGCCGCTGCAGTCCGGGGTGCACGACGCGCTCCTCGACGAGCTGGTCGACTGCGCCGCGGCCGTCACCAGCGCCTTCGTCGACTGGCTGCACGACGACGGAGCGCTGCTCTAGCTTCCTCACACCTATTCGAACGTGTTGACCATGTGCATGGCCGCGCGCTGCAGGTAGTCCCAGAGCGTCTGCTCATGCGCCGGCTCCAGAGCGAGCGACTCGACGGCGGCACGCATGTGGCGCAGCCACGCGTCCCGCTCGGTCGGGCCGACCGTGAACGGCGCATGGCGCATTCGCAATCGTGGATGTCCTCGGAGTTGCGAGTACGTGCCCGGCCCGCCCCAGTACTGGATCAGGAACAGCCGCAGCCGCTCCTGCGCCGGTCCGAGGTCCTGGTCCGGGTAGAGCGGGCGTAGCACCGGGTCGTGCGCCACGCCCTCATAGAACGTGGCGACGAGCTTGCGGAAGGTCGGCTCACCGCCGACCGCCTCGTAGAACGTTTGCGCCGGCATGGGCTCGCCCGGGTTGCTCACGGCTCCATCGTGCCAGGCTCACCGGCGCGAGCCCGGTGTGCTGCGGTCGCGGTCACAGCCCCGTCAGCGCGCCGCACGCCATGCTGGTCGCGCGGAGCGCTGGGCTGGCGCGGTCTGGTCAGCCGGCGGTTCGGCTGCGGCGGGGGCGAGCGGGTCCGCGCTGGAATGATCCGCCGCGGGCTGCCGGACGGCCTCGTCCAGCGCGGCGGCCCGCGCCCCGGCCTCGTCGAATGCGGCCCGGCTCGGCCAGCTCGCCGCCAGAGCGACCATGAGCAGCACCCCGGCCAGGCTCCACAGGCCGACGACCGCAGGCAGCGACGCCTGTTGTGCGATGACGCCCGTGACCAGCACCGCCCCGCCCTGCAACAGTTGCAGCCCGGCCGAGACCACGCCGAACGCCCGGGCCCGGAACGCGGACGGCAGCGCCTGGACGAACTCCCCGTTCGCCACCGGCACCAGGGCTCCGATGGCGAGCCCGGACGCGAGCGCGAGCGCTGCCGCGACCGGCACGGGCGGGTCGAGCAGAGCCGGCACGAGTACGAGCGGGGTCGCGATGCCCAACGGGCGCAGGATCCGGCGCCGCCACGACGGGCGCACCAGGCGGCTGAACACCAACGAGCCCAGGACCAACCCCGTGGGCACGGCACCCATGAGCAGGCCCTGTGCCCAGGCGTGCACGACTCCGTCGTTGCGGTACGCCGCCCATGCGGCACCAAGACCCTCGGGCACGACCGCGAAGAGCGAGCCGGCGAAGACGAGCAGGACCAGGGCGCGCAGGGCGGGGTTGGTGAAGACGATCCGGAATCCGTCGCCGGTCTCGCGCAACAGCCCCGTGCGCCGCTCGGGACGCAGCGCGGGTTCGCGCAGCCGTACGGCGAACTGGACGAGCAGCGCGGAGACGCCGAACGTGACGGCGTTGAAGGCGAGCGCGACCTGGGGGTTGATGGTCATCGTGAGCCAGGCGCCGAGAAAGTACCCCGCGACCTGGGTCGGGGCGGCCGTCGCGGTGCTCAGGGCGACCCCCGCCACGTACCGCTGGGGCCCGAGCACCGCGGGGAGGGTGGCCGAGCGGGCCGCATCGAAGGCGGGCGTGAACAGCGCGGAGGTGAGCAGCAGGGCGAGCAGGACCGGTAGCGGCGCGCCCGAGCCCAACACGGCCAGGACCGCCATCACGCCCATGCGTCCGACGTCGCAGACCACCATGACGCGCCGGTAGGCGTGGCGCTCCGCCACGGCGACGAGCAGTGACCCGCCGAGCAGCCACGGGGCGAAGGTGATCGCGAATGCTGCGGCGCTCGCCGCCGCGGACCGGGTCTCTTCGAAGACCATCGCCGTGACCGCCGCGCGGGTGGCGTAATCGCCGAGCCACGACAGCACGCTGCCAGCGAAGATCGCGCGGTACTCGCCGGAGGCGAACACCTCGCGGAACCGCGCCGGACGGTCGGGGGACGCCGTCACGGGACCTCTCCTCGGGCCGGGCGAAGGTATGCTCCCGCCGGCTCGCGGCGTCACCAGCGGGATGGGCCGAACGGACGATACCATACCGGCCCGTTCGTACCGGTCCATGCTTACCCGCCCCGCTGAGGACCGGTCGGTGCCGCATTGACCCGGACCCGGTTCGTCGCGGGCTCAGGTGACGCCGCCGACCTCGCCATCCCCGAGTGGCTCCGTGATTGCGGGGCCGGGCGTGGCCTTCTTGGGGACGTAGAGCCGCGTCGCCGTGAGGTGCTGAGCGATTCCGGCCGACTCCAGCGCCTCGGTGAGCCGGCGGCGAAGCTCCCGCCCCACCCGCCACTGCGCGGTCGAGGCGGTCTTGACGGTGGTCCGGACGACCGCTCCATCGATGTTGATCTGCTCCACGCCGAGCACCTCCGGCGCCTCCATGAGGTCGTCGGCGTACTCCGGGTCCTCGGTGAGCGTCGCCGCCGCAGCGCGCAGAACGTCGGTCGCCTCCTCGACCCCGGCGAAGCCGACCGGCACGTCGATGACCACGACCGCCCAGCCCTGGCTGCGGTTGCCCACCCGGATGATCTCACCGTTGCGGATGTACCACAGCACTCCCTGGGCGTCGCGGACGGTCGTGATGCGCAGGCCGATCTCCTCGACCGTGCCACTGACCTGGCCCAGGTCCACGACATCGCCCACCCCGTACTGGTCCTCCAGCAGCATGAACAGCCCAGCGAGGAAGTCCTTGACCAGGTTCTGGGCGCCGAAGCCCAGGGCCACGCCGGCGATGCCCGCGCTGGCGAGCAGCGGCGCGAGGTCCAGGCCGAACTCGCTCAGGATGAGCATCGCGGCGACGGTGAACACGATCAGCGACGACGAGCTGCGCAGGACCGAGCCGAGCGCCTCGGCCCGCTGCCCGCGCCGCTCCGAACGGACCGTCGACAGCTCGGGCACCGGGAGCATGGGCAGTCGCTGGCGCAGCGGGTGCAGCAGGCTGCGTCGGGGGGTCTGCGCACGGTTCGTGACCCGGGCGATCATGCGCCGGACCAGGCGGTGGACCAGGGCGCGCAGCACGATGGCGCCCGCCACGATCAGCGCCACGCGAACCAGGGTCGTGACGGCCAGGTAGCCGCTGTCGGCCCAGCTCACGCCTGTGGTCCGGGCCAACCAGTTGCATACCGGCGCGTCGAGGCAGGCTTGCGAGATCTGGGGCACGGCACTTGAATACCGCACCGCGCCCGGCGACGCGAAACGTGGTGACGGACACCGCGTCCGGCAGTTCGTGCGAGACGGCGGCGATAGTGTCACCCCAGCTTTACCGTACGGGGCTCGCCTGCGCGCGGTTTGTCGTGGACGATGGTTCTCACGACCGATCACACCCGATGAGCGTGGAGCGCCCAACGATGCCTGACATACGACCCCTGGCACACTCGTCCGCGCTTGTCCTCAACGCGACGTACGAGCCGCTGGGTGTCGTGTCGGTCCGTCGGGCCACGATTCTGGTCCTCTCCGCGAAGGCGATCTGCATTGCCGACGGCGGCGGGGTGCTGCACAGCGAGCGAACCGCGATGCCGGTACCGCTGGTGGTGCGCCTGACGCACTTCGTCCGGGTGCCCTACCGGCCGTACGTCGGCCTCTCCCGGCGCGCGATCTTCGCCCGGGACGGCGGCCGGTGCGCCTACTGCCGGGGTACGGCCGAGACGATCGACCACGTCCTGCCCCGAAGCCGGGGCGGGGAGCACCAGTGGGAGAACGTGGTCGCCGCCTGCGCACGGTGCAACCACACCAAAGGGGACAGAACGCCAGCCGAACTCGGTTGGCGTCTGCAGGTGGTGCCTGCCGCACCCCGGGGCATCGCCTGGCGGGTTCTCGGCCACCGGGCCCCCGACCCGCGCTGGGCCGAGTGGCTCGACCTCACCGGCTGATCGCGCACGGCCCTCGGCGTTGCGCGGCGACCCGCCGGGCTCTCGTCACCTCAGGTGGGCGAAGACGATCACGTTGTCGGCGTACCCCGTCGTGCCGCCCATCCACGGCCCGCCGCACGTCACCAGCACCAGGCGCGGCACGTCGTCGTGCACCAGCACCCGGTCGGCGGGGAAGTTGGTCTTCGGGAACGTCTCCACCGAGTCGACCGTGAAGGTCGCGACGCGCCGATCCTTGCGGGTCACCTCGACGACCTTGCCCGCCCCGAGCTCGTGCAATCGGGAGAAGACAGCGGCCCGGTCGTGGGTGTCCACATGGCCGAGCAGGACCGCAATGCCGGGCTCGCCCGGCGTCGGCCCGAGGCCGAACCATCCCACGGTCGTGGCAGGATCCTCGACCGGCGGCGCGATGCTTCCGTCGGCGGCGCGCCCGACCTCGACGACGTCCGCCCGGACACCGATGGAGCTTATCGACACTCGCACCGGCATCGATGGGCGCATCCCCGCACCGGGCGAGCCCTGCCAGGCCAACGAGAGGCTCGGCAGCGGGATGCCGAGCGCCCGAGCCGCGCCGACGGCCGAGGCGAAGACCCCGACAACGACCAGGGCCGCGACGAGCGGTGCCATGGTGCGTTGCCGGCCCGAGCCCGCGGCGACGGGCCGACCACGGGGGCCGCGGGTGCCGAGCACCACGCTAACGACTCCCCGCGCCCGTGCGGCGCCGAGGCATCCGGGTTCGTGCCGTAGGCACCGGCCGTACGGTCTGCGTTGGCCCCCGCACGGGACCGGTGCGGCGGACGAGACTGCCGATCCGGGCGGCGACCAGCGGCCGCTTCGTCCGCAGCATGACGGCAGCGGCCACGAGCAGGCAGGCCAGCCCCGCGCCGAGCCAGATCATCGGAGTGCGATTGGCCGGTTCGCCACCGCCGTTGGCGAGAAAGCCGCCGCCCGTGCCGGGACCCCGCATGGTCTGGCCCTGGCTTGGCACCTTGGCCGTATTGAGGACCGTGAGCGTGGTGACCGCGTGGGAACCGGTGCGGCAGTCCAGGCGTACGTCGAAGGTGCCGCGAGGGGTGCTCGCGGGGATCGTGACCATGGCGCCGAGCACGCCGTTGACCGGCTGAAGCGCGACGGTGCCGAACGCGGGCGACTGCACGGTGGCGGCGTTCGCGTTCTCGCCGCAGCTCGCCTGGATCTGTGTCTGGTTGCCAGCGGTCACCGTGGTGGGGCTCACTCGCACCCAGACCCCGGCCGAGTTCGCGGAGGCCTGGGCACAGGCGGTGGATCCGAATAGCAGGGCGATCATGAGCAGCAGGGCTCGAACGCCCGCTCGGGGTACGCGGACGAACCGCATGGTCGGCTCCCAACGTTCGACGATGCGCGTCTCGGCGGTGCGCGTCCGACTCCGATCGTGCTCCTGGCCGGCGCCCGATCCCCCGTAAATCCACTCTGTTGGATGACGCGAGCGCGCCGACGACCAGGGACCCGGGTACAGCGCCGCGGCCGCACGGCGGTACGGTGAACCCGCCTATTGGTGCCCGAACAACAGGAGGGGCGTTGCCCGGCAGTTACGTGCGGTTGCTGGTAATCCTGATCGCGATCGCGGCGGCGTTCGCGTTGGTGCTGGCGGCGTTCGTCTTCGCGGGCGGTTCGCGTCGCAGCAAGCGTTACCGCCCGGGACGGCCGTTCACATTCATGCCGGTCTGGTTTCTCTCCGCACCGGAGGAGCAGTCGCGTGCCGGCATCGCCCGGGCGCTGACCAGCGGTTCGCTGGCCGGGCGGCTCACGCGCCCGCGGGAGACCGGAGGAGCCAGTGATCGCTGGTGAGGTGACGTCCTCGTCGGTCGAGCGCCTGGGGGCCACGCAGAGCCCATCAGCCCCACCGGCCGCGCCACAGAGCGCGAACCCCAAGGGCAATCCCGAGGTGGTCGACGGGCCACTCTCGGTCCGCGCCCTGCTGCGCATCGATGAGGCGCTGCGGCTGGCCGACGCCACCACGGGGTTTGTCTTCAGTGTCTACATCGGAGAGCTGGGGCCGAACCCGCGCGAGACCGCCGAGCTCCTGCACGGCCGCCTGCCCGACCCCGACGTCAGCGTGCTCATGGCGATCTCGCCAAACGAGCGGGTGCTTGAGATCGTGACGGGATCGCGGGCACGCCGCAGGCTCTTCGACCGGGACGCCAAGCTCGCCGCGATGTCGATGTCGGCCGCGTTCGCCGGTGGCGACCTCGGCGGCGGGATCGTCGCCGGCATCGCCCAGCTCGCCGACCACGCCGGCCGCGCCCCCGTCGCACGCTGACCCGGGCGGGCCGGACCCGGGCGATCAGTGCGCCGAGGCCGCGTCCTTGGCCCGAGCGGCGATCGCCCGGACCACGCCGTCCCTGCCCTCCGCCACGAGCCGGCGCAGCGGCGAGGGATGCCCCTGCCCGGCCAGCCAGGCGTCGCTGAGCTCCACCGTCGCCGGTTCGACATGTGCCGACGGGTAGGCGTACGCCACGAACTCCTGCGCCGGCTCGCTGTCACGCTTCGCCCAGATCTCGTCCACGACATCGAAGAACTTGTCGCAGTAAGGACGCGTGAGGTCGGTCTGGGACGGGTGATGGAAGCCCTGCAGCAGCGACCGCTGCAGCCAGTTCGGCAGCTTCTCGTCACTGACCAGGCGCCGCCAGGTCTCCGCCTTCGACTCCGCGGTGGGAACGAGGGCGTGCGCCAGCGCGGCGGCCCGCTCGCCACCGGCGGTGCGGTCGCGGTCGAGCTCGGCGTCGATCTCGGCCGGCGTGGCGGCGCCGTGCGCGACCAGGGCCGACAGCAGCGACCAGCGCAGGTCGGTGTCGATCGCGAGACCGTCGGGCACACCCGTGCCCGACAGCCAGCCCCGGAGCAGGTCGAGATCCGCGGGGCGTCGGGCTGAGGCGGCCAGCGCCCGAGCCCAGGCGAGCTGGAACCCGCTGCCCGGCGCGGCCGCGGCGAGCGCGGTCCGGGCGGTGTCGGCCAGCAGCGCCCAGCCGATCGGTGCCCAGGCCGGGTCCGCGTAGAGGCCGAGCGCGGTCTGCACCTGCCGCAGCGTGCCGGTGACGAGGTTGATGTCCGTCTCGTGGGCCAGCCCGGCGGCCACCAGGGCCGCGTAGTCGCGGGTGGCCATCTCGGCGTCGCGCGTCATGTCCCACGCCGCCGCCCAGACCAGTCCCCGGGCCAGCGAGGAGTCCAGCCCCGCGATGTGGTCGACCACTGTGGACAGTGAGGCCGGGTCGAGGCGGAGCTTGGTGTAGGAGAGGTCGTCGTCGTTGAGCAGTAGGACGTCGGCGGCCTCGACGCCGGTGAGCACGTCGATGGGTGTGAGCGCGCCGGTGATATCGACCTCGTGCCGTTCACGCCGGACGAGCGCCTCGCCGCGCAGGTCGTAGAGGCCGATCCCGATGCGGTGGGTGCGCAGCGTCGGGTGCTCCGGGGGCGCCTCCTGGGCCACCGCGACGCGGGTATACCGCCCGTCCTCGCCGACCGTGATGGCGGGCCGGATGGTGTTGACCTGGGCGGTGCGCAGCCACTGGTCAGCGAAGCCGTGCAGGGGTCGGCCGGAGGCGGCTTCCAGCGCGGAGAGCAGGTCGTGGAAGGTCGCGTTGCCCCACGCGTGGGCGGTGAAGTACGCGTTGAGCCCGGTGAGGAAGGCATCGATGCCGACGTAGGCGACCAACTGCTTGATGACCGACGCGCCCTTGGCGTACGTGATCCCGTCGAAGTTCACCTCGACCGCGTCGACGTCGGGCATCTCGCAGTAGACGGGGTGCGTCGAGGAGAGCTGGTCCTGCCGGTAGCCCCAGGTCTTGCGGACCGACAGGAAGGTGGTCCACGCGTCGGAGAACCGGGTGGCCTCGGTGTTGCACCAGTGGGAGGCCCACTCCGCGAACGACTCGTTGAGCCACAGGTCGTCCCACCACCGCATGGTGACCAGGTCGCCGAACCACATGTGAGCCATCTCGTGCAGGATCACATTGGCGCGTTGCTCGTACTCAAAGTCGGTGACCTGGGAGCGGAAGATGTAGTGCGCCTCCGCATGGGTGACGCAGCCGAAGTTCTCCATCGCGCCGGCGTTGAAGTCGGGCACCCAGACCTGGTCGTACTTGGGCAGGGGGTACCGCACGCCGAACTTCGCCTGGTAGAAGTCGAACCCCTGTTTCGTGATGAGGAACAGGTCATCCGGCTCCAGGTACTGCTTCATCGACTGCCGCACGTAGAGCCCGAGGTCGATGCCATCATGGCGGTCCCGCACCTCGTGGTACGGCCCGGCGCAGACCGCGGTGATGTAGCTGCTCATCCGCGCCGACTGTTCGAAGTGGACGACCAGCGCACCCTCGGCGGTCTTCTCCGTGCCGGCGATGGGGGCGTTGGAGACCACGCGCCAGTGCGCCGGAACGGTCACGTGCCAGGTGAAGACACTCTTGAGGTCCGGCTGGTCGAAGCAGGCGAAGACGCGCTGGGCATCCGCGGTCTCGAACTGGCTGTAGAGGTAGACCTCTTTGTCCACCGGATCCAGGCTGCGGTGCAGGCCCTGCCCGGAACTGGAGTAGGGGAAGTCACCGTCGACCACGAGCACGTTCTCGGCCGCCAGGGCAGGAATCGACAGCCCCTTCTCGGCCGCCCAGCCCGACGTATCGATCTGTTCGCCGTTGAGCGTCACCCGCCGGAGCCGGTCGGCCGCCGCCTCCAGGAATGTCGTCGCGCCCGGCTCGCTCGCGGTGAAGCGCACCTGCGTGATGGAGCGGAACGTGCCCTCTCCCGGACCACCCGTGCCATCGGTGAGATCCACGGTGATGTCGTACGCCGTCACGTCGAGCAGACGGGCCCGCTCGGCCGCCTCCACCTGGCTGAGGTTGCGCACTCCCACGGGGCATCTCCATCGGTTGTGGTGGCGCCGGTGTCGCCGGCGCGGGGGGACCCGCACGGTAGGCGGGATGGGTCGAGTCTGTCACGACAGACCGGCGGTGCGCCGACAACCCGTCCCGTTGGCCCGAGCCCGTGTCGCGGGTGCATGCTCTGTAAGGAGTGTGGGCCCCGGCCAGCCGTATGCGGAGAGCGATCATGACCGATGTGCACTTGTGGGTCGACCCAGCCTGCCCATGGGCGTGGATCACATCACGGTGGCTGCTCGAGGTGGAGCGGGTCCGCGACGTTCGCGTGAACTTCCACGTCATGAGCCTCGCGGTGCTGAACGAGAACCGGGACATCTCCGAGGAGTACCGCCGCCGGATGACCGACGCGTGGGGACCCGTGCGGGTGCTCATCGCCGCGGAGTCGATGTACGGCCCGGGCGTGGTCCGGCCCCTCTACAGCGCCATGGGAACCCGGATCCATCTCGCCAAGACGGGGCTGGGCCGCGACATGATTCTCGGCGCGCTCACCGAACTGGGGCTCAGCCCGGCGCTCGCGGACGCGGCCGGCGCCGCGCAGCACGACGCCCGGCTGCGGGCCAGCCACGAAGCCGGGATGGCACCGGTGGGCCAGGATGTCGGCACCCCGGTGATCCATGTACCCCGGCCCGAGGGCGACCCGATCGCCTTCTTCGGGCCGGTCGTCACGCCGATCCCGCGCGGCTCGGCGGCCGGCCGGCTCTGGGACGGCGTGCTCGCGGTCGCCGGGACGGACGGCTTCTACGAGCTCAAGCGGACCCGCGACCGGGGCCCGGTCTTCAGCTGAACACCCGGTAGGTTGCCGGACATGAGCTCTGTCGTGGTGCACCCCATCGCCCGGGCCTGGCTGTCGGGCGGCGGGACGGGCGCTCGCAACTACGACGAGTTCGCCGACGACGCTGAGATCACCCAGATCATCGCGGAGAACCCGCGCAGTGCCCTGGCGATCGAGATGCCCCACCGGGTCCCGGACAGCACCGGGCGCACCTTCGCGTCCTGCCTGCCCGACGCCGCCGCCCGGCTGCGGGCGCAGCGCAGCGACGGCAGCTACCTGCCGGCCGACGAGGTGCTGGTGCTCTACCGCATCACCGCGCCGGGGCAGCCGGATCGGCCCGCGTACGGCCTCTTCGCGATGGTCGATACCGATCAGATCTCGACCTCTGCTGAGGAGCCCGGTCGGGTGATCCGCAACGAGGACGTGTTCCTCGAAAAGGTTCGCGAGCGCGTGGCGCTTGCCGAGGCGACACGGCACCTTCTGTCGCCCGTGCTGCTGCTGCAGACCCGGTCCGGCGCCGAGCTGCACGAGCGGTTGCGGGCGTTGGTCGACTCCGCCGGCTCACCGGCGGTGACCGATATCGATCATGTGGGGCGAGAGCACGCGATCTGGCCGCTGCCCGCCGCCGACCCGGCCGCGGCAGGGCTCGCCGAACTCGCCGGGCGCGGCGAGCTGGTCGTGGCCGACGGCAACCACCGCAGCCTGGCGGCCCAGATCGGGGGGCTGAGGCGGTTCCTGGCGGTCGTCACCACACCCGCGTCGGTGGCGATCCAGCCCTACCACCGCCTCGTCACGCACACGCCGGTCCCGCTGCCCGCCGTGCTGGAGCGGCTGCGGGAGGCCGGCGCGACGGTCGTCGCCGCCGAGAGGGTCGAGATCCCGCGGCCAGGCACGGTGATCCTCGCCGCGGTCAGCGCGTCCGGGCAGAACCACGCGTACGCCGTACGGCTGCCCACCCCCGCGGCCGCGGCGAGTGTCGTCGACGCGATGGACCACAGCGTCGTGGAGCGACTGGTGCTCGCGGAGGCGATGGGGCTGGAGCCGGGCGACAAGCGGATCGTCTATGTCGGCGGGGACTACCCGCCGGAGTGGCTCGACCGCGAGGTCGCTGACGGGCGGGCCGAGCTGGCGATCCTGATCGCGCCGGTGACCGTGGAGCAGTTCGTCGCGGTGAACCTGGCCCGGCAGCGGATGCCGCGCAAGAGCACGTGGTTCACCCCCAAGGCGAGGGGTGGCCTGGTCCTCGCGGACCTCGGTGCCGAGGCCGGGACAGGAAGGGCACCTTCCTGACGCCTGGTGGACAGGAGGGTGCCCTTCCTAACACCGACGCGACGGTGCTGCGACACTGCACGCCATGCGGGTATACCTGGGCTCGGACCACGCCGGGCTCGAGCTGAAGCAGTTCCTCATGGGACGCCTCGCCGAACGTGGCGACGACCCGGTCGACATCGGGCCGGCCGCGCTCGACCCCGACGACGACTACCCGCCCTTCTGCCTGCACACCGCCGCCCGGGTCGTGGCGGATGAGGGCAGCCTCGGCATCGTCCTGGGCGGCTCCGGCAATGGCGAGCAGATCGCGGCCAACAAGGTACCCGGCATCCGGGCCGCCCTGGCCTGGAGCGACGTGACCGCGCGTCTGGCGCGCCAGCACAACGACGCCAACGTGCTGGCGATCGGCGCTCGCCAGCACTCCGCCGACGAGGCCTGGGTGATCACAGTCGCCTTCCTCGATACGCCCTTCTCCGGCGAGGTCCGCCACCAGCGCCGCATCGACCAGGTGACCGCGTACGAGCGCAGTCGCGTCCTGCCGCCCCTGCCGTCGCTCTGACGCGCGGTCCGGCGGGCCTCAGGTGAGCTTGAGGGTGGCGATCACGGCGAGGCCGGCGAGGATGACCAGGCGCAACAGCCGTACCGGCGGCGAGGTCACGGCCCAGGTCCGGGCGAGCAGGGCGGCCAGCGCCGCCACGATGAGGTAGAGCAGAGCGGCGCCCCAGATCCCGGGCAGGAACAGCCCGGCGAGGCCGATCACGAGCGTGCCCAGGAGGACGGCGCCCCGGTTCAGTCGGGTGAGCCGGTGCAGCGGATCGGGCTGGTCGCGCATGCTCTCCTCGTCCCGGGCGTGGGCTTTTCGATCACCGTAACGGCCTGAAGCCCTCGGCGTACCGCCCGCTCGATAGCATCACGCCATGGCCTTGACCGGTAGCGCGCCCTGGGGTCCGCCGCCTGCCGCACCGACACCCTATGGGCCCCCGGTGCCGCCGCCACCGCCGGGGCCCGGCGTGCAACCGCCCTTCGTCGCCCCGCCCACCGATGGAACCAGCCGACGGCGCTGGATCGCGGGCGGGCTCTGGGCCGGGGCCGCGGTCCTGCTCTGCGTCGCCGGGATCGCCGGCATCATCGGGGTGGGCGTGCTGATCTACCAGGTGGTGCGGGACGAGGCCCACACGAGCGTGGAGGCGTACCTGACCGCGCTGTACGACCAGGACTACGGACAGGCGTACGGCCTGCTCTGCGACAGAGTCCAGGCGACCACGCCGTACGCGCAGTTCATGCAGCAGAACAGCGAGCCCCGGGTCACCGGCTTCCATGTCGGTGCGACTGTCCTGGACGACAATGGGGACCTGGTTGTGCCGGCCACGCTCGAGTACTCCAACGACACCGAGAAGTCGGTGCGGTACGTGATGTTCCAGAATCCCCAGACCGGCAACCTCGAGGTCTGCGGAGAGTCCGGCTAACCTCGTTGCGAAACCTCGTGGCGTTCCCGCACGATCACCATCGCAACCGCCGACAGCCAGTATTCCCGCCGACAGCCAGCCGGCGGACCAACCGAAAGGGACCACACCATGGCCGCCGACCGCATCGAGTCCATCGTCAGCCTCGCCAAGCGCCGGGGCTTCGTCTTCGCCTCCAGTGAGATCTACGGGGGCAGCCGCTCGGCCTGGGACTACGGTCCGCTCGGCGTGGAGCTGAAGGAGAACATCCGCCGAGCGTGGTGGCGCTCGATGGTTCAGGAGCGCGACGACATCGTCGGCCTCGACTCCGCCGTGATCCTCGCCAAAGAGGTGTGGGCCGCATCCGGCCACCTCGAGGCGTTTGTCGATCCGTTGACCGAGTGCGCCTTCTGCCACAAGCGCTTCCGAGCCGACCACCTGGAGGAGGCGTACGAGGCCAGGCACGGCAAGCCGCCGGCGTCGCTGCAGGAGCTGAACTGCCCCAACTGCGGCAACAAGGGCACCTTCAGCGAGCCGCGCATGTTCAACGGCCTGATGAAGACCTTCCTGGGCCCGGTGGAGAGCGAGGAGGGCCTGCACTACTTGAGGCCGGAGACCGCCCAGGGCATCTTCGTCAACTACCGCAACGTGGAGACCTCGGCCCGCAAGAAGCCGCCCTTCGGCATCGCACAGGTCGGCAAGAGCTTCCGCAACGAGATCACCCCAGGTAACTTCATCTTCCGCACCCGCGAGTTCGAGCAGATGGAGATGGAGTTCTTCGTCGAACCGGGCACCGACGAGCAGTGGCACGAGTACTGGCTGCAACATCGCTGGGACTGGTACCTCGACCTGGGCCTGAAGGCGGAGAACCTGCGCTACTACGAGCACCCGAAAGAGAAGCTGTCCCACTACAGCAAGCGGACCGTCGACATCGAGTACCGGTTCCAGTTCGGTGGCAGTGAGTTCTCCGAGCTCGAGGGCATCGCCAACCGTACGGATTTCGACCTCTCGACGCATGGCAAGCACTCGGGCGTCGACCTGTCGTACTTCGACCCCACGCGCTCGGAGCGCTGGGTGCCCTTCGTCATCGAACCCGCGGCCGGCCTGACCCGCTGCGTGCTCGCCTTCCTGCTCGACGCGTACGACGAGGACGAGGCGCCCAATGCCAAGGGCGCCCTGGAGAAGCGCACGGTCCTGCGCTTCGACCCGCGACTCGCGCCGGTGAAGGTGGCCGTGCTCCCGCTCTCCCGCAACGAGCAGCTCTCGCCCAAGGCGAAGGAGCTCGCGGCCCGGCTGCGCAAGCGGTGGATCGTGGAGTTCGACGACGCGCAGGCGATCGGCCGGCGTTACCGGCGTCAGGACGAGATCGGTACGCCGTTCTGTGTCACCGTGGACTTCGACACGCTCACCGACGATGCCGTGACCGTACGGGATCGCGACACCATGGCTCAGGAACGCATCCCGCTCGCCACCGTCGAGGCCTACCTCAGCGAGCGCCTGCCCCTCTGCTGAGCAAGGAAGGGCACCTTGCTAACGCTGAGCGTCTAGGAAGGTGCCCTTCTTAACATCGACGGTGATCACCAGTGCGCGAGCGGTGGAGGCGAGCCGGCTCCGGTACGCCTCCTCGATGGTGGTGAGCACCCGTCGCGGGAAGGCGCGGATCTCGCTGGGCGTGAAATGCAGGACCTCGACGCCGTACTTGCTCAACTCGTTGTGCCGCTCAAGCGTCCGCCGCCAACCGTCGCCGGAATCGGAGTGGTGTTCGGCGGAGTCCACCTCGAGCGCGATCCCGACCTCCGGTATCCACCCGTCGGGCGTCGGTAGCGGCCGGCCATCCAGCGTCGTCAGGGTGGGGTTCCACAGCATCCCGGAGAGCACGGAGCTTCGCGCCGTGAGGTCGAGCAGTTCCGCCTCCGGGGCGGACCGGATGCCGCCGGTCACCTCGGTGAGGGCCCGCCGAACCAGACCCGTACGGCTGCGCACTGCGCGGCGGATCTCGGCATCGATGGACGTCGCTGACGTGTGCGCCGAATGGACCGCCTCGGCCACAATCGCCCGTACATCACGCAGCTGTGTCAGCATGCGGCACGCGTCGACCACCGCCCGCGCGGGAGACGTGACCCAGTAGAGACCGCCGTCGCGGGCGGCCGGGTCGAGCGCGAGGGCTCGCTGGACAACGGCGAAGCCGGTTGAGCGACGCCGGGTGGTGTGCGGTACGAGGACGTGGATCTTGTCAGTCGCGGCTGCGTAACGAAATCCGTACCAGTGCAGCACGGTGAGTCCGGTCAGCTGTGCCTGCTCGCCGGCGTAGAGCGCGACCGCGATGCGTTTGTGTTCCGTGCCGACCACGGTCGGTTCGACGAGGTAGATGCCGGGCAGCAGTCGCAGCCAGCGCCCCATCCGCGCATAACGATGGATGGTCATGTCGTCCACGCCGGCCGCCAGCAGCTGCCCGCGCGACAGGACGTCGTGCTGGCGGTCGAGCGTGGCGCCGAGCGTCGGTCGCAGATTCGTGACTCGCATCCAGACAGGGTGCCTGCTGCGTGCCGCCGCGGTGCTCCGCGACCAAGATCTGTGGATAACTCAGGGGGCTGTGGATACGTTACAGTCACGCCCGCCTATGTTAAGAAGGGACCCTTGCACGACCCTGGGCGTTAGCAAGGTGCCCTTCCTTCAGAACTGGAACCCCCCGGGCCGGCGGTTGCGGTCGGCGATCAGGCCGGCGAGTGTGGATATGGCGATCTCGGCCGGCGAGTGCGAGCCGATGTTGAGCCCGAGCGGCCGGCGGATCCGGCCGATCACCTCGTCGGGGACACCGAGCTTGCGCAGCGCCTCGACGTGGGGGGCCGCGTGGTGTGCGCTGCCCATGACCCCGATGTAGCGGGCGGGCAGGCGCAGGAACGACTCCAGCGTCGGGCCGAGTTCCTCGCGGTCGTGGTCGGTGAAGACCACGTCGGTGGTCCGGTCCACCCAGTCCTCGGTCGGCACCGAGTAGACGGAGTCGGCGTACCGCCACTCGGCCCAGGCGAGCCGCCCCGAGTCCGGGTCCATCATGATCGTTTCGTAACCGAGGTCACGGCCGAAGTGGAGCAGGAACTCGGTCACCGGTGTCACGAAGACGCAGACCAACCGGCGGGGGCCGATCTCCGGGGGCAACTCGCCGCGCGCCATCGCGCAGAACGGGTCGGGGTGCGTCGGTGCTCCCACGGCGGTGCTCTCCTCCTCGGTCTCAGGGTGCCCGCCTCCGGGTGCGCCGGAGCGGTTCGAACGCCTCATCCTAGCCAAGCGGGCGCGCTGAGGCATTCGTCGCGATCGCCCCGGCCACCGCCTCGTGTGTCATGCTCGCCTCGGCGGACCGGCCGGCCTCCGCCATCGGGGCCTCGGCTGGGGAAGGCGGTGCGGCGGTGACGGCGATGCTGCGGCTGGGCCGGTACGTCGTGGCGCCCCCGGTCGTGCTGGCACCGATGGCGGGCATCACCAATGTGGCGTTCCGGCGCCTGTGCCGCGAGCAGGGCGGCGGGCTCTTCGTGTGCGAGATGGTGACCACGCGGGCACTCGTCGAGCGCAACCCGAAGACGCTGCGCATGCTCGCCTTCGCCGACGGGGAGCGGCCGCGCAGCCTCCAGCTCTACGGCGTGGACCCGACCACGGTCGCGGCAGCGGTACGGATGATCGTGGCCGAGGATCTCGCCGACCACATCGACATGAACTTCGGCTGCCCGGTGCCGAAGGTCACCCGCAAGGGCGGTGGCGCGGCACTGCCGTGGCGCCGGCGGCTCTTCGCCCGCATCGTCTCGGCGGCCGTGCACGCCGCGCAGGGCGCGGTACCGGTGACCGTGAAGATGCGCAAGGGCATCGACGATGCCCATCTAACCTATGTGGACGCGGCGCTCGCGGCGCAGGATGCGGGCGTGGCGGCGGTGGCGCTGCACGCCCGGACCGCGGCCCAGCGCTACTCCGGCGCGGCGGACTGGGCCGCGGTCGCGACGCTGAAGCAGGCCCTGCAGATCCCCGTGCTCGGCAATGGCGACATCTGGGAGGCCGCCGACGCGCTGCGGATGATGCGGCAGACGGGATGCGACGGCGTCGTCGTCGGCCGGGGCTGCCTCGGCCGGCCCTGGCTCTTCGCGGATCTCGCCGCGGCGTTCGGTTCCGCCACGGTGCGCCCGCGGCTGCCCACGCTCGGCGAGGTGGTGCTGGTGATGCGCCGACACGCTGAGCTGCTCGCCGAGTGGCTCGGTGGCGAGCGGGACGGGTGCACGGACTTCCGTAAGCACGTTGCCTGGTACCTCAAGGGATTCCCGGTCGGCGCGCAGCTGCGCCAATCGCTCGCGATGGTCTCCTCACTGTCCGAACTGGACAATCTGCTCGGCAAGCTCGACCCCGACGCCGCGTTCCCGGTGGAGATCCTGGGCCAGCCCCGCGGCCGCGTCAACGCCGCGGGCAAGGTCCATCTGCCCGAGGGTTGGCTCGCCTGCCCCGATGACGAGCGCGTTCCCGTCGACGCGGAGCTGGATGAGTCGGGCGGCTGAGCCCGCCACGTCCGTAACGGTCTGTCAACAAAGGTTGACGGCAGCCGAGCCGTCAACTATGGTTGACGGCATGACCGACGACGCAATCCCTCCCGCAGGAGCCGGCATGACCGACGACGCAATCCCTCCCGCGGAGGAGCCGGCATGACCGAGGCGACGGATCTGGCCGAGGCAGCGAGCGGCGCCGATGTCCGCGAGGGCCTGCGCGCGGTGGTGGCGCTGCGCCGGCTGGTGGAGACCCTGGAGGTACTCCAGGTGGGCAACGCGCGGCGGCAGGGCTGGTCCTGGCAGGAGATCGCGGACGCGCTCGGCGTGAGCAAGCAGGCCGTACACAAGAAGCATTCCGGCCGCTGGCCGGACCAGCACGGACGGAGCCGCTGATGTTCGAGCGCTTCACCCGGCCCGCGCGAACCGCCGTCGTCGACGCGAAGGCGCGGGCGCGAGAACTTGGTCACCGCAACGTGGGCACCGAGCACCTGCTGCTGGCCCTCACCGAGACCGACGGCGGCGCCGGCCCGATCCTGCGCGATGCCGGCATGACACCAGCCGGCGTGCGAGCCGCCATCGCCCGGCTGGTCGGAACGCCCGGGGTGATCAGCGACGAGGATGCCGCCGCGGTCGGGCGCATCGGCATCGACATCCATGCCGTGCGGGCGAAGATCGAGGAATCGTTCGGCCCCGGCGCGTTCGACCTCGAACCGCCTCGCGCCGGTCGCTTCGGCCGCAGGGCCGGCGGCCCGTTCAGCCCACGGTCGAAGAAGGTGCTCGAGCTGGCGTTGCGCGAGGCGATCCGGCTGCGGCACACCACCATCGGCACCGAGCACCTGCTCCTCGGCCTGATTCGTGAGGGGCAGGGCCTCGCCGCCCGGATCCTGGCCGACGCCGGAGTCGACCCGGCCGCCCTGCGACGCGACATCGAAGCCTCCCTGCGCGCGGCCGCCTGAGACGCCCCCGCGGGGTCCTCGACCGTGCCCGAACGACCCGAGCCCCGCGGGTCCATGGGCACTGGAGGAAAGCGTCGTCCTGCTCGATCGTGACGGTGGAAACGCTCCCAACGACCCATCCGCGCACTGTGGGCGGGTTTCCGTTGAACTTGTACGGTCTGTAGCCGTACGGTGACGCGTACATCGCGGGGCTGCGGGCGGCGGGGGCGTCCGGAACGTCGGGCTCGCTGTCGTGCGAGTCACGGGCAGGAAGGGCACGGGCGCAAGGAGGCGAACGTGACGCAGCTGGCAACACGGGAGCGTGCGCGACTGGCGGCCACCAAGGCTCGCAAGTACGTCTATGGCTTCGCCGAGGGCAACAAGGACCTGAAGGACCTGTTGGGTGGCAAGGGAGCCAACCTTGCCGAGATGACCAACCTCGGTCTGCCGGTGCCACCCGGTTTCACGATCACCACAGAGGCGTGCCGGACCTACCTCGCCACGGGCTCCACACCCTCCGAACTGGACGGTGAGGTGGCCGACCATCTGGCCCGGCTGGAAGCGACCATGGGCCGCCGGCTGGGCGACCCGGACGATCCGCTGCTCGTCTCAGTCCGCTCAGGCGCGAAGTTCTCCATGCCAGGCATGATGGAGACGGTCCTCAATGTCGGCCTCAACGACCGTAGCGTGCACGCACTTGCCCGGCAGGCCAACGGAAACGACAGGTTCGCCTGGGACTCCTATCGGCGGCTGATCCACATGTTCGGCAAGACCGTCAGCCAGGTGCCGGACGAGGCGTTCGAAGAGGCGCTGGACGAGGCGAAGCGGGCCAAGGGCACGGACAGCGACCTGGGGCTCGACGCCGGCGACCTGCGCTCGCTCGTGACGCGCTTCAAGGAGATCTTCGCCGGGCACACCGGATCAGAGTTCCCGCAGGATCCCCGCGAGCAGCTCAGCCGCGCGATCGAGGCGGTCTTCCAGTCGTGGAACGCCCCGCGAGCGGTCGTCTACCGGCGCCAGGAGCATATTCCGGTCGACCTCGGCACCGCGGTCAACGTGATGGCGATGGTCTTTGGCAACCTCGGCCCGGACTCCGGCACGGGCGTGGCGTTCACCCGGGATCCCGCCAGCGGAGCGCAGGGGGTCTACGGCGACTACCTGGCCAACGCACAGGGCGAGGACGTCGTCGCCGGGATCCGCAACACGGTGCCCTTGCAGGACCTGGCGCACCTGGACCCGGCGAGTTTTGCCGAGCTGCTGCAGATCATGTCCACATTGGAGAAGCACTACAAGGACCTGTGCGACATCGAGTTCACGATCGAGCACGGCAAGCTCTGGATGCTGCAGACCCGCGTGGGCAAGCGCACACCGGCCGCGGCGTTCGTCATCGCGGCCCAGCTCGTGGACGAGGGGCTCATCGATGCCGATGAGGGCCTGCGGCGGGTGACGGGGCAGCAGCTCGCCCAGCTCATGTTCCCCACCTTTGACCTGCGGGGGGACCCGTCGCCGATCGCGCGCGGCGTCGCCGCGTCCCCCGGCGCCGCGGTCGGGCGTGCGGTCTTCGACTCTGAGCGAGCCGCGCACGTCGCGGCGGGCGGTGAGCGGGTGATCCTGGTCCGCCGGGAGACCAACCCCGACGACTTGCCGGGAATGCTTGCGGCGCAAGGGATCCTCACCTCACGGGGCGGCAAGACGTCACACGCCGCCGTGGTCGCCCGAGGCATGGGCAAGACCTGCGTCTGCGGTGCCGAGGCGATCGACGTCGACTACCACAAGCGCTCGTTCACAGTGGACGGTCTGGTCGTCGCGGAGGGGGAGCTGATCTCGATCGACGGAACCAGCGGCAAGGTCTACGCGGGCGAGCTGCCGGTGCGGGCCCCGACGGTGGTGCGCTACTTCGAGGGCGAGCTCGGGGCCGACGCGGACCCGGTGGTGGCCGCCGTGCACAGGTTCCTCAGCCATGCCGACCGGAGGCGGCGGCTCGGCGTGTGGGCCAACGCCGACACGCCGGACGACGCGGCACGCGCCCGACGCTTCGGCGCAGCCGGGATCGGGCTGTGCCGCACCGAGCACATGTTTCTCGGCGACCGTCGTGAGATCGTCGAGCGACTGATCCTCGCCACCACGCCGGAGCAGCAAGGTCGCGCCCTGGCCGACCTGCTCCCGCTGCAGCGGGAGGACTTCGTCGGGATCTTGCGGGCGATGGACGGGCTCCCCGTCACGATCAGGCTCATCGATCCTCCCCTGCACGAGTTCCTGCCGGCCCTGGATGCGCTGGCCGCGAAGGTCGCCGTCGCCGAAGCGCTCGGGCAGGACCCGGGCCGGGATGGCCTGCTGCTCACCGCGGTGCGCCGCATGCACGAGGAGAACCCGATGCTCGGCCTGCGCGGAGTCCGCCTGGGCCTGGTGGTCCCGGGGCTGTTCGCGATGCAGGTGCGGGCCGTCGCTGAGGCGGCTGCGACGGTGCGGTCCGAGGGCGGTGACCCGAGACCCGAGATCATGGTGCCGCTGGTCGGGGCCGTGCAGGAGCTCGCGACCGTACGCGCCGAGGTGCTGCGGGTGCTCGACGAGGTTGCCCACGGCACCGGCATAGACGTCGAGGCCTCGATCGGCACGATGATCGAGGTGCCGCGGGCGGCGCTCACGTCGGGCGAGATCGCGCGGGAGGCTCAGTTCTTCTCCTTCGGCACCAACGACCTGACCCAGATGGGCTGGGGCTTCTCCCGCGACGACGTCGAGGGGTCGTTCTTCTCCCGGTACCTCGAGCTGGGGATCTTCGGGGTGTCTCCGTTCGAGTCCATCGATCGGGAGGGCATCGGCCGCCTGATCCGGATCTCGGTCGCCGAGGGGCGCGCCGCCCGCCCGGATCTGAAGATCGGCATCTGCGGTGAGCACGGCGGAGACCCCGACTCGGTGCACTTCTTCGACGAGGTCGGCCTGGACTACGTCTCGTGCTCGCCGTTCCGCGTGCCGGTGGCCCGGCTCGAGGCCGGGCGGGCCGCCGCGCTGAGCTGAGCCGGCACGCAATGGTACGTGTTGGGGCGTGGTGAGCGCAGGGCCGACCGGTCGGCGCAGGCTAGGCTCGGCCCGTGTCAGATCAGCACGTCGGAGTGCGGCGGCGGCGCTCACGCGTTCCCTGGCAACGCATCGTTCCGCTCACCGCGGGGCTCGCCGTGGTCGTGTGGGCACTGGCGCTCAGTGAGCCCGAACGCCAGCCGGATCAGACCAACTCGCCGGTTGCCGTGGTGCCCTCATGGAACGGTCCAGCCACGGTCGACCTGCCCGGCGTGCTCGACGATGGCTCCAGCTACGAGCCGCGGCTCTTCCTCGACCCCGCGACCTCGGTGGGGGTAGCGACCACGACGGATGGCGCCGTACGGGTCATCATGGCGAAGGCCCCGGGGTCGTTCACGGCCCTGCATTCCCGTCCCGCGGCCGACCACGCGCAGGTCAACGGGTTCGCGGTCGACGGCGACACGCTCGTGTGGATGGAGTCCACCGCGCGCGGCGGCTCAGCGACGACGACGGCGCTGTGGCGGGCCAACCTGAAGTCCACGAGGTCGCCGGTCCAGGTCACCACGAACACCGGGGACGTGAACTTCTCCGGCCTGGCCACCGATGTCGTGATCCGCGACGGGCGGGTGACCTGGACGTCCGTGGGATCCGACGAGCCCGCGCGCACCCAGGTGCGCTCGGTGCCGGTGGGCGGTGGACAGGTCGGCATCCGTCCGCTCACTGGGGAGTTCCTGCTCACCACGCCGCCGTGGGCGGTGAGCGTGCCGGCCGGTCCCGGTAGTCCGGTGACGCTGCAGAACCTGGACACGGATAAACGTGTGAACGTCACGACCGTCGCCGGCGAGGCCGCGACGTGCGACCCGACCTGGTGCCGGGTGACGGTCGCCGGCGATGCCGGGCTGGTCGGTATCGACCTCATGCATCCCGACGGCTCCGGGCGGGTCCGCGTCGCCGGTCCCGAGGCGACGCCGACCATCGGGGACGCGACGCTGCTCGATCGGTACGTGCCGCTCGCGGTCGACCGTGCCGACGGGGTGGGGCTCAGCCTCTACGACGTGAGCACGGGCCGGACCCAACTGGTCGCGCAGCGCGCCGCGAACGTGGGCGGGCGCGGCGCGATCCTGTGGTGGTCGACCGGGGTCGGCAGCGGGGTGGTCTGGCACGCGCTCGACCTGAGCCGGGTCTAGGCGAGGTCGACGATGAGCGACATCGATGAATGGGACGCGCAGCGCTACGTCGACGAGCAGCGCAAAGAGTCCGACGGCGACTGGCGGGGCCCGTTCGCCAGAGACCGGGCCCGGGTGCTGCACTCCGCCGCGTTCCGGCGCCTGGCGGCCAAGACCCAGGTGCACTCCGATCCCCAGACGGGAGCCGGATTCCTGCGCACCCGGCTCACCCACTCGCTGGAGGTGGCGCAGATCGCCCGGGAGATGGGCTCGGTGCTGGGCTGCGACCCGGATGTCGTCGACACCGCGGGGCTCGCGCACGACCTCGGCCATCCGCCGTTCGGCCACAACGGCGAGCAGGCGCTGGATGAGGTCGCCGCCGAGTGCGGCGGCTTCGAGGGCAACGCGCAGACGCTGCGGCTGCTCAGCCGGCTGGAGGCGAAGATCGTCGGCCCGGATGGCGCATCGGCGGGGCTCAACCTCACCCGGGCCAGCCTCGACGCGGCGTGCAAGTACCCGTGGGCGCGACGACCCGGCGAGCGCAAGTTCGGCGTGTACGCCGATGACCGTCCGGTCTTCGACTGGTTTCGCGACGGCGTGCCGGCGCCGGTCGACCAGGCGCCGCGACGCAGCATCGAGGCACAGGTCATGGACTGGGCCGACGACGTCGCCTACTCGGTGCATGACGTGGAGGACGGCATCATCAGTGGTCACGTGCAGTTGTCGCTGGCGATGCGGGATGCCGACGAGCGGGCCGCGCTGTGCCGGGATGTCGCCGAGGTGTACTCCAGCCTGACCCCGGACGAGCTGGGCGAGGTGCTGGCGGAACTGCTCGCGGAGCCGGCGTTGCGTGCGGTGGCCCGGTTCGACGGTTCGGCATCGGCGCTGGTGGCGCTCAAGGGCCTGGCGAGCCTGCTCATCGGGCGCTTCGCCACGGCGGCGATCCGGGCGACTTGGCAGCGGTACGGCACGGCACCGTCGCGTCGCTACGACGCCGACCTCGTGGTCCCCCGGACGGCACGCGCGCAGTGCGCCCTGCTCAAGGGCATCGCTCTTCGCTACGTGATGCGGGGCGCGGGGTCGGCGGTGCGCTACGAACGCGAGCGAGAGGTGCTCCGCGAGCTGGTCGCCGCGCTCGTGGCGCGGGGAGCGGATGCGCTCGACCCCGTCTTCGCGCCGCTGCACCGCCAGGCCGGCGACGCCGCCGCCGCGCTGCGGGTGGTGATCGACCAGGTCGCTTCCCTGACCGACCAGGCCGCCCTGGCCTGGCACGCCCGCCTGCGCGCCGGGTGACTGCTACATTGCTCCGGCCGGGTCGAGCGCGTGGCCCGCTGGCGCGCCAGCAACCCGGTCTCGCCGAGGGGACGGAGGATCACGTGGCGCCTGATAACCGCGGCGCACGCCGCTGGCCCCGTCGGCTGCTGGCCTCGGCCGCGGTCGGTCTGGTCGCGGCCGTGGCCACCGTGATCGGCCTCGGCGCGCCGGCGCAGGCGCACGGCCAGTTCGTCAGCTCCGACCCGGCGGCCGGCGCCGTCGTGACCGCTCCGGTCGATGCGATCCTTATCTATTTTACGGAGAAGCCGACGTCGAACGCGTACTTCGCGGTGACCTCGCCGGACGGCGCGCGAGTGGACCGGCTGTGGTCACACGGGCCGACCATGCCGATCGACCCCGAGATCCACGAGTGGTACCACCAGCCGGACGGCAAGTGGGTGGTACGGGCCTACCGCACGGCGTACGCGGCCACCGTCCCGATCGCGTACTGGCCCAAGCAGGGCGAGTACACGGTGCAGTTCCTCTCGGTGGCGACCGACGGCGAGCCGGTCCGCGGCCAGTTCACGTTCACGTACTCGGGGCCGACCTCCGACGTGCCCGCCAACTTCAGCCCCCAGCGCAGCCAGCCGGACCCGAACCTGCTCTCCATCGCCGCCACCGACGCGCCGACGGGGCCGCCGACGGGCCCGCCCATCGAGGAGATCGTCAAGCAACAGAGCAACGGTCCCGGCGTGTGGGTGGTCTGGCTGCCGGTCGGCATCGTGGCGGCGGTCGCGGTGGCGGTCCTGGTGTTCTGGCGGGCCCGCCCGCAGCAGGCCAAGGAGATCATGGTCTCCCGGTTCGGTGGTCGCTACGCCGCGCCGGCCCAGCGCCGGCCCCGGGCAGTGCCGCCCGGCCCGGCGGTGCGACCGGCCGCGGGGCAGCGCCAGCTGCCGGGGCAGCCGCAACAGCGGACCGGCACCGGTACGGCCGTCTCGGACGAGCCGAGCGACGAGAACGGATCTTGACAGTTCGGTTGTCCCGCGGCCCGAGATCAGCGAGGCTTTCGATATGGGCGACGACCGTACGTTCGTGATCGTGGGTGCCTCGCTGGCCGGGGCGAAGGCGGCGGAGGCGCTGCGCAACGAGGGCTTCGGCGGGCGGGTGGTCCTCGTGGGCGCGGAGACCCACCCACCCTACGAACGGCCCCCACTGTCGAAGGGGTACCTGCTCGGCAACGAGGAGGTCGCCAACGCGTACGTCCATGAGATCGGCTGGTATGCCGACCACGATGTCGAGCTGATTCTCGGCGCGACCGCCACCGAGGTGAACCGCGCCGATCGCATGGTCAGCCTCGACATCGGCGGGACGCTGCACTACGACAAGCTGCTGCTGACGACCGGCTCCCGGGTCCGCGAGCTCGACCTTCCCGGCCGGGAGCTCGACGGTGTCGCCTACCTGCGCACGATGGGCGAGTCCACCCACCTGCGCGAGCGGCTGCGCGAGGGTACCCAGGTGCTCATCGTCGGGGCGGGTTGGATCGGGTTGGAGGTCGCCGCCGCGGCGCGCCAGCACGGCGCGTCGGTGCGGGTCGTCGAGGTCGACTCGCTGCCGCTGCGGCGGGTGCTCGGCGACGAGGTGGCGGCCATCTACCGCGATCTGCACCAGGCGCACGGCGTGACGTTCCATTTCGAGGCTGGTGTCCGGGAACTGGGTGGCTCGGCGGGCAAGGTGACCGACGCCGTGCTCAGCGACGGCACGGAGGTGCCCGCGGACCTGGTGCTCATCGGGGTGGGCGTCGCCCCGAACGTCGAGCTGGCGAAGGCGGCCGGGTTGGAGGTCGAGCGAGGCATCATCGTCGATGAGTACCTGCGCACGAGCGACCCGGACATCTACGCGGCCGGTGATGTCGCGGAGTTCTGGTCGCCGCTGCTGCGCCAGCGGATCCGGGTCGAGCACTGGGCGAACGCGCTCAACGGCGGCCCGGCAGCGGCCGCGTCGATGCTCGGGCAGAACAAGCCGTACGACTGGGTGCCGTACTTCTACTCCGACCAGTACACGAGCTCTCCGCTGATCGGGATGGAGTACGGGGGCTTCGTGGCACCCGGCGGCTACGACCGGGTGGTGTTCCGCGGCTCGCCGGCGATCAGTGCAGACGCCGACCCGGAGTTCATCGTCTTCTGGACCCAGCAGGGGCGCGTACTCGCAGGGATGAATGCGAATATCTGGGATGTGCAGGACGACCAGATCCAGCCGCTCGTCCGGGCCGGCCACGCGGGCGCCACGGTCGACCTGGCGCGCCTGGCCGATCCGTCGGTGCCGCTGACCGATCTGCTCGAGCACCGCGAGTACGCCTGAGCCAGCCCGCCCTCGAGCGCGGGTCAAACGCCACGGGTCAGTCCCGCGCCATCCACGGTCGCCGGTCCACTTCGACATCCGGGGCTGGACCGCCCAGCGTCTGCCGCCACGCCGCCCAGCGCCGTGATGGCCCGACCCGGGTTCGGGCGGGCAGCCGGGAGACCGCGACCCCGACCAGGCACAGCGCGCCACCCACGAAGGCGAGCGGGGCGGGCACCTCGCCCAACAGCAGCCAGGAGAGCAGCACCGCGAGCGCGGGGACCACATAGGACGATGTCGCGAGCCGGCCCGCGTTGGTGTGCGAGAGGGCATAGGTCCAGGTCAGAAACGCGGTCGCGGTGGGGAACACTCCCATGTAGACGATGCCCAGCGTCGCGCTCACGGGCGCCTGGGCCGCCTGCGACACCAGGGCCGGCGCGAACGGCAGGCAGGCCAGCGCCCCAGCGAGGCAGCCGAGCCAGGTGGCGGGCAGCGGTTGGGTGCCGGCCAGCGCCCGCTTCTGCAGCAGGACCCCCACCGCGTAGAGCCCGGCCGAGGCGACGGCGAGCAGGACGCCGGTCAGGTCGCGCTCGCCGGTCGAGGTGGCGAACGTGATTGTCAGCACGCCCGCGAAGGCGATGACGATGCCCGTCACGAGCCCGCGCGGAAAGCCCTCGTGCAGATAGACGCCGGCGAGTACGGCGATGAGAATCGGTCCGAGGTTGACCAGCAGCGCGGCCGTGCCGGCATCGAGGTGGCGCTCGGCGGCGTTGAGCGACACGGTGTAGAGCGCGAACCAGGCAACCCCGTACGCGACCAGCAGACCCAGCGTGCGACCGCGCGGTATCCGCGGTCGCCGGATCGCGGCGACCAGGCTGAGCACGACCGACCCGACCGCCAGGCGGCCCAGCGCCATCGCGCCCGGGCTGTAGTGCTCACCGACGGCGCGGATCGCGATGAATGCGGAGGCCCAGAGCAGCATGGTCACCCCGGCCGCCAGCACGGGCAGGGCCGTCCTGGTCGGACCGGTGGCCGGGCTGGCAGTGGTGACGGTCGCAGTCGTCATGCCGCCAGTGTCGGCAGGCACCAGACCTAAGCACAAGCAATTGTTTCTGTACGAACCGTAAGTGGCGCTGTATTGTCTGGGGATGCTCGATGTGCACCGGCTTCGCGTCTTCCGCTCCGTGGTGGCCACCGGGTCGGTCAACGCCGCTGCGACGAACCTCGGCTACACGCCATCGGCGGTCAGCCAGCACCTCGCCGCGCTGCAGCGGGAGACCGGCCTCTCGCTGGTCGCCCGGGTCGGCCGCGGCATCCAACCCACTGCCGCCGGCCTCGCGCTCGCCGCCGAGATCGACGACGTGCTGGATCGCCTGGGCGGGGTCGAGACGCTCGTCGCCGACCTGCGTGCGGGACGCCACGGCACCCTCTCGATGGCGTACTTCGCCTCGGCCGGCTCGGCGTGGATGCCCACCGTGGTGCGCAACCTGCTGCGGGACTTCCCGGCGATCCGGTTGAGCCTCACGCTCCGCGACAACGTCCCGGTGGTGCCCGCGGAACGCCCCGACATCCAGGTCGTCGTGGAGCAGGAGGGGCTCGACCCGGGTGCCGGCGTGCTGGCCTATCACCTGCTCGCCGATCCGTACGTGGCGATCCTTCCCCGCCACCACCCGCTCGCCGACTGCCAGGAGATCGAGCTGGCGAAGCTCGCCGCCGATGACTGGGTCGACAACGACTCGGCCCGCGGCTGGTGTCGCAACAACCTGGTCGAGGCGTGCCACGCGGCCGGGTTCTCTCCGCCGTTCCGCGTGGAGGCGCACGACTACCCGACCGCGATCGCGTTCGTCGATGCCGGGATCGGCATCACCGTGCTGCCTGGTCTCGCCGCCCGCAACCTGCCCGACGGCGTGGTCAGCGTGCGGGTCACCGGACCCACGCCGCAGCGGTCGATCTACGCGTTGGTGCAGAACGGCGTCGAGAGCACCCCACCCGCGCGTTCGGTCCTCGCGACCCTGCACGATTGCGCCCGCGCGTGAGCCTGGGTCTCGGGCGGCTGGCCACCCTCTTCTGCTGCGGGCTGGGCTGCCTGCTGCTCGTCTCGGCGGCGGCGCTGGTTCTGGTTCTGCTGCGCCGCGATCGCCGCAACTCCGCCAGCGGCTGAGCCACCCGCGACTCAGTGCTGCAGGGCGAGCACGAGCTGGTCGCGGAAGTCCTTCTCGGCCTGGGTGACCAGCTCGCCGCCGAAGCCGACGATGTCATGGCTTCGGGCCGCGCGGATGACCACATCGGTGATCGCGATGAGCCAGCGGCGGTACGCCTGCGCGTCCTCGGTATCCGCCTTCTCGGCCAGCAGCCGATCGACGACCGCGACCTTCTCCAGCGCCGCGGCGAGCCCTGCCGCACGGTCCTGGAACTCGGTGCCCGTGACGACCGTCCGGCTGTCGAAGACTTTCAGGGTATCGATTGCTACCTCGGCAGTGAAGGCGTTGCCGGTGTCGCGCCCGTGTGCCGTCGCGACGAAGCCCTGCTCGATCTCATGGTTGGTCCGGTAGCCGACGTCGCGCTGGGCGGCGCTCGCTGCGGCGACCACCCACCGGGGCGCCTGCACGATCAGCTCCCACTCGTCGGGCGTGAAATCAGCCTTTGTCGTCATCTCCCCACCCTGCCCTGCTCCATCGGCGATGGGGAGAACGTTAGCGTGGACCCGTGAGCGAGACGAACATGCGCCAGGCTGCGGCCAGGGCGGCGGCCAAGGTGATGACCGATGAGATCGTCCGGGCCGAGCGACGGGTCGAGGAGCGCATCAGAGAACGGGTGCGCGCCATCCCGTCGAGCATGCGGTACCAGGTCGAGGTCGGCGGCCGGACGGTTGAGGCGATCGACGCGCGGGCCGTAGCCCGGGCGGTCGGGGCGACCGCCACGACCGACGAGGCGGGCGTGTGACGCGCCCAGCCGTTCAGGTGCGCAGGTCGTTGATGGTGGCGACGTAGTGGTCCCGGGTCTGGGCCAGGAACTTCGGGTTGCGGGCCAGGTACTCCAGAGCCACGATCTCGGCGGGGAAGAACAGCGCGTCCACGTCGGGTAGCCCGGTGACGGCGAGGTCGGTCTGGCCGTCCTGGAAGACGGTGACCCAGCCGAAGCCGTCCAGCGCGTCGACCACCGCCTGGCCGAGGGCGACCGCGACCGCGTTCAGGATGGTGTCGGGGTCGTCGCCCTCCGCGTGGGTGTCCTGCTCGAGCCAGGACGCCCAGGCGTGGTCAACCCCCTCCAGCCCGTCGACGACCTCGTCACCGGCGTAGTCGCCAACGAACCTGTCGACGAGCGCGAGTTGTGCCTGCACCCAGGCCCGCTCCTCGTCGGTCAGCTTCATCAGCGTCGCGTCCACGCCAGGAACTGTAACCGCCAGGTCCGACATCCGCAGACGGAGATCCGTCTCAACCCGGCGCACCCGTACCGGCCGCTTACTGGACGAGGTCGCGCACGTCCCAGACCCAGACGCCGTCGACCGGTTGACCCGATCGGCCCAGCAGGTCGTCGACGGTCTGCCGCAGGACATCGTCGTTGGTCCTCGGCGCGAGCACCAGCGCATCGGCGTGCCAGTAGCGCAGGTCGGCCAGGGCCAGGGCACGGGTCCCATCGGTGATCTCAGGTTCGGCGCCGGAGGCCGCGACCTGGCCGAGCAGCAGTCCGGTCGGGCGGTCGGGCGGGCCATAACGGGCGATGCGCACGCTCGGGCTCGTGGGCCCCAGGAAGTACCCGTCGACGAAGCTGGGCCCCAGGTCGGTAGCGACGAGCCAGCGCAGGGTCGACTCGGAGTACGGGTCCGGGGGCACCGGCACGATCGTGCCCGTGCCGACGTACTGCCGCCACGTACCGGCCGTGAAGAAGGCGGGCACC
This sequence comes from Micromonosporaceae bacterium, assembly GCA_036557785.1. Classification (GTDB taxonomy): domain Bacteria; phylum Actinomycetota; class Actinomycetes; order Mycobacteriales; family Micromonosporaceae; genus DATBGZ01. The sequence goes on from DATBGZ010000082.1 coordinate 116,874, forward strand.
GGGTCGGGCTCGCTGGTATGCAGGGGCGTCGGTACGAGCGGCACGAGCACGGCGGCGAGCAGCCCCCAGGTCAGGACCTTGCGCAGCCGTAGGTCCGGCCCCGCTTCCGTCGGCTGCGCATCCGGCGCGGCCGAACCGAGCAGGCGATCGGCGGTCGCCGCCACCAGCACGGCGACCGCGGGGGTCACTACGAGGGCGAAGCGAGGGGTGATCACCGAATCGAAGAGCGGCAGGTCCGCGACGAGTCGCCATGGTCCCGGGATCCCGGTGTCGCTGCGCCGCAGCATGATGGTCCGGCCGAAGGAGAGCAGCACGAACAGGGCCGCGACCACGGCGGCCACCCGGACCGCGAGCAGGCGCCACAGCGCGACGGCCGCCACGAGCGCCACCACGCACAGCGGCACGCCGAGGTAGGCGTTCGTCTCGCCCGGGTCGTCGTTGAGGGCGCTGGCCGAGCCGAGCCACCCGGCGACCGCGTTGGTGCCGTAGGCGGGGTAGGCGGCGAGGTCGGTCCAGTAGAACGGGGCCCAGGTGAACGGCCCGTGGTAGTTCTGGGGGCCCCGGAACTGGAACCAGATCGGGTAGGCCAGCAGCACGGCAGCGAGCCCGAGCGCCACCGCGATGCCGGCAAAGAACCGGGGCGCATCGGCCCGGGCCGGCCGCGGCCGCGAGATCGCGTAGACGACAACCATCACCGCGCACGCGACCCCGGTGAAGAGCAGCAGCTCCTCGTTGAGGAACACCTGATAGGTGATCATCAACCCGAGCAGGAGGCCGGATCGTACGGGTCTTGTGCTCGACCGCAGGCGGATGACCGCCGAGACGATCAGCGGCAGCAGGAACTGCGCCGCCAGGTTCGGGTGCCCGTTGCCGTGGCCCACGATGCCGGGCGAGAAGCCGGCGAGCGCGGCCGCGGCGAAGGCGACCCCGCGGTGCCGTGTCACGTGGCGGCGTAGCACGACGTACCAGGCGGTCGCGGTGCCGGCGAGGGCGATGGTCAGCGCCAGGGCGTAGGACACGCCCGGACCGGCCGTGAGGGTGACCGGGACCAGGGGCACCGCCAGGCCGAGCAGAGCCGTGTTGGCCATGAGGTTGACGCCGAACGGTGCCCCGAGCTCACCGGTGAACAGGGGGTTGGTCAGATGGACGACCGAGTGGGCCGCGTGCTGGAAGAAGAAGAGGAACTGCGCATGGTCGAGGGTGTTGTCGGCGGTCGCGGCCGAGCCCCCGGACAGCCAGAGCCGGGCGTTGACGAGCAAGGCGAGGCCGGCGTAGACGGCGAGCGCCGCGAGGTCCGGCAACCACGCCCGGCGCCGCGCTCGCGCGAGGGGGCCGTGGGCGAGAACACGCCGTCCCCACGCGAGCATCGCCCCCACGCCAGCACGGTAACGGCCGTAGGCGGGTCGTTACGGGCGTTCGTGGGTTCCGCGACCGTCAGGGGAGCCTGGCCTGGTCCACGACCAGGGCGCGCACGTCCCAGACCCAGACGCCCGCCACGGGCCGGCCGGGTTGGCCCAGCAGGTCGGCGACGGTTCGCCGCAGGGCGTCGTCATGGTTCGTCGGCGCGAGGACGAGGCAGTCCGCCCCCCAGTACCGCAGGTCGGCCATCAGGTTGGCCCGCAGCGTGTCGGTGATCGCCGGCACCTGACCTGAGGTGGCGACCCCTCGCAGCAGGCTCGTCGTCGGTCGATCGGGCGGCCCGTACCGGGCTTGGGGCCGGTCCGGGGCGCTGGGACCGATGAAGTACCCGTCAACGAAGCGCGGTTCCAGATCCGTCGCGAGCAGGGCGCGCAGGGTGGGCTCCGAGAACGGGTCCGGAGGGATCGGCACGATGGTTCCCGAGCCGACGTAGTCACGCCAGGTGCCGGTGGTGTAGAACGGCGGCACGTTCTGCGCAGCGGTGATCTTCACTGTCGTGGGGAACAGGGGCAGCAGGAGGGCCGCGAGCACACCCCAGACGATCGGCCGGCGCCAGGCCAGATCGGCTGGCGTTTCGCCCGGTTCCGGCGCGGCCCCGGGTGCGCCAGGCGTAGCGGCGAGCAGGCGGTCGCACGCGCAGGCGAGCAACACGGCGACCGCGGGCGCGACGACGAGACCGAGCCGCGACGTGATCACCGTATCGAAGAACGGCAGCCGTCGCAGTTGCCGCCATGGCCCGGGAACGCCCGTGTCGACACCGCGGAGCTGGATCTTGTCACCGAGCGAGAGAACCATGAAGACGGCTGCGAGCACCGCTGCGATCCGGACGGCGAGCACGCGCCAGAGAGTGACGGCGGCGACCAGTGCCAGGATGCACAGCGGTGCCCCGAGAAACGCGTTGGTCTCGTCCGGGTCGTTGTTGAACCTGCTCGCCGCTCCCAGCCATCCGGCGATCGCGTTGAAGCCGTAGGACGGATAGGAGACCAGGTCCAGATGCCAGACCGGCGCCCAGTAAAAGGGGCCCCGGTAGTGCTGTGGGCCGAAGAACTGGAACCACAGGGGATACGCATCCACCACCACGGCGACGCCGACGGCCACCCCCAGTCCGATGAGAAACCGCTTGGCCTCGGCGAGTGCCTGCCGTGGCCGCGAGGCGACGAAGACCACGACCATGACCAGGCAGGCGAGCGCGGTGAAGAACAGCAGTTCCTCGTTGAGGAGTATCTGATAGGCGATCATCAACCCGAGCGCGATGCCCGACCGTACCGGTTTGGTGGCCGACCGCAGCCGGATGACCGCGGAGACGATGAAGGGCAACACGAACTGGGCCGTGAAATTCGGGTGTCCGACGGCATGCCCAACGATGCCGGGCGAGAAGCCGCCCAGAGCGCCGGCCGCCGCTGCCACGCCCTGGTTCGCGGTGACATGCCGGCGCAGCACGACGTACCAGGCCGTGGCGGTTGCGGACAGGCCGACGGTGATCGACAGTCCATAGGAGACGGTCGGGCCGGCGGTCAGGGTGACCGGGATGAGTGGGACCGTTAGGCCGAGAAGGCCCGTGTTCGCCATGAGGTTGACGCCGTCCGGCGCTCCCATGAGCGGCGTGAACAACGGGTTGTCCCCATGGGTCAGCGCGTGGGCCGCGTTCTGGAAGAGGAACAGGAACCACGCATGGTCGCGGGGATTGTCGGCGGTCGCAGCCGATCCCCACAGCCCTGCCGTGACGAGCACCGCCAGCCCGACATAGAGCATCGCGACGGCCGCATCCTCGGCCGACCACGGCAAGCGGAGGCGACCGGGGGTGTGCGTCACGCGCGGAGCGTACCGGTCGCGCCGGTGCCCTCCTTACGGGCCTCGGCCAGACCCCGGTTGGCCAAGCCGTCGGCGCGCTCGTTGCCGGGATCGCCGTTGTGACCCTTCACCCACAGCCACTCGACGCGGTGCCGGCCGGCCGCGGTATCCAGGCGCTGCCACAGGTCGGCGTTCTTCACCGGTTTGCGGTCCGCGGTGAGCCAGCCGTTGCGCTTCCAGGCATGCAGCCACCCGGTGATCCCGCTGCGCAGGTAGACGCTGTCGGTATGCAGCCGCACCTGTGCGGGGCGGGTCAGGCTCTCCAACGCCCTGATGGCGGCTGTCAGCTCCATCCGGTTGTTGGTGGTGCGCTGCGCCTCGGCGCCGTAGATCTCCTTCTCGACGTCGCCGTAGCGCAGCAGCGCACCCCAGCCACCCGGGCCGGGGTTTCCGCTGCACGCCCCGTCGGTGTAGATCTCGACAACCGTGTCGCGCCCACCCGTCACGGCAGTCGAACCTACCGGCTCAGCTGTCGCCGACGCTCCTACGCCGCTCCGACCAGGCCTCCTTGGCCTCCAGGATCCAGAAGATGACCCCGGAGAGGACCAGGATGATCAGCCCGCTGACGAACTGCGCCGTGCCGGTGATCCGCGCGAGGCCGTCGAGCCCGATCAGGTCCTTCAACGGGGGGATGCCGACGCTGTTCCAGAACAGGATCCACAGCCCGGCCTCGACCACGACCACGAAGATCCATGCCCGCAGACGCCCTACGATGTGGGCGAGCCAGTCGATGCCCAGGGCCACCACGAAGGCGCCGATGATGACGACGGTCGCGTCCTTGTGGTCCGGGATCCAGCTCAGGATGCTGCTGCCACCCTTCGAGCCTGACTTCGAGATGAGGTCGGCGAGCTGACCGCGGAAGGCCACGATCAGAACCAGGGCGGCGATCAGCACGATCCCCGCGATGACCGGCTTGAGCAGCGAGCGGGACGTCTTGGTACCGGTGTCGACCATGGGTTCCTCCAGCGCCGGGCTTGCTTGATGCTTACGAGCCGCGAATCATGCCACGTCAACCCAGAGGCTGACAGGCAACCCGGCGCCGGTCAACGAGAACATGGCCTGGTTCGGGATGGCCAGACGGATGGATTGGTGCAAATCAGGATATTCGGACTGGTCTTTCGGGTTCCTGAAACCGCAGTCGCCCGGCCGGCCACCCCGGCGCTAGCGGTCGCCGGTCCGCAGCCGCTCGAGGGCGTCGGCGATCTCGCTGCTCGGGGGTGAGGTCACTGCCGGTGGCCGGTCCCGCCAGGCGTCCCACGCCGCCTTGCTGCAGGCGAAGTACTCCCGCACGGCGTTGGCCGCGACGGTCTGCACCTGGCAGCCATCGCAGCGCGCCACGATGCCGTCGGCGTCGATGCCGGCGTGCCGGCACAGCGTCACCGCCCGGGCCACGTGGTAGGACTGGGTGACCACGAGGGCCCGGCGCACGCCATAGACCTGGCGGGCCCGCACGCATGTGTCGTAGGTGTCCAGGCCGTACGGATCGGCGACCACCCGCGCCGGGTCCACTCCCGCGTTGACGAGGTAATCGGTCATCACCGCGGTCTCGTCCCCGGACCCGCCGCTCGCGTCGCCGGAGACCAGGACCACCTTCCCGTGGCCGGTGGCCAGCAGCGTGGCAGCGGTGTCCAGTCGGCCTTGCAGGAAGGGCATCGGTTGCGTGCCTCCCGGCGCGATCTGGGCGCCGAGCACGATCACGACGTCAGCCTGGGGCCCGGATCCGCCGGCAAGGTCGCTCTCGCTGTAGACGTGGCCCGTGGCCCGGGCCTGCGCCCAGAACACCGGGACGCCAGCGGCGACCACGGCCGCGACCGCGATGGCGAGCGAGGTCCGGATGCTCGCCCTGACCCACCGGGGCAGGCGCCGCCAGAACGACCGTGCGGCCGCCCCGGTACCCCGCAGGCGGGCCCGCATCCTCGTCCATCGCGACGATGGGCGTGGCGCACGGTGAGCCGGACGCCTGTCGAGGGTTCTGGTCACGTCCCTACTGCACCACTCGGCCGCCGATATGTACAGGCCCGCTGAGTCTTTGTGGCGCGGGCCCGCGACGCGCTCGACGTTACGCGGCTGCGCTCCCACGGTCCGGCAGGATGGTGTACTGCGGTGTGCGTCGCCTGGGACGGAGGTGTCTGGCGCGTGGCGGGCAGGATCCGGGACGAGGACGTGGCGTTGGTGCGGGAGCGCACCGCCATCGCCGACGTGGTCTCCCAGTACGTGACGCTGAAGCCGGCCGGTGGCGGCAGCGTCAAGGGTCTGTGCCCGTTCCACGACGAGAAGACCCCGTCGTTCAACGTCTCGACCACCAAGGGCCTCTACTTCTGCTACGGCTGTGGCAACGGCGGCGACGCGATCAAGTTCCTGATGGACCTGGAGCACCTGAGCTTCACCGAGGCAGTGGAGCGGCTGGCCGCGCGCGCGGGCGTGCAGCTGCACTACGCCGAGGCCGGCCCCGCCCCCGCGCGCCCACAGGGGCAGCGGCAGCGGCTCGTCGCGGCGAACACCGCCGCGGCCGAGTTCTACCTGGCGCAGCTCGGCGCGGCCGGCGCGCAGGCGGCGCGGCAGTTCCTGGCTGAGCGCGGCTTCGACCGGCAGGCCGCGCAGGAGTACGGCTGCGGCTTCGCGCCCGAGGGCTGGGACGCGCTGACCCGGCACCTGCAGCAGAAGGGGTTCCAGGCCGAGGAGCTGGTCAGCGCGGGTCTGGCCAAGCCGGCGCGTTCGGGCAACCTCATCGACCGGTTCCGGCGACGGCTGACCTGGCCGATCCGCGACCTGACCGGAGACGTGATCGGCTTCGGCGCCCGTCGCCTCTTCGATGACGATGATGGACCCAAATATCTGAATACTCCAGAGACGCCGCTGTACAAGAAGTCGCACGTGCTCTACGGCGTGGATCGGGCGAAGCGAGAGATCGCCAAGCAGGGGCGTGCCGTGATCGTCGAGGGCTACACCGACGTGATGGCGTGCCACCTCGCCGGCGTGCCCACTGCGGTGGCCACGTGCGGTACGGCCTTCGGCACCGACCACGTCGCGGTGCTGCGGCGGCTCATCCTGGACACCGACGCTTACGGTGGCGAGATCATCTTCACCTTCGACGGTGACGCCGCCGGGCAGAAGGCGGCGCTGCGCGCGTTCGACGACGACCAGCGCTTCGTCGCCCAGACCTACATCGCGGTCAGCCCCGACAACATGGACCCCTGCGACCTTCGACTGGCCAAGGGCGACGCCGCCGTGCGCGACCTCGTTGCCGGCCGCGAGCCATTGCTCACCTTCGCGCTGCGCTCGCACGTCGACCGGTACAACCTCGACGAGGCCGAGGGGCGCGTCGCCGCGCTCAAGGTGACCGCGCCCCTGGTCGCCCAGATCAAGGACCGCTCCCTGCGCCCGGAGTACACCCGCATCCTCGCCGGGATGCTCGGCATGGAGATCGACGACGTAGCGCGAGCCGTCACCGGCGCGGTCGGTCGCCGTCCGAGCGCCGCGTCATCGCCGGACTCGCCCGCCTCGTCCGCGCCCGCCCAACGTCGCGCCCCGGGTGCGAACGACCCGCGCCTGCTGGTGGAGCGGGAGGCGCTCAAGCTGGCGCTGCAGGAGCCGGCGTTGGCCGGGCCGGAGTTCGACGCGGTGGACGAGAGCGTCTACGCCGACCCCCTGCACGCGACGATCCGCCGGGCCGTGGCGTCGGCCGGGGGTGCCGGCGTCGCGACCGGTGGTGCGGTCTGGGTGGAGGCGGTACGCGAGGCCTGCGAGGACCTGGCCGCGAAGGCGCTGATCTTCGAGCTCGCCGTGGAGCCGCTGCGCGTGGTCGACGGACCCGACCCGCGCTATGTGCACGTCCTGATCTCGCGCCTGGAGCTGTTCTGGCTCGGGCAGCGGATCGCGGACATCAAGTCGAGGTTGCAGCGGATGAATCCAGTGGAGAAGCCCGAGGAGTACCACCGCGTCTTCGGCGAGTTGCTCTCGCTCGAGCAGCATGCCCGGGCCCTGCGCGAGCAGATCGCCGGCGCGCTGTAGCCGGCCGGCCCTTCCCACGTTGGGCGCTACTTCAGCGCGCCGTCGAGCATGCCGCGCAGGAAGTAGCGCTGGAAGCCGAAGAAGAGGATCAGCGGCACCGCCATCGAGACCAGCGCCCCGGGCGCGATGACGTCGATGTTCGACGAGAACGCCCGGGTCTGCTCACGGATCGCGTAGGTGATCGGCGGGTTGTTGAAGCCGAAGACCAGCGCCACCAGCAGGTCGTTCCAGACCCACAGGAACTGGAAGATGGCCAGCGACCCCAGCGCGGGCCAGGCGAAGGGCAACGCCACCCGGCGGAAGACCGTGAATTCCCCGGCGCCATCGGCCCGGGCCGCCTCGATGAGGTCGCCGGGCAGGCTGAGGAAATAGCTGCGCAGCAGGAAGACCGCGAACGGCAGGCCAAAGGCGACGTGGAAGGCGATGACCGCCGGGATGTCGCCGAAGATGCCGAGCACGCGGAAGATCGCGGCATCGGGGATGACCGCCACCTGCACCGGCACGATGGTGAGCCCGACCGCGAGCACGAAGACGAGATCGCGGCCAGGAAAGCGCAACCAGGCCAGCGCGTACGCGCCGAGTGCCCCCAGGCCGAGAACGAGCACAGTGGACGGTACGGCGATGAGAACGGTATTCCACAGCGAGCCGGTGATGCGCGCGTTGCCCAGCAGCGCCGCGTAGTTGGCGAGGGTGAGCTGGCTCGGGGCGTGCAGCACCGTCCACCAGCCGGTCGCGCTGTTATCCGCGGCGCTGCGCAGGCTCGCGACGGCCAGGCCCAGCGTCGGGAACAGCCAGAAGATCCCGACGGCCAGGACGATGAACCTCCCGGCACCGCTGGAGAGGCGGGCCGCCAGGCGGCGCAGCGGTCCCGGCCGGGGATCGTCGCGGACCGCGGTGCCCGCGGGCTCCAACTCGGGGACCGGGGCCGGATCCAGCAGGGCCGTGGATCCGGAGAGCGCCCCGGAATCCGGGTCGGGTCGGGTCGGTCTCATGGTCGCTGCCTGCGCCTTCTGCGGATCGTGAACAGCATCGCGGGCAGCACCAGCACGAAGAGCAGGACGGCCAGCGCGCTGCCCAGCCCGTAGTCCAGACCGCCGCCGAAGGACACGCGGTACATCTCGAGCGCCACCACGTTCGCCTCGTCCTGCGACGAGTCCGGCGGGAGTACATAGAGTAGATCGAAGATCTTCAAGACATTGATGGATAGGGTAACGATAACGACCCCGAGGATCGGCCACACGAGTGGCACCGTGATCCGTCGCAGCACCTGCCACTCGCTGGCCCCGTCGACTCGGGCCGCCTCCAGCACGTCGCGGGGGAGTCCGGCGAGCCCGGCCTGGATGAGCATCATGGCGAACCCGGCCCAGATCCAGACATAGGCACCGATCACGGCGGGCGTCACCAGCCGGGGGCCGAGCCAGGTCACGCCCCGGAACGGCTCGGTGAAGTTGGTCGCCGCCAGCCGTACCGTGTACTCGCCGTCGGAGAGCCCGGGGAAGACGAACTGCCCCGCCCCGTCGGTGGTCGCGGTCGCCACGACCTTCCCCTCCCGTACGGCCTCGACCCGCATGCCGGGCAGGCCGACCTCGGTGTCGTCGATCGCGCCCACCGAGCCGCCACCGCCGCGGGTGAAGTCGAGCCAGACGACCCCGCGCAGGTCCGTGCCGGCGGCCGGTGCCGCGGCCGGCGCCGCGTCCGAGGGGATGCGGTCGCGGGGCAGGCCGACGACCGGCATCGCGACCGGCAGGGTGGCCGGCACCGGGCTGGCGGTCTCGTACCCGCCATCGGCCGGGACGAGGCCCGTGCCGTCGCGCGGCGCGACCCCGTAGTACTTCGACGGCGGGGCGAAGGCGTCGTGCACCGCCACGATCGCCGCGTTGAGCGCGCCGCGCTGGGGGCTTTCGTCGTAGACCAGCCGGAACGTCACGCCGACGGCGAGGAACGACAGGGCCATCGGCATGAACAGGATCGTCTTGAGCGCGGTCGACCACCGTACGCGTTGGGTGAGCACGGCGAGCATGAGCCCGAGTGCGGTCACCACCGATGGCGCGACCACCACCCAGACGATGTTGTTGAGGACCGCGTGCCGCGTGGTGTCCGTGGCGAAGATGCGCAGGTAGTTCGCCGCGCCAACGAACTCGCCGGTGTCCGAGGAGTGCAGGCTCAGCCATACCGTGCTCGCCATCGGGTACGCGACGAGCACCAGCACGGTCAGCGCCGCTGGGGCGAGGAACAGCGCGGCGACCAGTCGACGCTCGTCGAGGCGGCGGCGCCGCTGCGGGGCGACCGGCTCGACTCCCGGTTGCGCGCCTTCGGCCGCCCCGGTCACGGCCACCCCGGTCATGGCCGCCCCGCGAAGTCGTGAACGGCCGCGTCCTCGAGCTGTTGGGCGAGGTCGGTCGGCGAGATGTCGTTGTCGAGGAAGTTCTGCAGCAGCACCCACATGTGCGCGTCGGTGCCGCCGCCGAAGGCCTGCGGGGTCAGGTCGGAGAGGTCGAAGCGCACTTCGGGCGTGTCGATGATCTCCCGGGCGAGCTCGCGGGTCGTGTCGTCGGGGTAGGACGACGGGTCGAGGTTGCGGTTGACGGAGAGGAACCCGCCCTGGCTGGCCATGATCCGCGCCACGTCGGGGGAGGCCAGGAACGTCATGAGGGCGTTGGTCTCGGGCGTGTCGTGGAACGCCACGGCTTCGTCGCCGGCGGTCACCACGGCGGGCGGCGAGCCGTTGATCGACGGCCAGGGAAAGAACCGCGCGCCCTCGCCGACCGTGACCTGGTTGAGCCGGCGGATCTCCGCGGCCACGAAGTCGCCCTCGGCGATCATGGCGGTCGTGGGCTCGGTGCCGAAGACATTCGCGACCGACTGAGTGAACGAGGTCTGGGTCGCACCCGATGGTCCACCGTCGATGAACTTCGGCGTGCGCCAGTACTCGTCGAGCAGCTCCAGCGTCCGGACCACGCTCGGGTCCGTCCAGGCGATCTCGTGGCGGGCGAGCTCGTCGTACCGCTCCGGACCGGCGATGCGCAGGTAGGCGTTCTCGAACCAGTCGGAGAGCACCCACCCGTCCGCGCCGCCCGCAGCCATCGGCGTGATGCCGGCCTCGGTCAGGGTCCGGGACAACGCCTGCAGCTCCTCCCATGTGGACGGTGGGCTCACTCCCGCCTCAGCGAAGGCGTCGGCGCGGTACCAGACCACCGACTTGTTCGCGACCTTGAAGTACAGCCCGTACAGCTGGCCGTTGACGGTACCGAGATCCTGCCAGGCTTGGGAGTAGTTGCTCCGTACGGCCTGGGCGGCCGTGCCCGTGATCGGGGTGAGCACTCCGCGGGCCACGAGCTCAGCGACGACGCCGGGCTCAGGGATGAAGGCGATGTCCGGCGGGGACCCGCCGGCAAGCCGGCTGTTGATGAGCACCGCGAGGTCGGTACCGCCCGAGGTGTAGCGGACCGTGGCGTGGGTGCGGCGCATGAACTCGTTCAGCACGGCCTGGAAGTTGCGCTGCTCGGCACCGGACCAGGTCGCGACGACCTCCAGCGTGCGTCCCGCGAAGTTGCCGAGGCTGGGGTCGATGGCGTCCGGGGTCCCGATCGTGCACCCGCCGAGGACGAGCACCACCAGCACCGCGGCCGCGCGTTCAAGTCCGGCCCCGCGGCCAGAGCGTTCAAGTCCGGCTGGGACGCTTCGCCGGGGTGTTCCGGGCATGCTCCGCCTTCCCGTCCTGGACGTGTCGGCAGTGTCACCCACCGATACGTACCGGCACCAGAGCGCGACTGGCCACGTTACGCAACCGATGGGGTCTTCACAAGATCAGCACCTGCGGCGTTGCGACCGTACGGCCGGTGACCTGCGCAAACGTCGACCGGGCCGATGCCGGGGAGTGGGCCAAGGGCAACCTCGGTGAGCAGAAGTTGATGCAACCGTGACTGCGAGCCACACTGCCGTAACGGCCCGGACACGGGACACTGTTTCCGCCTGAGCCCCGCAACGGGATGCCGCAGCGCGGCGATGCTCGCGAACCGCGCACGAGACAGCGCGGCGAAGCCTGCGAGCCGTGCACTAGAGAACGTGGCGATGCCTGCGAGCCGCGTACGGGCAACGGAGCCCGGTCGCGGGGAAGGGAGGAGACGCCGTGGCGACCCCGCCCGCGGCCGGCCCCCTCGCCGGATTCACGGTCGCCCTCGCCACGGACCGCCGTACTCACGACATGGCCGGGTGGCTCGCGGCCGAGGGAGCCCGTACCGTCGGGTTCCGCGCCGTGCACACGACGCCGCAGCCGGACGCCACGGCCATCGCCGCCGCGGTTCGTGACAGCGTCGCGGCGCCGGCGCACGAGGTCATCGTCTCGTCCGCGTTCGGGTTGCGACTGTGGCTCTCCGCCGCCCGCCGGCAGGGGCTGCTGGAGCAGCTCGTCGCCGGCCTGGCCGAGGCACGGCTGTTGGCGCGAAACCCGGTCACCGCCGACGGCTTGCGCGAACTGGGCCTGACCCAGATCTGGTCGACCGCCGCCGCCACCACGGAGGACCTGTTCCGGTATCTGATCGCGCAGCCGATGGCGGGTCGGCGCATCGTCGCACAGATCGAGATGGATGCCCATCGAGAGCTCTGCGAGGCGCTGCGAACCGCGGGGGCGGTGGTCGTCGAGGTGACCACTCACCGGTTCGGCCCGCCAACGCACTCGGACGAGATCCGCCGCCTGAACGACCTGATCGCGCGCCGTCATGTCGATGCGGTGGTGCTCGCGGGCCCGGCCGTGACCCAGAACGTCCTCGACCAGGCGATCGCCGACGAGGTGCTCGACGAGGTGCTCAACGCGCTCGTGCACGATGTCGTCGCGGTGTGCCTGGGGCCCCTGACCGCCACGCCGCTGGCGGATCGCGGGATCCCCGTGGTGCGGGCCACCGAACCGGTGCCACGGTCGCTGGCCGCATCGGTGCTCACCGAGCTGCCGCTGCGTGCGCTGACCATCGACATCGCCGGCCGCACGGTCGAGGTGCGGGGGCAGGGGGTCGTGGTCAATGGCCAGCTCGTGCCCGTCCAGCCCGGACCGCTCGGCGTGCTCCGGGCGCTCGCGTCCCATCCCGGCCGGGTGCTCTCCGCCGCCGAGATCCGGGCCTATCTGCCACATTCGTCCACTGTGGATGATCACGCGATCGAGATGGCCGTCTCCCGCCTGCGGGGTACGCTCGGCCACTCCGACCTGAGCGAGCTTGACCTCGTCCAGACCGTCATGAAGCGCGGCTACCGACTGGCAGTCTGACCAGGCCCGAGCTGCGTCATCCACGCGACTGCGCTCCCGTTCGACCCTTACCCCTTGACCGCCCCGCCTACGATGCCGCGGACGAAGTACCGCTGCAGGGCGAAGAAGATGAACAGTGGCACGAGCATGGAGAGGAATGCCGCCGCACCCAACAGGTACCACCCGCCGCCGAGCGAGTTGACCAGGTTCGCCATCTTCGCGGTCAGCGGTAGGTTGTCGCCATTAGACAGTCCTATGTAGATCAATGCGACGAGCAGGTCGTTCCACACGAACAGGAACTGGAAGATGGCCAGCGCCGCGAACGCGGGAACGCAGAGCGGCACCGCGATCCGGAAGAACGCCGTCACATGGTTGGCCCCGTCGATCGAGGCCGACTCGAACAGTGACTTCGGCAGCGAGCCCATGAAGTTGCGCAGCAGGTAGACCGCGAACGGAAGGCCGTAACCGGTGTGGGCGAGCCAGACAGCGAGGAACTGGCCGGTGATCCCCCAGTCGGCGAAGACACGCAGGATCGGGATGAGCGTGGTCTGCAGCGGCACCACGAGCAGCCCGACCACGACCACGAACAGGATGTCGCGGCCCGGGAACTCCATCCAACTGAACGCGTAGGCGGCGAACGCGGCGACGGCGATCGGGATGATTGTGGCGGGCACCGCGATGAAGATGCTGTTGAGGAAGGCGCGGCCGATGCCGTTCTGCCCCACCACGTCGGAGTAGTTCTGCATGGTGAAGTGGTAAGGCGGCGCGAACACCGTCCACCAGCCCGACGTCGAGAGCGTGGACTCCGGACGGAACGAGCTCACCAGCAGGCCGACCGTCGGGACGGCCCACAAGAGCATGAGGGCGACCACGACGAGGTGCAGCACGGTGCGTCCGCCGCGTCGGGGCTTGCGGTGCTTCGACGGTACGGCGGGCACGTCCATGGGACGTGGCAGGGGGCGAGAGGGAACCGCGATGCTCATCGGACAGACTCCTGGGCACGAAACTGGCGAATGTTGAAGGCCATCACCGGAACGATGGCGAGCAGGAGCACCACGGCCACGGCACTGGCCCGGCCGAAGTCGCCGAACGTGAACATTTCCTTGATCATGAGGTTCGCGATGACCTCACTGTCGTAGTTGCCGTTGGTGAGGGTGTAGACGATGTCGAAGGTCTTCAATGAAGTGATGACCATCGTGGTCGAGACCACGGCCAGCGTCGGGCCGAGCAGCGGGAAGGTCACCCGGCGGAAGACCTGGAACTCGCCGGCGCCGTCGAGCCGGGCCGCCTCCAGCAGTTCCGGGTCGATTCCCTTGACCGCGGCCGAGATGATCACCATGCAGAAGCCGGTCCACATCCAGACCATGATGGCGATGAGCGCGAAGCTGGTCACGTGCAGCGATGGCGACTGCAACCAGGCAACGGGACCGAACCCGAAGCCGCCGAGCAGGCCGTTCACGGTGCCCGTCTGCGGCACGCCCGGCGGGCGGAAGTCGTACATGTACTTCCAGATCACACCGGCTGCGACCATGCTGATCGCCAGCGGCAGGAAGATGATGCTCTTGGCCCATGCCTCATAGCGGACCCGGTCGAGCATGATCGCGATGGCCAGACCGAGTCCGACCGTGAAGAGCGTGAGCAGCACCAGCCACAGCACGTTGTTGAAGAGGGCCGACAGCGCCGAAGAGTTGGTGAAGAACCATTTGTAGTTGGCCAGGCCGACCCAGGTCGGCCGCAGCGGGCTCTTGCTCTGGAAGCTGCGGATGATCGTGCGGACCGTTGGGTAGACGAGGAAGAAGCCGAGGAACGCCAGCGCGGGCCCCAGCCAGAACCATGGCCGGATCCGGCGCTGCCAGACCGGCGATGCCAACGTGACGAGGCGTTCCGTGAGCACGATGTAGCCGACCAGGACGGCTGGTACGCCGACCACCACCTCAATGGCGGTAAGTGTTTGTGAGTTCATCGACACCTGACCCTGCGAGGACGGACCGTGGACGCTGAACCGAGGGTCGCGGGATGGACGGACGTCGCCGCCCGCCCACCCCGCAACCGTTGGGGGGGAACAGTTTGGTCAGGAGGTCGCGTAGGCGTCGGTCTGGGCAGCGTCCAGATCGGCCAGGACCTTGTCCTCTGTCGCGCTACCGCTGGTCAGGGCGACCATGCCGCGCCAGAACGCGTCGTTCATCGCGCTCGGCATGCTGTCCGAGGCGTCGAAGACGAAGAACTTGGCGTCGGTGAGGATCTGCGCGGACCGCTTGCTGATGTCGTCCGGGTAGTCGGTGGCGTTCTTGTTCGCGGAGAGCGCGCCGCCGATCTTCACCCAGATGTCCTGAGCCTGCGCCGTTACCAGGTACTTCATGAGCGACCGGGCGGCCGGCGTGTCGTGGAACATGCCGAACAGGTCGCCCGCGCCCTCGACCGCGCCGGAGTACTGCGTGTCGATGTCGGGGAACGGGAAGAAGTTGTAGTCGGTGCCGGCCTGGTGGGCCTTGAACTGGCTGAAGCCGGTGATGAAACTCGCCTGGTGCAGGAACTCGCAGCCCGGCGGGTTGGCGAACAGCGGGTCGCCCGCGACGTCGAAGCTCGTCGCTGCGGCGGTCTGCCGGCCACCGTAGGTCTGGTTCACGACGTCGTTGACATAGATGTCGAACGCGTTCTTGATGCGGGGGTCGCTCCACTTGACCTTGCCGTTGTACCACTGGGTGTAGACGTCCGGTCCGGCGGTACGCAGGACGATGTCCTCGATCCAGTCGGTGGCCGGCCAGCCGGAGGCGGCGCCGTTCTCGATGCCCAGGCACCACATCGCCTGCGCGTTACCCTTGTTCGCGGCCCCCTGGGTCTTGAGGTCATCCCAGGTCTTGGGCGGGTTGCTGCTGTAGTCGTGAAGCTTGGTGTTGTACCAGATCAGGCCCTTGACGGCGGCCTTGATGAACACGCCGTACACGGTGCCGTCGGTCTTGCCGAGGTCAACCAGGGCAGGAGCGGTCTCGTTGGCATAGGTGGCGAGGTCGAGCACGTCGTCGAGCTTCACGAGCGCCCCGGCCTTCGCGTACTCGGCCATCTGGCCGGGCCCGGGCAGGCCCGCGAGGTCGGGCAGGACACCCGAGGCGACGCCGGTCGTCAGCACCGTGTTGATGTCGCGGGTGCCGGTGTACTTGACCGTCGCGCCCGTCTGGTCCTCCCACGGCTTGACCATCTGCAGGAACGCGTCCTGCTCACTTCCGCCCCAGGTTCCGATCACGGTGACGGTGGCTCCGTGGAGGTCGCTGCTGTTGTTCGACGTCGAGCTGCAGCCAGCCGCCACCAGGGCGGTCACAACCGCCAGCGGTGTCAACCTTCGAACCCATGGACTCATCAATAGACTCCTCACGGCTTCATCGGCGCTTCGCAGCGCCCTGATGAGTCGGGAGTCTCGTCACCTCGATACGTGGCGCACCAGTAGCGGGGCGAATACGCAACCGATTCGCATAGCTGCTCACACGATCGCGACACCGGTCATGCTCGTCCGGCCGCGGGGCCCGGGTTCCGGTGAGGACACTCACAAGATCGGACGCTGTCGCTGAGCAGCACCGCGGCGGCTTGGCGGGGTCGGTGAGGCCACCGTCACCAAACCGCAACCAAGCAGGCGGTCGGGGGCAGCGCACGGCCCGCGGACGTGACATCGGCTGCCACACGTACCGTGTGATCGTGAGCCTGTTCCGTCGTCGCAAGCCGCCCGCGAAGCTGCGCCCCAAGCTCGAGCGTTCCGAGCGTGTGCTCGCCTGGGCCCGTACGGTCGAGGCGCGCGCCGTGGTCGTGACGACGCATGGCCTGTGGCTGCCCGAGCAGCCGCGGTTGGGGTGGCACCACGTGCACAAGGCGACGTGGTCGGGGTCGCGGCTCACGGTGGTCCCCGCCGTACCGGTGGGTGACCCGGTGCCGTTCGATGGCGGCGCATCGTTCACCGTCATGGCCGATGGCGCACCGATGACGGCGCAGCTCGCCGACGCGGGCGACGTGCCGCACGCCGTCCGCCAGCGGGTGACGCGTTCGGTCGCGTACACGGCCCACCACCCGTTCCCGGCCGGCGGCGTGCGGGTCGTGGCCCGACGCGTGCCCGGGGTCGACGGGCTGGCCTGGTACGTGCGCTATGACGAGGGGACCCCGACCGATGAGCCCTCCGTGGTCTCCCGGACGGCGCAACTCGTCGCGGAGGCGGCCGGACCGGTCACCACGGACTGATCCGTGTGCGCGGCGGCGAGGACGGCCGGCGTGGCGCATACCGGAGAAATTGTGTCGCGGCGGTGTCGGGGGGTCGGGCTAGGGTCGCTCGTGTGGCAGAGGAACCGTTGATCCACGCCCGCGGGTTGGTCAAGCGCTTCGGTGAGGTCAGGGGACGCGCCAAACGGGGGCGGGAGGTATTTACCGCTGTCGACGGCATAGACGTCGACGTCCAGCGCGGGGAGTCGTTCGGCTTTCTGGGCCCCAACGGCGCCGGCAAGTCCTCCACGATGCGCATGATCGGCTGCGTCTCACCACCCAGCGCGGGCACGCTGCGCATCCTCGGGCTCGACCCGATCCACGACGGCCCGCGGATCCGGGCCAGGCTCGGCGTCTGCCCCCAGCAGGACTCGCTGGACCTCGACCTGAGCGTTACCGAGAACCTGCTCGTCTACGCCGGCTACTTCGGCATCCCGCGTGCGATGGCGCGCCCCCGGGCCGCGGAGCTGCTCGAGTTCGTCCAGCTCACCGACCGCGCGAACGACCGGGTCGAGCCGCTCTCCGGCGGCATGAAGCGACGGCTCACCATCGCCCGTGCGCTGGTCAACGAGCCCGACCTGGTGCTGCTCGACGAGCCCACCACCGGCCTGGATCCGCAGGCGCGGCACCTGGTCTGGGAGCGGCTGTTCCGGCTCAAGCAGCGTGGGGTCACGCTCGTGCTCACCACCCACTACATGGACGAGGCGGAGCAGCTCTGCGACCGGCTCGTGGTGATGGACAAGGGCCGGATCGTCGCCGAGGGTTCGCCCCGGTCGCTCATCGAGGCGCACTCCACTCGTGAGGTGCTCGAGCTGCGCTTCGGCGGCGAGGCCCTGGAACCGTTGGCCGGCAAGCTCGCCGGCATCGGGGAGCGGGTCGAGGTGCTGCCCGACCGCATCCTCGTCTACGCCGACGACGGCGACGCCGCGACCGCCGCCGTGCATCAGCGCGGGCTCGCTCCGAGCAGCGTGCTGGTGCGGCGCAGTTCGCTCGAGGACGTGTTCCTCAAGCTCACCGGCCGCACGCTCGTGGAGGAGAAGGGATGACGACCGCGACCGTACCGGCGACGGCGGAGGGGTCCCCGGCTCTGGCGGGCCCCGTGCGCCCGTCGCCGTTGCCGGTGTTCCGCCACCTGTTCACGGCCTACGTGCGCACCTGGCGCGGCTCTGTCTTCAGCTCGTTCGTGCTGCCGGTGATGTTCCTGGTCGGCATGGGCCTCTCCGTCGGGTCCTATGTGGACAAAGCCGGGTCGCTGGGCTACCCGTACCTCGACTACATCGCGCCGGGCCTGCTCGCGTCGACCGTGTTCCAGGTGGCGTTCAACGAGTCGACCTATCCGGTGGCCGCCGGCTTCCTCTGGCTGCGGACCTTCCACGCGATGCGCGCCTCGCCGCTGCGCCCGGCCGACATCCTGGGCGGGGAGATCCTCTACATCTGGCTGCGTGCGGGCGCCTCCGGCGCCGGGTTCCTCGTGGTCATGACGCTCTTCGGCACCGTCCACTCGCCGATGGCGCTGGCCACGATCCCGGTGTCCCTGCTGCTGGCCGTCGCTTCCGCGACCCCGGTGCTCGCCTACTCGGCCACCATCAAGCACGACGCGATGTTCGCGATCCTGTTCCGCTTCCTGGTGATCCCGGCGACGCTGTTCGCCGCGGTCTTCTTCCCGGTGGAGCAGTTGCCGGCCGCCGCCCGCTGGCTCGCCTACCTCTCGCCCCTCTGGCACGGCGTCGAGCTGACCCGCGCCGCAACGCTCGGCACACCCACCGCGCTCGGGTGGATGTGGCACGTGGTGTTCCTCGCCGCCTGGGCGGTCGTGGGGTCGTTGATTGCCCGCCGCCAGTTCAACCGGAGGCTGACCGACTGATGGTGACGACGCTGCTGGCAGCACGGCTCGTCCGGGGCGTGCCCGGGTCGCTCGCGCGGGCCGGGTCGGTGACGATGCGCGACATCGTCTCGACCCGCCGGTACTGGGCGGTGGTGGTCTCGGGCTTCTTCGAGCCGGTGCTCTACCTGCTCTCGATCGGGGTCGGGGTGGGCGGACTGGTGCACAACTTCCAGCTCGCGGATGGTCGCGTGGTCAGCTACGCGTCGTTCGTTGCCCCGGCCATGCTCGCCGCCTCGGCGATGAACGGTGCCCTCGCCGAGACCGCCAACAACTTCTTCGGCAAGCTGAAGTGGGCCAAGCTCTACGACGGCATGGTGGCCACGCCACTGCGTCCCTTCGAGGTCGCGCTCGGCGAGCTGACCTGGGCACTGATGCGGGGCACGATCTACTCGATCGCCTTCCTCGCGCTGATGGTCGGGCTCGACCTCACCACCGCCCTGCGCACCATCCCGGCCTTCGTCGCGTCCGTGCTGATCGGCTTCTCCTTCGGTGCCCTCGGCATGGCCGTGTCGACCTTCATGCGCACCTGGCAGGACTTCGACTATACGAACGTCGTGATCTTCGCGATGTTCCTCTTCTCGGGCACGTTCGTCCCGGCACAGAGCTACCCCGTGGCCATGCGGGCCGTGGTCGCGCTCACCCCGCTGTACCACGGGGTCGAGCTGGTGCGCGGGTTCACCACTGGGGCAATCGGCTGGTCGATGCTGGGCAACGTCGCCTACCTGGTGACGCTCGCGGTGGTCGGGCTCACGATCGCCAGCCGCCGGATGACCCGCCTGCTCTGCCCGTGATCCACCCGACCGAGCCGCGAAACCCGGTGGCCGGCTCTCCCCGTTCGTCCGGTACGCTGACCGAGCCGATCGCGGGTAGCTCAATCGGCAGAGCAACCGGCTGTTAACCGGTTGGTTGGGAGTTCGAGTCTCCCCCCGCGAGCCACCGCAACTCCCGCGCGCCTCCCGCCCCGGACAGCGGTATCGATGTCCGGGGCGGAAAGCGACGGCGCCTCAGCGGGTCGCGCGGCGGCGGACTGCCGCGAGCGTGACCACGCCGCCGACGATCAGCAGCACGGCAACTCCGGCGATGACGGTGACGTTGCTGCCGGTCTTCGGCAGGGTGCCCTCAGAGCCCGGGTTCGTCGTGGTGGGCACCGTCGTCTTCGTCCGGGTGGGCTCGGGGCAGACCTCGGTGAACACGTCAGGGCCCATCGGGTGCCCGGACTCGTCGGCTTGCTCGTCCTCGGTGTACGGGTCGTCGCACGCGGTGTCGTACACGTACTCCCAGTCGGACAGAGTGCCGGCGGTCGCGCCATCCGTGAAGTAGCGAAGTGCCCACTTCGTCGATTTGTCCGGCCCATCGGGCACAGCAGTCTTGCAGTCGAAGCCACTCAGGTCGATGTCATCGTCGACCGCGCCCACGTCGGCGACGAGCGTGCCGGTCACCGTGTAGTCCAGGTGACCGGTGATCGTCCCCTTGATCGCCGTGTTCGTCGTGGAAACCCACGTCCCATCGATCTCCTGGTGGATGTCGTACACGTCGGCCGTGCCCGACTCGGTGATGGTCGTGGTGCGGGTGAACGTGTCCCGGGCCCAGGTGTCGCACGCCGGGGTGCCGGGCGGGTCGTTGTCGGGGGCGCCGGTCACCGAACCGACGGCGACGACCGGGTCGGCCGCCGACGCCGGCGCCGCGACGGCGAGTGACGCCAGGGCGGCCAGTCCCAATGCGGTCAGTGCGGCAGCGATCCTTCTCATGTCAGTTGCTTCCTTCCGGGGGTCTGCGGTGTGGTACGGCCCGCGCACTGTCGCGCCTGCCCGAATGGCAGCGCGACAGTGCACCGACCGCTGAAGCGCTGGGGGTAGCACTACCGGCGGCGTACCCGCGCCACGACCAAGCTCGCCACACCGGCGACGATCAGCAGGCCGGCGATGCCAGCGATGACGGTGACGTTGCTGCCGGTCTTCGGCAGCGTGCCCTCGGAGCCCGGCTGCGTCGTGGTCGGCGCCGCTGTCGTGTCGGTCGGCTCAGGCTGGCACGTCAGGTCGTACGTCTGGCCGTCGAACGTCACCGACGAGACCGTTGCCTTGTTGCCCACATCATTGGCGTAGCCCACCCCGAAGGAGAACACGTGCGTCGTGCTGGTGTAGGGGGGGTTGCCCGACCCCGTCGTGGCCTTGCCGATGAAGTCGGCGGCAGCGATCGGGTTGTTCTGCCCACCGGGGTCAGTGGCGAGGATCTTGCTTGACCACCAGAGGTCGGTCGTTCCGTCGCCGACATAGTTGAGCGTGGAGTACGGCGAGTCGGTCTCGACCTTGAACAGCGGCAGCACGCCCGTGTCCAGTGTCGCCACGAATGTGCCGGGCTGGAGGTCTGACAGCAACACGTTGGTGGCGTGGTGCACCAGGGACGGGCCGTCGAAGAGGAGGCCGCCCTCGGTCTGCTCAGGCAGCAGGTCGCCCTCGTCCGGGTTCACGTACCACTCCTGGGTGCAGTCCGATACGACGGGTATCGGCTGATTCTGGGTCGCGTACGCCGGCTGCGAAACGGCGAATGTGCCGAGCCCGGCCAGTCCTGTTGCGGTCAGTACCGCAAGGAGCCTTTTCACTGTGGTTCTTCCTTCCGAGGGATTCCTTGTGTTCTGGCGTGCGGCCTGTGCAGTCTCGCGCCTACCCGCTGGTACTGGTAGACCGGCACACCGACCGTCGAAGCACTGTCCAGATCACGACCGCTGATGGCGGCCACGGAAGCGCCGCGCAGAATGCCGTTCACGCCGAACGTGCTCCTTTGCGTCGAGTCGAATCGACGGGTGGCGGGGCGCGGCGATCCCACCAACCCACATGCCTACCGGTCCCACCTGCGCACATGAACCCGGCCCATCGCCACAATCTCGCCACGTTCGGGCAGGCAACCCCGCCAATCGGGCCACACCAGGTGGGCCACTTGTCGTCGCGGCACGGCTGCGTGGTCCTGCCCGCGCCCCGCCGAAGCGCAGGCCATGGTCGTTTGGTGCCGAATGCCCGCGGGTTGCGAGCCGGCGGAGGAGGATGGGCGGGTACGGCGAAGGGAAGGAGAGACAGCATGCGTGGCAAGCTGATCTTCGGAGCCGGCGTCGGTATCGGGTATGTGCTCGGCACCCGCGCTGGTCGGGAGCGGTTCGACCGGATTACCGGCCAGGCGAAGCGGTTCTGGGAGAGCAACACGGTCCAGGAAGCTGCGGCCGTCATGCAGACGCAGGCAGAACGGCTGTACGACGGCGGCAAGAAGATGATGTCCGACCAGATGCACCAGATGCGTGAGCACCGCCACGACAACGACGACCAGCAACATCACACCAAGGCGTTCCGCAAGGGCCGGTTCCCCGAGCGCAACCGAGGCCGGACCGAGTGGGGCGCTCCCGCCGGGGCTCCGGCCAACCCTCCCACCGGGGTCGCGCCCAACCCGGCGAACTCGATGACGACCCCGTACTGAGCCGGCCTGATCTGGGCGGTCTCGGTACGCGGAGTCTGGCCCGGTGGGCTCGCACCGTGAGCCGCACCGTGGCGTTGGGCAGAGTCAGAAACGTCCGAAGCCGTACACGGTGATCTTGGCAAGGTCACTGTGTACGGCTTTCGCGCTGCCCGGCGATCCGGCCTCGGCGATCCGGCCTCCCGGTGATGAGCCTCCCGGCGATGCGACCGCCCGACGACGCAGGCCAGGTACGACGCGATCGTGATCGACCCAGGACGATGACAGACCGCGCCATCACGCGGAAGATCGGGTGCAGCGGCACGCGAACCGATCCTCGAGCCGCGACTGATGGGAGACGAGGGCATGCGCATCACCGTCCTAGGGGCCGGCTCGTGGGGTACGACCGTCGCGTCCGTGCTGACCCGCCGCGACCACGAGTCGCTGGTGTGGGCCCGGGGTCGGGCAGCCGCCGACGAGATCAACGATCAGCACACCAACGAGCGCTATCTGCCGGGCTTCAAGCTTCCCGCACGGTTGCGCGCCAGCGCCGATCTGGAGGAGGCGTCCCGACACGCCCAGATGCTGGTGGTCGGCGTGCCATGCGCCGCGTTCCGCGCCACGCTCGAGCAGGTCCGGCCGTACCTCGATCCCTGGGTGCCGATCGTCAGCCTGAGCAAGGGGCTGGAGACGGCGACGCTGTCGCGGATGACGCAGATCATCAAGGACGTGCTGCCCGGTCATCCGGCGGCGGCGCTCACCGGCCCCAACCTGGCCCGCGAGATCATGTCCGGCATGGCCGCGGCGAGCGTGATCGCCACCGAGGACCTGTCCGTGGCCGCGGCCATGCAGCACGTGATCAGCCGCAAGCTGCTGCGTGTCTACACCAACCACGACGTGATCGGCTGCGAGGTCGGCGGGGCATTGAAGAACGTCGTCGCCATCGCCACCGGCATCGCGCAGGGCCTCGGCGTCGGCGACAACACGCGGGCGGCCGTGATCTCCCGCGGGCTGGCTGAGCTCACGAGGCTGGCGGTCGCCATGGGCGCCGAGCCGGCCACCATGGCCGGGCTGGCCGGCATGGGCGATCTGGTGGCGACCTGCATCAGCCCGCAGAGCCGCAACCGGCACGTGGGCGAGCAGCTCGGCCGGGGGCGGCGCCTCGACGAGATCCTCGCGGAGATGGGGCAGGTGGCCGAGGGGGTCCGGACCGTGCACGCCGCGGTCGCGCTCGCCGACCGACACGGGTTGGCGATGCCGATCGCGCGCACCATCCACCGCGTGGTCACCGGCCAGATCACGGCGGAGGAGGCGTACGACGGGTTGCGCCAGGCGCCCGCCGGGCACGAGTCCGAACCGGGCTGAGCGGCGATGATCGATGTTCCACCCGCCGTACAGGCGAAGGCTCTGGTGCACGAGGCGGGCGCTTGGCTCGACGATCTTCCATCGCTCGTGGCCTCGCTGGAGCGCGAGTGGTCGCTGACCGTCGGGCGCGTCTATCCCGACGCGACCGAGGCACTCGTGGTCGAGGCGGTGTGCGGCGACGGTACGGCCGCGGTGCTCAAGCTCGTGGTCCCGCGCGGTGATAGCGCGGCGCGCGCGTCGAACCGGTACGCCCGCGACGAGATCACCGTGTTGCGGCTGGCCTCCGGCCAGGGGTGCGCACAACTGCTGCGATCCGATAGCGAGCGTGGCGCGCTGCTACTCGAACGGCTCGGTCCGTCGCTGCACGATCTCGGCCTGCCGCTGCCGCGCCAGCACGAGATCCTCTGCGCCGCGGCGGCCCGCGTCTGGCGGCCCGCGCCGGATAGCGGCCTGCCGACCGGCGCGGAGAAGGGCCGGTGGCTCGCCGAGTTCATCACCGCGACATGGGAAGAGTTGGGCCAGCCGTGCGCGCCGCGGGCGGTGGCACACGCGCTGTCCTGTGTGGAGCGTCGGGTGGCGGCGCACAACGATCAGCGGGCGATGCTGCTCCACGGCGACGTGCACGCGTGGAACGCGCTCGCCGCCGACGATGGCGAGTTCAAACTGGTCGATCCCGATGGGCTGCTCGCGGAGCCCGAGTACGACCTGGGGATCATCATGCGCGAGGACCCGGTCGAGCTGATGGCCGGTGACCCGTACCGTCGCGCTGCCTGGCTCGCCGACCGTACCGGGCTCGACCCCCGGGCGATCTGGGATTGGGGCGTGGCGGAGCGCGTCTCCACCGGCCTGCTCGCCACCCGCATCGAGCTGCAACCGGTCGGCCGCGAGATGCTCGCGGCGGCCGACGCGATCGCGCGGGCCGAGTCCGTGGTCTAGCTGACGGCCTACGTCACCCACGGCACGCCCACGACGCGCGCGAAGTCGACTCCGAGCGCGTCCCACCGCGGTGCCTGTGCCCCGAGTCGTTCGCGGAACGTCGACCAATCGTGCGTGGTGCTCGGCGACCAGGCGACCTCCGCGATGGCGGCGAGTCTAGGCAGGGCGAGGTACTCGATATCGTCCACGGTGGCCACCGTCTCCGTCCACAGAGGAGCCTCGACGCCGAGGACGGCCGACGCGTCGACCCGGGACAGGTACGTGGCCGGATCCCAGTCGTATGACTCCTCGACGCTGGTCGGGCCGGCCCAGGTCAGCCCGATCCGCGTGCCCTGGTCGTACTTCTGGTCCAGGTACGCGTGGTTGGCCGGCGCCAGGATCACGCGCGTGCCGGACGCCGCGGCGGCCACGACCCGTTCGTCGTAGGGGTTGGTGCTCCAGTATTCGAGCACGGTCGTCGACGCCAGATCCGCCTTGGCGGCGTCGTGCCAGCCCACCGCGGCCTTGCCGTGCGCGGTGACGATCTGCTGAGCCCGGTCCACGATCCGGGCGTAGTCGCCGGCCGTGAGCGTGCTCGCCTCGTCGCCGCCGATGTGCAGGTACGGCCCGGGCGTGAGCGCGGCGAGCTCGCCGAGGACGTCGTCGAGGAACGAGTAGGTCGCGTCGTCGGGGCACAGCGCGCTGAACCCGACAGCGATGCCGGTGAACAGTGGCGGCGCCGTCCCGTCGCAGCTCAGCTGCGCGTACGAGGCGAGCGCCGCGTTGGTGTGTCCCGGCAGATCGATCTCGGGCACGACGGTCATGTAGCGCGTGGCGGCGTAGGCGATGATCGCCCGGTAGTCGTCCTGGGTGTAGAAGCCACCCGCACCGCCGCCGACCTGTGTCGTGGCGCCGTACTCGGTCAGGCGCGGCCAGCCGTCCACGGCGATGCGCCAGCCCTGATCGTCGGAGAGGTGCAGGTGCAGGTAGTTGACTTTGTACATGGCGGCCAGATCGATGAACCGCTCGACTGCCGCGACGTCGAAGAAGTGGCGGGCGACGTCGAGCATCGCGCCCCGGTAGGCGTAGCGGGGTCGGTCGTCGATGCGCCCGCCGGGGATGACGAGCGGCCCGCTGGCGGGCATCAGTTGCCGCAACGTCTGCACGCCCCGGAACAGGCCGGCACCACTGCCGGCGCGGATCGTCACGGCGTGCGCGTCGACCTCCAGCTCGTACGCCTCGTCGCCGGTGACCGCCGCGTCGTGCAGCAGCGCGATGCCGCCCTCCACCGGCCCGGAGCCCGGCCTCGGCGTCGCTGCGCCGATCAGACCGGCAAGGTACGTCGCGACCCGGGCCGCCTCGGGATCATCCGGTGAGGTGACGATCGTCGCTCCCGGCGGGATCGTGAACGTCACGCCCGGCGCGGCGACCGCTTCGGCCGGCGCGGGCAGCACATCGGCGAAGGTCAGCACCCGCCGTACGGGCTCCGGCTGCCCGTGGGGTCGTGTGGCCAGCGCCCAGGTCCCGACCCCGGCCGCCACGATCACGACAGCCGCGATCAGCGCCAGCACGGCTCGCCTGCCCATGCCGCCCATCCTTAACTGTAAAGAGTCTTAACACAAGCCGGCGCGGGGTTGACCACGTGCGTCTCGGGTGCCTTACTTGTGGAACGTGTTCTAGTTCTGGGGGCCGCATGGAGCTGTCGGCTGATTACGTCGTCGTCGGCGCCGGCAGCTCCGGCTGCGTGCTGGCCCGGCGGCTGGCCGAATCCGGCGCAAGCGTGATCCTCGTCGAGGCGGGGAGAGGGGACCGCTCCCCGTGGCTGCGCCGGCCCGGGCTCATCGCGATCCTGCACAGCGTGCCCCGGCTGAAGAAGATCTACGACTGGGGTTACTACAGCATCCCCCAGGCGGCCGCCCTGGGCCGTGCGATCCCGCAGGTGCGTGGCAAGGTTCTTGGTGGATCCAGCTCAATCAATGGCATGGTCTTCGTTCGGGGCCACCGCAAGAACTACGACGACTGGGCCGAGCAGGGCTGCCGCGGGTGGAGCTATGACGATGTGCTGCCCAGCTTCAAGCGCTTCGAGTGCTGGGAGGACGGGGCCACCGACTACCGTGGGGCGGATGGGCCGATCAAGGTAACCCGGGCCAGGAACGTCACCGGTGCCACGTGGGCGTTCATGGCGGCGTTGACCGAAACCGCAGGCGTCAAGCAACTCGAGGACTACAACGCCGAGTCCCAGGAGGGCGTCGGTCTGCTGCAGCAGAACGCGTCCGGGGGCCTGCGCTACAGCGCCGCGGGCGGGCACCTCGGCACGCCGTTGCCCGGCCTGACCGTCGTGCTCGGCACCCTGGTCACCGGCGTGACGATCCAGAAGGGCCGAGCGATCGGGATCACGGTGTCCGGCCGGGGTGGGCCGCGCACCATCCGGGCCGTCCGCGAGGTGATCCTCTGCGCCGGAGTCTTCGGTTCCGCACAACTGCTCCAGCTCTCGGGCGTCGGACCGGCCGACCACCTGCGATCGCTGGGAATCAATGTCCGCGCCGACCTGCCGGTCGGCGATAACCTGCACGACCACCTCTTCGTGCCGATGAGCTACCTCATGCCGAGCGCCCGCAATCGCGGCACCGCGTCATACTTCGCCTCCGGGCTGACCCGGGAGGTGCTGCGGCGCGGCTCGACCTGGGTGAGCCGCAGCGTCTTTGAAGCGGTCGCCTTCGTCCGCAGTTCGCGCGCTCGCGACGTGCCCGATATCCAGCTCCACGCCCTGCCGTGGAGCTACCCGAGTCCCAACCAGGATCTGCCGGTCCGGTACCGGGTCGACCCTCGCCCGCACCTCACGCTCCTGGCCACCATGATCTACCCCAGGAGCCGGGGTCGGGTGCGCCTCGCCTCCGCCGATCCTGCCCAGGCGCCGGTCATCGACCCTGCCTACCTCTCGGACCCCGACGACACGCGCCTGCTGCTGGAGGCGATGCAGCTCGTGCGCCAGACCATGGCGAGCCGGACGATCGCCTCCGAGGTCAACGGCGAGACCGCCCCGGGCCCGGACTACCGGCACCGGGACGACCTCGCCGAGCAGATACCCAACCGTGCGACCACCGTCTATCACCCGGTCGGCACCTGCCGCATGGGCGTGGACGAACGTTCCGTGGTCGGCCCCGACCTGAGGGTCAACGGCATCATGGGCCTGCGTGTCGCCGACGCGTCGATCATGCCGTCGATCACGGGCGGCAACACCAATGCTCCTGCCCTGATGATCGGCGAGCACGCCGCGCGCATCATCCTGCGTTCGTGACGCGTCGCCGGCAGCGGCCGGCCCTCACCGCTGGTCCGGGAAGCCGGCACCTGGCACGTATGCGACCAGCCGTTCTGACCGGCGGCGTCATCTGCCGGCGGCGTAGCCCTGATCCCGGACGTCGGCGGCCGCCTGCAGCAGTCCGGTCGCCGGGTCGCGGCTCACGGCCGAAAGCCGGCCCAGCGACCAACCATCGGTCACCACGACCTCGTGCCCTCGCCGGCGCAGCCCGTCGACCACCTCGGCCGCCACCCGGTCCTCCACCACGAACTGGCCGGGGTAGGTCTCGCGCGGGTGGAACGAGCTCGGGAAGGCCGTGCTGTGCCATTTCGGTGCCTCGATGGCCTGCTGGAGGGGAATGCGGCGGACGAGATGGGAGAGCAGCAGGGACAACTGCCACTGGTCCTGCTGGTCCCCGCCCGGAGTACCGAGCGACAGCACCGGAAGGCCGTCGCGATAGACCAGGGTCGGACTGAGCGTGGTGCGCGGGCGCCGGCCCGGTACCAGGCTCGCGGGCAGGCCCGCCTCGAGCCAGCACATCTGCAACCGGCTGCCCAGCGGGAACCCGAGTGCCGCGACGACCGGCGAGCTGTGCAGCCAGCCGCCGCTCGGGGTCGCCGAGACCATCGTGCCCCAGCGGTCGACCACGTCGAGGTGGCAGGTGTCCCCGTGGTACGCGCGGTTCGTGTCCACTGTGGGCTCACCGAGGCCGGCGATGGACTGGCCCGCTCGGGTTACGTCGGCCGCCGCGTGGGTACGGATGTGGGCCGGCAGGCGTGGGGCGCGCCCCTGCGGCGAGCCGGGCCGCAGCTCCAGGCTGGCCCGGTCCGCGATCAGCGCGCGTCGGGCGGCGGTGTACTCGGGGGCGAGCAGCGCCGCCAGCGGTGGCTCCTGCGCGTCGCCGTACCACGCCTCGCGATCAGCGAAGGCGAGCTTGGCCGCCTCGACGATGGTGTGCAGTCCATCCACAGTGGACTCATCGAGTTCCGCGTCGGCGAAGCCGTCCAGGATCGCGAGTTGCTGCAACAGGACCGGCCCCTGGCCCCATGCCTGGGTCTTGTGCACGACGACGTCGCGGAACCGGTGCGAGGCCGAGGGCTCGTAGGTCGGTGTGAAGGAGGAGATGTCCTGCCCTGTGATGACGCCGGGGTGGCGACCGTACCCGGGGTGCAGGAACGGCCGCCGCGCGAACTCGTCGATCGCCTCGGCAACGAAGCCCTCCCGCCAAGCCCGGATGGCCGCGTCGATGCCGGTCTGCCGGCCCGGCGCTGAACCACCCGCCTCGGCCTCGACGAGCCGCCGGTAGGTCCGGCCGAGCGCCACGTTGCGGAACATATCGCCCGGCTCCGGCGCGGGCAGGTAGACCTCGGCCGAGGTGGTCCAGTCCTCGCGGAACAGGCTCTCGACCCGGCGGATCGCGCCCGCCACACCGCGGGAGATGGTGTGCCCGCGCTCGGCGTAGTCGATGGCGTAGGTCAGCACGTCGGCCACCCGGCGGGTGCCGTGATCGCGCAGCAGCGCCAGCCAGGCCACCACGGCGCCAGGGACCGCTGCCGCCAACGGGCCGGCGCCGGGGACGAGGTCGAAGCCGAGGTCGCGGTAGGCGGCAATCGTGGCGCGCGCGGGAGCCGGGCCCTGTCCACACAGGACGGTCGGGGCCGGGTCGTTGGCGCGGGCGAAGATGAGCGGCAGGTCGCCACCCGGGCCGTTGAGATGCGGCTGGACCACGTGCAGGGCGAAGCCCGCGGCGACTGCCGCGTCGATGGCGTTGCCGCCCTGCTCCAGTTCGGCCATGCCAGCGGCCGTGGCCAGCCAGTGCGTCGAGGCGACCATGCCGAAGGTGCCGGTCAGTTGGGGACGCGACGGGGCCATGGCTGCTCCCAGGGCTCGATTGGTCTGATCCGGGCCCATCATCGCGTACCTGCGGCGCCAGCCACAGGTCGGGCAGCGGTGGGCGGTGCAGCGACGTCGCACTCAGGATCGTCCCAGGTTCGCCGACTACGTTCCCCGGGGGCATTCGCGAGAAGGGACCGCCGATGATCGAGGCGAGGGGCCTCACCAAGCGCTTCGGCGACCGGCTGGCCGTCGATCACCTCTCGTTCACCGTACGGCCCGGTCAGGTGACCGGGTTCCTGGGACCGAACGGGGCCGGGAAGTCGACCACGATGCGCATGGTCCTGGGGCTGGACGCGCCCAACGAGGGCAGCGTGACGGTCGACGGGAAGCGTTACGACCAGTTGAGCCATCCGATGCGGGTGGTCGGCGCGCTGCTCGACGCCAAAGCCGTGCATGGCGGGCGGACCGCGGCCAAGCACCTGCTCTGCCTGGCCCAGACCAACGACCTGCCGTCGCGCCGGGTCCCGGCGGTGCTCGAGCTGGTGGGGCTGACCCAGGTGGCGAGCAAGCGGATCGGCGGGTTCTCGCTCGGCATGTGCCAGCGGCTGGGTATCGCGGCCGCGCTGCTCGGCGACCCCAAGGTGCTCATGTTCGACGAGCCGGTCAACGGGCTCGACCCCGAGGGCATCCTCTGGATCCGTAACCTGATGCGGGCCCTTGCCGCCGAGGGCCGGACGATCTTCGTCTCCAGCCACCTCATGAGTGAGATGGAGAACACCGCCGACCACCTGATCGTGATCGGTCAGGGCCGGCTCATCGCCGACTGTACGGTCGAGGAGTTCATCAAGCGCAATTCCCAGGCGACGGTCCGGGCGCGAACGCCCGAGGCGACCAAGCTCGCCGACCTCATCACCGGCCTGGGTGGCAGCACCCGCCCCGACGGCCGCGACGCCATCGTCGTGAGCGGCATCGCGCAGGACCGCATCGGCGACCTCGCCTTCGACAACGGAATCCGCCTGCATGAGCTCGCCGCCGTGCAGGCTTCGCTCGAGCAGGCATTCATGGAGCTCACTCGGGACAGCGTCGAGTTCCACGCCGCCGTTCCGGCCGGCCTCTCGGAATCGAAGGGGACATCGTGATGACCACCGTGGCACTTCGCGCCGATCTGCCACCCGCCGCCGGCCGCGCCGGCTTCGGCGGTGCGCTGCGCTCGGAGTGGACGAAGCTGGTCTCGTTGCGCTCGACGGTCGCGACGCTGCTCTCCACGATGGCGGTGACCATTGGCCTGTCCGCTCTGGTGGCATGGGGCGCCAGCAACCGGCTGCACCACGTCGGCCGGATCCCGGAGAGCTTCGACGCTGTGCAGGCCAGCATGTTCGGGCTGATCTTCGGCCAACTCGTGATCGCGGTGATCGGCGCCATGACGATCACCGGCGAGTACAGCACGGGCATGATCCGCACCTCGCTCGCCGCCGCGCCCCGTCGCCTGGTCACGCTCGCCGCCAAGCTGACCGTCTTCGCCGGCGCCGCGCTCCTGACCGGGCTGGTCTGCGCGTTCGCCTCCTTCTTCATCGGTCAACATTTCTACGCGTCCCTGCATATCAGCGTCGGCCTCGGCGAGCCGAACGTGCTGCGGGCTGTGGTGGGCGGTGCGCTGTTCCTTACCGTGGCCGGGCTGCTCTCCTTCGGCCTCGGCACGATCCTGCGGCACACCGCCGGCGCGATCACGGCCGCCGTCGGGATCCTGTTCATCTCCTTCATCCTCTTCCAGTTCCTGCCGTCGGACTGGGCGGAGCATGCACAGCGATGGATCCCGTTCTTCGCTGGGTCATCCATCTGGTCGACCCAGCCGGACCCGGAGGCCCACGTGTGGGGACCGTGGGCCGAGTTCGCCGTCTTCAGCGGCTATGCGCTGGTGGCACTGGCCGTCGGAGCGATCATGTTCCGCCGCCGCGACGCGTAGGCCGGCGACCCGTCAGCGGTTTCCCGGCCGGGTCCGCAGTACGGCGTCGAGGCGGTCGACCTGGTCGGCCCATGGTCGCGTCGCCACGACGAGCGCCCCGCAGCGTCGGGCTCGCGCGGCGAGGCGTTCGCCCACGATGACGCTGACCTGGGCTCGGATCCGCTGCTCGCCGTCGAGAGGTTCGCGGGACCGGAAGTTCGCCACAACCCGCGCCTCGTCGGGCTCTGCCAGTACCACGGCGACGACCCGGTCCGGGTGCTCGGTGGCGAGTTCGGGCGTCAGGTAGTCGCCCTCCATGACCACGGGCGCCGCGAACTCGACGTGGTCGGCGATGACCGCCGCGAAGGCGGGTCGCAGCGCGTCCGCCGTCTCGAAGTGAAGGTCCGCTATGCGTGTCGGTGGCCAGGATCCCGCTTCCGGATGGGTCGCCCAGTAGTGCAGCTCAGGCTGCTGTTCGGCGTTCGTGAGGGCCCTCAGCGCGGTGACGATGTCGTCCGCCTCGCCCAGTGGTACGCCATACCGGGCGGCTAAAGCAGCCGCGGCCCGGGTCTTGCCGACGCCCGAAGCGCCGCAGACGACCACGACGAGCGGCGGCGCTTCTCGCCTCAAATCCATTGACGGGCATTATGTCTGGGCGGGCTGCAGGTCGGGTTCGACGGCCTGCTCGTCGTTGTGGGCGATGTGGGTGAACTGCCGCCACAGCAGGACCACGAAGAGCGCCGATCCGACGAAGGCGAACCAGAACGGCGCGGTGACGCCGAAGTGCGTGGCGAGCGCCCCGCCGACGACGGACCCGACGACCAGGCCGCCGAAGACGCCGATCGTGTTGAGGCTGTTGACCCGGCCCTGAAGCTCGGATGGGATGGCCCGTTGCCGGATCGTGACGGACGTGGTGCCCCAGACGAAGGCGTGCGCGCCGAAGACGAAGAAGATCACCATGGCGACCCACGGCACGGTGGTCAAGGCCAGAGTCAGATGGGTGAACGTCTCGATGATAAGCCCGATCCGCATGAGGTTGCCGAGGCTGATCCGGCGGGTGATCCAGCCGTAGGTGACCGTACCCAGGATGCCGCCCAGAGCCGAGACGACGGTGATCAGGCCGAACCCGATAGCTCCCAACCCGAGCCGCCGCTCGGCGTAGATCACGAGGACCGACCACGCCGCGCCGAACGTCACATTGAAGATCAGGATTGTCAGGATGAGCGTCCGTACGGCCGCGTGGCGCAGCGTCCAGCGCAGGCCCTCGGCGATCTCGTGTCGTACGCTGCGCCGCGCCTCGCCGGCTTCCCGGCCGTGCGCCGGAAGCCTGACGCGAGCCACGAGCAGCACACCCGCCGCGACGAGCACAGCCTGGGAGGCGAACGGCCAGTTGCGGCCGAGGGCGAACAGTGACGCGCCCAACGCCGGTCCGATCAACTGGTTGACGGTGGCGAACCCGAAGAAGAGCCGGGAGTTGGCCAGGGCGAGGTCGTCGCGGTGCACCAGCATCGGCGGCAGGGTCGCGGTCGTGTTGTCGGCGAAGACCTCGGCCGTGGCCAGGAGCCCGAACCCGATGAGCGCGGCCGCGGGCGAGAGCCGATGGGTGAGCAGCAGCCCCACGAGAGCGGCGAGGACCACGACGCGCGAACCGTCGGCCACGATGACGATCCGGCGCCGGTCGAGCCGGTCGGAGAGCACACCCGCGGTCAGGCTGAACACCAGTGGCGGGGCCCATCGCAGGAGTGCGGCGAGGGAGACCAGGAACGGGCTGCTGGTCAGCGAGGCGACCAGCAGCGGCCCCGCCGCGACGAAGACCCCGTCGCCCAGGTTGCTGGTCCAGGATGACGCCAGCAGCCAGCGATAGCTCGACCCGAGCCGGGCTGGCGCGATCCGTTCCAGCAGCGTGCGCACAATTCGAAGACCGTACGCGGCGCAACGCCTTGCGGCCAGCAGATAAGCCGGCCGTTGCCGATCACGCCAAACCCTGGCCGACATCGGTCCACCGGGGCGCGTGCGGTCGTAGAGTCTGCGGAGAAAGATCTTGCGGGGGGTGTCGTATCGGCCAGGCCCCGTTCGTGGAGGGAGTACCAGGGCGGCCACCGTGGTCGCCGGTCCCAAGGAGGATGACATGACGCAGTACATGCTCTCGGTGATCCACGGCGAGCTGAACTACAGCGATGAGGAGATGCAGCGCATCGTCGCGGCGGTCGACGAGTTCAACGCCACGCTCCGGTCGCAGGGCAACTGGGTCTTCGCCGGCGGGCTCGAGCCGCCGACGTCCGCCACGACCGTGGACGGCACCCGCGCTGAGGTCGTGATCACGGATGGACCATTCGCGGAGACCAAGGAGCACCTCGGTGGCTTCTGGGTGATCGAGGCGGAGGACCTGGACGCCGCGCTCAAGATCGCGGCGGCGGGATCGAAGGCCTGTGCCGTGCCGGTCGAGGTCCGTCCGTTCCAGAGCGCATGACCGTAGCGGATCTCGCGACCGTCTACCGCGACGAGTATGGGCGGCTGGTGGCCTCGCTCGCGCGTCGCTTCGGTGATCTCGATATCGCCGAAGAGTCCGCGAGCGAGGCCCTGCTCGCCGCGGTCCAGCGATGGCCGACCGACGGTGTGCCGCCCAACCCAGGCGGTTGGCTGTTCACCACGGGCGCCCGCAAGGCGATCGACCGGATCCGCCGCGAGTCGCAACGCGAGTCGAAGCACCGGGCCGCGATGACGCTCGTCGACGACACCCCACCCGAGCCGAACGGGCCGGTCGAAGACGATCGGCTGCGGCTCATCTTCACGTGCTGCCACCCCGCGCTGGCGCTCCCCTCGCGGGTGGCACTCACGCTGCGGCTGTTGGGCGGGCTGACCGTCGCCGACATCGCCCGCGCGTTCCTCGTTCCCGAGACGACGATGGCGCAGCGGATCACGCGGGCCAAGGCGAAGATCAAGCAGGCGCACATCCCCTACCGGGTGCCCGCGCCCGAGGATCTGCCGCCGCGCCTGGAGGCCGTGCTCGCCGTCGTGTACCTGGTCTTCAACGAGGGCTACCTCGCGGGAGCGGGCGACGACCCGGTCCGCGCGGAGCTCTGCGACGAGGCGGTCCGGCTCGGCCGCACCCTGCGCTCGCTGCTCCCCGACGAACCTGAGGTGGCCGGGCTGCTCGCCCTCCTCCTGCTCTCCGATGCCCGACGCCGGTCCCGGTTCGACGAGAACGGGGAGCTGGTGCCGTTGCCCGAACAGGACCGCGGTGGTTGGGACCGTACGCTCGTCGCCGAAGGGCATGCCATCGTGCGCGAGTGCCTGGCCCGCAACCGGCCGGGGCCATACCAGCTCATGGCCGCGGTGAACGCGGTGCACACCGACGCGCCCGCGGCGGCCGACACCGATTGGGGCCAGATCGTGCGCCTCTACGACCGGCTGTACCGCCTCACCCCCACCCCGTGGTCGCCCTCAACCGAGCCGTCGCGATCGCCGAGGTCGACGGCCCCGAGGTCGCGCTGTCCATTGTGGAGGGTCTGCCGTTGGCCGGCTACCACCCGTGGCACGCGACCCGCGCGGAGCTGCTGCGCCGGCTCGGCCGGAGTGCCGAGGCCCGGCAGGAGTACACGGCCGCCATCGAGGCGACCGCGAACCCCGGCGAACGCTCCTACCTGACCCGCCGCCGTGGCAACCTCGCCCGCACGGAACCGGGGTAGCCGTACCACTACGATGGCGGGCGTGCCGCGCGGATCGGGGCTTGCAGTCACAGTTGTCCACGCATGTCTGCGTGACGGGTGTGGCGGCAGTCCGACGGCGGTGCTCGACGACGTACCGCGCAGCGACGAGCAGCGCCGTGCGATTCCGGTCCAGATGGGGACCTCGCATGCTGTGTTCGTGTCGGCGGGCGAGGACGAGGTTTCGTTGCGGTTCTTCACGGCCACCGGCGAGCTGCCCGCGTGCGGGCACGGTACGGTTGCGGCTTTGTCGTTTCTGGCCGACCGGGCCGGCACGGGCCACTACGAGGCCACCCTCCGTACGTCCGGCCGCGTCTTCGCCGGCCGCGTCTTCGCCGGTCGCGTCTTCGCCGGTCGCGCCGAGGCGGTCCAGGGTGGATTCGGCGCGGCCTTCGACCCGGGGCGGGTAGAACTGCGCGAGCCCGTGGTGGGGGAGTGCGACGCGGTCCTGGCCGCGCTCGGCGTCGGTGCTACCGACCTCTGCGTCGCCTCGGTGGGCCGGCCGCGCCTGCTGGTCGCCGTACCCGCGCGTTCCGACCTCGACGCGATCGCGCCCGACCTCGACCGGCTCCGCGACGCGTGCGAGTACCTGCGACTGCTCGGCTGCTATGTCTACTGTGCACCGAACGGCGCGGGGCGGGTCGCGGCGCGCATGTTCGCGCCGGCGGTCGGGGTCGGCGAGGACATCGCCAACGCGAACAGCACGGCC
Organism: Micromonosporaceae bacterium; assembly: GCA_036557785.1. Lineage (GTDB taxonomy): Bacteria > Actinomycetota > Actinomycetes > Mycobacteriales > Micromonosporaceae > DATBGZ01. The sequence continues at coordinate 152,725 of DATBGZ010000082.1, forward strand.
TGCCTCGCGGCCCGACTGGGTCGGGACATCAGCGTGGACATGGGCGACTGGCTGGGTAGCCCGTCCACGATCACAGCGAACGTGCGACATGACGGCGCCGGTGTCCAGGTGCGGGTCGGCGGCCGCGCGACGATCGCCGATGTCGTCCCACTGCCCTCGAGGCTCCGATGAGCACGACGAGTGTCCGAACAGGACTGTCCGCATGGCGCTTCATCACGACGTTCGGCGTGGTGAGCCTGCTGATGGACATCGTGTACGAGGGGGCGCGGTCCATCACCGGGCCGCTGCTGGCCGGCCTCGGCGCGTCGGCCGTGGTGGTGGGTGTGGTGACCGGGGCGGGCGAGGCGGCCGCGCTCGGGCTGCGTCTGGTCTCCGGCCCGCTGGCCGACCGAACCCGTAGGTTCTGGACCTGGACCATCGCGGGTTACGCCCTGACCGCCGCAGCGGTCCCGCCGTTGGGCGTGGCCGGGGCTGTCTGGGTTGCCTCGGCGCTGGTGATCGCGGAACGGGTGGGCAAGGCGGTCCGGTCCCCGGCCAAGGACACCCTCGTCTCGCACGCCGCCGCCGTGACCGGGCGGGGCAAGGGCTTCGCCGTGCACGAGGCCATGGACCAGGTCGGGGCCCTGATCGGCCCCTTGACCGTCGCCGGAGTGCTCGCCCTGACCGGCGATGACTATGCCCCGGCGCTGGGCGTGCTCGCGCTGCCCGCGATCGCCGCACTGGTGGTGCTGTTCTGGCTGCGCCGACGCGTCCCCGACCCCGCCCGGTACGAGCCCGACCATCCGGCCGCCACGGCAACGACCACAGTGGAGAGTGCCAGGCGGCTGCCCCGGGCGTTCTGGGTCTACGCCGCGTTCACCGCGACGACCCTGACCGGCTTCGCCACCTTCGGCGTGCTCTCGTTTCATCTGGTCCGGCAGCACCTGCTGCCCGTCGCCGCGGTGCCGCTGGTGTACGCCGCGGCGATGGCGGCCGACGCGCTCGCCGCGCTCGCCACGGGTTGGCTCTACGACCGCGGCGGTCGCATGAGCCTGGCCATCCTGCCGGTACTGGCGGCGGCGACGCCGCTGCTGGCCTTCACCAGGACCGCATGGCTGGCCATCGTGGGCTCGCTGCTGTGGGGTGCCGCGGTCGGCATCCAGGAGTCCACCCTGCGCGCACGGGTCGCGGACCTCGTACCGCCCGGGCGGCGGGCCACCGCGTACGGCGTCTTCGCCGACATCCTGGGCGGGGCCACGCTCATCGGCGGGGCGCTCACCGGCGCTCTCTACGACTACTCGATTCCGGTGCTGATCGTGACGGTCGCGGCCATCCAAGCCGTCGCCATCGTCCTGCTCTGGGCCACCCGGACCCGGGCGAGCGATGCCCCGTCAGCGATGCCCTGGAAGTGACTTCTCGGGCCCGCCCCGGCCCAATGATGCCCAGAAAGTGACATTCAGGGCCGTGCGCCGGCGTTGCGGTGCCCCGGAAGTGACTTCTCGGGCCGGTCCCAGCCCAATGATGCCCCGGAAGTGACTTTCAGGGCCGTGCGCCGGCGTTGCGGTGCCCTGGAAGTGACATTCAGGGCCGTGCGCGGAGCGTGAACCGTGCCATCGGGTAGTCTTTGCGTGCTCGACCACGGCACGGAAAGGCGACCATGGTCATCGAGTCGACGGGTGTCTGCGCGGCGTGCGGGCGATCCCTGCCCCCGCAGAGCGGGCGTGGGCGCAGGCGGATGCACTGCGATGCGACGTGTCGCAGCGCGGCCCGGCGTCTGCGTGCCAGGGAGAGTCACGTAAACCACGACTTGACGGCGGGCGGCCGTAAAGACAGAATTTACGGCGTGGCGGAGGCGAGCGGGCTGGCGGCAGTCACGCAGGCGCTGGCCTCGGTGCGCGCGGCCGAGGCCCGGCTGCGGGACGCGGTCGACGCTGCCCGCGACGGTGGCCATACCTGGTCCGAGCTCGGCGACGTGCTCGGCACCACCCGCCAGGCCGCGTTCCAGCGCTTCGGGCGGCCGGTCGACCCGCGAACGGGAGAGCCCATGAACGCCTCGATCCTGCCCGGCGCTGCCGAGAAGGCCGTCGATATCTTCGTCAACCTCGCCGAGGGGAACTGGGAAGCGGCGCGGCGCGATTTCGACGCAAAGGTCGCCGAGGCGTTGCCCGATGCGCCGGCCGTGGCATCGATGTGGGCCGCGCTCGCCGGGCGGTACGGACGGTACGAGCAGCGGATGGGGGAGCCGTTCGCGCATCAGTTGGGCGACTACACGGTGGTGGACATCCCGTTGCGATTCGAGGTCGGCGAGCAGGTGGGGCGCGTCAGCTTCAACCGCGACGGCACGGTCGCCGGCCTGTTCGTCCTGCCCCGCGAGATGAGCTGACCATGCGCGAGACAGGCGTCCTCATCCCGCTCGTCGTGCTGGCGCTGGCGTTCGTGGTCTTCTGCTACGTCGAGTTGGCCCGCCGCCCGGCGAAGACCCTGCCCAAGGCCGTGTGGGCGCTGGTCATCCTCGCCTCGATTCCGTTCGGCGGCATCATCTACCTCGTCCTGGGGCGCGGCGAGCATCTGGCGCCGGCCGCGCCGGCCCGGCCCGGCATCGATAGCGACGTATCGTTGCCGGCGCGCCCCCGCGTCGCACAGGCGGGCCAGACCGTGGTCATCCATACCCGGGCACTCTCCAAGGTGTTCGCGGGTGGCGTCGGGCTGCACGAGGTCGACCTGGCCGTGCCGGCGCGGGGCGTCTACGGCCTCGTCGGACCCAACGGCGCCGGCAAGACGACGCTCATGTCGATCCTCGCGGGCCTGCGCCGTGCGGACTCGGGCGCGATCGCGGCGACCGCGGAGGTGATGCTCTGCCCCGACACACCCGCCTTCGAGCCGTGGCTGACCGCCCGCGAAACCGTCGAGCTCTTCCGTTCCCTCGGCCCTGTCGGAGACATCGACGCCGACCGAGCTCTTGCGCTCGCCGGGCTCGCCGACGTGCGTGACCGGCGGGTCGGCGGCTTCTCGCGCGGGATGACGCAGCGACTCGGCCTGGCTGTCGTGCTCGCCTCGGGCGCGCAGGTGCTGCTGCTCGACGAGCCGACCAGCGCGCTCGATCCGCAGGGGCGCTCGGAGATGCTGCGCATGATCACCGAACTGGGGCGCGACCGCGCCGTGATGGTCTCCAGCCACATCCTCGGCGACGTGCAACGCGTCGCGGAGACGGTCGGGATCCTCAGGGACGGCCGCCTGATCTACCAAGGACCCATCCGCGATCTGCTCGAGCGGCACACCCGACCGAGCTGGCGGCTGGAGCTGAGGTCCAAAGTGGATGATCTGGCCGTACGGCTGCGCGAGCGGGAGTGGGTGGCAGCCGTCGTGCGGGAGCCGTACGGGTTGCGGGTCGACACGACCACGCTCGCCGCTGGTGAAACCCTTCTGCCCGAGCAGATCGCCGACAGCGGTGCCGAGCTGATCGCGTTCAACCCCGTCGGCGCGGATCTGGAGACGATCTTCCTGAACCTGGTCGGTGCCCGATGAGCCTGTGGCGTCTGGAGAGGCTGCGTCTGCTCCGCACCCGGCGCTGGATCGCGCTGGCCGCGGTGTTCCTCGTGCTCGGGTTCGGCAACCCGCTCGCCACCCACTACCTCGGCCAGTTGCTGAGCGGAAGGACCGGCGGCGGGTACATCCAGATCACCGTGGGCCAACCGCAGCCGTCGGACGGGATGGCGAGCTACTTCGGCAACATCACGTCGGTCGGCACCCTGGTCACCGTTGTCGTGGCCGGGCTCGCGTTCGCCGTACGCGCCAACCCGCCGCTCGCGGCGCTCTACCTCACGCATGTCCGGTCCCGCGCGGCACTGCTGGTGCCTCGCCTGGTGACGGTGGCCGTCGCCACGGTCGTGGCGAGCGTGCTCGGCGGGCTCGCTGCCGCCTACGCCACCACGGTGCTCTTCGGCGCACCCAAGGCCGGGGCGACGATCGCGGGCATCGCGGTCTCCTGCCTGGCCCAGCTCTTCGCGGTGGTCATCACCTTCCTCTGCGCGACACTGCTGCGCGGTCAGGTGGCCGCGATCGCGGTCGCGCTCGGCGTCGTCTTCGTCGCCGTACCGTTCGCCGACCTCATCCCCGGCGTGCGCCCGGTGGGCCCCAACGCGTTGACAAACCTGCCGACGACGCTGCAGACCGGCGCCTGGACCACGAACGCCACCTGGGCCACCGTGGTGACGTTCGGGCTCTGCGTGGCGGCTGTTGCGGGAGGACTCGCACAGTCCCGTCGCTGGCAGCTCTAGGTTCCGGCCCGGATATCTGCTCGCTGCCGACCCGCCTGGCACCGGTACAGATTGAAGCAGGTCGTGACAGATCACGAATCCGGGGCCAGCGACACACCGGTGATGACGTGCGGTCTGCGCCGGTCCTGGTCGCGCAGATAGCGCAGGCCACGCTTGAAGAACGCCCGCGGGTTGGTGTCGAGATACCGCGACCACGCCCCGCCGTCCTCGCCCCGCAGCCAGGCGTAGCGGGCCAGCGCGTACCCGTACATGGGCTCGGTCAGGTATCCGAGCCGGCTCGCGCGACCGTACGTGTGGCGCCCACGCTCTTCGCGCGAGTACTCGAAGGCGGCGTTCGCGGTGAAGATGCCGAGTCCAAAGAAGACGGTCAGCAGGTCGGTGAGCGGCTCGTGGTCCTCCCGGCCGGGATCGACCCGTTTGTCGCCGAGCAGCAGCACGTGGCCCAGCTCATGGGCGATCGTGGCCACCAGGGCCACGGGACGCTTGGCGAGGTCGTCGCGGATGCCGATGACCGCGCGACCGTCGCGTTCGCGGTAATGGCCCGCCGCGCCGGTCGACTGTGAGTGCACGGGCACGTGGGCCGAGAGCCCTGGGTCGTCGTCGTCCTCATCGTGCACCAGCAGGATCCGGGACGCATCGACGCCCATATGGATGCAGATCCGCTGCAGCACCGCGGCCACGTCGTCGCGGCTGCCCTGGTACACACCGGGAAAGAAATCGTCGTTGGGCAGCACCACGACCCCGCGCAGCCGGCCCCCACCGAACTGCCCGACGAACCAGCCCAGTTCCCGCTCGATCCACGACTGCTCGACCGGCCGGACCGGGCACTGCGCCCTCCACCACGCCACGACCGGGATTCTGCCCCACCGGCGCCCGGCTCACCATCGGTCGAAGGTGGCCCAATACCGTCGTCGATGAGCGCGGCACGCTATACGCCGCGGTCGGCCACCGTCATGTCGCCCGTGGTGGGCGTGCCCTCGGCGAGAGCGTAGCGCAGCAGGACGGCGCCCTTGGCCGAGGTGAGGGCCGGCTCGGCCAGAGACAGGTTCGCCGGCACTGCGCCGTCGGCGAACACCTTCTTGCCGCTGCCGAGCACGACGGGGAAGACCCAGAGGTTGAGCCGATCGAAGAGCCGCTGCGCCAGCAGTGTCTGGACGAGGTTGAGGCTGCCGATCACCCGCACGTTCTGGTGGCGCTCGCGCACCTCGGCCACGGCGGTGGCGAGGTCCGGCCCGAGCAGCGTCGAGCGCGCCCACGCCAGCGCCGGCTTGCCCCGGGAGGCGACGTACTTGGGCAGGCGGTTGAACCGCTGGGCGATCTCCGCGTCCACGCCCTGTTCCTGGTGCGGCCAGAAGCCGGCGAAGATGTCGTAGGTTCGGCGCCCCAGCAGCAGCGCGTCCATCTCCGCCATGCCCGCGAGCACCTGCTCTCCCACGACATCGTCGAAGAGCGGCGCCTGCCACCCGCCGAAGGCGAAGCCGCCGTCGGTGTCCTCGTCCCGTCCACCGGGAGCCTGGGCTACCCCGTCGAGCGTCGCGAACAGGTCGATATGAATGATGCCCATCACTGCCTCCTCCGGCGCTGGCTCCAGGCCACGCTAACCGACCCCGGTCCCTCGTGTCGGCTGAACTGGCCACGGGACAACCGCGAGCGAGCCGGACGCCGTGTCGGGAAAGCTGGACAGGCACCTGTGTGATTCGATACGTGACATGACGGCTAGTGAAGTCAAGGTCGTGAGCGCGAGCCGGACGATCGCGGCGCCAGCCTCGCGGATCTTCGAGCTGATCGCTGACCCCGCGCGCCAGCCCGAGTGGGACGGCAACAACAACCTCGGACAGGCACCGGCCGGGCAACGGGTGCGGGCCGTCGGCGACGTCTTCCTCATGGAACTGGTCAGCGGCAGCATCCGGGAGAACCACGTGGTGGAGTTCGAGGAGGGCCGGCGGATCGCGTGGCGGCCGGCCACCGCGGGGGAGCGGCCCGCCGGTCACCTGTGGCGCTGGGAACTGGAGCCCGTCGACGAGAGCCATACGGTCGTCACGCACACGTACGACTGGACCGAGCTGACCGACGAGGCGCGGCTTCCGCGGGCTCGGGCCACGACGGCGGACAAGCTGCATGCCTCGATGGATCGGCTCGCCGAGGTCGCCACCGGCTAAAGAGTCACGAGGCGCGCTCCCGTGCGTACGCTACGAAAGCGTCGAGCGCGCTCGGGTCGACGAGCGCTCCCGGTGAGGCGACGGCATCCGGCGGCGCACCGCGCAGGATCTTCTTGACCGGCACCTCGAGCTTCTTGCCGGTGCGGGAGTACGGGATCGCCGGCACGGCGACGATGCGGTCGGGGACGTGGCGGGGGGACAACGCCGATCGGATCTGCCCGGCGAGTCGCTCCCGCAGCGACGCGTCCAGGGCGACACCCTGGCGCGGAACGACGAAGAGAATCAGCTCGCCCACTCCGCCGGACGAGTCCTCGAGATGCACGACCACGCTGTCCGTCACCTCAGGCAGGTCCTGCAGGGCCCGGTAGAACTCGCCCGTGCCCATGCGCACGCCACCCCGGTTGAGCGTGGCGTCGGAGCGGCCGGTGATCACGCAGGAGCCGACGGCCGAGAAGCGGCACCAGTCGCCGAAACGGAAGGCACCGGGGTACTGGCCGAAGTACGCGTCGCGCAGTCGGCTGCCGTCCTCGTCGCCCCAGAATCCCACCGGCATGGAGGGCAGCGGCGAGGTGATGACCAGCTCGCCGAGCTCGCCGACGATGACATTGCCCTTCTCATCGAAGGCCTTCGCATCGACACCGAGGCTCAGGCCGGACATCTCGCCGACCCACACCGGGGTCAGCGGGGAGGCCTGGACCACCGCGGTGCAGATGTCGGTGCCGCCGCTGCCGACGTTGAGCAGCATGCGGCTGCCGAACTGTTCGGCGACCCAGCGATAGCCCTCGGCCGGGAACGGGCTTCCCCCCACACCCATCTGGCGCAGCCGGGACAGGTCGAACTCCTCGGTGGGGCGCACGCCCTGGCCCCGGCACGCCATGAGGTAGGCCGGGCTCGTGCCGAGCAGCGTGGCACCCGTCCGTTCGACCAGCCGCCACTGCTCACGCAGGTCGGGAAAGAGCGGGTTGCCGTCGAAGGTCACCACGCAGGAGCGGACGAGCAGCGCCGAGACGGCCGCGTTCCACAGCATCCAGGCCGTGGTGGCGAACCAGAGCAGCCGGTCGCCGGGGCCGAGGTCCCAGTGGAACGTGATGTGCTTCAGATGCTCCACCAGGATGCCGCCGTGGCAGTGCACGATCGCCTTGGGTCGACCGGTCGTGCCCGAGGAGAAGAGCACATAGAGGGGATGGTCGAACGGCACGTGCTCGAACGCGAGCGGCTCGTCTGTCGGCGCGACCAGGTCGGACCACGGAAGCGAGTCAGCGAGGTCATGCGGGCCGTACGGTACGTGCACGACGTGGCGCAGGGACGGTATGCCGGCACGGATCTGGGCGACCTCGGCCCGGCGGTCCATCGGCTTGTCGCCGTACGTGTAGCCGGAGACGGCGAGCATCACGGTTGGTTCGATCTGCCCGAATCTGTCGATGACGCTGAGCGCACCGAACTCCGGCGCGACGCTGGCGAAGACCGCGCCGAGGCTCGCCGTGGCGAGGAAGGCGACCACGGTCTCCGGGATATTGGGCAGGAAGGCGACCACCCGATCGCCACGGCCCACGCCCAGCCGGCGCAGCCCGGCTCGCGCCCGGCGTACCTGCTCGGCGAGCTCGGCGAAGGTGAGCTCGAACGTCGGCCTGGTCTGGGAGATCCCGACCAGCGCGGGCGCCGAGGCGTCGTCGGGGGTGCCGAAGCAGTGCTCGGCATAGTTCAGCGTCGCTCCGGGAAACCAGCGCGCGCCCGGCATGCGGCGCTCGACGAGGACCGTCTCGTAAGGGGTGTGTGCGGTGACCCCGCAGTACTGCCAGACGGCTCCCCAGAAGCTCTCCAGCTCCCGTACCGACCACGCCTGCAGGTCGTCCCACGAGCCCAGGTGGACGCCGCGCTCGACCGCCAGCCAGCGCAGGAAGTCCCGTACGCGCGCGTGGTCGACCTGCTCGGGGTCGGGGTCATAGAGCAGTTCGGGTTCGGTACTCATCGATCCTCCGGGGCACTGGAAACCTTCGGGGCTCTGCCGGCCAGAAACGCCGCCATCCGGTCCTGCGCCTCCGAACTGACCTGCGTCACCGCGGCCATCAGCGACTCCAGGAGCAGGCCCGTCTCGGCCGGTGCCTGGGCGATGCGGGGCAGCGCCTGGATCACGGCGTAGTTCGCGATCGCCGAGTTGCGCCCGATCGCCGCAGCGAGTTCGAGCGCCTTCGTCAGGCCGGCTCCGTCGGCCACCCGGTACTGGGCCAGGCCGGCCCGCGCGCCCTCGTCCGCGTCGAGCACGCGACCGGTGAGCATCATGTCGACCATTCGATGCACCCCGATGAGGCGGGGCACACGCACCGAGGCTCCCCCACCGACGAAGAGGCCGCGCTGGCCCTCGGGAAGGGCGAAGAATGTCGAGTCCTCGGCGATGCGTACGTGGGCGCAGGCGGCGAGCTCGATGCCGCCGCCGATGACCGCACCCTTGAGCACGGCGACCACGGGCAGCGGGCCCGACTCGATCCGGTTGAACACCTCGTGCCAGGTGCGCGAGTGGTGCAGCCCGGCGATCGCGTCGCGATTGATGAGCTCGCTCAGGTCGAGACCGGCCGAGAAGTGGTCGCCCGCCGCGGCCAGAACGACGACCTTCGACCACTGCGGCGGCATGGCGAAGAAGCGACCAAGAGCCAGGACAGTCTCGTCGTCCAGCGCGTTGCGCTTCTCCACCCGGCACAGGGTCAGCACGGCGACGTCGTCACGCCGGTCGAGGCTCAGCGACTCCGGCAGATCCATGAACGAAGCCCCTCAGCCTCCCGGTCGACATGGTCAGTTGACCATGCTACGAGCGCCCGAACTCACGCAACGCGTCTACCGCCACGCGGAAGACGCCTCGCTGCGGCCCGTGGCGGCCGATAGGGTCGTCAAGCCGGGAGGAGCAGCGCCATGACCACGTTCACACGTGCCCTCGGGCGATCGGGCATCGAGGTCAGTGCCCTCGGCATGGGGTGCTGGGCCATCGGCGGGCCGTGGACGCTCAACGGCTCGCCGGCCGGGTGGTCCACAGTGGATGACGCCGAGTCGATGCGTGCGCTGCACGTGGCGCTCGAGCGAGGCGTGAACTTCTTCGACACGGCCGCGAACTATGGCGCCGGGCACAGCGAACGGCTGCTCGGTCGTGCGGTGAGCGGTCGCCGTGGCGAGGTCGTCATCGCCACCAAGTTCGGGTACCGCGTGGACGGGTCGACGCGGACCGTCGTCTCCTACGACGGCAGCGGGACCGACGGCGACGTGGCGAGCAGGCTGCGCGCCGATGTGGAGGCCAGCCTGGGCCGGCTCGGCACCGACTACATCGACGTCTACCTGCTTCACGTGTGGGAGCTCGCGGTCGGTCGCGCGCTGGAGGCCAGGGACGTGCTCGAGGCCCTGGTGGACGAGGGCAAGATCCGCACGTACGGCTGGAGCACCGATCGGACCGACGCCGTCCGGGCCTTCTCGACCTCGCCCCGGTGCGGCGTCGTCGAGCAGCAGTTGAGTGTGCTGGACGGCAACGACGAGCTGCTGGCGTTGGCCGAGCAGTCGGGCCTCGCCAGCCTGAACCGGGGACCCCTCGGCATGGGCGTGCTCACCGGCAAGTACGTGCCGACCAGTACATTTCCGGCCGATGACGTACGGAACGCGGCACAGTGGCACCCCGCGTTCCACGACGGTAGGCCCACCCAGGACTGGCTGGACAAGCTCGCATCGATCCGCGACGTGCTCGAAAGCGACGGCCGGACCCTGGCCCAGGGCGCGCTGGCCTGGCTCTGGGCCCGCAGCCCCACCACCGTGCCCATCCCTGGGTTCCGTGACGCGCGGCAGGTCGAGGAGAACTGTGGCGCGCTCGCGCACGGGCCGCTCACGCCCGCGCAGATGGCCGAGATCGACGGCATCCTCGGCCGCACCTCCCGTACCGCCTGACCGACCACCGGCGCCTGGATGCCGGAGTCCCGAGACCACAAGGGAGCAGCCGTGTTACATATCGGAGTCAATCTCGGGTTCGGCAACCTGCACGAGCACCTGACCGACGAGCAGATGATCGAGGGCGAGCTTCAGCTCGCCGAGCTGGCCGACCGGCTGGGCTTCGACAGCCTGTGGGCGGTCGAGCATCACTTCGACGACTACGCGATGTGCCCCGACAACGTCCTGCTGCTGGCGAACGTCGCGGGGCGGACCGAGCGGCTGCAGCTCGGTACCGGCGCGGTGATCCTGCCCTGGAACGACCCGTTGCGGGTCGCCGAGAAGATGATCATGCTCGACATCCTCTCCGGCGGCCGGGCGATCTTCGGCATGGGGCGTGGACTGTCCAGAATGGAGTACGCCCCGTTCCAGATCCCGATGAGCGAGTCCCGGGCGCGATTCGACGAGGCGTCGGTCATGATCGTGGAGGCGCTGGAGACGGGTTGGATCTCCGGCGACGGCCCCTTCTACCCGCAACCGCGCACCGAGTTGCGGCCGCGACCACCGCGCTCGTTCCGCGGTCGGCTCTACTGCGTAGCAGGCTCGCCGGACTCGATCACGTCATGTGTCAACATCGGGGCCGCGCTCATGACCATCGTCACGCAGCCGGTACCCAAACTCGTGCCGCTGTTCACCGAGTACCGCACGCAGTACGTCGCCAAGCACGGTGGCGAGGCTCCACCAATATCGCTCAACGTCAACATGTACTGCCACGCCGACGCGGCGGTGGCCAAGGAGCGGGCCCGCGACCACATCGGCCGCTTCTTCGCCTCGAATGTTCGCCATTACGAGCTCATGGGCACCCACTTCGCCGAGGTCGGCGGCTACCAGCGCTACGACGAGGTGGCCCGCGTGTTTCGCGAGGCGGGGCTGGAGAAGGCCGCAGACAACTACGCGTCGTGCGCCTTGACCGGTACGCCGGACCAGATCCTCGAGCAGCTCACGGACATCCGGGACGTGATGGGCAGCTTCCAGCTCGTGATCCTGCCCAGCTTCGGTGGCATGCCCTATGACCACGCCCGGCAGAGCCTGGAGCTGTTCGCCAAGGAGGTCGTGCCGGTGGCGCGCGAGCTGCTGCCGTGACATCGGGCCATGGTCGAGGAGGGAGCACGCGTGGCGAAACTGGACCTGGCCTCCGTCGCGCTCGTGGCGGAGCACAACGCACCGATGGCGATGCGGGACGGGACGACGCTGCGGGCCGACGTCCACCGCGCCGCAACCGGCGGGCCGTTCCCGGTGCTGCTGATCCGCACCCCGTACGGCGAGGCGATGATGCGGGCGATCATTCCGGTGATCCCCGCGATCGACGCCGGGTTTGCGGTCGTGCTGCAGCACTGTCGCGGCACGGGCGCATCCGACGGGCAGTTCGTGACCTTCGAGCACGAGGCCGACGACGGAGTTGACTCCATCGAATGGTGCGCGCGCCAGCCATGGTCGAACGGCACCGTGGTCATGTACGGGCCGTCGTATCTGGGCATGGTGCAGCTCGCGGCCGCGATCCAGGTACCGCCGGCGCTACGGGCGATGGTGCTGGTCGTGACGCCGGCCGACTACCACTGGGGCCTGGCCTACCGGCAGGGCGCGTTCCAACTGGGCCAGGCCCTGGGCTGGCACACGATGAAGGCCGTCCAACAGTTGACCTATCTGGCCTCGGCCGGGCAGGACATCTCGGCGCAGATGCGGACCCTGGTGGGTCTGCTGGCGGATCCGGCGGCCAGCTACGCGCGCCTGCCACTGCGCGATGCGCCGGTGGTCAGCGAGATCCTGCCCAGTTGGCGAACCTGGTTCGACCACGAGGAGCGCGACGCGTACTGGTCCGCGCTGAGCTACCGGGACGGGCGGGACCGCGTCACGATTCCGGCGCTGCACGTCGGCGGCTGGTTCGACCTGTTCCTGGGCGGGACGCTGGAGAACTTCTCGTTCCTCTCCCAGCACGCGGCCAGCGAGCGTGCCCGCCACAACCAGCGGCTGATCGTCGGCCCATGGACGCACACCGACCGGTCGGGGATCGTCGGTGAGCTGCACTTCGGAACGCGGGCCTCGGACCTGGCGATCCAGCTCGAGCGGGTCCAGCTCGACTTCCTCAGGCGTGCCGCTCACGGTGGCGACGAGGACCTCCCGGGGCCGCCCGTGAGGATTTTCGTCATGGGTGACAACGTCTGGCGCGACGAAGCCGAGTGGCCGCTCGCGCGGACGGTGTGGACCCGCTGGTACCTCCACTCGGATCGATCACTGTCGCCGTCTGCTCCGCTGCCGCAGGCCTCACCGTCGCAGTACACGCACGACCCGCGCCACCCCGTGCCGACGGTGGGCGGCGCGACGCTGCTCTCCGCCAGTAGCATCTCGCTCTTGCCCGGGCCGCGCGACCAGCGTCCGGTCGAGGCCCGCCCGGATGTCCTCTCCTTCACGAGCCAGGAGTTGACCGAGGATCTCGAGGTCACCGGCCCGGTGAGCGTGACACTGCACGCGGCCACGTCCGCCGTGGACACCGACTTCACTGCCAAGCTTGTCGATGTCTGGCCCGATGGCCGGGCACTGTCCGTTGTGGACGGCATCGTACGGGCGCGGTTCCGGGACGGCAGCGACGCGGCGCTCCCCGTGACTGCGGGCGAGGTGTACGAGTACACGATCGACCTGATCGCCACGAGCCAGGTCTTCGCGGCGGGCCACCGACTGCGGGTCGAGATCGCCAGCTCCAACTTTCCCTGCTTCGATCGCAACCCCGGCAATGGAGCCCCAGCCGGGGCCGCCACGGAGGCGGACTTCGTCGTCGCGGAGCAGACCGTCTTCCATGACCACGACCGTCCCTCGTACATCACGCTGCCGGTCATCCCGCGCGGAAGTCGCCGGACATTGACGCCTGGATGAGCCGGCGGTGGTGACTGTCGCGGGAGCGAGGGTCAACCTCCGCCCAGGGCGAGATCCTCCGCGTGCCAGGTGATGCCCTCGCGGATGACGCGGGCCGGGGAGCCCGCGACCGCGGTGTTGGGCGGCACCGTCTGCCCGCGCACCAGGCTGCGCATCCCGACCACGGCCGACGCTCCGACCTCCGCATGGCCCGTGACCATCGCCTCGCGACCCAGCCACACGTGCCTGCCGAGCCTGATGTGCCCGCCGTACGGGTTGACCCGCCTGCCGGTCGCGAGGTCCTCCAGGCTGTGCATGTCATCGGTCGCGATGTAGACGCGGGCCGCCCAGAGCTGGTCGGGCTCAGCCACGATCGAGCCGCCGTTGCGGGCGTCCAGCACGGCTTCGCGAGTGCCGACCACCTCGCCGTGCAGCACGATGCTCGACCCGGCGCCACAGTAGATCTCGCCCGCGGTGAGCTCACAGTCGGTGCCGATGACGATGGTTGCGCCGTCTCCACCCAGGAGCAGCGAACTCAGGTTGTCCAAGCCACTGGCGAGCACCATCAGGCAGTCGGAGAACGGGTACACCATGAGCCGCTCGATGAGACGCTCCGGCAGTGCCATCGAATCGGCGACGTAGAGCGCGTTGCCCAGCTCACCGAACCAGCCCGGCAGTTCCCCGCTCGCATCGCGCAGCTTGAGCTCCGCGAGCAGATGCTCGGTCGCGCCCAGTGCCAACAAGCGGTCGGTATGTGCCGGGGTCAGCGGGGGCGTGGGCATGCGACGAGAGTGCCAGGCCCGCTTCAGCCGCGGCCACCGGGTCCCGTCCGTACGTTTGCGCTAGGTCTCAGGTCCGGCCGTCGAGGACCCTCGCATCCGCGTCGGTGTCGATCGTGACGCCGTCGGCCGCATCGGTGCTGTGACCGTTGTTCTTCGACTGCTCGGCGAGCTTCACCGACCGCATGACGGTCAAGGTGGCGCGAAGGTACGCCGACCGGTTGCCGTTGCCGAAGTACTGTACGAGGTCGTCCAGCACGGGCCGGTCGTCGTCGGCCACCGCGAACCGTACCATCGAGGTGCTCACAGTCTTCACTGGCTCGCTCGCCCGCACCGGCGGGCGATGGTCGACCCCGTCACTGGCCAGGTACTCCTGCATGGTGCGCTCGCGGCCGTACCGGCGCCGCAGCCAGAGGTAGCCGATGACCGCGGCCGGGCCGAACCAGGTCTGCGCCGGGATCACGACGTCCAGACGCAGGTCCACGTAGTCGAAGAGAAGGCCCGACATCGACGGCAGGATCCCCCCGAACACGACGACCAGGCTCAATGCCAGCCGCAGGCCAACCCGGCCGTATGCCTTGAGCGCCGCGATGGTGAATGCCCCGTAGACCAACAGGTCGCCCAGGCCGAGGACCGCCTCGTCATAGCCGACGCGCATGCCGACGGCCGGGAACAGTGGGTGGTTGACGAACGCGCGCAGCAGCAGGTTCGACACGGGGAAGGCCAAGGTGAAGATCGCGTCATAAACGGCGAGCGCGGCGGCGAACCCGGCGACGTGCCGCAACTGCATGCCGCCCTGAACGTAGAGGTTGGCGACCGCGACCGCGGCGAGCGCCACGACCACGCTGTTCTCGGCCCACACGAAGTGCCAGTTGAAGACATTGTTGATCATGTGCTGACCCATCCAGAGGTCAGCGCCGACGAGCACGCCGATGCCGAGCCACAACGGTCCCGGAGCAAGGACCGGCCGGTAGCCGATCGAGAGTGCGGCGGTGAAGGTCAGCACCAGCAGGCTGGTGAGGACCCACTGCGGTACGACCAGGTACAGCGCGGGGAGCAGCACCAGGAAGATGAACAGGACCGCGACATCGCGACCGTTGAACTTGCCGATCGCTGGGCGGTCCAGGCGCACCCGACGCAGGTAGTACAGCGACCCCAGGCAGACGACCAGCGAGCCGATGACCGACACGGTCAACTGGAACAGGGACAGAAACAGGTCCGAACTCTGCAGCATGTCACGCTCCGATCAGAGCTGGGCGACCGGCGAAGGTGGTCTCGTGCAGGTCGCTGCGCAGCGGTCGCAGCGCGACGGACTCCTCGTCAGCCACGAACGCGAGATCCAGGTCGAGGCCGCGGTCGGCGAAGTGACCCGACACCTCCGACTCGTCGAGACCGGCGACCGCCGAGGTCGGCAGCGTGAGCCGGATGCGTCCATCGTGGACGGTTGCGCGGAACCGGGCCGGCCAGGGACGCGTGGGCAGTGCCTCGATGGCGTCGACGAGCTGGCGTGGGGTCACGACCTCGCCGACACCGAGCCGGATGAGCTGGTCAGCCTTGCCCTCGATGTGGCTGCAGCCGGGCACGCCGGCCAGCTCGCAGGTGAGGTCGTCGGACAACGGCCTGACGACGTCGCGGGTGTCGTACCGGAAGACCGGCATGCATTCCCGGTACGGGAAGAATGGTGTGATGACGGCGGTGGCCAAGGCACCCGGCTCGGCCGGCTCGCCGGTCTCGAGATCGAGGTACTCGACGAGGCCGGTGTTGAGGTCGAAGTGCAGGTGGCCCTGCTCGCACGTGCGTCCGACCACCGGCACGACCTCGGTCATGGCGAACAGGTCGACGATGTCGGTCACCCCGAACGTCTCGCGAGCAGCCTGCGCCAGGCTCGGTGAGAGCAGCTCGCCACCGACGTCGATTGCCCGCAGGTGGAAGTCCTTCGGTCCCATGCCGCGCCGGCGTGCCGCCACCTCGAGCTCGGCGAGGTAGCTCGGGACGGTCGCCAGTTGCGTCGCGCCACCGTCGGCGAGATTGTCCAGCGCCTCGTCCGGGGGCACGATGCCGAGCACACGACAGGCCGCGCCGACGAGCCGGCATGAGGCGACGTTGAGGTGCACGCTGCCGGTCGCGCGGGAGCTGACGTTGACCTGCAGAATGTCGTGCGGCAGAAGGGTTCCCCGCAGCACGCCGGCGAGTGCGCCGACGGCGGGCCAGAGCTCCATCTCGTAGCGGGACATCCAGATCTCCGCGGGGCGCCCGGTGGTCCCCGTGGTGCGGGTCGCCAGGTAGCGCGTCACGCCGGCGCACTGGAAGTCCTCCGGCCGCTCGACCAGGTCGCGCTTGAGCGTCACCGGGATCGCGTTGAGATCGGCCAGCCGGAGCCGTTTCGTGTCGATGCCGGCGGCCGCGAACCGCCGCGCGTAGAACGGCGACTTGGCCGCGAGCCGGGCCGCGGTGCGGCGCACGCCGCGGGTGGCGAAGTCCCGCCGTGCTGCGGGATCGCTCAGGGGCCCGTCGACCACTTGTCCGGCGTCTGGGCCGGGTTCCCCGAACTCGTCGAGCGTGCCGAGCGCGTCCTGGATGAGCCGGCCGAGGTTGCGGGTATTGAGCCGGCGACCCGTGGCCATGCCGATCGCCATCCGGAGCTGGCGGACGCCGGTCTCGAACATTCCCTCGTCCTCTCTCGCGCGGTACTTCCGCGGTGGCTTGTTTTCCGCGGTGGCTTGTGCCGGGGCCGCGGCCGGGCGCCGTCCCGGGGGACGACGTCCAGCCGCGGCGTTCATCGCGTGTGGTGCGACCGCGGTTCGCGCCGGACGCGATCCTCCGTGGCTTACAGGGCTGCGCCGGCGGCGGCCGCGAACAGCACCGCGCTCAGGGAACCCAGTGCGTAGCGCACGTGCTTGACGCTGCTGATGAGACCTGACATGTTGACCCTCCCTCCCGCAAACTCGGCTGACCCGCTTCAGACGGGGCCGCGTAGCGGCCCGCGCCCCACTGCCCGTACGAGACGTACGCGCAGCAGCTCAGGCGACGACCGTGATCCGGACCGTCATATGGGGATGCATCGAGCAGGTGATGTAGTAGACGCCCGGAGTCTGGAACGGCGGCGTCGTGTAGGTGCTGCCGGTCTGCACGAGGGCACGGTCTTTCATCGGATCACCGGCGTCAGCGGCGAGCGTGCCATCACGACCAGGTCCGATGATGTGCATGTACCGGGAGTCGTTCACGAATGTGAGCGTGTCTCCGACGTGTATCTCGACCTGAGTCGTCGTGAAGTCCTCGTGCGCCATGCCGATGGCGCCCGCTGGCGCGCTGGTGGGCGCCCTGCTCAGAGCCGGGACGAACGCACCGGCCGCGATCAACGCGAGCGCGATGACAATCCGTGGAAATGGAATTGATCTCTTGGTCGACTTAGGCAGCTCGCCATCGTGACCGTCTGGCCCCCGTGATGAATCTGGTCGACCCACCACCACGGCGCGTCCTCCTGACACTCGGACACAAGCCATCAATCCAGGCGCATCATTACCGTCCCTGGCTCGTCTCACTATCGCATCAACAAACTCTGGCTGTCTAGACCCCGAATCCGAGATCAGTGAAGCGATCTGCACCGCGATGATCCATCGAGATGACAGGTGCCTTCGCTCGGCGATGGCCGGCACACCGGCGCGAGGCAGTTCGCGCCACGGCAGCGGTCCATTGTGGACTAATGATGAGGGAAGGCGGCCGACCGCTGCCCTGCCGTCGCGCTACCGGTCGATCGTCGCCGGCCCGCACGGCTCGTCGTCGCCGTCGCCGGCGCAACGTCGCGCCGGCGGATGCGCTAGCCTCTCCCGGGCGCCAGCCGCACGCTTCGCAGGAGCGGCGGGCCGGGGATCGTCGAGGAGGACGGCGGATGACACTGCGGGAAGATGCGCAGAGCTTGCAGGCCGATCTGGTGCAGCTGCGCCGGGCGTTGCATCGCGAGCCGGAGATCGGCAGCCACCTGCCGTTGACCCAGGCGAAGCTGCTCGCCGCCCTTGACGGCCTGCCGCTGGCGGTGACGACCGGTACGGCATTGAGTTCAGTCACTGCCGTGCTGGGCGGCGGCAAGCCCGGCCCAGCCGTCCTGCTCCGCTCCGACATGGACGCGCTGCCCGTCACGGAGGTGACCGGAGAGCCGTTCTCATCCCAGATCGAGGGCGCGATGCACGCGTGCGGACACGACCTGCACATGGCGATCCTGGTCGGCGCCGCACGGATGCTCTCGGCGCGGCGCGAGGAGGTGCCCGGCAGTGTGGTCTTCATGTTCCAACCGGCCGAGGAGGGGCCCGGCGGCGCCGAACCGATGATCAGCGAGGGCGTGCTCGACGCCGCGGGTGACCGCGTGGTCGCCGCCTACGGACTGCACGTCAGCTCGGCCCGGGAGCCCTACGGCACGTTCACAGGGCGGCGCGGACCGCTGATGTCCGCCGCCGATCAGGTTCGGGTGACCGTCCACGGGCGGGGCGGCCACGGCTCGCAGCCGCACCGCGCCAAGGATCCGATCCCGGCAGCGTGCGAGATGGTCACGGCGCTGTCCACGTACGTCACGCGCAACCACGACATCTTCGACCCGGTGGTCGTCACCGTGGGCAGCTTCCACTCCGGCACGGCGGAGAACATCATCCCGGCGAGTGCCCACTTCGAGGCCACCGTGCGCTCCTTCTCGCCCCAGGCGCGAGCCAAGGTTCGCCAGGGGATCACCGCGGTGCTCAGCGGCCTGGCCCAGGCGCACGGCGTCGAGGTCGAGATCGACCACCATGATGGGTACCCGGTGACGGTCAACGACGAGGTCGAGGCCGACTTCGTCGCGGCCACGATCGCCGACCTCTACGGCAGTGATCGATTCGTCTGGATGCCAAACCCCGAGCCCGGCTCCGAGGACTTCGCCTACGTACTGGCGGCTGTGCCCGGCGCCTTCGTCTTTCTCAGCGCGTGCCCACCCGAGAACGATCCGGCGACCGCGCCCGCCAACCACGCGCCGCAGGCTCGCTTCGACGACGGCATCCTGGCCGATGGCGCGGCGCTGCTCGCGGAGCTGGCCGTACGGCGTCTGGCCCGGCCGCCCGCATGACGAGGGCGCCGGCGAGCGCCCGCCGCGGCACTACCAGCGGCGCGCGCAGGCCCTGCGTGCCGCCGGGTCAGCCCGCCGTACGTCCTGTCCGGGTTGCCAGTCCCGGGCCAGTGCCCCGACGCGCGGCGCCCGCCCTGAGCCGGTCGATGCCAGTCGCGGCAACGGCCGCCAACGCGTACATGGCCAGCGGCGTGACGGCGAAGCTGACGATCTCGCCGCCGAGCGCGTCGCCGAGCAGGTAGCTCGCCACATCGGGGTATCCGCTGCCTCGATAGGCGTTGATGTCGTACGGGTTGGTCAGCGTCGTGGGGTGCGAGGACTCGAGCGCCACCACCGTGATCGCGAAGTGCAGCGGTGCGCTGAGGACAGCGGCGAGCACACCGGCGCGGGTCGCGCTCGAGCGGTCCCCGGTGACCACGCCGACGACGATGGCCGCCGCGAGCGTCGCACCGGCGATGACGGGCGAGATGAGGCCCGTGATCGTCGAGGTGTGCGCGAGCAGGATCGAGGCCACCACGGCGGCGCTCGCGCCGATGACCCCGCCCCAGCGCGTGGCCCGCGTCGTATGCCCGGTCACTGTCACCGACAGCCCGACGATCAGGTACATGCTCAGACTCGCGGCGAGCACCAACGAGAAGACGTGCGTGCCGTCGCGCGTCGCCGCCGGATGGGCGATGCCCACACCGACGACGGCGGCGGCCACCGCCAGGACTCCGACGATGGCCGCGGCGCCGGCCGCCAGCCGGGTGCCGCTGGGCGCAACGCGTGGCCATCGGCCGGCGAATGCCGTGGCGCACGCCGTCATGAGCAGCCCGAAGGCCGCGACGAAGACCGCGAGGGTCGGCAGCAGCCTCGCCGCCGCCGCGGTCGCCACGGCGCTCGTGAGGGCGCCGACCGTGGCGCAGGTGCGCGCCGATGCGGGCCGCGACGCGGGTGGGAACAGGGCGAGGCGGAGCACGCCCGCGGCGAACAACCACCGCTCGCGATGGCCGCGGACCGCCGACAACTCAGCGACCAGGGCCTGGCGCCACCCGCGCCGATCGGCCGGGAGCCAGGCGGTCGAGAAGGCTACCAGCCGCTCGGGCAGATCTCGTCTGCTGCGCGTGTGGAGGGCGAACGCGACCGCGACCAGGACAGCGACGAGGATCAGTATCATGCGCGACCCAGTTCGGGGCGCGGTCGCCGGTCCGGCCGTACCGCGGGCGCCAACTCGCCGTCGAGCGCCGCGGCGTAGGCCAGTCCCGCGCCGGTGAGCCGGTAGAGGTGCCGGGCCGGGCGACCCGCCACCCGGTCGGTCTCCCAGTCCGCCTCGAGCAGGCCACGGTCGGCCAACCGCATGAGAATCGGGTACATCGAGCCCGCCCGCATGTCGAGCTGCGTGCACAGGTCATACCCGTGGCGCCACTGCGTGGGCTGCTCCGCCAACGCCTGCAGGACGGCGACTGTCTGCGGCGAGGGCCGACGAGTGCGTGCCATGGCCCGTCCCTCAGATCTCCCGCCGGCGCGTGCGCAGCAGCCCGGCGATGCCGAAGGTCAGGACGTAGCCGACCATGACGAGCAGGCCGGCCCACTGGGGTGGCGCGTGGTCGAATGCCCGTCCCGGCGTGATCATCACCAGCGACGCGACGGCCGGCGCGATGACCGGTGCACCGAGCACCCAGGTGTGATGGTAGGCCTGGTAGATCAGGTTGAATATGAGCAGCACCGCCCCGGCGCCGCCGAGATAGACCCCGACGCCGGCGACCACGGCGCCCACCTGGCTCTGGAACAGGGCGCCCAGACCGACCCCGAAAATGGCCCACATCGCGTAGGCCAGCAGGTTCAGCAGGACCGAGCGCACCGGCACCCAGGTGGCCAACGACATGTGGATGTGTTGGCTACTCAGATAGAACGGGGTCACGAAGAAGTCGAGCACAGTCGATATGACCCACAACAGAGAGGCGACCATGACGGCCGCCGCGAGCTTGGCCACGATGACCGCACCGCGACGCGGGTTGGTCAGGAACGTCGATGCCGCGGTCTTGTGCGCGTATTCACCCGTGGTGCTCAGCACGCCGAGCAGCATGGCGAGCAGGACGCCGAGGAACTGGCCGGAGGTCAGCATGTCGGCCGCGATCGCGGCGTGGCCGGCGTCCGTGGCCGACTGCACCGCCTGCGCGGCGGCCTGGGCCCGTTCGTTCTCCGGGTACTGATCCAGCGGTGGGAACAGCTCATAGTGGTGCGCTGCCCCGTTGCGCAGCAGGGCCACCGCGCTGACCAGCAGGATGCCCACAAAGAAGAACCACCACAGCCTGGTCGTACGGATCTTCATGAGCTCGGCCTGAACCTGCCACACGGGGTTCACCCGCGTGTGCGTGTCCCGGGCTATGGCCGGACTGTCCACTGTGGTCATGTCGCCACCCCGCCGGTGAGCTTCAGGAAGACGTCTTCGAGATCGGGTCGTTCGGTCGTGAGCTGGTACACCGCCACCCCGGCGCGCTGCGCGGCCTCGGCGATCTGCTCGGCGTCCATGCCGCTGACGTAGATGTCGGTACCCGGGCCGGGCGTGACCACCGCGGTCTCGCCCAGCTGCTCGCGGAGCCGCTCCGGCTCCGGTGTGCGCACCAGTGTGCGGGTCGGCCGGGCCAGGGAATCGAGCACCGAGTCGACCGCGCCGTGCGCGACCAGCCGCCCCGCGGAAACGATGACCACGTCGTCGGCGAGCGCCTGGACCTCGGCGAGTTGATGGCTGGAGACCAGGACCGTGCGGCCCTGGTCGGCCAGGCTCCGGAGCAGGTCGCGCAGCCAGCGGATGCCGTGGGGGTCCAGACCGTTGGCCGGCTCGTCGAGGACCAGGACCTCGGGGTTTCCGATCAGTGCCGCCGCGAGGCCGAGACGCTGGCGCATCCCGAGCGAGTAGCCGATGACCCGACGCCGGCCGTCCGCGGTGAGCCCCACCATGGCCAGCACCTCGTCGGCGCGCTCCATGGGGACGCCGCCGGCCCGGCAGACGATGCGCAGGTGGTCGCGTCCCGTACGGCTGGGATGTGCCGAGGTGCCCTCCAGGACCGCGCCCACTCGCCGGATCGGGCGATCGAGGTCGCCGTAGCGCTTGCCCCCGATGGTGGTCGTGCCGGACGTGGGCGCGGCCAGACCCAGGAGCACGCGCAAGGTCGTAGTCTTGCCAGCACCGTTGGGCCCCAGAAATCCCGTCACCCGGCCCGGCCTGACCACAAAGGACAGATCGTCGACGGCCGTGACTTCGCCATAGCGCTTGGTCAGGCCCGACACGACGATCTCGACGGGCTCTCCCGTTGGCGGGGCCGGCACCTGGACCGCCGGCGCGGATACACCCGTGCCGAACCGGGGTTCGTCGGCCCGTCTGCCTTCCCGGTGGGTCAACCAATAGACGCCACCACCGATGAGCAGTAGCGCCGCCAAGATGATCACTTCTGCGGACCTCCACTGTCGTGATGCGGCCCACGAACTCTATATAGCAAGAGAACCGTGCGCAAGCACTCAGTGGGCGTGCGGTTCGTGGTGATCACCGGGCGAGGTGCCGAGGTCGTCGCTGCGTCCGGCCTTGATCCGCGACCACTGGGCGGTCGGGCGGCCATCAACCTGGAACTGGCCACCCCGGGAGTCCCAATGCTGCGGCCAGCCCTGCGGCGAATCCTCCCAGAACTCCTGCCGGCCGTAGAGGGTCAGATCCAGCAGGCCGTACGACGGTGCCATCGACTCGTTGCCGCGGCCGGTGGTCCAGTAGGTCTCGTAGACCTTGTCGCCGCTGCGGAGGTAGGCGACCAGGATGCCGAAATGCCGGTGCGCGACCAATCGGTCCACGGAATGCGGCGGCACCGAGTACCAGGGCATCGTCCAGCCCATGAAGTCGCGATAGCGTGAGCTCTCCTCGTAAGGTCCTTGGCAGAAGGTGGCGTAGCTGACGTCCCGCGAGTGCAGGTAGGACAACTCATTGATGTGAGCCGTGGAGAACGTGCAGCCCTCGCACTGCCGCGCCGCGGGCTGACCGGTGTGCCACATCTGGAAATAGGCGATCAGCTGGGACCGGTCGTCGAAGAGGTCGAGCAATGGCACCGGACCCTCGGCTCCGATGAGCGGTGTCTGCGCATCGACCTCGACCATCGGCAGCCGGCGGCTCTGCGCGGCGAGTGCGTCCCCGGCCCTGGTGTGTGCCTTCTCCTTGACCCGAAGTTCGTCGATCTCCGCCTGCCAGGTCCGTCGATCGACGAGCGGGGGAAGGGGGTGGTCAGCTGCTGGCGTCGCGGTCATGCGACCTGTCTAGCCCAGGCGAGGAGTGCGGCACAAACGGTCGGCCGGTCAGCGCGGCCAGCACGCGGGCCGTGGTCGGCACGTCCAACCGGCACGCCTGCAGCCGGGGCGCTCCTCGCGCGCCGGTCATCACGTCGATGCCGTCGACCAGGATGGTGGGCGACGGGTACTCGCCCACCCGTTCCCGCACCGGGATGCTCAGGCTCAGTCGGTCCAGACACTCGGCCAGCACCGCCCTGGCCGCTGCGGCGTTCGGGCAGCTCGGCGACACCAACAGCTCGATGTCGTGCGCACCGGTCCTCACCGCAGCACGGTTACCGAGCCGTGCTGCGGATCAGGTCGCCACGCCAGGCGACGAACCGCCGGCGCAACTCGTCGAGCTCGGCGCCGACGAGGCCGTACTGCGCGAAGTCGTCGTCGTCGAGCAGCTCCACCTGGCCGAGTGCATCGGCAAATCGAGACCGGTCGAAGGTGATGTCCGCACGCTCGGCGAGCTGCAGCAGCGTGGCGGTGTCATAGCGGCCCGACCGCAGTACCGCATCGATGTCGATGAAGTCCCGGGCGAGGGCGCGTTCGTAGAGCGCGCCCATCTTGTTGGCGACCGCGTCGTCGGGGTGCAGGACCGGGCCGATCGAGATCTGGACCGGCTCGTTGGCGCGCAGATCGACGCCGAGTTCGACCTTCGCGCTCTGCACGCCGTCGGAGACGGTCAGGCGCACGAAGGTGTCGTGGCGGCGCTCGGCCTCCACGTGCAGGCCCGCGGCTCGATACGCGGCAACGATCGCGCCGGCGGCCGTCTCGAACTCGCCCCGGCGCTCCCAGATCGTGAACAGGTCGATGTCCTCGCTGGGCCGCTGGAGAAAGCCCGCCGCCTGCACCGCGTAGCCCCCGGCGAGCACGAAGCCGTACCGCTGCGCGGCCTCGAGCCCGATTCGAGCCAGGTGCTGGTGGAAGGCGTCCACGCGGCTAGGCGAGTTGCGTTCGACGCGCGCCGAGCTCCGGGAAGCGGTCCTCCCACATCCGTCGCAGCGCCGCCGGCAGCCATAGTCTCGGCCAGAGGTGGGCCAGGAGCCGGGCATCGAGCCACGCTCGCAGGTCCTCGGCGCAGCCGGCTTCGTTGAGAACGCTGCGGTACATCGACGCGATCCGGGCCGGTTTGCCGAGGTCATACCGCGCGTTACCGGACCAGTCGAGGTGGGCCGGCAGCGTGATCATCCCGGCGGTAGGACCGCACAGCTCGTCCAGGCGCTCCGGCACGACGTACGGCTTGCGCGCGCCGTAGCTCACGTAACCGGCTACAGACGGGCCGGGTGCCGTTCTCGCCTTGCCCCCGGCCTGCCGCCGCTCGACGTCCTCGGCGAACTGGACCACCGCGGGAGCGTAGCATATGGGACCCGTCGGGCCACGCCCACGCGCTGCGACGGCGGTCAGCGCAGCAGCGATCGCGGGGTCGGGGCCAGCCGCAGCCGCTCGGTGGGCAGGTCGACGAGATCGGCGTGCTCGCGCGCGAACCAGACGAAGGCGTGCACGCCCGTCCGTACGGGTAGGGCGGGGAACGCGTTCTCGCCGTACTCGGTCCAGAACAGGGCCATCGGCTCGACGCCCCGCTCGCTCGCGACGCGCCGGAACTGCTCGGCGAAGGCGACATCGAAGGGCCGGTCGCGGTAGTGGATGGTCGCGACGAGCGTGGACGTGATGGGCGTGGCATCGTCGGGTGACGCCGGGCGCACGGGCGGCAGCGCGAACCCGGAGTCGGGGCTCACCGGGCGCAGCAGCAGCACGTTGTCGACATCGATCATGGTCGCGTTCGCCGCCGCTGAGTTCGCCCGCCAGATCGGTCCACTGTAGAACGCCTGGAGCCGCTCGGCCCGGGTCGCGAGGTCAGGGAAGGCACGCAGCCACACGAAACGGTCCGGGTCATCGAGGTCGCGGAACTGGCCGAGGATCGCCATGCCGAGTGCTTCCTGGGACTCCACGAACTCCCGGTCGAAGAGCTCGATGAGTACGTGCCGCTGTCCGGGACGCAGCGTGTACTGCCGGAGCTCGACGACGGCACCGGTCATGCTGACCTCGCGGCGAGCGTGTCGGTCAGGACATCGACGATCGTGATCTGGCTCAGCTCCTGACGCAGCACATCAGTGGCCCTGCGGTAGACCTGATCGAGGGCCGGACGGATGCCCCGCCCGACCGGACACTCGAGATTCGGCTCCGAGCTGTGCAGGGCGAAGAGCGGCTCGGACTCCACGGCATCGAACACGTCAAGGACGGTGATGCGCTCCGGGCGATGGCGCAGCGACCAGCCGGCGTGGCGTCCGCGCCGTGCGGTGACGAGCCCGGCCCGCCCAAGGTCACCGAGGCACCGCCGCAGGACCACCGCATTGGTATTGACGCTCGCCGCTACCTGCTCCGAGGTCAGGGTCGGGTGCCCGCGCTGCTCAGCCAGGGCAAGCCAGGCCAGGGCATGCACCGCGATCGTCAACCGGCTGTTCGCCGCCATGTTGTAACAGCTTCGGTTACATTCCAGGCCATGTCAAGCACCGTCGGACCTAACTGGCCGCCGCTGCCCGCCAAGCACTCGCTGCGTCGTGGAGTCCTTGGGCTTGACGTGAACACGTGCAGTGCGAGCTGGGTGGCGCGCTTCATCTTCTGGGCACAACACCGCAACACACTGATCATCAACCAAGATCGCTGGGTTTCACGAGTGCACCTGGCAGGCACCAGCGCTACCCAGTTCATCGGGCGGGCGGTGCCGAGCCGGGTCGCTACTCGACCAGTCCCTCTCGGAACGCGGCTCAGCGCGTGCGCTGCCCCACCCGCAGGACACACAGGTAACGCCGCGATGCCCGGTCGCCCATCTGAGCGCGGATCCGCTCCGCGATGGCGTCGAGCAACGACTCACGGACGTTGGGCTCAAGCTCCCGGTACAGCGACGTCGAGCGGAGCAGGTCGGCGAAGCCCTGGCCATCGAACCACTGAATGGTCGGGTACCAGCGCACGATCGTTGGGCCGAACAAGCCGCCGGAATCGTCAACGAGCCCCCAACCCTCGTCCGTGGCGCGCACGTCGTCCTCCAGCGGAGGATGGCCCCAACCAGGGTTGCCAGGGGAGAACCGCTCGTGCAGATCCGCGGTCTCGGCGTAGACCTCGGGCTCTCCCCGTCGGCGGACAACGACATTGCCGAGCAGCGCCATCCAGCCTCCTGGATGGAGCACGTCGTGCGCGCGCTGCCAGCCGATTGACGGGTCGACCCAGTGCCACGATGCGGCGGCCACGACGATATCGAAGCGCCGTCCACGGTCGTCCCACTCCTCGAACGGTGCCGTCTCGATGGCGACGTTGTCGAAGGCAGCGAGCCGTTGGCGGGCGAGCGCGGCCATCTCCGGTCCAGCCTCGACGGCGGTCACTGAGCGGACGAACGCTGCCAGCGAGCGCGTTGCCTGACCGGTCCCGCAGCCCACCTCGAGCACCGACGATGTGGTGCCCGTGCCCGTGATGGCCGCGAGGTCGGCGAACAGCTCGTCGGGATAGCCGGGCCGCACCCGGTCGTAGAGCTCCGGAACCTCGTTGAACACACGACCGAGATGGCGTCGACCCGGGTCTGTCACCAGGCCATCCTGCCGCATCAGTCGCACGCTGATGGTCGCCTCGAACCGTCCCTTCACGGCAGCCGGCTCAGCGCAACCGTGGCCTGGGCCACCAGGGCGCCGGTCGGCGGCGGGAGCGCTCCGCCGTGCGCCTGGTCGAGCAGGTAGAGGCCGTAGCCATTCGTGATGACGAACAGACCTCGCGCGTTGTTCTCCCGGATGCTGATACCGGAAGAGCCTGTGGCTGCGGGGGTATGGAGAGTGAGCACGGTGGCCTCAGCCCCTACGCCCGTCACCGGTTGCTGGTTGAACTGCGACCCCTCGGGGTTGTCCTGCGTGCTCTGCGTCAGCTCCGCCACTGCCTGGTCCCGGAGTTTGTGGAGCTGGTCCGTGCCCGCGACGAAGAGATCCACCATGAACACGTGGTTCTGGGCCGGATCCGAATACAGACAGCCGTTGGTGACTGACGAGGCGAGGATCGTCCTGCCCGGGCCGAATGCGACGCCGACCAGGGCCGAGGCCTCCTGCTGCGTGACCAGTTCGCACGCCTTGGTGGTGGTCTTCTTGGTGCAGTAGGTCTGTAGCGATTGGCCGGTGACGATGCCGGTGGTGTCGGTTGAGCCGCCGGTGACGGCGAGGAAGATGTCGTTGCCGGTCAGGGCCAGCATCGGGACCGCAGTTGTCTGGTTTGGACAGTCGCAGCCGGTGGTGGTGTGGCAGTAGGTGGACTGGCCTTGGACGAGGTAGTCCTTGCCGGTCTCGTCGGAGACGCGGGCGTGGCCGGAGATGGTCACGGTGATCACGTCGGTGGAGACGGCCGGTCCGTACCAGGCGTTGGTGTAGGCCTTCACGCTCAGCGGTTGGGAGGCGCCATCGCCGATGGTGAACGCCTGGGGAGCGGGTATCTCGGCGGGGATGGCGGGGCCGGTGACGTCCCACGCGTCGCCGCGGCCCGGGGTTCGGGCCAACCCGGCGGCCCACAGGTCGAGGAACTCGTCGCGGTGACCGCCGGCGAGGTCGAACGCGGTTGGATTATCTGGCGCGGTGAGGATCGGGAGCAGCTTCGACCAGACGTCCACGCCGGACTGTCCTAGTTGGGAGTAGAAGCCGACCGCGTCGTAGGCGCGGGAGAACAGCGGCTTGTCGGGGTGGTCGAGGTAGCGGAACCAGAACTTCGCGGCCACGTTCAGCGCGTTGGGGTACAGCGTGTCGCCGACCCACTCCGCCTCGCCCTCGACGATCCATGAGTAGGCCTTGGCGTTGAAGAATTTGCCGAACCCACCGTACTGCGCCTCAAAGCAGTGCCACACCTCGTGGGCCATGGTCTGCGACAGGTCATCGCCGGCCAGCCCGTCACCGCTGGCGCTGACCGTGATCGCGCACCTGGCCGGCTTGCCCTGCTGTTCCCCGTTGCTGTCCAATGGCATCGCCTCGGCCAGATCCTTGGCATCCTGGGGCTGACCGAGCTTCGCGGTCACCGTCAACGTCAACGGCTTGCCCAGCTTCGCGGCGATATCGGTTGCTTCCTGCTGGGCCAACTGGGTGTAGAACGCGTCGCTGTGCTGCCCGCTGACCAGCACCATCGCCGGCAAGGCCGCCAGATGCGCCGCCGGTGTGGACGCCGCGCCGCCCAGACCGGCCAGGTCGGGCAGCAGTCCGATCGCGGCCGAACGCTGCTGCGCGCTGATGTCCGCCCAGTGCGCCACCAGCCAACGCACCGCGAACGTGCCATCGCCGATCACACCCGCATCGCCGGCCGGTACCGAGACCCCGGGCAGGGCGCCGAAGGTCAACGAGAACGCCTGCAACGCGGTATCCGTCGAGACCGTGCCGTCCGCCCCGACCTGATCAAAGATCGACTGCCACTGCTGGCTCAACCCCTGCTCGGCCCCGGAAGCCACCGGCGTCGGCGACGACCCGCCACCGCAGGCGGCCATGACCAACAGCACACCCACACCAGCCAACACCACACGCGGCCACGACCTCACCCCACGCACGGTAAGCGCGCTGTCAACGCCCCAGCACCGTCCCTTGTGGCCAGACCACCACCGCTCCCAGCCAACCATCAGGTGATCTTCAGACTTCATGGGCTCACGAATGTACAGACCCTCATGTCAGGGAACGATTCTGGCGGATGTGGGAAAGTCACGGGTATGACAAGTGACTTCGAGCAGACCCGGCCCGCGGACTACCTGACGAGATTGGCGGCCTCGGACCTCGGGCGCGCGTACAAGGCGCTCGTCCTGCAGGAGATGGCCATCGAAGATGGGCACACCGTGATCGACCTCGGTTGCGGTCCCGGCGCCGACCTGCGTGCCTTCGCCGAATCGGTCGGGCCCGCTGGCGCCGTCATCGGGCTCGACAACGATGAGGCCGCGGTGCAACGAGCGCGCGACGCGGTCGCCGACCTGCCGAACGTCGGCGTACGCACGGGCGACGTTCACCAACTCGACCTACCTGGCAACCGCATCGACCGGGCTCACACCGACCGGGTGCTGCAACACGTCGCCGACCCTCCCCGCGTGCTCGCGGAGGTCAACCGGGTGCTGCGCCCGGGAGGCTGCGCCGTCTTTGCGGAGCCCGACTGGGACACGCTCGTGATCGACTTTCCCCGCCCAGCCGTCGCGGTCGCCTATCGCCGGTTCGTCACCGACCGGGTCGTGCGCAATTCCCGCATCGGGCGGCAGTTGCCACGCTTGGCCGAGGCGGCCGGCCTGATCGTCACCCGGATCGTGCCGGTGACAGCGGTGTTCCGCGACGCTCGCGAGGCCGACCAGATCCTCGGCTTCCATCGCGTCACGGGTCGGGCCGTCGAGGCCGGGTACCTGTCGGCAGCCGACGCCAAGGAGTGGCTCGCCCACCTCGTGTCGGCCCCGTTCTTCGCATCGGCGACCCTGTTCGTCGTAGCGGTACGGCACCGATAGCCGATCCGCGAGTCCGCGCCCGTCGGGCCGCATGATGTCTTCACGACGCCTGACCCGCCCCGGTCAGCGCGCGATCCCGACGATCTGCTTGATCGTCTCCGGCTGGCTCACCATCCGGAGCATGTGATGCGCGACATCGGCGCGAGGAACCGAGAATCCGCCCCGCACGTTGCGGTTCATCGCCGTCCGGTAGACGCCGGTCAGCGGCTTTCCGGTGAGCTTGGGTGGGCGTGACACCGTCCACTCCAGTCCGCTTTCGCGCAGGATCTGCTCAGCCAGGGCCAGGTCGGCGTAGTGCCCACCGAACAGCGCTCGGGCGAGCCGGCTGCCGAGGTGACGCATGAAGAATCCGTCGCCCGGGTCGTGCCTGGGCGGCTTCGGCTGGCCCGGTACCGGCACCGGGCCGACCGGCGCGGCACTCACGATGATGATCCGACGTACGTGCTCGGCCTGCATGGCGTCGACGACTGCCCGCGTGCCACGCGAGGTGATCCCCGCATCGGCTCGTGGGTCGCGCGGCCCCAGCCCGGAGAGCACCGCATCGGCGCCCCGAACCGCGTCCCGCAGCGCCTGTTCGTCGGGGTGGGCGAGGTCGACCACGACGGTACGTACGCCTGGCGGCAGATCGCGGGGACGCCGCGCCACCGCCGTGACCTCGTGTCCGTCGGCGACCGCCTGCTCGACCAGGTGCCGGCCAATGCCGCCCGTGGCGGCGATGATGGTGATCTTCAAGGCTCCCCCTCTTGCTGCCGTACCATATGGAAGCCATATTAATGTCGTGTGAGGCCCAGACAATATGAGTCACGTAACATCTTCGAGCCGTACGACAAGGACGGGCGAGGCCGCGCCTTCGGCGAAGCGGGGTGATGCTCGTGCGCGCCGGCGCCTGACGACGCAGATCAAGGACGACCTGCGGGACCTGCGCAACCAGCTCTCGATGCTGAACCGTCAGGTTGGTGCACGGCTGGACCTCAAGGAGATCGACCTGGACTGCCTTGACCTGATCAGCCGGGGTGGCCCGCTGAGCCCTACCGCACTCGCTCGCCGCGCCGGGCTGCACCCGGCCACGATGACCGGCATCCTCGACCGGCTGGAACGAGCGAGCTGGATAACCCGGGAGCGCCACGGCGCCGATCGGCGGGCCATCTCGTTGCGGGCGCTGCCTGATCGGGGGGCCGAGGTGTTCGGGCTCTTCGCCGGGATGAACTCGGCGATGGACAAGATCTGCTCCGAGTACGACGAGGAGCAGTTGACCGTCATCGCGGACTTCCTGCGCAAGGCTGGCGCCGCAGGCGAGGGCGCGACCCGGGATCTCGCGACGGGCAGCTGACGGCACGGCCATAAATCCATACGAACGCCTCTATCCAGTCCACGGCCGATCGAGCCGGCGGTACGTCGTCTGCGGTATGCACGCTGCGCTGCCCGACGTATCACGGATGCCGACGGCTGACCGACGGCGCTGACCGGTGTCGCCGCCCATGCTTGCGATACACAGCGCGCACGGGCGTGCTCGACCTCACCGGGAGACTGACATGTTGGCGCAGTTGGCGAGCTACCAGACCGTCGCCTTTGACCAGTGGCACAACGGGTACGGCCCGTGGCACGGACCTGGCTGGTGGCTGGTCTTTCCCGTGCTGTTCTGGGTGCTGGTGCTCTCCGCCATCGGATTCATCGGCTACCGCAGGTCATCGCACTGGTCGGCGCGGTCGTCGGCCGAGCGGATCCTCGCCGAGCGGTTCGCCCGTGGCGAGATCGACGCGGACGAGTTGCGGCAGCGCCGTGCCGCCCTGCGGCGCAAGGCGTAGCGGAAGGCGACGTTGACCGCTGCGGTGTCGCAGGCCTCGGTGAGCGAGGACCTGGACGGCTTCAGCAACTTTCTGCTACCGGGCCGCCAAGAACCGCCGCGGCGCTCACCCCGACCTGGCCTTCCTGGTTGAGCTCGAAGCCGCGCGGGCTCAGTGCCGGGCGGCGCTGCCTGAGGAACACCTTTCGTAGCTGGGCGAGCCGGACGCACACCAGTCGGTCGGTCCTCTGGCAGGCTGGGAACATGGTCGTCGGCTCGGGGATCCGCCCGGTGTTGCGGAGCTGGACGGCTCTGGTGCCAGCTGCGGCAGCGCTCGCCCTGCTCCTGTCCTGGGGCCGCGAGCTGACACACGGCGTTGCGGTCGTCGTCGCCGCACTGATCGCCGGGGCAGTTGTGGCCGCTGTGCACCACGCCGAAGTCGTGGCAGCCCGGGTGGGGGAGCCGTTCGGGTCGCTGGTCCTCGCCGTTGCGGTGACGGTCATCGAGGTAGGGCTGATCGTCACGCTCATGGTGAGCGGGGGCGAGAAGGCGGCCTCGCTGGCCCGGGATACCGTCTTCGCCGCCGTGATGATCACAGCGAATGGCATCGTCGGTCTGAGCCTGTTATCGGGTTCGCTGCGGCGACGCGTCGCCGTGTTCAATCGCGAGGGGACGTCGGCCGCGCTTGGCGCGGTGGCCACGCTCGCCACGCTGACGATGGTGCTGCCGACCTTCACGACCACCGCCCCTGGTCCGCAGTTCTCGGGGGGCCAGATCGCCTTTGCCGCGGTCGCTTCTTTGCTGGTCTATCTCCTGTGGGCGCGGGTACAGACCGTCCGGCACCGGGACTACT
This sequence comes from Micromonosporaceae bacterium, assembly GCA_036557785.1. Lineage (GTDB taxonomy): Bacteria > Actinomycetota > Actinomycetes > Mycobacteriales > Micromonosporaceae > DATBGZ01. The sequence goes on from DATBGZ010000082.1 coordinate 185,225, forward strand.
TCCTTCCGATCACGACGGAGGGTCAGGTGGTGACGGCCGAACAACACGCGGCACCCCCATCCACCAAAACGACGCTGGTGAGCCTCGGCTTGCTCGTACTCTCACTGATCGCAGTGGTGGGCGATGCGAAGGCAGTGTCGCCATCGATCGAACGCGTCGTGGCGGCGATCGGCTGGCCACAAAGAGTGGTCGGGGTCGCCATCGCGCTGATAGTGCTGGCGCCGGAGACGATTGCGGCCATGCGGGCCGCCCGGCGCGATCGCATCCAGACGAGCCTCAATCTCGCATACGGATCGGCCATGGCGAGCATCGGCCTGACCATCCCAGCAATCGCGGTGGCGTCGATATGGCTCTCGGGGCCGCTGATCCTCGGGCTGGAGCCGACGCAGCTCGTCCTGCTTGCGATCACCGTGGTGGCCGGCATCCTGACCGTGGTGCCCGGGCGCGCGACGCCGCTGCAGGGTGGTGTACACCTGTCGATCCTGGCCGCCTTCTTATTCCTAGCGGTCGCCCCCTAACGTACATAGACGCGACCTCGGTTCCTGGAGTCAGTCCCCGTCCCCGATGCCGCCACCGCCGTGCCCGTGGCGGGATGGGGTATCGAGGTCGTGCAGGATGTCGCCGTCCACCTTCCATTCGCCGGCCTCCTGGACGAGATCGAACGAGTGCCGCCCGTGGGCGTCCTCGATCTCGACGTATGCGGCCAGAAGGAACAGATAGGTGGCACGCACGACCGTACAGACGGTCGAGCGTCCCCGGTCGGCCAGCCCCTGCGCCAACTCCGGTAGGGAGTACCGATCGCGCGCACCGGCGCTCATCGCCGCGTACACGGCGTCGGCATCGCCGTGCATCAGATCGTGACAGAGGTCAGTGGCGACGGCCTCCATCGCCTGCTCCTCGCCGGGCGCTCGATGCGCGTCATACAGGAGGTAGGCGCCACCCGCGCAGCAGAGCAAGACCATGCAGGCGAGCACCACCCCCACCACCATCACGATGCGCTTGACCCGGCGACGTCTGGGCGAGGCTGAGCGGACTGGCGGTGGCGGTGGCGGTTCGCCTATCACCTGCGGCAGCGTAGCCCTATATTTCCACCACCGGCTGCCCTGGGGTTCCGGGAGGCGCTGATGATCACCTCGCCAACAGCGCCGCGATCTCTGTCGTCAGTTTCTTCTGCAGCTCGACGATGTTGGTGTAGGACAAGCAGCGGTGACCGCGCAGGTCGAACTGGAGCTCATCAACATCGCGGCACACGAGGATCGTCGGTACGCTGTTCCCCCATGCGAAGCCGATCTCGAGATAGACGTTCGGGTTGGCTCCGGTCACGTCGGCGACGAACAGGCGAGCGTCGGCGATCCGGTGGCGCATGTGCGCAACAATGTCGCCCGTGAATGAACTCTGATCCATTCGCTCGACCAGGAGGCTCGACGCGTGCGCGGCAGGGGTGATGCCGAACGCGAAGACGTCCTCGAACTCCGGCGAGAACGGCATGGCCACGAACACGTGAGCCTTGTTGGCGGAGTCGTAACCAACAGTGCTCAGCCGGTCGGCCGCTGCAGCCTCAACACCGGCCTGCTCAGCGAGAACACCCGGCAGCAGGACGCCACCAGGAATCACATCGGCAAGAGCCTGGTGCATGCGCTTTGCCCGGCCGTCGTTGCGGTCGACGAACGTGATGGTTCGCAGTGCCGGCCCGACTTCGTTGCCGGTAATGGCGTCGACGACGCCGGCGAGTTCGGAATTGAACGCCTCAATCTCGTCCAGGCCGTAGCCTGGGCCGTGCAGTGTCAGCGCGATCTCGGTCGCATCCGGCAGCGCCCTGGCGGCTTCGGCGATAGCGCGGCGGCCGAAGGTACGAATCTGGGCGTAGCCGAACCCGCTCAGCGGAGGAACACCTAAGAACAGCACCGCTCGCGCTGCCACCGACTGGGCGCCGGGTACGAGAGAACTCTCACCCGACTCGGGCGAGACCTGGCTCTCGACACCCAGTCGCCGGGCGGCCGCCCGATCGGCGCCATGGAAGCCTTGTGCGTACTTCAAGACGAGCAGGTCCGCCGGCAGGTCAAGGACGTCGCCGTTGACGACACGGACGTGGACCGACATCACGCAATCCTCCCCAACGTAGGTAGCTGGATTTCACCACACGGACAGAGTGCCCCGATGTCCCTCGACCCGCCGCGAGGCAAGACAGCTCGTCAGCGGTCCGTTTCGACGTACGACGCCAGGTTGGCGAGCGAGGAGGCGATCCCGGCCTCGTGGTCGGGTTGGTCGATGCCCGGCGGTACGTCCGTCGCGGTGACGGTCACCTCGGTCCCGTTACCGGCGGCGGACAGATGCCAGGTCAACGTCATGGTGCCCGCGTACGACGGGTCGTCGGCCTCGAACACCGCCCGCTGCACCACGCGCTCTGCCGGCACCAGGTCGGCGAACCCGACCTCGACGACATCGGTCGCGGCGGAGGTCTTGCCAGGGCTCTGCGTCGGGTCGAGGTAGGTGAGGGCCATCCGGAATCCGCCACCGGGCCGGGGATCCCACCGTTCGATCTGCCCGCGCATGCCGCTCGGCGGCAGCCACGTCTCGACGGCCTCGCGGTCGAGGAGGGCCATGTAGACAGTCTCAGGCGGTGCAGCGATCAGCCTGGTGGCCCGGTCGGTCCTGCTCATGGCCCCACTCTAGGATCCCGTGCGGTCACCCTGATGCCAGTCAACGAGGAATCGGGTGTGGGGCATATCGATCGTGATGGCTGCATGGCTGGCGGCGGCTCCGTGCGGGTACGCCCGGATGTGCAGCGCGGAGGTGGACGGTCGGCCGTGGGCGTCCCACTGCCGAACGTGCGCCGCCAAACGCTCGGCGAGGCCGTCCGCGCCCGGGCCATACGCACGTACCGCCACGGCACTCGTCTCAGCGCCCGTCGCGTCGTGCGGGACCAGGGCGGCCAGCTCGCTCCGGCCGACGAGCACCATCGTGGACGTCATGCCCGGAATCGCTATCAGCGCGGGCACCCGAGCGTGGTCGGCAGCCGCACCGACCGCGGCGAGTTGACCCACGTCGGGCTCCTGCAGCGCCAACCACAGCGCCAGACCGCGCATGGCTTCCTGCGGTGTCACGCGCACCCCGATCGGCAGAACGTCGCCCGGATGCGTCAGCGCGTTGTCGATCGCGAGCGTGTCGACCGCGCGGTCGCGTTCCAGCCGAAGGAAGAGTCCGGGATGCTCGCCCAGCGGCCGGATCGGATCGCGTCCGGCGAGTGCTCCGCGCAGCGGCATGAAGCCGCAATCGATGACGCTCACGCTCATCAAGTGGTCGGCCGCAGGGTCGAAGGCGACCGACTGCTGCACACCCCGCAGCGACAGGGGCAGGACCAGGCGCCCGCCCTCGGCGAGCTGCTCCGTCCATACCGGCGACAAGTCGGAAGCGCCGGCGGTGACGATGATGCGGTCGTAGGGCGCGTTCTCGCGCCAGCCGTCGGCGCCGTCGGCACACACCACGGTGACGTCAGGCAGGCCCGCCGCGGTGAGATGGCGGCGCGCTCGCTCCACGAGATCAAGGTCGATATCGATCGACGTGACGGCACCACGGTCGCCGACGAGCCGGGCGAGCAGCGCCGCGTTGTAGCCGGTGCCGGCACCGACCTCCAACACGTGGTGGCCCCGTGCTACCGCCAATTGCTCCAGCATGGCGGCCATCACGGCAGGCTGCGAGGATGAACTCAACGGGCGGCCATCGGCCCCTGTGCGCGTCACGACCGCCTCATCGGCGTAGGCCACTGCAGGGTCGACGCCAGGCAGGAACAGGTGCCGAGCAACGCTGGCGAACGCGCTCGCCACGGCATCCGTACGGATCCATCCAGCGATGGAGAGCTGTTCCACGAGCTTGGCACGTAACGTCGCCTCGGTTTGGCCCGGCACCCCGACATCATCACACGCGATGACGACGAGGCGCGGTTCGCGATCGTGCTACCCCGAGTCTGTGGTGGCCGCCAGTTCGGTGAGCCGGCGGTCGAGGAAGCGGCGTTCGGCACCGTCGTCCGTGAGCTGCCTCGCCCGTCGATAGGCATCGCGTGCCTGATCGGTTCGCCCGAGGCGTCGCAGCAGTTCCGCCCTGGTCGAGTGCAGGTAACGAAAGTCGTCCAGACCGAGCCCATCGACAATCCGCAGCCCGGCCTCGGGTCCATCGGTCTCGGCGATCGCGATGGCGCGGTTCAACTCGACCACGGGTGAGCCGCTCAGCCGGCCGAGCTCGCCGTACAGTGCGGCGATCTGCGCCCAGTCGCAGGGCGTCTCGGCGTGCAAGGAGGCGATCGCGGCCTGCAGGACGTACGGCCCGCGGCCGCCGAGCGCGATCGCGCGATCGAGCTCGGCGCGTCCAGCGGCGATCTGCGTTGGGTTCCACTGTGACCGGTCCTGATCGGCGAGCAGTACCAACTCGCCGCCGCTGAACCGGGCGTCGCGGCGGGAGTCGTGCAACAGCATCATCGCGAGGAGCCCGCGAATCTCGGGGTCGTCCGGGAGCAGCTCGGTCAGCGCACGTCCCAACCAGATCGCCTCGGCCGCGAGCTCGTCGCGGCCACTGTAGCCCTCGTTGAAGATCAGGTAGACGACGGCGAGAACGGCGTCGAGGCGCTCGCGGAGCAGATGCGCCGGTGGCACTCGAAACGGGATCCTCGCTGCTTTGATCTTGCGCTTGGCTCGCACCAGGCGCTGCGCCATCGTGGGCTCCGGCACCAGGAAGGCGCGGGCGATCTCGTCCGTGGTCAGCCCGCCCAGGGTGCGCAGGGTGAGCGCGACCTGCGCCTCGACCGCGAGCGCCGGGTGGCAGCAGGTGAAGATCAGCTCGAGGCGCTCGTCGGGAAACGCGGTGGGGTTCATCGGCGCCTCAGCACGATCGGCGGCAACGAGCAGGTCGAACCTGGCGGCGAGCGCCCGCTCGCGGCGGATGCGATCCGTCGCGCGGTTGCGAGCGGTCCTCATCAGCCAAGCGCGCGGGTTGGTCGGTACGCCGTCGCGCGGCCAGTGATCGGCGGCGATGGCGAACGCCTCCTGCGCGGCTTCCTCGGCGAGGTCGAAGTCGCCGAGGAAGCCGACCAGAGTCGCAACGACGCGACCCCATTCCTCGCGGAAGACCTGGTCGAGGGTGACTACCAATACACCTCCGAGGGCCGGATCTCGACGGCGCCACCGTAGCGCGCTGCCGGGACGCGGGCGGCCACCTCGATGGCGGCGTCGAGGTCGTCGGCCTCGAGGATGAACAGACCGCCCACGGCCTCCTTCATCCCGACGAACGGGCCGTCGGTGGTCAGGGTCTTGCCACCCTCGACCCGCACGGTGGTCGCGTTCTGGGGCAGGCCCATCGGCGGCGCGGGGGTGACGCCCGGCGTCTGATTGATCGCCTGGTAGTCGGCGTAGACCTGCTTCTGCTCCTCCTCTGGGAGCGCGGCCTGTCGCTCGAGTGCGGTGCCTTGATAGATCAGCATGATGTACTTCATCGCTACCTCCGCGTCCTGACCTCACTGGTCACAGTAAGACGAACGGGGACGCACGAAATCGACACCCGCGTGGCGTCGCTCGATGGAGCAGAAAACGACGCCGCGCAGAGTCATGATGCCTACAGCCATGAGTCCGTCGTCACGATCTGTCACCGACGCGTTACTGGTTATGGGCGCGATCGGCAGGAGGAGGACCCGGAGTGCGGTTGCGTTCGCTGATCGGCAAGATCGGCGCGAAGTACGACCGGCAGTTGCCGATGTCAAGCGAAGCACAGGGGTTGCTTCGCCGGGCCGGCGTCGAGTTCGAGCAATGGATACCGGCTGGCCACCGGGCCCAGGGTAGCGGCGGCAGGGGAAGAGCCGCGGTAATCCCAAGCATCGTGATATTTACCGTAGGCGAGGAGGCCCGCAGCGGCCTGTTCGTCGCCTATCTGTTCGCCGCCGACATGAGCACCGTGACCCTCAGCCTCAACCAGGGCATCAACGAGATCGCCGAAGAAGTGGGGCGAGCCGAGGCACGACGTACGCTCGCGTCGGCAGCCGCCGACATACGCGCGGCCTTGAGACCCAAAGATGTCACCGGCCTCGATGCGACGTGTGACCTACGCAGCACCACCCAGTTGGCGGTTGACTACGAGCGCGCGAACATCCTCTCGCGTACGTATCGGCTGGACGCGCTACCCGACGAGCGGACGATGATCACCGACCTGCGGCGATTCATCCGCATGTACGCCCGGGCCCTGGATGCGCGTGCCAGAGTCGGTCAACGACTCAGCAGCCGGGCCAGAGCCACACCTGCATCCAAACCCGCGCAGTCGGCTCACCCGACCAGATTGATAACCCGCCGGCGACTGCTCGTCGGGCTCGTGAGCCTGCCCGCCGCGTTCGTGGTTCCGGCCGCGCTCGGCCTGGAACTGCTCGCGGAGGACGAGAAGCCGAAGCCGCCCCCGCCCCCGCCTGGCCCGGCGCCCCAGTTCACCATCGACGTCAGTCAGCATGACTGGGACCACGACGGCGGCAACCTTGACTGGACGGCTGTGCGTCGAGCCGGGATCGACGGCATGTGCGCCCGTGCAACGTATGGCGACCCATCCGGCTTCACGTACCCCACGTACCACTTCGGCGACTTCGTTCGTGGGGCCAACGATGCCGGATTCCTGTTGCGTGGCGGCTATCACAACCTGGTCCGGGGCGAGCAGGCGTCGATCAACCGCCAGGTCGATTGGCTGCGCCAGGAACTGGACGCCCATGACGCGAACTGGGCACTGCTCGACGTCGAACGCTATGCCGAAATGATCTCGGCCGGCGCCTGGCCGCGCTGGGACGATGTGCGCCGCTTCGACGACCGGTGGGCCGCGGTCGACGACCGGGTCCTGGTCGGCTACGTCCCGCCATGGAACTGGAGAAACCACCTGGGACAACCCGACCTGCGCGAGTTCCGCGGCCCGCTGATCGCCTCGGCCTATCCGCTTGATGAGCGCGCCGACGAGTACCAGCGGTTGTACGCACGCTGCGGTGGCGACCACGGACCGGGGTGGGCGCCCTATGGCAACCGAGTCTCTGAAGGCTGGCAGTACAGCTCGCGGGCAAGAGTGCCGGGCGCGGCATCCGTCTATGACATGACTGCCTGGCGGATCTCGCCCGAGCAGTTGTACACGATGCTGGTCGGGGATCGAGGCTGATCGCTGACCGGCCCGGATCGGCGACGGGGCCGTACGCTCCACCGGCGAAGCCATCACCGACGTAGGGTTTCGCGGGGCGAGTCGCGGGTAGTGGCGATCGAGGCCGCATCTGGCACGGCCCACGACCGCATCGAGAGGCCCGAGGGTGATCATGTTCAGCAGGCGACCGACGCGGAGCCGGGTCGTGATAGCGGCTGTTGTGACCGCCCTGGCGGCCACGAGCGTGACGGCGGTCGCGGTGGCCAGCACGAGCGGCGCACGAAATCACAGCGCACCGAGGGCTCCGGGGGCTGTCGCGGCCGGCGCTCCGACGGCGGGGTGCCCCTCCGGGCCGGTGTGCCAGCCGTGGACGACGCAGACCCCGGTGCCGACGACGTCGAACACGGGCGCCACGCCCGCACAGACGGCCGGGCCAGGCACGTCGCGCGGGGCGAACCTCACGAGTTGCTTCACGCAACTGGACGCCTGCGGCTACCCGAGCAAGACGACCGCGGGTGTGCCGGCCGGCACGGCATTGACAAAGTACAACGGGCCATCGACAATCACGGCACCCAACACGGTCATCGATGGCAAGACGTTGGGGTGCATTACCGTCAGAGCCCCTGGGGTCGTGATCCGCAACAGCACACTCACCGGTTCGTGCTTCTGGGTGGTGGATGTCGAGGACGGCGGCTCAGTGACGGTCGACCACAGCGTGATCGACTGTGTTGACTACGGCGGTACGGGCATCGGTGAGTCGCACTTCACGGTCGAGCGCTCGCAGATCCTGCGTTGCGAGAACGGCGCCGACGTGTCATGGGGCCACATCACGATCAGGGACTCGTACATCGGCGACGTGCGTGAGGTGAACGGCGGGCACGGTGACGGGCTTCAGATCTCCGGTGACACGCTCGACTTCGTCGATGTCAACATCGAGCACAACACCTTCGACATGCTGCGGCCCGTCACGAGCAACTTCGAGTTCGACTCAGCGCCGACCGCGCACCTGTCCGTGGAGAACAACCTGCTCAGCGCGGGCGCGTACACCGTCTACTGCCCTGCCCCGACTGGTGCAGGCTCGGTCGTGTTCGCAGGCAACCGGTTCGCCGTGGACGGTAAGCACGCGCCGTCCTACGGGTTCTCGACGGGCTGTGGCCGGTCGGGGATCACGTGGTCGGACAACTACCGGGACGACACACTGGCGGCTGTGCGCGCTGAGTGAGCCGATGTGCATGAGTGGGCATAAAGCCACGGTCGGGGATCGCTGCAGCTTGCCCGGTTCGCCTGATGAGTTCGTCGTCGGTTCGTTAGTGTCGGATGAGGCTTCCATCGCGACCGACAGGAGTACGGCATGGCGTCCATTTCGGAGCGTGAGAGCAGGCAGGTCGAGGCGGCGAACGCCTCCGGCGCTCCTCCGGTCGTCTTCATCCACGGCCTTTGGCTGCTGCCGAGCAGCTGGAACAACTGGGTCGACTTCTTCAGGCAGGCAGGCTTCGCGCCGCTGACGCCGGACTGGCCAGACGACCCGGCGACGGTTGACGAGGCGCGGGCGGACCCGAACGTTCTCGCGAAGAAGACACTGAAGCAGATCGCGAACCACACGGCCGACGTGATCGGCAAGCTGGAGCGCAAGCCGGCCATCATGGGGCACTCGACCGGCGGATTGGTGGCCCAGATGCTCGCCGGCCGTGGGCTCTCGGCAGCCACCGTGGCCATCGACCCGGGCGTCTTTCGCGGCGTCCTGCCCCTACCGCTGTCCACACTCAGGGCGAGTGGACCGTTCCTGTTGAACCCCCGGTACCGTGGCCGCGCTATCACGCTCACCTTCGACCAGTTCCATTACGGCTGGACGAACGCGCTCGATGAGGGCGAGGCGAAGCGCCTGTACGACACATACCACGTGGCCGGCTCGGGGATCGCCTTGGCCCAGATGGGCAACGCCAACCTCAACCCCTGGACCGAGTCGAAGGTCGACACGAAGAACCCGCGCAGGGGCCCGCTGCTCATCCTCGACGGAGAGAAGGACCACACGGTGCCCTGGGCGATCGCCAACGCCTCCTACAAGCGGCAGCGGCGCAACCCGAACGTCACCGAGATCAAGAAGATGCCCGACCGCGGGCACTCGCTGACCATCGATCACGGTTGGCAGGAGGTAGCGCAGACCGCGCTCGACTTCGTCAGGCGGTTCGGCCCGACGGGGTGATCGCCGTTCCGTGCTCGCCCGCCACCGCCCACACGGCACCCCGGTGATGCCGCTAACACCTGGCACGCGGTCCTTGGCGTTTGCTGTCAAATCTGGACCATTGCTGTCGTACCCGCACCGATCGCCCCCCGGACACAGCAAAGGCCCCGTCACGTGAAGCACAAGAAGATCATCATCATCGGCGCTGCCGTGATCGGCACCCTCGGTATCCTCGCCTGCTCGGGTGCGGGCAACAAGGACAAGCCGAGCAGTGACGGCGGGTTGGGCGCCGGTTCCAGCAGCGGTCCGGTGACGGCCGCAAAGGATCCCGACGGATTCGGGGAAGGCACCTTCGCCGTCGGCGCGGACATCAAGGCCGGCATCTATGCCTCGGCCGTCCCGGACGACTCAGTCAACTGCTACGTCGAGGTCAGCAGGGACAACACTGGTTCGGTGGATTCGATCATCCATAACGATAACCTCAGCCCCGGCTCGCACGCGCTCGTGCAGGTGTCCGACGGGCAATACCTGAAGACGTCGGGCTGCGGCGATTGGGCGTCGGCTTCCGCCACTGGCCCGCAGTCGACCACCTTCACCGAGGGCATCTTCCGCGTCGGTAACGAGATCGCGCCCGGCCAGTACACCGCCACAGTTCCGTCCGACTCGTCGAACTGCTACTACTCGATCTCCAAGGACGGATCGATGGGGATCTCCTCAATTGTGAAGAACGACAACCTGAATGCGGGCGCGCGCGGTCTGATCACGGTCAAGGCCGGCCAGTGGCTCAAGGCGGACGGTTGCGGAACCTGGACGAAGCAGTAGCTCGTTCCTCGACCGGGCCGCCGCGCAGCGCTCACGTCAGTGTGCAGAGGATCTCTCGGTTGAGAGCCGTCGCATCGGTCTCCCACTTGGCGTAGGCGTTCGGGAATGCGGAGCGTTGGACGCGCTGGGCGGCGGCCGTGAGGGCCATCGACTCCCACCCATTAACGCGCTGTAAGGCCAGGTAAAAGGCAGTGGCGGCGTAGACCGGGTCCCTGACTTGTGCGGGAGTTCCCCAACCCATCGAGGGGCGTTGCTGGAATAGTCCGAGGGAGTCGTGATCGTTATTGGCGCCGAGGTCGCCGAGGTTGTAGAGCTGGCTCTCCTGCATCGCGGTCGCCAGAGCGATAATCTCCGCGCGCTTCGGGAGATCCAGCGCCATACCGACCTGGACGATCGTCTTGGCGTTGGCGCGCTGGGTGCTGTCCCACTTGTGCGGAGTCTTCGGTGCGACACAGGCGGACGGTGTTGCGTGCGGCGATGCTGCCGGAACGGCCTCCTGAGCGATCTGCGCCTTGATCCACTCGGTGAGCATTGCGGTCTCGGCGGCATCGGGAACAACCATCAGCGCGAGCTCATCGAGAGTGAGCGGGTCGGTTGGCGGTGGGTGGGGCCGGGTTCGCACGACGGTGACGACAATCGCGGTGAGGGCCACGAAGATCATCACGAGCGTCGTTATGACCCGTCGCCGGGTGAGTTTGGCAGGGATGTGGATCGGGTCATACATTCGCGACCCTCCCCGTCGGCACGCGGGTACGGCACATCCGCGCGGGCATGACAGGCCTGCCTTCGTCAATCACTCGAACCACAATAACGAGCATTCGACGCAATCGCCCCTCCGGCGTGTGCGACTCGCGGCCGGCTGGGTGCCTGTACGGGTCTGTTATGACCCCGAACAACCACGGAGCGTGGTCGCGCTGTAACGCAACGCCTCTCCTGCTCTGGCCGGCGGCGAGGCTCGGCAGCATCCAGCTGCTCGTTGTCCCGTCCACCGTGCAGGACGCGCGGTTGCGGTCACAGCAGGGACGCCGCTGCGGCGATGGGAGGCCGAGACCGAACGCGTAGGTGCCGATCGCTGCGATGAGCCTGGGCGCGTTCTCGGCCGCGACGGTACGTGCGGCCAGAATCGTCCGTGCATGCGCAAGACTCGATAGTGGACAGACATGCGAAGGTCGTTGCGTTAAGCCGTCAGGCCGGCGGCGGAACGGCAAGGGCGGCGAACTCGTCGATGGCCTCGGCCCGGCGGACGGGGCTGAGATGAAGCGTGCAGGCGCGTTCGAAGCACGCACCGATCCGTTCCCATATGGCGATCACCTCGTCGAGGGCGGTGCGGTCGCCGAGCCGGCCCGCGAGACGTGCCAAGACCGCGATCGCCCAGTCGTGCTCGGTCGCGGCGGACTGTGCCGCGCCCACGATGGGGGCCAGGGTGTCGGCGGGGAGCCCTGCCACCGTGGCCAGTTCAGCGACCGCCGCGTGGGCGTACGCGCGGTAGGTGGCCGGGGCCCCCTCGCGACCTGAGGTCGAAGTTGGGCAGCGTCAGGGGGCCGGGCACGGTTGACCGCGGCTCCTGCGATCCGTAGGCCGGTGTCGGTCCTGAGGCTCTTGCGGGACTCGATCCAGTCGGCTACACGGTGAACGCCGATGTCCCGGTACTCGATCGCCGGCAGGAGCATCTCAAGCTTCCGCAATCGCCTATGCCTTCCAGATGCGTATCGCCCCATCCCCGTGTCCGGAGGCGAGCGTCCTACCGTCGGGTGAGTAGGCCAGGTCGTAGATCCCGGCCGCGCGCTTGGTGATGCACATGACGTGACCGCCCGTCGTGGCATCCCAGAGCTGAATGGTCTGGTCGGTGCTGCCGGTCGCTAACCGATAGCCGCTGGGCGAGAACGCGACCGCCCTGACGGGCCTCGTGTGGCGGGCAAGTAGCTGCAGCTCGTCGCCAGTCTTGGCATCCCAGATCCGGGCCGTACCGTCCTCACCACCTGTCGCTACGTATCGGCCGTCCCACGACACGGTGACGTCATGGACTGGTCCCCCTCGGTGGCCTCGCAGCGATCCGATCCGGCGGCCGCTTCGGATGTCCCACAAGCATGCGCCGAGTGTGCTGCCTGCCTCTGTGGGCGCCACGAGCCAGGTGCCATCGGGAGCGAATACCAGTGGTGAGGCCGGCTTGACCCGACCACCAAGGGTGCGCAGCAACTCGCCAGACTGCAGATCCCAAACCTGCTCAAGAGTGTCGCTGCTTCCCGTCACAAGGTGCGCGCCGTCGGACGAGATGGCAATTGATGTGAGTGGCTTGCGGTGCTGGCCAACGGTTCCGATCAGCTCGCCGGTCTCGGTGTCCCACAGATGAACCTTGTGCCCGGGGCCGCCGGTCGCGATCTTGTCTCCGTATCGGCTGAAGGACACCGGCCACGTGGCGCCCTCTATCGTCCGCCGCAGCTGTCCTGTAGCGGGATGCCAGATGCGTACCCGCATCTCGGGGCCAGCGCTGGCAACCATCGACGAGCTGGCTGCTGGGTAGGCGACCGAGCGGACATGCCCATCGTGCGCCCTCATCTCGAAGAGGAGCTCGCCTTCCCCCACGAGGACCTTGAGCCTGCCGAGGAAGCCGTGGCTCGGGAGCTCGCCACCAGTGAGGATCTCTATCTGGATGTGCCCTATGCCGAAGAAGCGCGTGCCGTCGAGCGAAATCGGCATCAGGTCCCGGTTCCTATCCTTGGCATAGTCAAACTCATCGATGACACTCGGAGACTCGTTCGATCGATGGGACATCACGACGACGAAAGCCGCGCACTGCTCGATCTTCGTCAGGATGGCATCGTCCCACCGCTTGCCGGGGGTCAGGTGGACGTCGTACCAAACCTCGATCCCCTCACCCCTGAGGAAGTGGGCGAGCTTATCGACGAACTCTCGGTCCTCGTGGGCATAGCTGATGAACAGATATCCAGACACGGCGCCTCCCCATGGCCAGCAGGAGCACGGTAACTCAGAAACGGAGGTCGCCGTCAGCGCCCAAGGGGCTAATTCTTTTCGATCTTGTTGGCCGTCTATTCCAGCTTGCCGACTGGGTGACATCGGCTGGCGTTGAGTTTCTGGTATGACATCTACGGTGTGCCGGTCGGGGCAGTCGAGTTGCGGTCCCGTTGTTGGACCGACTCGCCCCGACGTGCAACTGGAGCTCGTGCGCGCGACCGGGGCGGTCGCGCTGATGCCCGTCCTTACGCTTCCGACCAACGACCGCACGATCGCCATCAGCGACACCGCCGACGTCCGCTTCACCCGCCGCCTCGTCGCCGTAACCCTGGAGACCCCTCCAACTCCAGCCCTGACCGCGCTCGTGGCTGCCGTCGAGGCCAGGAACAGAAGATCCGATGACCTCCATGATCAGTAGGTGATGGGCGGCGCCCTGGCCGTACTGCGCTACAGGTCACTCATCGACATCGCGGTCCGGGGACAAGAGGCAGGGCTGCTGGAATGCTGGCATCTCGACTGTTACCGCCGCGATCAGGACGGGCTCTGGAGGGTCCGTTTGGCCGCAGGCGACTTCCATTAGTCCATGTGGGACAGCAGCGCGGTCGGCGCCCTCACAAGAAGCGTGACGGGTCGCCGGCACCCACTCGCAGGATTTCGGGTTCGCCCTCCGACAGGTCGACCACCGTCGTCGGCACGGTCCCGCCCTCGCCCCCGTCAACAACCGCATCGACCAAGTGGTCCAGTCGTTCCTTGATGTCCCAACCGAGGGTCATCGGCTCGCTGTCGCCCGGCAACAGAAGCGTACTGGACACTAGCGGCTCTCCCAGCTCCGCGACGAGTGCCTGCGCAACTGGGTGCGAGGTCACCCGCACGCCGACGGTGCGTTTCTTGGGATGCAGCAACTGGCGCGGCACCTCGCGCGTGGCGGGCAGGATAAAGGTGTAGCTGCCCGGCGTCGCCGCCTTCACCAACCTAAATATTGCGTTGTTGATCTGGACGAACTGGCCGAGCTGAGAGAAGTCTCGGCACACCAACGTGAAGTGGTGCCGGTCGTCAAGACCGCGGATCTTGCGGATCCGCTCCAAGGCCGTGCGGTTGCCCGGGCGGCAACCGAACGCGAAACACGAGTCCGTGGGGTACACGATCAGACGTCCGTCGCGTATGAGGTCCACGACCTGTGCGATCAGCCTGGCCTGAGGGTCGGCCGGATGCACGTCAAAGTACTTCGCCACCGGGGAAGCCTATAGGAATCCGCGCACCCCGCCGGGCCGGCTACAGCGAACATCCTCAACTGCCGCTGATCGCTCAGCACCAGCGGTCGCGGGGCGGAGATCCGGCGGGCGGACCATGCTCCGCCTAGCCCAGATCCGTGCTCGCCGGACCGGCGCCATCGTCGAGGTCTCGGACGAGCACGGCTGGGGCACGCATCCGCCATGCATCGGTAACGAGCTCGCGCAGGCGACCGCCGTCGACCTGTGCCAGCCGCAGCATCACGAGCGGCAACCCGTCGTAGGCAGGCGTGGTGAAGAAGATCTCGGGCTCGCCGAGCAGGAGAGCCTGCTTCTCGGCTTCGTCGCCTACGTACAGCACCGCGATGTCAGCCCGGATGACGCGCGGTTTGCCCGGTCTGCGCTCGGGGTAGGACCACACGAATCCCTTGTCCGCGACCCGGAAGTCGAAGCCGCCGCTGTCGATCTCCACGACGTCGGGGAGGGCGAGTGCCACACGACGGACATCATCGGCGTCAGCCATCGAGGTCGATCCCGGACGCAACCACCCGCATACGCCCAGGGTAACCAGGCGGTCGACGGCGAGAGGGCCCGGGCGCACCGCATTGAATCGGACGACCGTCGTTCATAGATCAGCGGCCCGTTGGTGAGTTCGTCAAAGCGGGCGGGCGGGACTCGAACCCGCGACCGAGGGATTATGGCACTCGGGACCCGACGCATTGTGCGCTAGCGGCGAAAGCACGGGATCGGCGCGAGCATCGCAGGCACAGTCCCTTGCTCTTGATGCCGACGGTCATGCCGATCTCCCATCCACCAACCAATTAGCCGCTGGCGGGTATCGGCGGGTGGGGCATCCTCTACAGTGGACTGACCGAGCCCTCGGTCCAGGCCTCGTCGAAGGCGTCCACTCCGACCGCGGTCCGCAGCGCCTCCACCAGCTCCCGCCGGCTGCGCTCCTGGTCGGCGGGTGGGGCGGCGCCCGTTCGGGCGCGGATCGTTGCGCCCTGCGCGAGCAGCCGGATGGCGCCCGGCCCGTCTCCGGCGCGCTCGGTCATCAGCGCCAAGGCCTCCAGGCACTCCGCGACTCCGGCGCGGTCGCCCAGCGCACGGCGCAGTGTCAGGCTCTGCTCGAGGTAGTTACCGGCACTCGGGTCCTTCGCAGCCAGTGCGAGCTCGCCCAAGTTGTAGAGCGTGGAGGCCACGCAACGCCGGTCGCCCTGGCGGCGAAGGTCGACCAGACTCGCCTGGTAGGCATGGTTGGCTCCAGCCAGATCGCCGGCGGCGCGGGCCACGTCACCCATGCTGTAGCGCACGTGGGCCAGGCCACCGGCGTCACCATGTGCCTCGTACTCGGCGAGGCTTTCCCGGTTGCACTCCCGGGCCCGGTCGAGATCGCCCCGGTACCGCGCCACCACACCGAGCTGCCACAGCGACCACGCCCGGCCGATCCGGTCGCCGAGTCGCGCACGCAACGACATGGCCTGCTCCAGCTCGTCGCGCGCGGCGGTGAAGTCGCCAAGGAGCCGGTGCAGATGGCCGAGCCGGCCGAGCACCTCGGCAAGGTCGCTCGTCATTCCGAGCCGGCTGAACGCTTCGCGGCTCTGGGACAACAGATCCCCAGCGGTAGCGTAGTCGCTCTGGTAGAGCGCACATTTGGCGATCAGGACGGTGGCGCGCCAGATGCCGAGTTCGTCTGCGCATTCGCAAGCTAGTTGTAGACCCGTGTTCGCCATGGTCGTCGCGAGAGCATGATCGCTCCGGTTGAGCGCAAGCCCTGCCGCGCACAGGTGAGCCCGGATCAGCAGCGGCTTCGGGATCTCACTGGTGTGCGCCAACGCTTCCCGCAGTACTGCCAGGCCGTCGTCGAACCACGTGCGTTCGTCCCAGTACGGCGAGAGCGAGCTGGCGAGCTGCAATACATCGGCCACACGGTGGTGGTGCAGTGCCCACACCAGGGCCGTTCGCACGTTGTCGCGCTCGGCGTCGAGCAGCTCGACGGCCTCGAGATGGCGTGGCCCCCGGACCTGGTTGCCATTGATCTCGGCGAACTCCAACACCCAGGTGAGATGGCGCTCCCGCAGTTCGGCGGCCTCGTCCGGCTCGAGCTGGGCCCGACCGTACTCCCGAAGCGTCTCGAGCAGCCGGTAACGGGTGCCGCTCGGCCGCGCGTCGACGACCACCAGACTGCGATCCACCATCGCGGGCAGGAGCGCGATGGCCGACTCGTTGACCCGCTCGGCCGCGTCGAGAACGAATCCGCCATCGAAGACGGAGAGATCGCGGAAGAGCTTGCGCTCGGGCGGCTCCAGCAGTTCGTAGCTCCAGGCGACCGCGGTGCGCAGCGTCTGGTGCCGGGCCGGCGCGTCCCGCTGGGTGGAGACCAGCACCCGGAAGCGGTCATCCAGTAGATCGGCGAGTCGTGCAGCGCCGAAGACGCGTAGCCGGCCGGCGGCGAGCTCGATCGCCAGCGGCATCCCGTCCAGGCGCCGCGCGATACGCGCTAGGGCTGGCGCGTTGACCGCATCGAGCCTGAACCGCGTGTCCACGGCCTGTGCGCGTTCCACGAGGAGAGTGACGGCGCTCGAATCCCGCACCGCCGCCAGGTCGTCGGTCGCCGGCAGTGCCAAGGGTGGCACATCGTAGACCACCTCGCCGGCAACGCTGAGCGACTGCCGGCTCGTCGTGAGGATGCGCACCTCGGCGGCCGTCCGTAGCACGGCGGCGACCAGTTGGGCCGCGGCATCGACCAGGTGTTCACAGTTGTCGATCACCAGCAAGCCGGTCTGGCTGGCGAGGTGATTGGTGATCGCGTCGAGGGGGTCGCGGTCCTGGTGTTCCCGGAGGCGGAGCGCGGCCGCGACGGCGGCGGGTACCCGGCTGGGTTCGGCCGCGACACCGAGCTCGACGAACCAGCCGCCGTCGGGCCAGTCCGTGACCAGCTCCACGGCCAGCCGTGTCTTGCCGGAGCCCGGTGGCCCGGTCAGCGAGACCAAGCGGTGCAGGCCGAGCAGACGCATCACCTCGCGCCGCTCCCGGTCGCGTCCGACGAGTGAGGTAAGACGCAGCGGCAGCGGCAGCGGCAGGGGGCCGGGCTGGGCCGCGGGCCGGACGCTCGTGGCCCGACCGGCCGTCTCCGGATCGGCCTGGCGCAGCACGAGCTCGTGGATGGCGCGCAGAGCTGGCGTCGGTTCAGTGCCGAGCTCCGTCGTCAGCAGGGACCGCACCCGCGCAAAAGCGCCGAGCGCGTCGGCTTGCCGGCCGCAGCGGTAGAGCGCCAGCATCAGCGCCCCCCACAGGCGCTCCCGCAGCGGGTGCTCCGCGACGAGTTCCTCGAGCCAGGCCGCGACCGCGGTGTGGTGACCCAATGCGAGGCGAAGGTCCACAAGGGACTCAATCGCGGCCAGGCGACGCTCCACCAAGCGACGCCGCTCGGTCTGGGCAGGTACCAGGTCGGGCAGGTCGCCGTACGGCTCGCCTCGCCACATCGCCAGTGCTTGCTCCAGGATGCGGGCGGCCGCGGGGCGGTCGGGTTCCGTCGATGCCTGCTCGATGAGCCGCTCGAAGTGTCTACTGTCGACACTCTCGGTCACCAGCTCGTACCCGGCGGGACGGCTGAGGATCAGCTCCTCACCGAGGACGGCCCGCAGGTGCGAGACGTACTTCTGAATGGTCTTCGTCGCGGTCGCCGGCGGGGTGTCGCCCCACACCGCGTCCACGAGGCTGTCCGTGCGCACCCAACGCCCGTCCGCCAAGAGCAGCGTCGAGAGCACGGTCCGGGGGCGCGGCCCGCCGAGCGGCAGGCGTCGGCCGTCGCGTGTCGCCTCGACGGGGCCGAGCACTCGGAACTGGACCGCGGTCACGATCACCTCCACATCCGGCGGGCATTGCGCCATTCTCCACCCGTTTCGGGCGGCCGCCATCGCAGCCTGCCCGCCTGGAACGGCCGGTGCGCTGGATCGGAACCAGATTGGAACCGCTGCCTGGCACAACGGTGACGACCGGCGAACGAAGGGAGACCAGACATGGCGACATGCGCCAATCCTGATGCGATCATGACCACGGAAGAGCTCGCGGACCGGCTCGGCGACGCGGGCCTCGCGATCATCGAGGTGGACGAGGACACCACCGCCCACGAGAAGGGGCACATTCCCGGCGCGATCGGCCTGGACTGGCGGCGTGACTTGCACGCTCCGCCGCGGCGGGAGTTCATCTCCGGACCCGACCTCGCCGCGCTGCTCGGTAGCCGAGGCGTCCACGACGGCCAGACAATCGTGCTCTACGGCGGGAACAGCAACTGGTTCGCCGCTTACGCCTACTGGCTGTTCGCGCTGCGGGGCGTCCGTGCCGTGCGCCTGCTCGACGGTGGCCGCAAGAAGTGGGAGCTGGAGAGCCGGACGATGGTGACCGGGCCGGCGGACCGGCCCGGGGGCACCCTCACCCTTGGCGAAGCGCGGCCGCGGCTGCGGATATTGCGCGACGAGGTCCTGGCCCGCGGCGAGTCGACCATGGTGGACGTCCGCTCTCCGGCTGAGTTCGCGGGCGAGGTGCTCGCTCCGGCCCACCTGCCACAGGAGCAGCCCCAGGTACCGGGCCATATCCCCGGCGCCCACAACATTCCGTGGTCCAAGGCGGCGAACGAGGACGGCTCGTTCAAGTCAGTGGAGGAGCTACGTGCGCTCTACGAGGGTGCCGGCGTGCTGCGCAGCCGCGAGGTGATCACGTACTGCCGTATCGGCGAACGGTCGGCCCATACCTGGTTCGTGCTCACGCAGTTGCTTGGGCACACGGCGGTGCGCAACTACGACGGCTCGTGGACCGAGTACGGCAGCCTGGTCGGGGTTCCGGTCGAGCTGGGCTGACCGTCCACGGAGGACTCGATTGGGGGCGGGCACTGGGCGCCGACGCCCGCAGGGAGGAAGTGGCAACGTGATCGAGCATGAGCGGCCGGGCGATGCTCCGCCGGTGGGCCCCGACCGGACGTTCGCGCGGCGGCTCGCCGCGCAGTCCCTCGCCGAGGGGGACGACACAGGCTGGTTCGAGAAGTACTACGCCGCGGCTGAACAGGGCACCGTCGTCGTGCACTGGGTGGACTCGACGCCCAATCAGCGAGTCGTCGCGGCGTTGGCTGGTCAGCGCGGCCCGGGCAACGCGATCGTGACCGGCTGCGGGTCGGGCGAGGATGCCGAACATGTGGCGTCGCTGGGATACGCGACGGTCGCGTTCGACGTGTCACCGACGGCGATCGCCGTGGCCAGGCGGCGCCACCCGCACTCCGCCGTCCAGTACGTGACCGCGAACCTCTTATCGCCGCCGCGACGCTGGCAGGGCGCCTTCGACCTCGTCATCGAGGCGTTCACATTGCAGGTACTCAGCGGCAGGGCCCGGCGCACCGCCATCGCCCAGACAGCGGCCCTGGTCGCACAAGGCGGCCGGCTACTCGTCGTCGCGACGGCGCGCGACGAGCACGAGGATGCGGGCACTATGCCCTGGCCCCTGACGCGAGCCGAGATCGAGTCCTTCGTCGATGAGGGGTTGCTCATCGACTCGATTGTCGAGGACATCGACCACGAGGCCGTTGGCGCGGTCCGTCGGTGGCGGGCATGGTTCAGCGCGCCCGACCCATCTCGTCGACCGCAATCGATGCGATAGAACGCTCCCTATTAGTGTGAGGCGACCGTGGAAAACAGTTGGTGGAAGCAGCCGTGGACCCGGCTCGGCATCATCGTCGCGGCGGTGATCGTGGCTGCCTGCGGCGTGGCCGCTCTCGTCGGGCGCGGACATGATGACGAGCGATCGCCGACGGGGCCGACCGAGCCAGGTCTGCCCAGCGTGCCCGTGGCGACCACTTCGTCCGGCAACGGCGTTGTCGTGCCGGGCTAGCGCCCGCGCCATCCGACGCCACCGACCGCGGTGACGCGCACCATCCTGGTGGGTGCCGTATCGGAGGCGGACGACGTCGAACCGGGCCGCGCACATCTACGCTTACCGGCGCCGGGCGGTTGCTCAGCAGGTTAGAGCAGGCGACTCGTAATCGCTCGGTCACCGGTTCGAGTCGCCCGCCCCACTCGGTCTACCTGCGGGAACGCGCTCGAGGGGTGGACCCCGCCGGAGCAGTGCCGGGGCTCGATGTGCAGCCGAGGCGTCGATACCATCGAGGGGCGCCGTCCGCGCGACGAACGCAGTGATCACGGGCACCCAGAGGGCGGGAAGTGCACATGAGCGAGCAGGGGTGGCTCAACTTCCTCGCGACACGCGAGGGCACGGACTGGGTTGTGCTACACGGCGGTGCGACGGCCGTCTTCCGCGTCCAGTCGGTGGTCGAGGCGGCCCGGTTGGCCCAGGCGCTCACGCGGATTCCCGGGCTCGCAGGAGCGGGCGTGCTGATGACGCTCGCCGACAGTCAGCTCACCGTGCGGTTGACCCGCGGCGTCTTCCGAATGGAGGAACGGCACGTGCCGCTGGCCAAGGCCGTCTCAGCGGTGGCGCGGGAGCACGGCGCCGTGACCGACCGGACTCTGGCACAGGAGGTTTCGCTCGCCATCGCCGCCAAGCCGGACGAGATCGATGTCGGCTTCTGGCGTGCCGTCCTCGGGTACGCCGAGCTGGCCGACGACAACGCGGTCGACCCGCTCGGACACGGCTCGACGGTCTGGATGCAGGACCTTGACCCCGCCAAGCCCTTGCGCCATGCGATGCACGTCGATGTCTCGGTCGCGCGCGAACACGCCGAGAACCGCGTGGCCGCGGCCCTGACCGCCGGCGGCCGCGTGGTCGACGATTCCGACGCACCGGGCGCCTGGATTCTTTCCGACCGCGCCGGCAACCGCGTCTGCGTCGTCGCCTGGCCCGACGGCGCCGCGACGTCTTGGCTGAGGTCGCCGCTCGGCCCAGCCGTCGACGGCCAGCCAGCCCACGGGTGACCGTCCACTGTGGGCGAATATGGGGTGGCCGAGTGCGGCGGCCGCCACGCAGGCGGCGATGGAGTAGATCCGTCGCGACGGCCGGCCAGGTCGCCCACCGCAGCCCCCGGTATGGCCCGTGCCTCGGCTTCCATCGATCGACCGTTGCGCGCCGCACGTACCCGCAGGCGGGCCTTGACGGCCTCGTCCAAGTCTCTGATCATGAGGTTTGCCACGCCGATCACCTCCGTGCTAGCAATGCCAGAAACGGCGGGATGGGCCGCGCAACGAGCCTGGCCATTGTCAACGACCGCAATGCCTTGGCTGAGACATGATCACCGGGAGGAGATCGTCCGGCACGGGCTCTACGATGCCGTGCATGACTGAGATCGGAACGGATTGGCGGCTGGTCGATGGCGTTGCTACGGCATGGTTCGACGCGCCGTCGATGATCGAGGGGGCCGCACTGGCAGGGCGCATCGTGGAGCTGTCGGCTGAGATCGTGGTCGACCTCCGCGCGACAGGGGTGCGGGTGCGCCTCGACTCAGACCAGCACGCCGAGGCGGTTTCGGCGGCCGCGCGGGATCTCGGGCTGGCCGCGAACCCCGCCGTGCTGCAGCACCTGAGCGTCGTATTCGAAGCGACGAACCCGTCAGTGGTGAATCGGTTCTGGCAGCGCGTGCTCGACTACGCGCCCGGGGAGGACGGCGGATTGGCGGATCCATTACGGCGCGACCCCGCGATACGGATCCGGCAGTCGACCGAGCCACGGCCGTTGCGCAAC
The DNA here is from genome assembly GCA_036557785.1 of Micromonosporaceae bacterium. Lineage (GTDB taxonomy): Bacteria > Actinomycetota > Actinomycetes > Mycobacteriales > Micromonosporaceae > DATBGZ01. Next base: position 207,257 of record DATBGZ010000082.1, read on the forward strand.
CGCATCCACCTCGACGTAGTGCGGCCGTCCGCGGCGGTCGAGCAGGCGAGTCCCGGTGAGGCATCGGGACCGTTCGGGGTCTGTCACACCGACCCCGACGGCAACGAGGTCGACCTGGTGCCGGGGTCCGCGCTCAGCAAGAGCATCGGGACAGCCGACTGGCAGGCCGTGTTCAGCGCGATGGCGTGCTACCGCATCACCTCGCCGACGCGGCAGCGTGACCTGGCCGCTGCAGCAGCGGCGCTGGCTGACGACACCGGTTTCCCGCTGCTGGTCGACCTGCGCCCCGGGCTCGTGATCATCGACAGCGGTAAGGACCAGTGGGTGGACGACGCCCACGGCCTGGAGCTCGACTTCGCCGACCTCGCCGGAAAGCTCCAGACCGCTGCGCGCGAACTCGGGGCCACGGCAGATCCGGCGCTGCCGCGCTTCGCCCAGCTCTTCCTCGATGCCGCCGATGTAGCCACGGTCCGCGCGTTCTGGGTCGCGGCACTCGGATACACCCACGACCGGCGAGCCGGGGTCAGCGACATCCACGATCCGCGGCGGCTGAACCCGGTGCTGGTGTTCCAAGAGCTCGACGCGTCGGAGACGGAGCGGCGCCGCCAGCGCAACCGGATCCACTTCGAGCTCGCTGTACCGTCGGACCTCGCGCAGGCGCGGCTCGCCACGACCGTCGCAGCCGGCGGCCGGCTCCTTGACGAGTCGGAGGATCGCTGGCGGGTCGCCGACCCCGAAGGCAACGAGATGGTGATCGTCAGTGGCTCGTGAGATCGCCAGGTTTACCCACTAACGTTGGTTGCGGCCCACGAGCTCGTGGGCCCGCACCGGACGCTGCGGACCGATCATTTTCCTGCAAGAGCGACAGCTCACGACACGCCAATTTGGGGTACCCAACGCAGAGGAGAGCCCCGTGGGCAAGGTGGTATTTCACTTCGTCGACGGCGTCGAGGCAGCCGTGGCCAAGGCGCAGGAGCTTGCGGGTGACCGCATCGTTGAGGTCGCCGCTGGCGACGTGGGTGGCCAGGTGCTTGCCGCGGGCTTGATCGACGAGGTGCACATGGACGTCGTACCCGTCGTGTTCGGGTCCGGCAAGCGCTACTTCGGGTCGGTCCACGCGCAGCACTTGTTGGAGGACCCTGACGTGGTGATTCAGGGCGACCGGGTGCTTCACCTGCGCTATCGGGTGCGCCGTTGACCGATCTGAGCGGGGTACGCGGAGAAGTCCACTGCGGGCGCTGACACTCCATCAATCACCGAACACGGCATGATCCCCCCGGCCCGACGACGATGGCCCCACTGCCACGACCACCATTCGCACAGCCGGTTCGCGCAATGATGCGGTTGGTGGAGCCGAGGGGACTCGAACCCGTGACCCCCACACTGTCAGTGACCCGCAGCGTTGCGCCGATTCGGTTGTGTGTGACAGGTCGGCACCTCGGCGGTCGGCGACGGCTCTGCACGCCTGATGCTTCCGGGTGGACAGCGCGCCTGCCGGCATCAGACAAACGGCCCTACGGTGACAAGATGAAGAGCGTCGCCGTGTGGTTGAGCATCGTGCCGTTGGTGGTCTTCCTCGCGGCGTGTCGGTCGTCCGATCCGCCCGGCTCCGGTGCCTCCATTGGGGACCTCAACGCCGCGTTCGGAAACTGTGGCGAGGTCGGGGACTGGGGCGGGCCGGCGGCTGCCTTCGTGGGCGTCCACCAATGGGTGCGGGTGAGCCAGGTCGTCAGCGCGAACCGGGACGGCACAGTCCAGACGCCCACGACGCCCTCGACCGTCGTGGCCGCCGATGGCGCCACCTACACGCTCTCGGTGCACTTCTCCTACTGGCCGGGGGTGGACTGGGCCTTGACCCACGACGCCGCTGCATGGTTCGGCATCGCGGACGCGTCCGACCGCGAGACCTATGGGTACCAAGTGGACGGTGTGGCCGAGTTCGCGCTCGTCGTCCTGGTCGACGGCCAGGCCTTCTTCCCCGGGAACTGCCGGGTATACGAGGCGCTGGCCAGTTCGCTGGGTCCTGATTTGAACGCGCTGCTGAGCACCGCCCCTGGGTTGGTCGGGCCCGACCTGCTCGCACATCTGCGGCTCACGAACAGCTAGCCGTCTTGCCCGCGGCCTGCCGATCCATCCCATCGGCATCCACGGGCGCCTTCGTGTCGGGCGCCTGTGGGGTTGGGTTGCGCTAGACCACATGAGCCAAGTCAACAGTGGAGTGGCCGCGACGATCGCAGCCGCGTACCAGAGCGCCGACCTGACGCCGACCTGCGCGCCGAGTAGGCCGGCGATCAGTCCACCCACTGCCAGCGAGCTTCGCGTCAAGACACGAATGGACGCGACTGTGCGCCCGAGTCGGTCGCGCGGCACTTGCTGCTGCAGCATGGAGATACCGACGGTGTTGAACATGGCGGCACCGGCCTGCGGCAGCAGTCCGGCCAGCGCGGCGAGTGCGATCGCCGGACCCGGCCCGGCCAGCGGCAAGGCAATCATGAACGGAAGTGTGAGAGCAGGCGCTAGGCGAAGGATGACTGGCGCGCTCAGCCGGCGGGCGAGGCGACTGGCCAATAGCGACCCGAGCACGGCGCCAGTTGCGCCCAGCGAGAGCAACAGGCCGGCCGTCGTCGATGACAGGCCCAACACCCGAACGAAGAACAACAGCTGCAGCGCGAAGACGCCCGCGAAGCCGACGTTCGCGCAAGCCGCCGTCAGCGCAATCGTACGGAACAGTTTGTCGCGAAGAGTGTCCACCAGGCCGATTCGAATATCCCGCACAAGCGACGACTGAGGACTGCTCGTTGCTACCTCGCGCACCCTCATTCGCACGATGCAGTATGCGCTGACAACAAACGTGATGGGATCGAACAGTAGTGCGCGCACGGGGCCGACGAGCCTCACGAGCGCGCCACCCACGGCCGGGCCGATCGCGCTCATCGTCGCCGACGTCGCGTAGAGGGCGCCGTTAGCTTGAACGAGATCGCGATCATCGACGATGCTTGGGAGAAATGCGGGACTCGCGACGTCGAACAGGACGCTGAGCGTGCCGAGCAGGAGCGCAATCAGGCACAGTCCCCAGATATTGATGACATGAAGCCAGATCGACAGAGGCACCGCGAGCAGGAGCACGCAACGGCCGAGATCGGCTGCGACCATGACAGGCTGTCGACGCACGCGATCGATCCATGTGCCCGCGGCCAGCCCAAGGATCAGCCACGAGATGGTACCCATCGTGGTAAGGAGCGCCACCTGGAAGGTGTCGGCCTGGAGCACGAGGATCGCCGTGAACGGAAGCGCCAGTGCGGTCACGGAGTCGCCTATCTGGCTGACCGACTGACCGAACCAGAGGCGGCGGAAGTCTGCGTTTCCCCACGCGCTCATGCCGGATCGCCCTTGAACGACGTCACCGTGCGAAACGCCGAACGCGGCAGATCCAGAAGGCGAAGGCGATCGCTCGCCATCATGGACAGCGTCCGATGCCCACCGGTGTTGCCACGCGCGCGGAGGTCGATAGCACTCCTGGTCCTCTCCCGAACCCGGCGCCCGTCAATCAGCCGTCTCGTCGCGTGGTTCCCGTGCCCGCAGCATCCCGCGGATGACCGACATGTCGGCGTCACGCTGACGGAGCAACCGACCGCGAGAGCCCGACACGAGATCGCTGGGCTTAAGGATGACGAGCTTGATGCCGTGGCGTGGCATCTCCTGATCGCGGCGCACGTCGTACAACGCACGCTGAACGCCACGGTGCACGCCACTGATGGTCAGGACGTGGGGCTTGTCGAAGTGCGGCATCGGCCGGTCATGCTGGAGTTCGCGGTACTCGACCACAACGCCACAGTCCGGCCAGTAGCTGTCGACCGGCAATCGCGCGCGACGGCCCGACTTGCCAGGGTCGCCGCGCAGCCAATCGAAACGATGCTGCCGGCTGCCTCGGTGTCCCAAGACCTCATCGCATAGGTCGAGCACGTACGCCTCGTCGCTGACTTCGCGGGCCACGCCGACATCTTGCCACGTTCGTGGTCCATCAAGCGGAGTCGCCATCCGACGGGAGCGGCCGGCGTCGACCCAACCAGGCCGAGCGTGCGAGCCCAGGAACCCATGCGCAGACAGCTGCCACAGACGCGGCTGACCGGATCGTCCGGTGAGCCGACTTCGTATCGACATCCAACGAAGGAGGTAGCGATGATCGCAGAGTCGATTTATGATGTAAGGAGTCGCGCAGCATCAGGTGAGCCTAGCGACGGCAGGGGCCAGTCGAAAAGGATCAGGAATTAGTCCGCGGCTGCTGGACGCGCGAAGCGTCAACCCAAGGACCGTCGCCGGGCATGACGTCAAGCGTGAACCTGTTGTGCCTCATGACGTTCCATACTCGCTCCACGAACGAAGGATCTGTCAACATGACGGCGCGTATCTGGGCGGCCAATTCCGAGCAGGCTGGGTCCTCGAAGGTCCCATCGAGCTGGCCAAGAAGGCCGCCGATGCTCGCCCCGCCAAACACATATTGCTCGGCCCTCGTGCGGAGGGCGGTATGCATCCGACGCGTGTTTTCGTCCACTGACCCGCCACGGTTGATGCCCAGGAACCAGGCTGTCATGTCCGCTGAGTCCCGACGCATGCCTGTTCTCGATTCTTGGTGGAAGTAGTCAGTCACCGGACATTCGTGGCCATGACCGCACCAACGGTGGTAGGCCGACGAAGGTGCGGCCCACGACGGAGGGTGTCGCCAGAGAACCCCACTCGTTACACTTCAGTGATCGATGAACTGGGTCAAATGCACCCAACCTCGGTCGAGCAAGCAACGCAAAGGCGGTCGGGATGGTGCACCCCGTGCGGGTGGGCCGGACGCGTCGCTGCGCGAACCGCGCGTGCTGGTCGCCGGTGATCTACTTTCCGTATGTTTGAGCAGGTCACAGGCCCGCCAGCGGACTCGATGACAGGGGCGGCGGGCTTTCGACGGCGCCGCGAACGCCGGCTTAGCCGACGCCAACCATGAAGTGGTAGTTGCCACGACCAACCGTACGGTTCAGTGTCTGCATGATCGAGAATACGTCGTCGTACGGACCCTGCATGTAGAACGGCTTGCCGTCGCGACCGAACGTGATAGCGCTGGGCTCGCGCCAGTCCCCAAGATAGGCAGCCGCTCGGGCGAAGTCACTATGCGGCTCGAAGCCCAACCCCCTTGCGTATGCCACGGCGCCGAAGACAAGATGCTGTGCGAGGTCCAGCGGGGCCGCGACCGGCTCCCCGTCGAAGGCGGCGAAGAAGTCGGCGGTGAAGTCGTTCACCTTGTGCGGCTCAAGGATTCGCGGGCCGACAGCGTTCTTCACACCGAGGCAGTGCACATCCACCAGGTAGCCGCAGATGCCGACCTTCTCGTAGCGGTGGTGCCGGGCGACAAGAACGGCGACGATCCCCGTCGCGTCGTTGCGTCCGGGGTCGCCGTCCGGCCACTGGCAGTACGACGGCACGACGAGTTCGCGGCTCCAACCCGGGCTTACCCAACAGCCAACCAGTTCGTCCGAACCTGGGCGCTGGGCGGCCAAGTCCGCAACCAGCCGTGCCACGACATGCGGCGGAAGGCCGAGTTGGCGGGCGATCCGTTTTGGCGTCACACCCACCGTACGAAGGCGGCGTACTTCTGCCTCGGCGGTGTCAGTGAGCACACCGAAATGCTTCCTCAGCCAACGCCCGTGGTGGCGATGACACGCCGCAGCACCGACTTGGCCATCTCGGCACCGTGGCCGGGTTCGCGCAATGTCGAGCAACGTCTCGAGCACTGCCTGGTCAAGGGCTCTCGTGGACCGGACGCGTCGCTGCGCGAACCGCGATGGCTGGTTCCTGGTGACCCACTTCCCGTTCCGCTGCGGTCACGATCGCGTTCCACAGTTGTGTGACAACTGTCCAACACGGTGGTAGGCTACATGCGTGGCAACGACGATCGGGTTCCGGCCTACTGACGAGGACGAGCGGATCATCAAGGCCGCGATGCGTCCGGACGAGCGGACCTCCGACGTGATCCGTCGCGCCCTGCGCCTGCTTGACCGTGAGGTGTGGCTCTCCCGTGCTCGCGAGGACGCCGAGCGGCTCGCGACGGAGGATCTGAACGCCGAGCCAGAGAAGTGGTGATCCGTGGCGCGGTCTATCGCGTGGATCTCGGGGAAGCCAGGCGCGGGCACGAACAGCGCGGCAAGCGGCTCGGTCTGGTGTTGAGCCCGACCTCCATGCCGTGGAGTGTGGCGACTGTTGTGCCGACCTCGACCAGCGCCCAGGAGGCGGTGTTCCGGCCATCTGTCGAGATCGATGGTCAAGCGACGCGCTTCCTCGTGGACCAGATGAGAAGCATCGACGTGGATTACATCGTTGGCGACCCGGTTCACTACTTGGAGCGAGACGAACTGGCTGAGGTCGAGCACGCCGTCGCCCGTTATCTCGGACTCTGAATGACCCAATGGTTCGCGCAGCGATGCAATCGTGGCCCGACGATGCAGAATGCGAACAACACGGTCGTCATGGCTGGCCAGCCGCTGCCGACGCGTTTGGCCAGGTCACGGGGTACGTGAGGTACCGCGCCCTTCCGTGCATGTCCACATCCTAAGCGGATGTCGTGGTGCTCGAACGCCTGGAAGACGATCTCCAGCCGGTCGGTGTCATGGCGCCGATCTGCGCCCTCCGAGTCGAACGTGCTCCGCGAACTCATGAAGGGTGGCTGCTGTCGCTGTCGCTGTCGCTGTCGCTGTCGCTGTCGCTGGGTGCGGGCCAGGGCCGAAGCCGACCAGGCATGCACCAGCCAGCCAAGGCCGGCACGGCGGGACGGCTGGCCGCCGAACCGTTCTATTCGTGGCGAAGCCAGGTCGCGATGGCCGGCCGCCTGAAGCCGAGTGGGTGGGCGATCCAGGTGAGGACCTATCCATGGATCACGGCTGAGGCGGCTTCACCGCCAAGGGGCCAAGATCGTGTGTGGGTTCGAACCGGCAGACGTGCTTTCGCTCCCGCACCTGCCCTGCCGGCGCGGCACTTGTATACATCGTTTGCGTTCGCAAGACCACTTCCGAACCGCACGTCCCGCAACGGAATTGCGTAGGATCGTAAGTCTCAACCAAGCTCATGGCGGAAATATACCGGCACCGTGGCTCGACGCCACGGCGTCGAGCCAGATCTTCGTAGCCCGCCATCGACGCGGCGTCGGCTGCTGTCCGGCACGCCCGAACCAACCAGGCGGACCCAAGTTGGACTGAGGCACTTGGAGTAGCTACTCGCCCGAAATCGGTCCCCGGCTACCGAAGATTCCGTTGGGAGGAGAAGCAAACCCAGGATCTGGGGTCCGCCAAAGGTGAAGGTGAGACCGCTTCGGGACTGCGAAGTTGAATCGGAGGCCGACCTCCGCGCCCGCTGGGGCCTGAGTCACTGGTTCATCGTCCATCCTGATCTCCAGAACAGAACCCCACCGCGTCGATCTTGTGCCGGGCGCCACGACACAGTCGCCCTCCGAGAGCGCTGAATCCAGCGAAGGGATTACGACAATCCTCCCCTGCTGGTAGTACTCGGTTGGGACACCTAAGGGAACACTTTGACCGTTCTTAATTGAAGCCCGCAAGAGAGGCTCAGCCAGGCTCGCCACAAGTCCCATCGAGATGGCCTCTACGTACCGAACTTTAGCCAAGAGGCGATCGTGCGAGAGAATTTCGTCCGGAATTGCGCGGTGCGCGACCTCATTCCGCCGTTCCACCAAATCATCCAGCTCGTTCTTTAGGATCTCCCACAGAGTGCTATCGCTAACGTCGGCGGTAATCGACGCCCAGGCTTGCACCGAATCCGACGATCGGACTTTATTCAGCAAGTCGGGGATTGCCCATTGGAAAAGCTCCGCCAACGATTCCCATCGAATGTTCGAGTTGTGAAGAGCAATCACCTCAAGTCGCAAGTCAAGGTGAGTGGCTGACTCGTCCAGACAAGAGGCAAGACTCCGGGCAACGTCAAGCTCCGTAACGTCTCGATACCTCCCAACGCCGAGACTCTGCCCCAAGAGAGCCGAGGCGTTGCGGACGTAACGCCGACGCAAGCTGAGCATCTGCTCAGCGGAACAATTCGTCGGCGTCGCAAGAAGCATTTGGCCAAAACGGAACGCAAGCCGCTCGGCGAAACTCTCGAAGGATGAATACAAGGCGGAGACACATGCGATGTAGGCAAATCTTCGCTGATCGGAAGTCTGCCGCTCCTCAGAACTACTGACCAAGAACCGACGAATCCGCTCGAGGTCTGACGCCAGCTGATCGTATTGCTGCATCATTGAGAACAGTCCTACTTCGAGATAGCGCCAAGAGCCGAAGTTAACGCCTCGATTGCATGCACATTTCGCCGATTTGCGTCTGCCGAATTCGTCCGACGCCCACCGAAAATGCCAGCCGACGCATCGTACATGGCGTTAATCGAAAACTTGACGACTTCGGGCCTACCCAACAGCGCCGCTATCTGGTCGTCATTGAGGGCGGAACTAGCGTACATCAACGCGTCATAGGCGATCTTGCTGAAGTGACGATTACTTCCCTTAACCTGGAAGGCCGTTGGCCCGCCAATCTCGTACCAGAACTTAAGGTTACGGAGAAAGAGTAGCTTGTACCCTTCAAGCGTCGACGACTCGAACCTATTTCCTCTCGCCAGGAACTCATCCAAGAACTCGGAAATGCGGTTTAAGCCCTGCGGGTACTTCGATAGATGCCGGTAGGCAAAAAATCGAAGCACGATCTCCACGTCCTCCATAGACTCGAACATCTTGCGGCCGATCTTCGTGACCTCGACGCCCTCAGAATCCCGCTCGGGCGCGGTCGACTCGGCGTCCTCCATGTCCTCAGGTTCGTCCGCCGCGGTAGTCGCCACATCTAGTGGAGTGCACAGCATCCGACGCAACTCGGGCGTCCGAGACAGTTCTAGGCACAGATCATTCAGCGGCCCGTTATAGACCGCGTTGCGCGTCTCCTGTCCGCTAAGCCGCACGCCGCCCGAGTTGAGTCTTTCGAAGACCAGCTTCTTAAGGAATGCTGCCTGCTCCTCAGTTGCAGCAGTTTCATTCAGAAGAATGATCGAGGACAAATATCGTCGATCGATTCCGTCGCGAATTGAGCTCGGAAGCGTCGAGTAGGTGCGGCCGTTAAGCCCTGGCCAATGCTGAAGTCCAGTCAATTCTAGCGAGCCAGCGTAGAAGTCCATCAAAGCCGTCAACCGTTGGCGGCCATCCATTACCTCAAACCGAGCCAGCTCGTACTCATAAAGAAAGACAGGTGGCACCGGGACGTTCATCAAGAACGATTCGATCAGCCTGGATCTGCGACCATCGTCCCACCTGTGTCGGCGCTGATACTCCGGATCCCGCTTATACTTGGCCTCGACCTCACCCGATTCCGTCGTGAAGGTATCCGTGAACATACTTAGAATCTGGTTGAGAGGGTAGCGAGCCTGTTCTACGACGATACGGACACCCTCCTTCACATATCGTGCGTTGAGTTCTGCATCGGTTACGCGCAGCGATTCAATCGCTTTTAGTGCGTCAACATTTTCGCCGGGAAACAGGGAAACGGATAGCTCAATTGGTCTTTTTCGCGTTGCCACTCATGCCCCTTTCCGTGAACACCGTGCCCCGGCCCATTCCCTTAGCTAAATGACTAAGCTAACTCGGCAACAGTGTCGATTTCATCGATGGCGGAACCAGCCTTGCCGAACTGCTCTGCCTGCCGGGCCCTCTTGGAGGAAATGCCAGCAGGCTGAATCTCCTTGACTTTCCATCCGGCATTAGCTTGTCGAATGGAGGCCATGATCATCTGCCCTGGGTTCGTTCGCGCCGAGGGAATAGCGCCGAAGCGAATCGCCAGGCGGGCACCGTGATGACAGCGGCGCGCTGCTGCAGCCCAAACATCAGCTAGGGCTCCGATAAATGCGTCTTGGTTCGGCTGACGGGCGATCTGTCCAGACGTGTTATAGGGGACCTCTGGAGCGCCGCCAAGAAACCATGAACGAAGCCACTGATCAGGTACATAGGTGCGCATCCCGTAATAGGGGGGAGACGTCACGACGAGGTCGAACCTCTGTCGCAACCCCTGCAGAACCCCAACGGAGTCGCCGAGGTGTACATGGCTGCCCTGAGCGGGCGGGGTTGACTTCAATAGCCGTTCGACTCGGCGCGCGATGACGTCCGCCGTCGAGACATAAACCGGTTCCATTCCGCGTGCTTTCCAGAACCTCACCGCATATCCAGGCTTGGAGGCGTACGTTCGCGGCATCTGGTTTGACAAGTAGGACGGAGTGTTCTTATTGCGGGGGCCATGCAGAATTCCGAGCATTACGGCGCGTAGCATTGCTGCCGTCGGCGACGTTAGGCCCGTTAGGCCGGTGCGAAGCGTGACGATCTCGCGCAACGTTTTGGATTCGTAACACCATTGCCAAAACTCGCCGTCTGGCACGTCTCCATGCGGGCCACTGTCCAGAATGCTTTGAGCCAACCGGATTACGGCACGAGAGCCGACCTGGACTGTCTTTGCTTGGGTGATGGCGACGGCAACGGGGTTGATGTCGATGCCGACCGACGGCAGACCAACTAGGCGCGCGGCGTAGAGCGTTGTGCCTCTTCCGCAAAAGGGATCCAGGACTCGGCTGGCGTCCGGCTTCGCTGCGAGCTGCCGGAGCGGAAAGTCTAGTGGAAACATCGTGTAATAGGGACAAACAGCATTGAGTCGGGCGGCATCTTCTGCCCAACCTTCGGCTGCGTTCGACACCGCCAGCGTCACCCCGAGATAGTACCGGCAACCACTCCTCTGTGAGGCGAGGCGCGCCCTGACGGGCCGCCCGCCTCGGACGCAACTGCGCCGACGCCAACGGCCAGATGGTTCCGACGACGGTGGGGAGAGGGCCTCAGGGCTGATCACCGCGCTATCGGTACTGCGACGTCGCCGGGAGGGCGCCGCATACCGGCCGCGAGGGTTGAAGACTCGGTCGCCCTCAACTCGGCCGACACGCTTGCCGAGCGAGTTGAAAGTACCATCACCGCGCCGGTGGCTGGGACACGAACGAGCGCGCGCGCCGGGGGACTGTAAGAATTTCTGTGTCTGAGGGTCTCTGGCGTGGTCATGGGTCTAGTTGTTCGTGACTCGGTCGCCGTAACTGAGCGCGAAGGCGTTGAGTGCCTGTCGCCAGCCGGGGACTCGGGCGATGATGTCGCCGCCGC
>DATBGZ010000083.1:0-73832 GCA_036557785.1 Micromonosporaceae bacterium
CGAGTAGGTCACCCTGCCGATCAGCCAACCCCAACGACACAAGCCACTCCCCGAGCCGAGAACCACACTGCCGTGATTCTCAGCCAAAGCCAGCCCGACCGGTGGGAGCCACGCCCCGAGAAAGACACCGCTCACCTAGCCCGGGTCGCCGATGCCGTCGACGCGCTGCTGCACCGTCGGCTCGCGGGCAAGGCGGTGCTCGATCTCTGACGCAGCCGTCCACGAGCACCCACCCCGGGATGGGGGCGTGAGGGAGGCGATGATGGGTTGGTGAGCACTGGGGCCGTTCTGCTCTACGACGGGGACTGCGGGTTCTGCGCACGGTCCGCGTCGTTCCTGCGTCGCCACATCAGCACGCCCGCACGGGTCGTCGCCTGGCAGGTCGCCGACCTGCCGCCTCTCGGCCTGACCGCGCAGGAGTGCGCCAGCGTGCTGCACTACGTGGCGGGCGGCCGGATCAGTACCGGTCCGGTCGCCATCGCCGACGTGCTGCGCTCCGCCGCGGGTCGCCGGGGCTACGGCTGGCGCGTCCTCGGGCGCCTGCTCAGCCTGCCCCCGGTGCTGCTGCTCGCCTGGCCGGTCTACCGGATGGTCGCGCGCAACCGGCATCGCCTGCCCGGCGGAACCGCGAGGTGTGAGCTGGCACCTCCCATCCGGTCGTGATCAGCCGGCCTCCACCGTCGCCCGCACCGGACCGAGGCGCAGCGTCGCGTCGTTGAGCGGCGTACACCGGACGCCGCCCTTGCCGCGCAGTGCCCGCATCGCGCCGGGACCGATCGTCGCATCCATCCACGCGCATGGGTTCGCCGGCCGGTTGACCTGCAGGCGGAGCGGCCCGTCGCCGGAGTCCAGCACCAGCACGCTGCCGACCAGGCCGTCCACGTCGATGCCGCGAAGGAGGATATTGCGCCGCACCTGGGTCAGGTCCGCGCCCGGCGGCAGCGACTCCGCGGCGATCAGGGTGACGGTCGAGTCGCGGTGCGCCGGGTGGCCGAAGTAACGGTCGCCCACGATGCCCAGGCCGGCCCGGATCTCGACGTGGTCGACCAGCTCCCTGGGCGGCGCCGGCGCCGGCCCGTCCGCCGGTCGGCCCTCGTACCGGTGCACGGGCGACGCCAGCAGCTGCACGATCTGGGTCACGCGAGCGAGCGTACGGCGCGCCCGGACCTACACTGGGTCGCGGCGTCCGCCGCGGCCCGACCTGAGCCTCTACGCGGAAGCGCCGATCGGGGCCAAGGAGAGAACATCGGTGACGCCAACGGTGCCGGGGACGAGCCGCAACACCCGCCAGCGGGTGGAGATCCTCAACCTGCTCGACGAGGCGAACGACTTTCAGAGCGCGCAACGGGTCTACCACGAGTTGCGCGACCGGGGCGCCAAGGTCGGGCTCACCACGGTGTACCGGACGCTGCAGATCCTCGCCGACGCCGACGAGGTCGACACGATGCGGTTGCCGAGCGGCGAGCAGCTCTACCGCCGCTGCAGCCGCCCGACCCACCATCACCACCTGGTCTGCCGGGACTGCGGCAACACCGTGGAGATCGCGGGTCCCGCGATCGAGCGATGGGCGGACCGGGTGGCGCAGGAGCATGGCTACACCGAGGTGAGCCACACGATCGACGTCTTCGGCCTCTGCCCGAGGTGCTCCCGCCGTCACGCGGCGCCGCGCCGGCGCCCCGAGGCGTAACGCCGCGCTCGGCGCGCTCCGCGCCCCAGCGGCGCTCAGTGTTCGAGCGACCAGTCGGCGTCGTGGTCGGCGACGGAACCATCCTTGAACCACTCCTGGCGCGCGGCCGGCCAGGTCCCGTTCGGCAGTGCCGAGTTGTCGTGCATCTCGCTGCGCAGTTCGTTCATCCAGATCCTCATCCGGCCGTAGGCGTCGGCCCCGGTGTTGACGAGGCTCGCGAGTTGCGAGAACAGGCCCGCCGCGACCATGGCCAGGAGCACGATGCCGCCGAGGCCACCGAGCGGACCCAGGGCGCCGGCGACCGCCACGGCGGTCGCGAGGGCCGTCAGTATCGCCGCGGTGCCTGCGAGGAGGATGGCGAGCAGGGCGGTGTAGAACGTCGCCGCCGACGAGCCACCCCAACTGAGGGCGAGCTGGATCGCGTCCGCGTTCGTCGCTAACTGGGTGGCCGCTGCGATGTGCGCGGGAATGATCGACTCGTACGCCGTCTCGGCGGCGCCCCGCCAGCGAACCTGGATCTCCCGGTTGGTGATGGCCAGATCGCCCGCGACCGCGCTCATCTGCTCCCGCACCTCGGTCCAGATCTGCGCCGAGTGCCACAGCCGCCGCGGGAGCAGGACCGGAACCATCATCTCGGTGAACAGCTTCTCGAAGGCGTTCAGATCGTCCCGCGCCGCGTCGGCCGTGGCCGTGATCTGTCCGCGGAACGGGACGTAGAAGGGAAGGTGGTGCACGGTGTTCGTCACCGCCGCCACCCGCGGCAGCACTTCGTCCCGGAACCGGGCGTGGGCATCGCGGAGCCCGGCGATGGTCTGCTCGTACCGGGCCGCCTGCGCGGCCAGCATGTCGTCGGCCATGATGTGGTTCCCCCGTCTCGCCACAGTGGTCAGTAGAGATCAAGAATTGCGTGGAGGTTGCGGCGCTCCTCATCGTCATAGACGCCCGCCACAGCCGTCAGCGCCGTCGCGATCGCGCCGGTCGCGTCCCTGCCATCGACGCAGATGGACTTGTAGTCCTCCGCGACAGCGTTGTACTGCGCGAGAAGACCATCGAAGATGAACGTTTTAGGGAAGTCGGTTATCTCGGCGCCGGTCAGCGTGATGAGCAGAGCATCGAGTCGATCGCTCTGCCGCTGCCACAGGCCGGACTCGTCGGTCATGGCCTGCAGGGCGGCCGCGATCTCGTCCTTGCCCGGGTGATGGGTCATCGTGATCCTCCTGGCTGGGGGTGGGCGAGCGCGACGGTGGCGTCGGCGACGAGTTGCTGCAGGCGTTGCTGGTACTCGATGAGCGGGGCCCGGGCGGCGAGCCGGGCCGTGGCGGCGCCGCAGACGGCCTCGCGCAGGGCGTGGGCCAGCGTGACGTCATCCTGATGCGTCAGCCATGCCTGGTTGACCTCACATCCGGTGATCCGGCCCTGTTCCATCGTGATCCGGACGGCACCCCGGGCACCGCAGCCCTGGGCCGGCGGTGCTGGCGCGGTCACGTGGTCCAGGTCGTCGAGCGCCGCCCAGACGGCTGCGGAGAGGTCGGCCAGCGACCGGACGTGTCCGGGCTCAGGGGTTGGCACCGGCACCAGCCACCCGGGCCACGGCGACCCACCGTCCTGTCTGGACACAGAGCTGTCCTCATCGGACGATTCGGCCAGCGCCCGCATGGTTGCCGTGGCTCGCCGCGTCGCGGCGGCCGAGTCTGCCGCGACCACAGCGGGACCGACCTGTGCGGGCGCGAGTCGGCTCCGCCATCCCGCGGCGACCCTGATGTCCGTCGCCGCACCCTCATCGTCGATGACGACCGTGATGCTCCCCGATTCGTCGGCGCCGTCGCGGACCTCGCGACCGACCACGGTGGCGTGTTCCAGCGCGGTCCGGGAGCGGCTCAGGGTGGTAGCGAGCTGGCTCAACGAACGCAACAGATCGCGGTCCACGGTCACCATCCGCCGGCAGTCGTGCCGTGCGTGCGCGTGTTTCGATGCCTCGTCATAGCAACCCCCGTGTGCGGCGTCCGACCGGCGCACACACTGTAGGAACCGCCGTACCCGGCATGCCACCCCCAATCTCCGACCTGTGGATAACTTCCGCGGGCGAGGTCCGGCTCGCCCCGGAACACCCGGAACATCCATCGCGCATCCGTCGCCGCGCGTCCCGATCTTGGATCTGTGGATATGGTGGGCACGTCCGCTCGGAGGTGAGGCGACATGACCGCGCACGATCTGCTAGCCGTGACAACCCTCGGCGCGTCGACGTTCCAGGTCTACCGCGTGGCGATCGTGCTCTGCGGCGTCGTGCTCGTCGCGCTCGCGACCCGGGGCCTGGGCGCCACCGTCCTGGCCCGCCTGATCAGTGCCGTGGTCGGGGTCATTCTCGTCGGTTACGGCGGCTATCTGATCTTCTTCGTCGATGAGGGGCACCTCTACGAGGTCTACCCGTTCCTGTTCATCCTGCCGGCGCTCGTGGTCGGCTTCCACCTCTACTCGCGCGTGCTGAACCGGGAGGTCGACGCCGCGGCGAGGGCACAGCTGGAGACCGAACGAGCCGCACGTCGGGCGGCGCGCGGCCCAGCCGTCGCGCCGGACGGGTCGGGGGTGGCGAACGAACCCTCCGGCGGTGCTGGCGCTGACCAGACCGAGCCCGGATCGGGGGAGCGGGCCGGGTCCTGACCCCGCGCCCGATACCGGGGAGCTCAGTTCGTCGCGGTGGGCCCGGTCACGTCAAACGTCGTCACGACCTGGCCGTCGCCCTGGTCGCCGAAGTCGCCCGTGCCGTCGATCGTGCCCGGGAAGACCTGGATCGGCGCGCCGGCGACCTGGACGGTGACGACGTACGCCGTCGGCTGCACGTCGCAGGCGGAGAAGAGGTCGACCCGTACGGTGTAGGTTCCCGCCGGCGCGTGCTGCCATGCGGCGTTCTCGTTGCGGACGTGGTCGAGCTTGCACTCCGGGTTCGAGTCGAGGTCGAGCGTCCCACCCGATGCCGCGGTGTCGTGGTCGTAGAAGATCTCCTCGCCGGCAGGGTCGACCACGTGCAGGTCGAGGTCGCTATCGACATTCCAGGAGACGCTGACCTGAACGTCACCGGTGTTCACCTCGATCGCCTGCACGCTCTGCGTGCCGGGTGGACCCTGCGTGCCGGCGGCATCGACGGCCGCGAAGTAGAGCACGAAACGCCCGCCCGGCAACTGCTGCTGGATCGTGAGGATGATCGAGGCCGTGGTGCTCGGCTGGCCCAGCGTGATCTCCTGGTAGCCCTGCGCCGGCATGCCGGTCGGCGTCGGTGCCGCCTGAGCGCCAGCCGACGCCTCGGTCGGCCCGGCACCGGAGTCCTCGTCGGACGGGTCGTCGAGCTCCTCGATGGCGACGCGTACGGCCGCCAACGGCTTGTCGGAGGTCACGGTCTCCTGGATGCTGCCGCCGTTGACCACGGTGGCCGCGGCCGGAACCTGGGCCGCGGGTCCGTCCGCGCTGCCCGCGTCGAGCTGCTGGTCGACGACATCCTGGCTCGCGGCGTCGTCGCCGACCACCTGGGCGCCGGCCAGGTAGCTGCTGATGACCGGCTCCTGCACGTCCTCGCTCCCGCTGCACGCGACGGCGGTCGACGCGAGCAACAGCGCTGACGCGAGTGCGCCCAGAACGCGGTGGTTTCCCCGAATTGCCCACATGAGGCCCAACGATAGGGTCCACCGCCGGCCGCTGTTGCGTGTCGGGCACGGCCGTACGCCTGCCAGGTGAGCACCGCCACACCGCTGAGGTGGCGGCGACCACACCCTCGGGCGGCAACCCGGGTCAGCCGTGGGAGACGTCGGCGACGATCACCGTCACGTTGTCGGGTGCGCCCGCCTGTAGGGCGAGCCGGACCAGCATGTGGGCGCACCGGCCCGGGTCGGGCTCCATCTCCAGGGCGTCGTGGATCGCCTCGTCGCCGACCACGTCGGACAGGCCGTCACTGCAGAGCATGTAGCGATCGCCAGGCGTGGCCGGCCGAAGCGAGCAGGTCGGCTCGTACGCCAGCCCCTGCACCGCCTGCATCACCACCGACCGCCGTGGGTGGGTGCGTGCCTGTGTCGCCGAGATCAGCCCCTCGTCGACCAGCGTCTGCACGTAGGTGTCGTCGCGGGTGACCTGCTCGAACATGCCCCCGTGCAGCAGGTAGGCCCGGGAGTCGCCGACGTGCAGCAGGGCGATCTGGTCGTGCGCCAGCAGCAACGCGGTCACCGTCGTGCCCATCGCCTCGGTGTTCTCATCGAGATCGATGAGATGCCGGATCGTCCGGTTCGCCGCCGCGACCGCTTCGCGCAACGCCACCACCGGGTCGTCGGGCTCACCGAGCGGCTGTGTCGGGACATCCATCGGCAGGGTCGCATCGCCCGAGGCCCGGCCGGTACCCGCCGCCGGGGTGCTCTCGGGCAGTGGCCGCGCCGGTCGCGCACCGGGGTCGAGCATCGCGAGCTGGCGCGCCACGACCGCGCTGGCCTGCTCGCCATTGGGCATGCCACCGATGCCGTCCGCGACTACAGCGAGCCGAGGGCCGGCCAGCGCCGAGTCCTCGTTGTTGGACCGTCCCAACCCGATGTCGGTGAACGCCGCGGAGCGCAGCCTCATGGGTGCAGCCTGCCAAGAATTCGTGCGAAACGCAGCCGTGGGCGGGTCTGGGGGATGCGATCGCGTGTCGGCACGAAGCTCCTCGCCCGGTCGGTCAGTGGGGTCGCCGTACGGTCGTATCCAGCCGTACGGATGGGGTAGGCACGAGAGTACCCCGGTCGTGAGCAGTGTCGATGCGGATGATGCCCGGCCGTCTGCTACCGGACAGCGGGCTGGTTAGGTGTCCCTCGTGGACGTACCGCCGGTTCTGCGCGAGGCGCTCCAGGCCGCGCTGGCCGGCCAACCCGTGGCCGAGTTGGCTGACGCGGTGGCGGGGCTCATGGCGCGCTACCGCACCCCGCAGGCACTGGACGACGCACCGGAGCCCGGCCCCGCGGCGATCCTGGCCGGGCCCGTCGAGGTGGCCGCCTACGCCGCGTACCGGATGCCCGCGACCTACGCCGCGGTCCGCTCTGCGCTGGCCGCGCTGCCGACGCTGCGGCCGCTCAGCCTGCTTGATCTTGGCGGCGGCACCGGCGCGGCCGCCTGGGCCGCCACCGATGTCTTCCCCGGACTCGCCGAGGTCACGGTGCTCGACCGGTTCGGGCCCGCGCTGGAACTGGGGCGACGGCTCGGCTCGGCGCGGCCGGTGTTGGCCCGCGCCCGGTGGCAGGAGTGGACGTACGGTCCGCAGGACCTTCCGGGCGCCCCCGCCGAACTCGTCACGATCTCGTATCTGCTCGGCGAGTTGCCGGCGCGGTCCCGATGGGACCTGGTCACCACGGCGGCCCGCGGTGCGCACGCCGTCGTGGTGGTCGAGCCCGGTACGCCGGCGGGGCATGCCCGGGTGCTCGGCGCGCGCGAAGCTCTGCTGGCGGTCGGCATGCGCATCGTGGCTCCCTGCCCGCACCAGGCGTCGTGCCCGCTGGCGGCGCCGGACTGGTGTCACTTCGCCACCCGGGTCAACCGCAGCGCGCTGCATCGGCGGGTCAAGAGGGCGAGCCTGGGCTACGAGGACGAGAAGTTCTCCTACGTCGCGGCCCTGGCGAGCACCGCGGCAGGCCCTGCTCCGATCCCCGCGCGTCAGCCGGCGTCGCGGGTGTTGCGTCGGCCGCTGCAACGCAAGGGCGTGGTCCAGCTACGCCTGTGCACTCCCTCGGGTGCCGTGGCGAGCGAGATCGTCTCGAAGCGGCAGGGCGAGCGATACCGGTTCGCCCGCGACCTGGCCTGGGGCGACCCGTGGCTGCGCGACTGATCTGGACGCGCGTCGGGTAGCCAGGCTGGTTACTCCGCGCCCGGCTCAAAACGGCGCAGGGCCAGGCGCGTCGCCGCGACCAGGATCACCGTCTGGGCGAGCATGATGAGCGCGGGTTGGATCCAGTACTCCTGGCGGTGCAGCCAGATCGGGTCAGCGATCTCCGGTGGTAGGAACGGCAGGCTCACGCTGGCCGCAGAGGCAGCCATGCCCCACCGCGCCGGATCGAGGAACGCCAGGTACCTCAGCACCGGGGTGTTGTAGACGCCGAAGAGCGCCCCGGAGAGTACGAGTTGGAACATCACGCTGACGACCATGATCGGCGTGGTCTGCTCGGGGGTCCGCACGAGGGCGCTTGCGAGCAGGGCGAACGACGTCGACGCGACAGCGACCAGCCACACGGCCACGATGATGTCGAGCATCGGCAGGGCGAAGATGAGTGGTTCCACCGGCCGCGGTAGCCCGAGCATCGACAGGTAGATGAAGATTGCTACCTGGATCGCGTCGATGATAAAGAATATCGTCAGCTTCGATGCAAGGTACGACGTGGGTGACAGGCCGATCGCACGTTCCCGTCGGTAGATCGACCCCTCGCTGACGATCTCCCGGATCGCGATGGCGACACCCATGAAGGACGCACCGACGATGAAGACCGCGAGCCTGCGCTGTGCCTCCAGATTGAACCCGAGCGGGGTGTCGGCGCCCAGGCCCAACGTGCCCGGCACCGCCCGCGACAGGATGGCCAGGGCGATCGGCAGTGCCAGCAGGAACAGGCTGTACCCGCGGTCGGCGAGGATCACCCGGACCATCCGCAGGCAGAGGGTCACGTACTGCCGCAGCGGCGCGACCGGGTGCAGCGCCTGCTGGGCCACCGACCGGTCCTGCATCGCCTTGAGTGGCGCGTCCTTGAGCGGCGGCGGCAACGCGTCGCGGAACACGACGGCCGCCACCCGGTCGAGGTTCCGGTTCAGGGTGGCCTTGGCGCTGCGGCGCGCCGGCTTGGCCGGTGCCGGTGCGGCCGGCGTGGCGGCCACCGGTGCCCCGAGGGTGGGCGGAGCGGCGTGACTGGCCGGTACCGCCGCGGCCATGGCCGGTGTCAGCGGCATCTCGCTCGTGGCCGGCTCGGGGTCGTACTCCGATTCGGGTGGATAGGCCTGAGCGGGCACGACCGCACGGTCCGGGGGGGCGACGGCCGCGGCGGCGGCCGCCTCGGCTGCGGCGAGCTTGGCCGCGACCGCGGAGAGCGACCCCTGCCCCGTCGCTCGGAGGTCGGGCACCGGCTGCGACGCCCGTACGGTGGGCAACGGCGAGAACTCCGGATCGAGGTCGCTCAACTCCAGGTTGCCGAGCAGCTTGCGCCTGCTCTCGACCAGTAACTGCGCCGCCACGTCGCCGACGTACTTGCGGTACTGCTCGGAGCTGCGGTACTGCTGCGCCCAGTACGTCGCCTCGTTGGTCACCTTGTCGAAGACATCCGCGTAGTCAGCCGACTCGAAGAAGGGCAGCAACTCATCGGGCGGCCCGAAGTAGCCCATCCGGCCGCCGAGGCACATCACCAGGACGTAGTCGCACAGGTCCAGGTGCAGCACGCTGTGGGTGACCACCATGATGGTGCGTCCGCGATCGGCGAGCAGCCGCAGCTCGCGCATGACCTCCTTGTCCAGTGCCGGGTCCAGCCCCGAGGTCGGCTCGTCGAGGGCGAGCAGCGACGGCTCGGTCAGCAGCTCCAGCGCCACCGAGGTGCGCTTGCGTTGCCCACCGGAGAGCTTGTCGATGCGGGCCCTCGTCCGGGGCGTCAGGCCCAGCAGATCGATCACCTCGGAGACCCGCTGCCTGCGCTCGGTTCGCGACACGTCGGTGGCGAAGCGCAGCGAGGCGGCGAAGCGCAGCGCGCGCCGGACCGTGAGCTGGTTGTGCAGCACGTCGTCCTGCGGCACCATGCCGATCCGGTAGCGCAGCTGCGAGTAGTGCTCGTAGAGGTCCCTGCCGTCGTAGAGGATGTTGCCCATCACCGGCTTGCGGAACCCCGTGATGCTCTTCAGCAGCGTGGACTTGCCGCAGCCGCTGGGCCCGATCACGCCGAGCAACGTGCCGTGGCGCAGCACGAAGCTCACGTCATCGAGTAGCGTGGCCCCCTTGATCTGTACGGTCAGGTCATCGGCGATGACCGACGTCGGGCCGGCGTCGTCGTGCTGGTAGACCGCGCGACCGTCCCACAGGAACTCATGCCGACCGATCGTGAAGACGTCACCCGGCGAGAGGGTGGCGCGGGGAACGCGGCGCCCGTTGTAGTGCAGGCCGTTGCTGCTGTTGAGGTCGACCAGCACGAAACCCGAGCTCCTGCGCCGGATCTCGGCGTGTTTGGCCGAGACCCACAGGTCGCGCAACACGATGTCGTTGTCCTCGTCGCGCCCGATGCGGATCACGTTCGAGCGGTCGATGGTCGCGACAGGCGCTGCTGGGCTGGGGGGTGTCTGGTCTGCCACGGGCATCATCATGCCGGTCCCGTCGAGCCCCCGTCTGTCGGCCCGACCGGTGGAACCGACACCGCCCCTTCGGACGAATGCGGTTGCTGGGGCAGCTCCCAGGGTTCGAGCAGCCGGTAGGGCGTCGCCGGGCTCGTGTCGGAGTCGTCGGAGCTCTCGGCGAGCAGCCGGGACAACCCGGCCCGGGTGGCGGCCACGATGATCCGCTCGCCGGCCCGCAGCGGCCTGCCTCCCGACGGCCGCCAGATCACCTGGTCGGTCCGGACCGCGAGCAACCGGGACTCGTGCGGCCGGTTCGCGGTCGCCACGGTCTTGTGCTCGAGCAGCGATCGTTGGCCGATTGGGATCTCGGCGAGCAGCATGACGCGGCGCCGGACGGGGATCGTGGCCAGGATCGCTCGACCGAGCATCGCCGCCGCGAAGGTCGGCGCGGCCAGATACGACACGCTGCGGGATGTATGGATGTTGAAGGCCCGCCGCACCCGGTCGGCGAAGTCGCTGTCGAACAGCCGCAGCACGACCCGGAGGTTCGGCTGAGCGGCCAGGCCGAGCAGCCCGGTTTCGAGGTTGGTCACGTCATCGCTCGAGGCGACGATCAGCGCCTGCGCCGTCGCGACCGAGGCCCGCACGAGCGTCTCGCCGCGGGCCGCGTCGCCAATGATCACCGGAATCTTCAGATCCCGGGCCACATTCACACCGGGGCGCGCGGCGTCGCGTTCGATCGCCACCACTTCGACGCCCTGGTTGTTCAGCGCCCGCACGATCCGGGTGCCCACGTCGCCGAGGCCGACCACGACGATGTGGTCGCTGATCGCCTCGTAGAGACCGCCCGCCTCCCGCTGCAGCCGCAGCTTGACCAACGCGTCCACGACGGTCGCGGTGATCGCCGGGATCAGACCAAGGCTCACCAGCGTCAATACCACGAGCGCGATCTTGGCCGCCGGGCCCTGGGCATCGCCCTCCGGGTTGCCGGAGAGGGAGGTGATGAGCGCACCGTACGCGGCGTCCCCCCAGGACGTGCTCTGGGCGACCACGAGCACCGCGGCGCCGAGCGCGTAGAAGATCAGGAAGACCAGGAGAACGGCGCGCATCCGGCGACCGAAGAGCAGCGAGAGCACGAGCTTCGCGCTGGATGTTCGTGGCGGTCGCGCCGGGGGTGGCGGTGCCGCGCGGGCCAGCACCAGGTCCGCGCGCTCGTCCGCGTCCGAGGGCAGCACCTCCGGCACCGTGCCCCGGGGCCCCATCAGGGCCAGACCGGCGACCACGTCCTCGGCCCGGGTCCGCTCGCGCAGGATCCCCACGACCGTACGGTCGCCCACCTGGATCGGCGGCGTGGCTGCCTGGCCCACCGCCGCGGCGACGAAGGCCGGTGCGGCGATGGCCGAGGCCGAGAGCACCACGCAGTTGCTCAGCAACGAGCCGATCCGCTCGCCGAGGCTCTGCTTCGCCATGCGGATCACGATGCGCAGGTCCGGGTTGATCTCCTGGGCGAGCAGGGCGGCTTCGAGGTTTGCCGCGTCATCCTGGTCGACCAGGGCGACGGCCTCGGCGTCCGCGAGATTCGCGGCAGCGAACGCCGCACGGTCGAGCACGTCGGCCGTCACCACGCGCACCCCGGGCGTCTGCAGGATGCGCGCCACCCACCGGTTCGTCCCGGGCCGCACGATCGCGACGACCGGCCGCTCGTACTGGGTGGTGAGCATCTCGGTGAGCCGGACGGCCAAGGGGTTGTCCCCGCAGACGACGAACGGGGCCTGGCTCGCGGTGGCCGGCAGCTCCATGGTCGTCGTGCTCTCTTCAGCCTCCTCGGTAGCGGTCACGTGCCAGAGCGTATCGATGCCAAGCACGCCTCGAGGTCCCGTGACCGGGGCGGCGCCGCGGTGCCCGGCGGAGGCGGCGCTGGGGCCGACGGAACTGACCACCCCACACCCGTACGGCCCGCTCCAGGGACTATTCTGCGGTCGAGGTTCGCGTAGATCATGGCGAACCTGCCCCGGGCCACGGGCAAGGTGCGCCACGGGGCTGACGCCGCAGTCTCCGGGAGGCCGTGCGTGACCATTGCACCGAAGGCGATCGTCACCCGTCCATGGCCCGTGCGGCAGCCGCTGCGTGGTTCGGCGATCGCCCGCCTCCTGCGCACGACGGACGCCAAGCAGATCGGGCTCATGTACCTGGTCACCTCGTTCGCGTTCTTCCTCATCGGCGGCTTCATGGCTCTGCTCATGCGCGCGGAGCTGGCGCAACCGGGGGCCGATTTCCTGACCGCGGAGCAGTTCAACCAGCTCTTCACGATGCACGGCACGATCATGCTGCTGTTCTTCGCGACGCCGATCCTGTTTGCGTTCGCGAACTACATCGTGCCGTTGCAGATCGGCGCCCCGGACGTGAGCTTTCCGCGGCTTAACGCGCTGGCCTATTGGCTCTACGCCTTCGGCGGCCTGCTCACGATCTCGGGCTTCATCACCCCGGGCGGCGCGGCGGACTTTGGCTGGTTCGCCTACCAGCCCCTGGCGAACGTGACGAACTCGCCCGGTGCCGGCGCGGACATGTGGGTCGTCGGGCTGGTGATCTCTGGCCTGGGCACGATCCTCGGTGCGGTCAACATGATCACCACGATCCTGACCCTGCGCGCTCCCGGCATGACGATGTGGCGGATGCCGATTTTCACCTGGAACATCATGGTCACGTCGCTGCTCGTGCTCATGGTCTTCCCGATCCTGGCCGCCGCGCTGCTCGCGGTCGCGGCCGACCGGCACCTCGGCGCACACGTCTACGATGCCGACACGGGCGGGGCGTTGCTGTGGCAACACCTGTTCTGGTTCTTCGGCCACCCCGAGGTCTACATCGTGGCGTTGCCGTTCTTCGGCATCATCACCGAGGTCATCCCGGTCTTTAGCCGCAAGCCGGTCTTCGGCTACAAGGGCCTGGTCATCGCGACGCTCGGCATCGCGGCGCTGTCGATGAGCGTCTGGGCGCACCACATGTTCGCCACCGGTCAGGTGCTGCTGCCGTTCTTCTCGTTCCTGTCGTTCCTCATCGCGGTGCCGACCGGCATGAAGTTCTTCAACTGGATCGGCACCATGTGGAAGGGCCAGATCTCGTTCGAGACGCCGATGCTGTTCGCCATCGGCTTCCTGACCACGTTCCTGCTGGGCGGCCTGTCGGGCGTGCTGCTCGCGTCGCCGCCGATCGACTTCCACGTCTCCGACACGTACTTCGTGGTGGCGCACTTCCACTACGTGCTCTTCGGCACGATCGTGTTCGCCGTGTACGCCGGCGTCTACTTCTGGTTCCCGAAGATGACCGGGCGGATGCTCAACGAGCGGTGGGGCAAGCTGCACTTCTGGCTGACGCTGATCGGCTTCCACACGACGTTCCTGGTGCAGCACTGGCTTGGCGCCGAGGGCATGCCGCGCCGGTACTTTGACTACCTGCCCAGCGACGGCTTCACCACGCTGAACGAGATCTCGACCGTCGGCGCGTTCATCATCGGCATCTCGACGCTGCCATTCCTCTACAACGTGTGGAAGTCGTACAAGACCGGTCCGATCGTCGCCGTCGACGACCCGTGGGGCCATGGCAACTCACTGGAGTGGGCGACGAGCTGCCCACCCCCGTTGCGCAACTTCGACCGCATGCCGCGCATCCGGTCCGAGCGCCCCGCGTTCGACGCCAAGTACCCGCACCTCGCGGTGGACTCGACGGTGCCGCACGGCGAGCTCGCCGAGAAGAAGTAGCGCCTACGCGTGCGACGGGGTGACGCGGGGCGAGCCGATCAGGCGCACGCCGGCCTGACGCATCGCGTCGATGGCGTCCGCCGTCGTCGGCGCGGCCACTCCCGCCGTGTGGTCGAGCAGCACGGTCGTGGTGAAGCCGTCATGCACGGCGTCGAGGGCGCTCGCCCGGACACAGTGGTCGGTGGTCAGACCCGCGATCTCCACCTCGGTGACGCCCCGCATGCGCAGCCATGCGGCAAGGCTGATCCCGCCCGCCCTGCCCTCAAAGCCGGAGTACGCGGCCCTATGCTCGCCCTTGACGAAGACCGCTTCGAAGCGATCGGTGTCCAGCGCCGGGTGGAACTGCGCGCCCACGGTCCCGACGACACAGTGGGCGGGCCAGGTGTCGACGAAGTCCGGGTGCTCCGCGAAATGGTTACCAGGATCGATGTGATGGTCCTGGGTGGCAACGATGTGGTCCCAGCGCGGCACGCCACCTTCCGAGCGCTGCGACGCTTCGGCGGCGAGCAGCGCCGAGATGCTGGCAGCCACCGCGGCGCCGCCGACGACCGGTAGCGAGCCGCCCTCACAGAAGTCGTTCTGAACATCGACGATCAGCAGTGCGCGGGTCATCGGAGCCTCCCGGATCGGGCCGAGCGACGCTACGGTTCGGAGACGAACCGGACGGTCAGCGCCGGCTCGCCAGCGGAGAGCTTGAGGCCCTCCCAGGGGATGGAGATGAGGCAGTCGCGGGCGTGCTCGCGAGACTGCGCGAGCGTGGGTACATCCGGCACCGCGACACCGGAACGCAGGAATGGGCGCTGCAGGAGCCGATCGTGCGGCTGGCTTGCCGGGGGCTGCCGGGTGAGCTCCTCGACCGCGGCGGCTGCCCTCGCCGCCCCCGCGTACACGATCTCCTCGGTCGCGGTGCCGGTGGGCTTGTGCCGGCGTACCGCGGTCTTGCTTCCGCCGATCGTCGTCTTGTGCTCCGAGCGCTTGATCACTGGCCGGCCAGCCACCTCGACCAGCTTGTAGACGAGATTCGCCGTCGGCGCGCCCGAGCCGGTCACCACGGCCGTCCCCGCGCCGTAGGCGTCGACCGGCTCGGCGGCCAGCGCCGCGATCGCGTACTCGTCGAGGTCGCCGGAGACCACGATGCGCGTCTCGGTCGCGCCGAGCGAGTCGAGCAGCGCCCGGGATCGGCTGGCGAGCACGGACAAGTCGCCGGAGTCGATGCGCACCGCGCCGAGGCCGGGCCCGGCCACCGCGACGGCGTTACGAATGCCCTGGTCGATGTCGTACGTATCGACCAACAACGTCGTCTGCTTGCCCAGTGCCGAGACCTGCGCGGCGAAGGCGGCCGGCTCGTCGTCGTGCAGCATGGTGAACGCGTGAGCGGCGGTGCCGGCGGTGGGAATCCCGTAGCGACGCCCAGCCTCGAGGTTCGACGTGGAGGCGAAGCCGGCCAGATACGCGGCGCGGGCCGCCGCGACACCGGCCTGCTCGTGGGTACGGCGGGAGCCCATCTCGATCAGCCGTCGGCCGCGCGCAGCCGTCACCATCCGAGCGGCCGCGGCCGCGACCGCGCTGTCGTGGTTGAGCACCGAGAGCACGAGCGTCTCGAGCACCACGCAGTCGGCGAAGGTGCCCGAGACGCTGAGGATCGGCGAGCCGGGGAAGAAGAGCTCCCCTTCGGGGTACCCGTCCACATCGCCACCGAAGCGGTAGCCGGCCAGCCACTGCGCGGTCGCGTCGTCGACCACCCCGGCACCACGGAGGTGGGCGACCTGCTCCTCGCCGAAACGGAACGCCTCGATCGCCTCGACCAGCCGGGCCGTGCCCGCGACCATCCCGTACCGGCGTCCCGGCGGAAGCCGACGGGCGAAGACCTCGAAGACGCAGTGTCGCTCGGCGGTCCCGTCGCGCAATGCCGCCGCCACCATCGTCAGCTCGTAGTGGTCGGTCAGCAGTGCGGTGCTGGGGCCTGGGTGCCACTGACTGTCGGAGTGCTGGTTACTCATCACTGTCGAGCCTACGACTGCCGCCCCCCGCCCTGGCGCGGCTGCCGGGCGTGGGTGGACGCGGGCGCGTACCCTGCATCCGGCCGACACGCTGGGAAAAGACCCGCTCGGACCGACGAAAGGACGCGCCAGATGACCGTGACCCGGATGGTACGTCCCCTGCCCGGGCCTGGGCTGGTGGCCCGCTCGGGTGACCTGCTGCTCGTGTGCGCCGAGGGGGCGGCGGCCACGCGGGCCGAGGTCGAGCAGCTACTCGGCCTGGTGGCCGAGGTCTCGTCGCTCGGTGGCGATGGCGCGATGCTCGTGCGGCGGGTAGCGGCACTGCTCGCGGCCGACCTCGACGGCAACTTCCCCGACTGTGCCGCGTGTGGTCCGGTCTCCGACGG
Source organism: Micromonosporaceae bacterium (assembly GCA_036557785.1). Classification (GTDB taxonomy): domain Bacteria; phylum Actinomycetota; class Actinomycetes; order Mycobacteriales; family Micromonosporaceae; genus DATBGZ01. The sequence goes on from DATBGZ010000083.1 coordinate 16,127, forward strand.
ACGCTTCGCCGTGCTCGTCTATGGCACCGCGACGGCCCGGGTGGTGGGCGGCGACGGTGAGGTGAACCTCTCCGCGGTCGACGCGGTCGCCTCCGTCAACCGCCTGGTGGCCGCCCCGATCACCTCCCTCCGGCTGGAACTGCCCGGGGCCGGTCCGGCGAGCCAGTTCGCCCGGCTCGACGGTGGCGTGGTCAGCGCTGCCGGGTTCGTCGCGGGCGCCGAGCCGCCGGCAGGGCTGGGCGCGGCCCCGGTCGTCGCCGTCCCGGCCCCGACACCGGCGCCGGAGTCCTCGCCCGCATGGGCGGCGCCCGCACCGACGCGGCCCGTGCAGGTCGATGCCATCACCGAGGTCTTCGCCAATGGCGGTGCCGACGATGCCACGCCGCCCGTACCGCTGCCCTCCTGGGCCGGTCCGTCGATTGTGGACTCCTCCTATGCGCCGGTCGCCGTGGCGAGCGCCCCGGCGGACCACGTGGCGGACGCGGTGCTGCCCGTCCGCGAGCCGCTCGCGACCGAGCCGCTGAACGCCGGGCCCGAGGCCCGCCCCACCGTGCTGGGGCTCGGCTGCGCGTTCGGGCACCTCAACGACCCGAGTCTGAGCGCGTGCGCCACCTGCGGCGCACCGCTGACCGGGCACCCCCCGACGCTGCGCGAGGGCCCGCGACCGCCGCTCGGAGTGATCACGCTCGACGACGGTTCGGCCTACCTGCTCGACATCGGCTATGTGCTGGGGCGCGAGCCGCAGCACGACCCCGAGGTTGTCGCGGGCGGCGCCCGGCCACTGAAGATCGTCGATGCCGAGGGGGTCGTCTCGCGGCGGCACCTGCGCATCGCGCTGGTCGGGTGGGACATCCAGGTCGTCGATCTCGGATCCGCGAACGGCACCTTCGTGCAGTACCCGGACGACCCGCAACTGCACCGGCTCGAGGCCCATCACGCCGTCGTGGTCAAGCCCGGCACCCAGATCACCATGGGCCGGCGGTGGTTCCGCATCGATCCCGTCCCGCCGGAGCAGCGTTCCGAGCCCGCGGGCTCGGGAGGGCGTAGCGCGGCCTGACCCGCCCATAACGCCTGCCCCGCCCACGCTTCGCCCGCCCATAACGCCTGTCCCGCCCACGGGGTGCTGCGCGCCCGGAGTCGGTGGCACGATGGTGGGCATGGCCGCACCGCAGACCGTTCCGGTGCAGACACCCGACGTCGGCGAGGTCCCGGACGTGGACCGGGCCTGGGTCACGATCGTCTGGAACGACCCGGTCAACCTGATGTCGTACGTCACGTGGGTGCTGCAGAAGCTCTTCGGCTACAGCCGCGACAAGGCCGAGAAGCTCATGTTGGACGTGCACCACAAGGGGAAGGCGATTGTCTCGTCCGGCGCCCGGGAGCGGATGGAGTACGACGCGACCCGCCTGCACGGCTATGGCCTGTGGGCTACGGTCGACCAGCCATGAGATCCCGCTGCCCCACCCTTCCCGCCCACGCTTCGCCCGCCCATGATTCCTTTCCCGCCCACGCTTCGCCCGCCCGATGATGTTCCGGCGCGTGGGTGACGAGTGCGTGGCGCGGTTCGTCCCGGAGGTGGTGGACGTCCTGCGGCAGTGCCTTGCCGAACTCGCTGCGATGATCTCCAACGATCCGGACCCCGACGATCCCGCGGTGGAGCGGCTGTTCCCGGATGTCTACCCCGAGGACCCCGCCCAGGAGGCCGAGTTCCGCCGGTTCACCGAGGACGACCTGCGCTCGGCGAAGCTGGACCAGGCGAAGACCATGCTGGCGGATCTGCTCGACAGCGGCGGCGAGGTCCGCCTGGCGGACGAGCGGGCCGACCTGTGGCTGCGCGCCCTCACCGACGTCCGGCTCGTGCTCGGAACCCGGCTCGGCGTCGAGGACGACACCGACCTTGAGGCGGAGATCGATGCCGCGGTGGGACGCAATCCCAGCTCCGCGCATGTGCGCCAACTCACCGTCTACCAGTACCTGACGGAGTTGCAGGGCTCCCTCGTCGAGGCCCTGATCGGCTGAGCCGTACGGCTGCGCGCCGGCGCGGACGTACGGTCAGTAGCCCGGCTGCCTGTGAGGGTCCTGAGTCCGGGGTTCTTCAGGGGTACATATGGGGGAGAACCGGGTGCCCGGCCGTTACGCTCAGGCACTACGGTGAGCGGGTGACTGGAACGCCTGCCCGGCAGCCGTCGGGCGTGCCGCTGATCGCCACCGAGGCGCTGACCAAGCGCTACCCCAACGGCGTCGTCGCGTTGGCCGACCTGACGCTCGGTGTGGAGCCTGGGATCGTGGGGCTCGTCGGTGCCAACGGCGCCGGCAAGTCCACCCTCATCAAGATCCTGCTCGGGCTGCTGCCACCCACGTCCGGGCGCGCGCTGGTGCTGGGGCTCGACCCGGCCGTCGACGCGCAGCAGGTGCGCCAGCGGGTCGGGTACATGCCCGAGAACGACAGCCTTCCGCCGGGACTGTCCGCGGTCGAGTTCGTGACCCATATGGCACGGATGAGCCGGCTGCCGAAGTCCGCGGCCCGGGAGCGGGCGTCCGAGACCCTGCGCCACGTCGGTCTCTACGAGGAGCGGTACCGCCAGATCGGCGGCTACTCGACGGGCATGAAGCAGCGCGTGAAGCTCGCTCAGGCGCTCGTGCACGACCCCGATCTGTTGCTGCTCGACGAGCCCACCAACGGTCTGGATCCGGCCGGCCGTGACGCGATGCTCGTGCTGATCCAGCGCATCGGCACCGAGTTCGGCATCTCCGTGGTGGTCTGCTCCCACCTGCTCGGTGAGGTGGAGCGCATCTGCGACTCGCTCGTCGCGATCGACGGCGGGCGGCTGCTGCGGGCGGACCGGATCGAGGCGATGACCACCAGCCGGGACGTGCTCGTCGTCGAGGTGGCCGAGGGCACCGAGGAGCTCGAGGCACGCCTCGTGGCGCTGGGGTTACCGGTGACCAGGGACGGCCGCGCGCTCCAGGTTCCGCTCACCGCGGAAGAGACCTACGACCGCATCCTCGGCGCGGTCGCCGACCTCGACCTCCCCCTGCACTCGCTCGACCAGCGCCGGCACCGCGTTGCCGAGCTGTTCGCCAACGGTGCCCCCACGACCCAGGAGCCCGCGCATGTCTAGTCCCACCGCGGCCGGCGTCATCCACGACATCGGCTATCGGCGCTACGTCGGGCCCCGCCTCGGTCGCGAATACACGACCTGGTCGCTCTACGTCCACAGCCTCCGGACGGCGTTCGGGCTGGGCCGCAGCGCCGTGGCGAAGATCTTCCCCTGGTTCGTCTTCGCGCTGCTCATGTTCGTCGCCGCGATCCTCGTCGCGGTGCAGTCCCAGTTGGAGACCCAGTTCGGCATCCGGGAGCGGGCGTTCGAGTACTGGGGCTATCCGTCGAGCGTGAACATCCTGGTGCTGCTGTTCTGCGCGATCGCGGCGCCTGAGCTGGTCTCGCGGGACCTGCGCTCGGGCGTGCTGCCGCTCTACTTCTCCCGACCGATCACCCGCTGGGACTATCCGCTGGCGAAATGGCTGGCCCTGGTCAGCGCGCTCTTCCTGCTGCTGTTCGGCCCGGAGCTGCTGCTATTCCTCGGCTCCGCGTTCTCGCAGGACAGCATGTCGAACGTGTGGCACGAATTCCTCGGCTTCGGCCGGGGTCTGTCGATATCGGCGATCATGGCGGTCCTGTTCGCGTCGATCGCCCTGCTGATCTCGTCGCTGTCCGGCCGCCGAGCGGTGGCGGCCGCGATCACGGTCGGCTTCTTCATCCTCACCACGCCGCTGGTCGGCATCCTGGAGGTGGTCGCCTTCGCGCAGTCCGGCGGTGGCGACAATGGGCTGACCGGCACGGCTCTGACGATCTCTGAGCTCTCCCGGCTCGCCAGCCCCATGACGATCGTGAGCGGCATCGCCGAGTGGCTCTACAGCGACGGCTCGCGGATCGGCCCGTACGGACCGCTGTATCTCGGGGTGACCTTCGGCGTGGTCGTGGTGTGCCTGGTGCCGACACTGCTGCGATTCCGGAAGGTTGCCCGATGACGACCATCGCTGAAAGCACGCCCGCCGTCGCGCCGGTGACCGCGACCGCGGTCGAGGTGCGGGACGTCTCGAAGTGGTACGGCAATGTGGTGGCGGTCAACAACATCACGATGAGCCTCGGCGCCGGCGTGACCGGTCTGCTGGGCCCGAACGGCGCCGGCAAGACGACGGTGCTGCACATGATGGCGGGTTTCCTCGCTCCGTCGCGCGGGGAGGTGCTCGTCGGTGGTCAGCCGGCCTGGCGCAACCCGAATGTCTACAGTGGACTGGGAATTGTCGTCGAGCGCGAGGCCGTGCACGGGTTCCTCACGGGCTGGGATTTCGTCCTCGCCAGCGCGAAGCTGCAGCGGTTGCCCGACCCGGTCGCCGCCGCGCGCCGTGCCATCGAACTCGTGGACATGGCCGAGCCCCAGAACCGGCGGATGAGCACGTACTCCAAGGGCATGCGCCAGCGGATGCGGGTGGCCGCCGCGCTCGTGCACGACCCCGCGGTGCTCCTGCTCGACGAGCCGTTCAACGGCATGGACCCACGTCAACGCATGCACATGATGGAGCTCTTGCACGCGATGGGCGACGCCGGCCGGACGGTGCTGTTCAGCTCGCACATCCTCGAGGAGGTCGAGCAGATCTCGGGCACGGTGCAGGTGATCGTCGCGGGCCGGCTCGCCGCCTCCGGCGACTTTCGGACCATCCGGCGCCTGATGACCCACCGGCCGCACGTCTTCACGGTGCGCTCGAACGATGATCGTCGCCTCGCGGTGGCGCTCATGGCACAGGAGTCCGTGGCCTCGGTCGACCTGGACCCCAAGACCGGACTGACCGTCAAGGCCAGCGACTACGGCACGTTCACGCACGTACTGCCGAAGATCGCGCTGGCGGAGAAGATCCGGGTGCAGCGCCTCGTGCCGGCCGACGAGTCGCTGGAGAGCGTGTTCGCCTACCTGGTGGGTGCGCAGTGACCGCGACGGTTCCCGCCCCCACCGCCGCCCCACCGGCCCCGCGCCGAGGAGGACTCGCCGTGTTCAACCCGACGATTGCCAGGATCACGACGCGAGCGCTGTTCGGCCGACTGCGTTTCCTGCTGCTGCTCCCGCTGCCACTGCTCGTGGTCGGGCTCGCGCTGCTCACCCAGGCGACCGGCGTGGATCCGTCGGACTGGGTGACCCCCGTGATCGTTGCCATCGGCCTGACCGTGGTGCTGCCGGTGCTGGCGCTGATCATCGGCACCGGCGTGCTCGGTTCCGAGGTCGACGACGGCACCCTGGCGCACATCCTGGCCAAGCCGTTGCCGCGCCGGGAGATCGTCCTGACCAAGCTGGTGGTCGCGGTCGGCGTCACCGCGGTGACCACTGGTCTTCCGCTCGCGCTGACCGGCCTGATCGCGGGGTCGCCGGCGCTCGCCGGAGGGCTCGCGGTCGGGGCTGTGGTCGGCTCACTGGCCTACTGTTCGCTCTTCACGGCGCTCAGTGTGCTCACGCGGTTGCCGGTGCTCATCGGCCTCGCGTATATCCTCATCTGGGAGACCCTCGCCGGGAACCTCCTCACCGGCACCCGGGTGCTCTCCATCGACCAGTACGTGTTGACCGTGGTGGACCGGATCGCGCACTCGACCCTGATCTCCTCGAACGTGTCGCTGGCGGTATCGCTGTCGATGGCGTTCGTCTTCACCGCCGGATTCACGCTGCTCGGCATCGACCGCCTGCGCTCCTTCTCCGTCAAGGGCGAGACGAGTTGACGGGCGCCCCCCTGGCGTAGGCGCACCACACGGGCGCTACCTGCGGGCCGGAGTGTCGGAGCGGTCGGGGCCAGGTCCCGGTGCGTGGTCGGTGGGTCGGGTCACGGCGGCGCCGGCCGGCTCGTCGGTACCGATGGTGGCCCCCGACGCCGTTGCGCCTTCCTGGCGGGGTCGTCTGCGGTGGGCGAGGAAGACGACGATCGCGGCGAGCACGCCGAGCCCGACGAGACGACCGGAATGGCTGCGGATCCAGCGATTGACGCGGTCCATCGTGTCGTCCGTCGGCGCCGGTCCGCCACCTTGCTCGGCCCGCCGTTCCTGTGCCTGTGATCGGTACGCGTGCGCCTGGACGTGCGACGGGATGATCGCCAGGACCGAGTCAAACTTCTCGATCGCCTCGCTGTAGCGCCCACCGTAGAGGGCATCCAAGCCGGCGCGGTAGTCGCGGTCCACCTGTCCGAGGTCGGTCGTGATCTCGTCGTCGGTCAGCAGTGCCCGGATCACGGCCGCGTCCACCACCACGTCCCCGCCGACCTGGCTCGTGTCCACGAGGCCGACCAGGGCGGCGTCGTGGTTGACGACCACGCCGCCGGCGAGGGCGTTGGGCGGTACCGGTGCGGTGGGCTCGACGAACACCTGCGGCGTCACCTCGGTGACCGTCCCGGTTCGGGACTGCGGCCGGACCGGCCCGTCCGAACCCTGTCCCGAGCTGCCGCCCTGCGTACCGGCGCTGCCACCCTGCACCCCGAGGCACTCCAGGGTGACCACCTGGTCACCGGTCGAGATGCTCTCCGCGAGCGGAAGGATGGGCTGGTTCGCCCGATTGATCTTCAAGATCGCGACGTCGCCCTCGCCGGGCGCCGCCACGCTCACCACCGTTGCCGTGATCGGGTCGCCGTCGGTCACCGCGCGCCGCACGAGCACCGTGCGCTCGGGCGGGTTGTCGGCCTCGGGGTCGCTGTCGATCGTCGCCGTCACCATGAGCTCGCCGAGCAGGTCGGCGGACGCGTCCGACCTGATCGTCCCGGCGGCGACCCGACGGTCGACGACCTGCTGGAAGGCCGCGGCCGCGACACTCGTCTCGGCCAGGCAGTTGCCGGTCGTCACGAGGTATCCGTCGCCTCCGACGCCCGCGCCGGTGCACCAGGTGGTCGCCGAGACCGGCTTATCGTCGAGGATCTTCCCGGTCGCCCGGTCCCGGACGTACCCCTGCCAGCCCACCTCGAGCAGCACAATCGCCGGCTGGGCCATCGCGGCGGCCCGCACGTCAGGGCTCACCTGATCGGGCCCACCGGTCGGCGCCGCGGTCGCGGACGGCGCGGTCGTCTGCGCGAGCGGGGCGGCCGACGCCGACGTCGGCGCCCCGACGCAGAACAGCACCGCGAGCACCGCCGCACACCGGCGTACGGTGCGGTCGCCCATGCGCATGGCTGGCACCCCCTGTGATGACCGAAAGCAATCCTGCCATCCCCGCGCCGTAACGTCGTGCGGACTTCCGTGACCTCAGGCACCGGTGGCCGGGCGGCCGCCCCGCGGGCCCGAGGACGGCGGAGGCGGCCAGGTAGGCTCGGGTGCGTGCTGACCATCGACGCCGCGATCCTCGACGCGATCGTGGCGCATGCTCGCCGCGACCATCCCGACGAGGCCTGCGGGCTGGTGGCCGGTCCGGTCGGCAGTGACACCCCGAGCCGGCACATCGCGATGGCGAACGCCGCGCGTTCGATGACCTTCTACGAGTTCGACTCGACCGAGTATCTGCGGGTGTGGCGGGACCTCGACGACCGCGACGAGGAGCCGGTCGTGATCTACCACTCGCACACCGCGACCGAGGCGTACCCGTCGCGCACGGATATCAGCTACGCGGGTTGGCCGCAGGCGCATTACCTGCTCGTCTCCACGCGTGAGCCGGCGACGACCGAGGTGCGTTCCTACCGCATCGTCGATGGCGTCGTGACCGAGGAGTCCGTCAAGGTCGTCAACGCGACGGCGGACCCGCCATCCCGTCAGCGGACAGTGCCCGCATCCATTCAGGAGTAAATATCGATGTCCATCGAAGTGCGTGTCCCCACCATCCTGCGTTCCTACACGGGCGGTCTGAAGGTCGTCACCGGCACCGGCGACTCCATCGCCGACCTGCTCACCAACCTCGACACGCAGTACCCCGGCCTGCGTGCCCGGCTCATCACCGAGGAGGGCGGGCTACACAAATTCGTTAATGTTTATATCAATGATGAGGATGTGAGGTTCCTCGGCGCGCTCGACGCCAAGCTCAATGACGGCGACACGGTGACCGTTCTGCCGGCGGTCGCTGGGGGCTGACGCGATGGCCCGGTTCGACAGTCTGCTCGACGCCTGCGGCAACACGCCCCTGGTCGGCCTGCCCCGGCTGAGCCCGTCGCCGACCGTACGGCTGTGGGCCAAGCTCGAGGCCCGCAATCCCACCGGCTCGATCAAGGATCGCCCCGCAGTCTGGATGATCCGCGCCGCCGAGGCCGCCGGCCGGCTGCGCCCTGGGGACACGATCCTGGAGCCCACGAGCGGCAACACCGGCATCGCCCTGGCCATGGTCGCCAAGCTGCATGGCTACCGGCTGGTCTGCGTCATGCCGGAGAACGTCTCCGCGGAGCGCACCCAGTTGCTGCGCATGTACGGCGCCGAGATCATCTTCTCGCCCGGTCCCGGCGGATCCAACGCGGCGGTCGCGATGGCCCGCCAGATCGCCGAGGAGCACCCCGACTGGGTGATGCTCAACCAGTACGCCAACGAGGCGAATGCCCGGGCGCACTACGAGAGCACCGGCCCTGAGCTGCTGCGCGACCTGCCGACGATCACGCACTTCGTGGCGGGTCTCGGCACCACCGGCACGCTCATGGGCGTGGGCCGCTACCTGCGCGAGAAGGTCGACGGGATCCAGATCATCGCCGCTGAGCCACGCTACGGCGAACTCGTCTACGGTCTGCGCAACATCGACGAGGGGTACGTGCCCGAACTCTACGACGCCACGGTGCTGACCCGACGCTTCTCGGTCGGCACCCGCGACGCCGTGCTGCGCACGCGCCAACTCGTCGAGGTGGAGGGCATCTTCGCCGGGTTCTCAACCGGGGCGATCCTGCACGCCGCGCTCGCGGTGGCACACGACGCGGCGCGGGCGGGCCGGACGGCGGACGTGGCGTTCGTCGTCGCCGATGGCGGGTGGAAATACCTGTCAACGGGCGCGTACGGAGGAACCCTCGCCGATGCCGAGACCGCCCTGGAGGGGCAGCTCTGGGCCTAGCCGGACCGGTTTGGCAAGCCGTAGGGCCTACAGCGCGCTGCCGGTAAGAAATATCGCGTAGGCGAGCACGACCGTGGCGGCGCTGAGCAGCAGGTACGGCGTTCGCCGGCGGTGCACCGAGACGAACGCGCCGACCGTGAGTGCGATCCCGACCAGGCCGACGCCGATCATCATCGGCTCGTACCAACTCGGCGTCGCGTCCATGAGGTCGGCGATGAAGCCACGGATGCCGACCGCGAGGCCCAGCACCCCGAGCAGGGCGGCCCAGCCGCAGACGCCGATGATCTGGCGCAGGCGGGGCTGGGGGCGTACGAAGCGGCGCAGGCCTGTGGAGTCCTGCGCCCAGGTCAGCGCGGCTTCGCTGCCGGCTGGCGAGACAAGCAGCGCTGAGCGCATCTCCTCGTCGTCGAGGGCGAGCCGACCGCGGCGGGCGTCGACGGTGGCGACGCGGCGGTCAGGTGCGACGGCGGGTGCGGGTACCCCGTGGCGCGGGGCGCTGGTACTGATGTCGGCACTCATGGCGCCTCCTCTCTGGGCTCCGTGCGGCTCCGGACCCCGAACGGAGTGGGTGGCATACAGCCGCCGTGCATGACCATAGGCAGGTTCCCGCCGGTCACGCAACGCGACAAGTTGCTCGTAGTGATGCTTGCGTTACTCACCGCATAATCGCGCCCCCAGCACATCGATCAGGATCGGTACGAACGGGGTCGGTAACCCGATCCCGCACTCATGTCACGTTGGCGACAGGTTCCGTGTGAGTGTTCATTGTGGGCGGGTTGGTCAGCGTAGGCTCCGGTCCGTGACGAGCGCGCCGGTGGGGGTTTTCGACTCGGGGGTCGGAGGGCTCACCGTGGCGCGGGCGATTCTGGACCAACTGCCCGGCGAGCAGGTCCGCTACCTCGCCGACACCGCCCACCTGCCGTATGGGCCGAAGCCGATCGCCCAGGTCCGGGCGTACGCATTGGAGTGCCTCGACCGATTGGTGGCCGACGGCGTGAAGCTGCTCGTCATCGCCTGCAACAGCGCCTCCGCCGCCTGCCTGCACGATGCGCGGGAGCGCTACGACGTGCCGGTCGTCGAGGTGATCCGGCCAGCCGTACGCCGGGCCGTCGCGGCCACGCGCAGCGGACGGGTCGGCGTGATCGGGACCGCCGCGACCATCACCAGTGGCGCATACGTCGACGCGTTCGCCGCCGCCCCCCACGTCAGCGTGACCGGGGTCGCGTGTCCCGCGTTCGTCGACTACGTGGAGCGCGGCATCACCTCTGGCCCGGAGTTGCTGACGGTCGCCACGTCCTATCTGGACCCACTGCGACAGGCCGAAGTGGACACTCTCGTCCTCGGCTGCACCCACTACCCGTTGCTCGCTGGTCTGATCGGCTTCGTCATGGGCGACGCGGTCACCCTGGTGTCCAGTGCGGACGAGACGGCCCGCGAGGTGTACCGGGTGCTCACCGAGCACGACATGCTGCGTGATGAGCCGGAGCCGGCCGAGCACCGGTTCCTCGCCACCGGCGAGCAGGCGCCGTTCTCCCGGCTGGCCCAGCGCTTCCTCGGACCGACCGTGCCGCCGGCGGGCTTTGAGCCGGTGAGCCGGACGCCCGTCGGGGGAGTGGTCAGATGAGGCTCACCGTGCTCGGTTGCGCGGGGAGCTTTCCGGGCCCGGACTCGCCCTGCTCCTCCTACCTCGTCGAGGCGGACGGATTCACGCTGCTCGTCGATTTCGGGACCGGGTCGCTCTCCGCACTGCAGCGCCACTTCTCGATGACGTCGATCGACGCGATCGTGCTCAGCCACCTGCACGCCGACCACATCCTCGACGCATGCAGCTATATCGTCGTGCGCCGGTACGCTCCGGACGGGCCCTACCCGCGGCTGCCGGTCTACGGCCCGATGGGCACCGCGGGCCGCCTCGCCGCGGCTTACGGCGAGGACTCGCTCGACGACGTGTACGAGTTCCACGAGCTGCACTCGGGACAACTCACCATCGGCCCGTTCCTGGTGACGGTTGACCGGGTCAACCACCCGGTCGAGACGTACGGCATGCGCCTCGAGCACGAGGGCCGGGTGCTCGCCTACTCCGCCGACACCGCCCCCTGCGAGGCGCTGCTGCGCCTGGCCCACAAGGCGGACCTGTTCCTGTGCGAGGCGAGCTATCCGGACGGCGAGCCGAACCCGCCGGACCTGCACCTGACCGGCCGTGACGCGGGGGAGGCGGCGACCAAGGCGGGCGCCTCCCGGCTCGTCCTGACCCACCTGGTCGCCGCGTGGTGCAGCGAGGCGAACGTCGTCGAGTCCGCCTCGGCGGCCTTCGCCGGCCCGGTGGAGGTTGCTCGCACCGGCGCCCGGTACGAGGTGTAGCCGGCCGGACGGGCGCGGCGGCGGTAGCGTTTGCGCGTGCGCTACGACTGGCTCGTCGACGTGATCCTCACCGTCCACTTCGCCTACCTGGTGTACGTGGTGCTCGGCGGCTTCCTGGCCTGGCGCTGGCCCACGGCCTTCTTCGTGCATCTGGCCGCCGGCATCTGGGGTGTGCTGATCGTCATGGAGTGGGTCGACTGCCCACTGACGTGGGCCGAGCACTGGGCGCGCCAGCGCAACGGTGAGACGCCCTCCAACGCGGGATTCATCGACCGATATGTCACCGGCGTCATCTATCCAGAGCAATATGTGCACCAGGTGCAGGGCGCCGTGGCCCTGGTGGTGGTCGGCTCCTGGATCGGGGCGCTGGTGCTCTGGCGGCGTCGCCGGGCCCGCCACGCCAACGCAGTACCGCCGGACCAGGGTGCTGGCCCCGTCCAGCCGGACCCGGCGGTACGGCTCGCGATGACCGGCGACACGCAGGCCGATGGGCCGGAGCCGGGCCGTCACGCCGCTACCGTGTGAGCCATGGCCGGCCGGCGGCGTGCTGAGCATGAGGCCGCGCTGAGGTCGGCCCAGACCGCTCGCGCGGAGGTCGCTCGCGTCCGGCGTGCCGCCGCCAGAGCCGCGTCCCGAAAGACGACTGCCCAGAAGAAGAACTCGCCCGCCACCTCATTCGGTCTTATCGGTGTGGGAATCGCCGGACTCTGGATGGGCCTCGCGCACGCGGTCGGTTGGATCGTGCGGGCCATCGGCCGTAAGGCCGCGACCGCGCGCGACCTGGATCGCACCCACCAGCGCGATGGCGGCGCGCTGCTGCTGATCGGCCTCGGCGTCCTGCTCGCAGTCGCGGTGTACTGGGGCGGTGCAGGGCCAGTGGGGCGCTTCATCGCCTTCTGGACCCGATCGAGCATCGGCGCGATCACCGTCGCGCTGCCCCTGTTGCTCCTCCTGGGCGGGATCTGGCTCATGCGCGACCCTCCTGAGGACGGGCCGCGGGGGCGTGGGGTCGTCGGGTGGACGTCGCTGGTGCTCGCCGTCACCGGTCTGCTGCACCTGGGCAAGGGCCGGCCCACGGATCCGCTCGTCATGGATCGGGCGGGCGGCTGGGTCGGTCGCGCCGTGGGCGGTGGGCTCGCCGCCGCGGTGACGCCGATGGTCGCCGTGGTCCTGCTCGTGCTGTTGGCGGTCTTCGGCACGCTCGTCGTCACGGCCACGCCGATCAAACGCATTCCGGCGCGGTTGGCCGCGTTGTGGCGCTACCTCGTCGGCGGTCCGGAGCCGTCCCCTGTGGAGGGTGAGGTCCTCGACGACGAGGACGAGCTCGCACGGCCGCGGGCCCTGCGCCGCGGATCGGCTCGCCGGCGCCAGGGCGCGTACGCCGACGCCGAGTTCTACGACGAGCCGCTGCAGGAGGCGGTGGTGGTGGAGCGACGGCCGTTGTCGGTGCCGTCGACCCGGCGTCCGGAGCCGGCCGCGCCCGAGCACACGCCGCCGCCCGCGCGGTCCTACCAGCCCACGCTGCCACCGCCGGCCGACGACTACACGCTGCCGCCGATGAACCTGCTGCATCCGGGGGAGATGCCGCGCATCCGCAGCCGCGCCAACGACGAGGTGATCGCGGCGTTGCGCGGGGTGTTCGACCAGTTCGCCGTCGACGCGGCCGTGACCGGGTTCGCCCGCGGCCCGACAGTGACGCGCTACGAGGTGGAGCTCGGCCCGGGGGTGAAGGTCGAGCGGATCACCCAGCTCTCCCGCAACATCGCCTACGCGGTGAAATCCCCCGATGTGCGGATCATCAGCCCGATCCCCGGCAAGTCCGCGGTGGGGGTGGAGATCCCCAACGCCGACCGGGAGAACGTGGCGATCGGCGACGTGCTGCGCTCCCGTACCGCGACGGCAGACCACCACCCGCTGCTCGTCGCGCTCGGCAAGGACATCGAGGGCGGGTACGTCGTGGCGAACCTCGCCCGCATGCCCCACCTGCTCATCGCCGGGGCGACGGGCGCAGGCAAGTCCAGCATGCTCAACGCGTTGCTGATCTCGGTACTGATGCGGGCGACGCCGGAGCAGGTGCGCATGCTGCTCGTCGACCCCAAGCGGGTCGAGCTGACCGCGTACGAGGGCGTGCCGCACCTGGTCGCCCCGATCGTCACCCACCCGAAGCGGGCGGCCGAGGCCCTGGCGTGGGTCGTGCGTGAGATGGAGCTGCGCTACGACGACCTCGCCGCCGCGAGTGTTCGGAATATCGATGAGTTCAATCGAAAGGTCCATGATGGGAAGCTGCGTCCGCTGCCCGGCAGCGACCGGGAGGTCCGGCCGTACCCCTATCTACTGGTCGTCGTCGATGAACTCGCCGACCTCATGATGGTGGCGCCACGTGACGTCGAGGACGCGGTCGTGCGGATCACCCAGCTCGCCCGCGCGGCCGGCATCCATCTCGTGCTCGCCACCCAGCGCCCGTCGGTCGACGTCGTCACCGGTCTGATCAAGGCGAACGTGCCGTCACGGTTGTCGTTCGCCACCTCGTCGCTCGCCGACTCGCGCGTCATCCTCGACCAGGCCGGAGCGGAGAAGCTCATCGGTCGGGGCGACGCGCTGTTCCTGCCCGCCGGTGCCGCCAAGCCGATCCGGGTCCAGGGTGCCTGGGTCGGCGAGGCCGAGATCAGCGACGTGGTGCGGCACAGTCGGCGCCAACGCGAGCCGGACTTCCGGCCCGACGTGCTCGAAGTCGCGACGCAGGAGCGCAAACGCATCGACGAGGAGGTGGGTGAGGACCTGCCGCTGCTGCGGCAGGCGGTCGAGCTCGTCGTGAGCTCCCAGTTCGGCTCGACCTCCATGCTGCAGCGCAAGCTGCGGGTCGGCTTCGCCAAGGCGGGCCGGCTCATGGACCTCATGGAGTCGCGCGGCATCGTGGGGCCGTCGGAGGGGTCGAAGGCACGCGAGGTGCTGGTGCCCCCGGACGAGCTCGACGACATCCTCGCCGACCTCGGCGGCTGAGACGTGCCGGCGCAGGAGCAGTCCGAGACGCGGGTGAGCCAGCTCGAGCTCTTCTTCGATCTGGTCTTCGTCTTCACCGTCACGCAGCTCACCGCGGTCTTGGCGGAGCACCTCACCTGGCGCGGCGCGGCCCAGGTGGTGCTGATGCTGAGCCTGCTCATGTGGATGTACGGCGGGTACGCCTGGCTGACCAACCTGATCTCGCCGAACAGCTCGCTGCGTCGCGGCCTCATGGTGATCGGCATGGGCGGCTTCCTCGCGATCTCGCTCGCCATCCCCGACGCGTTCGGCGCCACCGGGTGGGCCTTTGGTCTGGGCTACTTCGTCGTCAACATCGTCCACACCGGACTGTTCGTGGCGGCCGGAGGCGCCGGCCCGGTGCGGGCGTTTCGTAGCCTCGGTCCGCTCAACCTGCTCTCCGCGACCCTGATCCTCGTCGGCGGCTTCACCCCCGGCTCCTGGCAGTGGGGTCTGTGGATCGCGGCGGCGGTGGTGCAGTTCGCGTCCCCGTACCTCAACCCGATCGGTGCGTTCACCATCTCGCCGTCCCACTTCGTGGAGCGCCACGGCCTACTCATCGTCATCGCCCTCGGGGAGTCCGTCGTGGCGATCGGGCTGGGTGCGGCGGGCCTGGAGCTCGGGCCGGTGCTCCTGGTCACCGCGCTGTTGGGCCTGGCCCTGGCGTACCTGATCTGGTGGGTCTACTTCGGCGGCAGCAACGAGACGACCGAGCAGGCGCTCATCGCGGTTCCGGCCCTCGATCGCGCCCGGGCCGCCATCCACGCGTTTGGATGGGCTCACCTGGGGATGTTTCTCGGCATCGTCGCGCTCGCCACCGGGGTCGAGAAGGCGGTCGCGCACGCCGACGGTCACCTGAGCGTGGGCGAGGCGGCCGTGCTCGGCGCGGGTCTGGCCGTGTTCCTCGCCAGCGACGTGCTGTTCCGCCTCATCCTGCGGATCCGTCCCGTGCTTCACCGCGCCATCTCGGTGGTGGTGGTGCTGTTGGCGGTGATCCCGGCCGCGATGGTCTCGGGTGCGCTCGGCATGGGCGTGGCCGTCGTGGTGCTCTCGGTCATGCTCATCTTCGAGGACCGCGCCCGTGGCGTGGCCTGGAGCGACACGTCCCACTGGACCACGCCGACCGGGAGCCGGCCCTAGCCGCACGGAGACAGGTGGAGTCCGCACAGGTCGGCCGGGGTTTCGGGGGTCCGGGTCGGTACCCTCGGTGGGTGTCCCAGCCCCTGACCGTAACGGCCGGTGCGCCGCAGGGCTCCGCCATCGCGACGGGGCGGCGGGTCGCGCTGCTGACGCTCGGGTGCGCCCGCAACGACGTCGACTCCGAGGAGTTGGCGGCGCGCCTGGACGGCGAGGGGTGGGAGCTGGTCGCCGACGGCGATGGTGCCGACGTGGTCGTGGTCAACACCTGTGGCTTCGTGGAGCAGGCGAAACGGGACTCCATCGACACCCTGCTCGCCGCCGCGGCCACCAGCGCCAAGGTGGTCGCCACCGGGTGCCTGGCGCAACGCTACGGACGGCAGCTCGCCGACTCCCTGCCGGAGGCGCACGCGGTGCTCAGCTTCGACGACTACCCGCAGATCTCGGCCCGCCTCGCCGACGTGCTCGCGGGGCGCCGGCCGCCGGCCCACGAACCCGGGGACCGGCGCGCGCTGCTGCCCATCACGCCAGTGCAGCGCCCGAAGGTCGCCGTCACGGCACCCGGGCACACGCGCGGCGGGCACACGCCCGGCGGTGGGGCGGTGCCGGCGCACCTGCGGCCGGTGCTGCGCAAGCGCCTGGACGATGGGCCGGTCGCCTCGCTCAAGCTCGCCTCCGGCTGCGATCGCCGCTGCGCCTTCTGCGCGATCCCGTCCTTCCGCGGAGCGTTCGTCTCCCGGAGCCCGGACGAGCTGCTCGCCGAGGCGGAGTGGCTCGCCGCCCGGGGGGTCAGAGAGCTCGTGCTGGTCAGCGAGAACTCCACGTCGTACGGGAAGGATCTCGGCGACCCGCGGGCGCTGGAGAAGCTGCTGCCTCAGCTCGCCGCCGTGCCCGGCGTCGTGCGCGTGCGCCTGAGCTACCTGCAGCCCGCCGAGACCCGACCGGGACTCGTGCAGGCGATCGCGACCACGACCGGCGTCGCGCCGTACTTCGACCTGTCCTTCCAGCACGCCAGCGAGCCGGTGTTGCGACGCATGCGCCGGTTCGGGTCGACCGAGCGTTTCCTCGACCTGCTGGCGTCGCTACGGCAGCTCAACCCGTGGGCCGGCGCCCGCAGCAACGTGATCGTCGGCTTCCCCGGGGAGACCCGTGCCGACGTCAGCGAACTGGAACGGTTCCTCACCGCAGCCGGCCTCGATGCAATCGGCCTATTCGAGTACTCGGATGAAGATGGCACGGAGGCGGCCGGCATGGCGGGCAAGGTCAGCCGGGCCACGATCCGACGACGGTACGGGCGGCTGGGCACGCTTGCCGAGCAGTTGTGCAACCAGCGCGCCGAGGAGCGGGTCGGCACCGAGGTCGAGGTGCTGGTGGAGACCATCGATCCGGCCATCGAGGGCCGGGCGGGCCATCAGGGGCCCGAGGACGGCTCGACGCGGCTGGTCGCGGCGCCGGCGTTGCCCGTCCGGGTGGGTGACCTCGTGCGCGCCCGCGTGGTGGCGACGGACGGCGTGGATCTGGTCGCCATGCCAGTGGCGGTGCTCGACGCGGCGCCGGACGCGCACGTCACGGACCCGCCCGCCCGCGTCGCCCTGGGTCGGCCGTGAGCGGGTCGGCGGTCATGAAGCCCTCGCCGACGTCGCCCCGGCCGGGTGAGCCCCGGCTATTTACGGCGGCGAATGCGCTGACGCTGCTGCGGATCGCCCTGATCCCGGTCTTCGTGGTGCTGATGGTCGCCTCCGGGATGAGCGCCCCGGGATACCGGATCGGAGCAGCGCTCGCGTTCGTGGTCGCGTCCTTCACCGACTTCGTTGACGGGTTCCTGGCCCGGGCGATGAACCAGGTCACCCGGTTCGGACAGGTAGCCGACCCGATCGCGGACAAGGCGCTGACCGGGACCGCACTCGTGCTCCTGTCGATCTACGGCTCGCTGCCGTGGTGGGTCACCATCGTGATCATGAGTCGGGAGATCGGCGTCACGCTGCTGCGGTTCTGGGTCATCAGGCATGGCGTGATCCCCGCCAGTCGCGGCGGCAAGGCCAAGACGGTGTTGCTGATCGCGGCGATCACCTGGTACATCTGCCCGTTCCCCCACCCGGTGGCGATGGTGGCGCCGTGGATCATGGCGGTGGCGACGATCGTCACGGTGGCGACCGGCATCGACTACGTGGCTCGGGCCCTGCGCTTGCGGGCGGCGGCTCGCGCGCCAGCCGAACGTGACTGACCCGGCCCCCGGCACGACCGCGGCGTGGGTCATCGAGGCGCTGGTCGCGCGCGGCCAGACCCTGGCGGTGGCCGAGTCACTCACCGGTGGTCTGCTCGCCGCCACGATCGTCGACGTGCCCGGGGCCAGCCGCGCCTTCCGGGGCGGCCTGGTGGTCTACGCCACGGACCTCAAGACGAGCCTCGCCGGCGTGCCGGCGGATCTGCTCGCCACGGCCGGGCCGGTGCATCCGGCCACAGCCGCGGCGCTCGCCCTGGGCGCCCGGACCCGGTGCGCGGCAGACTGGGGCCTGGCGACCACGGGTGTGGCCGGACCGGATCCCCAGGATGGCGTGGCGGTGGGCACGGTCTACGTGGCGGTCAGCACCGCGGTGGCCGACGGCCGGGACAGCGTGCGCAGCCTTTCGCTGTCGGGTTCGCGCGCGCAGATCCGCGTGCGTACGGTCGCCGCCGCACTGGACCTGCTCGCGACCGCACTCGCCACGTCGCGCTCCTAGCCCAGGCGACCACGCAGGCGGTGACCCTGGATGTCGCTGAGCACGGATGCGGGTAGCCTGGCAACGATCGGCAGAGCAAGTCAGCAAGCTTGCAGAGCGAACCATCCGGCTCCGTGGCGGCGCCGGTCCGAGGGGGTGGCCGTGATTCTCCTGCGCAAGGTCATCGGGGACGTCCTGCGCGCGCGCCGGCTCGCGCAGCACCGGACGCTGCGGGAGGTGTCGACCGCGGCGAACGTGAGCCTCGGCTACCTCTCCGAGATCGAGCGGGGACACAAGGAGGCGTCCAGCGAGCTGCTGGCCGCCGTCTGCGACGCGCTCGGCACCGGGCTCTCCGATGTGCTGGCCGACGTGACGGCCACGTATGCGCTGGTGGAGCAGATGGAGCAGGCGTTCACGCAGGCTGCCGAGCCCGTGCCCGCCGCCACCGTGGGTGCGGGCGTGGTCGAGGACTCGGTCACCGATGGCGACCTCACCGTCAGCGTGCGCAGCGATGGGCCACTTCGGACCACGCTCACGGCTCGACGCACCGACCACGGGTCCACGCAGCGTGGGCTGGAGTCGTTGCTCGTCTGAGGCCAGCGCGCGGGTCGGCGCCACGCACGCCGGAGTCGGTGCGGTTCCTGACGCGGGTGGCTGCGGCCTGCCAAGATTAGGAAACGCGACACTGCTGGCAGGGAGGGCGCGAGATGGCGAACCCGTTCGTCAAGGGGTGGAAGTACCTCATGGCGCTGTTCGGGGCGAAGATCGACGAGTACGCCGACCCGAAGGTGCAGATCCAGCAGGCGATCGAAGACGCGCAGCGCCAACACGCGGCGCTGGTGCAGCAGGCGGCGGCCGTGATCGGCAACCAGCGCCAGCTCGAGATGAAGCTCTCCCGGCAGCTCGGTGAGGTCGAGCAGCTCACCAACAACGCGCGGCAGGCGCTCGTCCTCGCCGACCATGCCCGCGGCAGCGGGGACAGCAAGAAGGCCGCCGACTACGAGTCCACCGCGCAGACCTTCGCCACCCAGCTCGTCGCCGCCGAGGCCTCGGTTGAGGATCTCAAGGCGCTGCACGACCAGGCGCTCAGCGCGGCGACCCAGGCCCGGCAGGCGGTCGAGAACAACGCGATGATGCTGCAGCAGAAGCTCGCCGAGCGGACCAAGCTGCTCAGCCAGCTCGAGCAGGCCAAGATGCAGGAGACCGTGGCTCGCTCGCTTGAGTCGATGGGGTCGCTCCAGGCGCCGGGCACCACCCCGACGCTGGACGAGGTCCGGGACAAGATCGAGCGTCGCTACGCCACCGCCCTCGGCCGGGCTGACCTCGCCTCCAACTCGGTGGAGAGCCGGCGGCTGGAGGTGCAGAAGGCGACCCTGGACCTCGCCGGGTCCACGCGCCTGGAGGAGATCCGCCGGTCGATGGCGGCGCCGGTCGAGGCGGCCGAGCAGGCCCCGGCAGTCGAGGCGGGTACCCCCGTGCCGGCCGTGACCTCGGGTGAGCCGTCCGACGTCGAGACCACTCCGGTCGACGAGGCCGATCGCGAGCGGGCGTAGCGCGGCACTCCTCATGCCGTGCCCGAGGAGGACGCCCTCCAGTCGGGCGGGCTGCGGTGTGAGGGCCGGGTCGGCTGGCATGTCGGGCACCAGAAGGTGACGCGCTCGCCGAGGGTCTCGCGCTCGATCAGCGTGCCGCAGCGGCGGCAGGGCGCCCGACCCCGGCCGTACACGTAGGACTCCTCGCCGCGACGCAGTGACCCGGTCGTCGCCTGGGTCCACCGTCCCCGATGGGCACGCAGCAGCCGGTGCGCCAGGTTGACCACGCTCGCCAGGTCGTCGATGTCGCACACCCGGGTCCGCGGGTGGATTCCCCGCAGGAACAGCACTTCGGCCTTGTAGAAGTTGCCGATTCCGGCGAGGTTGCGCTGGTCGAGCAGGGCCTCCGCGATGCCCCGTTCCGGCTGGGCTCGCAGCCGGCTCACGGCCTCCTGCGGATCCCAGCCGCCGGCCTCCTCCGGCGCACCGAGCAGGTCGGGCCCGAGGTGACCGACCAGGTCCTGCTCGTCGTCGGTCGGCACCAGGCGCAGATCGTGCAGGTGGTAGCCGACGGCCGCGGTAGTTGGCGTCTGCAGGACGACGCGGATCTCGTGGCTGGGCCGTCCCCGCCATGGGTCGCCCGCGCCGAAGATCCGCCACGCCCCATCCATGCGCAGATGCGAGTGCAACGTCATGAGGCGGGCGTCGCCGGGGTCCGCCAGACGCAGGAGCAGGTGCTTGCCCCGGCTGCCACAGCCGAGCACGCGCCACCCGGCGAGATCGACGGTGGCGAGTGCCGGAACCCTCAGGTCGCTATGCCGGATCAAGAACCCGCGCAGCGCCCGGTCGAGCATGCGGGCCGTGTTCCAGACGGTGTCGCCCTCGGGCATGTACCGATCGTGCCCCCCGAGGCGGGCATGGCACCATCGCCCCTGCGCGAGATCCAGCCGGCGCCGGTCATCCGCGCCCGCGGCGCATGGGGCCGGCGCGCCATCGTGGCGGCCGGGCGAGAATGTCCGCATGCGACTGACGGTGTTCACTGAGCCCCAGCGGGGCGCCTCGTACGACGACCTGCTCCGGGTGGCACGCCACGCCGAGACGCTCGGGTTTGATGCCTTCTTCCGCTCCGACCACTACCTCGCGATGGGCGGGGACGGGCTGCCCGGCCCGACCGACTCCTGGGTGACGCTGGCCGGGCTCGCCCGTGACACGTCCACCATCCGGCTGGGCACCATGCTCACCTGCGGCACGTTCCGCCTGCCCGGTCCGCTGGCGATCTCGGTGGCCCAGGTGGATGCGATGAGCGCGGGACGGGTCGAGCTGGGGCTGGGCGCGGGGTGGTTCGAGGCCGAGCACCGTGCCTACGGCATTCCCTTCCCGTCGACGGCGGATCGCCTTGATCGCCTGGCGGAGCAGTTGGCGATCGTGACGGGGCTGTGGACGACCCCGGTCGGCGAGACGTTCACCTTCCACGGCAAGCACTTCGAGTTGATCGACTCGCCCGCGCTGCCCAAGCCGGTGCAGAGCCCTCGCCCACCGCTGATCGTGGGCGGCTGGGGAGCGAGGCGGACCCCGGCGCTCGCGGCGCGGTTCGCCGATGAGTTCAACGCGCCGTTCGCCTCGCTCGAAGATACGCGAGCCGCGTACGAGCGGGTCGCCACAGCCTGCGGGGCCGCGGGGCGCGACCCGGGCGATCTGCTGCTGTCGGCCGCGCAGACGGTGTGCTGCGGTCGTGACGACGCCGAGGTGGCGCGCCGTGCCACGGTGGTGGGCCGGGGAGTCGAGGCCCTGCGTACCAACAGTCTCTGCGGCACCCCCGCCGAGATCGTCGACAAGATCGGCCGCTTCGCCGAGGCCGGTGCCTCTCGCATCCACCTGCAGGTGCTCGACCTGCAGGACCTGGACCACCTGGACCTGATCGCGGCGCAGGTCCATCCCCAGCTCGACTGACGTGCGCCCGGGGGGGTGCTCAGCGGGGATCCGTCAGCGCGTCCGCCTCAGGCTCGTACGCGTCGGCCTCCGCTTCGAGCGCATCAGGCCCGAGGGGCTCGGAGTCGTCGGGCGCGAGGGGTCTTCGTGCCCGGACGAGCTCGCGGGCGCTCACCGCGAGCAGGATGCCGACGGCGAGGTAGAAGCCGATCGCCGGCCGAGTCCGCGCCGCATCCGTGGGGTCGCCATGCTGGGCCTGAGCCTGCGCGACGACCTGGGGAGCCACCGCCACGACCTCGGTGACCAGCAGCACGACCGCCGCCAGCGCCGCGGCGGCGCCGATGCGGACGCGTAGGTGCATCGGGGCCACGAGGGTCAGGATCATGCCGGCGAAGATCACTATGGCGGCGACGACGGCGAGCGGCTGGACGGGCTCGCCCAGCCCGGAGTCCCGCTCCAGCTCCGTGATGGCCTCGGCGGGCAGGTTCACGGTCTGCCTCCCGCCGTCCTCGGTGGTCGTGGAGGTGATATCTGGTGCGCCGCCCGTCACCAGATTCACTCCCGTGAACGTGCCCACATAGCCCACGGTGGGGCTCTGCGAGCTGTCGTCGCAGGAGACGGTCAGGAACGGAAGCAGGAACATCAGCAGGGCAAGCCCCAGCCCGGCCGGGCTCAGCATGCGGTCGACCAAGGTTCGGGCGGCCATGGCGGTTCCTCCCTCGGTGATGCCGGCCCTGCACGGATGCCGGCCCTCGGGCAATGACGGCCCTGCACGTGATGGCGGCCCTGCAGTGATGACGGCCCTGCAGTGATGACGCGGCGCTGCGCAGCAGCATGCCATCTGACTCCTGGGCCGGCCCGACCTCCTCCCTTACGCTGATCGTCATCGGCCTGATGATCTGAATCGGACAGCGTCCGTCCGAAGTGGACGGTATCGGCTGGGTCAGGCTGCCGAGCCCGTGATCAGGGTGAGGATCGGCCTGGTGGACACCGCCTGCTCAGGGTCGAGGTCGGCGAATGGCGGCTCCGCCGAGAGCACCGGGCGGGCCAGGCCGGTGCGGCGGCGCGGTGACCGGGCGTCGGTCATGGGCGTCTGGGTCCTGTCATCGCCACCGATGTCGATGAGCGCGGGCTCGGCCGCCAGCACCGGTCGGGCAAGCCCGGAGCGCCGTCGCGGGGCCCCGGTGCGCTCCGCCCCGGCGGGCGCGGTCTGCTCCGCGCGGGCCGGCGGCGCGCCGTGCAACGTCCGCGCGGGCGTGGCTCTCCGCTTCGCACGCGTGGGGGGTGCAGCCACCGCGGTGCGGCCGAGGTCCGCACATCGTTGAGCCAGAGCCGTTTCCCGCAGCAGGACCGCGGCCACCTCGGCGGTCAGGCTGAAGGCGAGGCTGCGCCGGCTCGGCGGCAGCGCATGCTGCTCGCCCACTGCGGACTCCAGCAGCGACACGGCCGCGCGGGTCTCGCCGAGGTGGGAGTGGACCACGGCCAGCTCCGCCGCGACCTCGTGCCTGCGCTCGGGGTTGAGCGTCGCGATGCGCTCCAGCACCGGGATGGCCTCCCGGTATCGCCGCGTCTGCCGGCACGCCGCCTTCAACGTGTCGAGGTGCTCGTCGATGTCCGCATCACTGCGTACCCGACGGTCGGTGAGCGTGACCACGAGCAGGTCGACGACGCCGTGGGCGCCCTGTGTGCGGCGGGCCTCCTCGACCGCGGCGTGCAGGTCGAGTGGAGCGAACAGCGACGGTGGCAACATGTGTTCGATTGTGCCGGGGGGGTACGACAAAATCGAGTCCTGTGCTGAAAAGATCTTGAAAAAGTTCTGACAACCCCACGGCTCGATGGGTTCGGCACAGGATGACCCCACGCCCGAGTACGAAGAGTCGCACCGAACGCACGCGGCGTCCGGGCATGGTACGCCGGTTGGCCGGACGTTCCGCCGGCTCCGCCGATCTGGATGAATGCGGCGAATGCGGTTCAACCCGGCGGTACCGTGGGTCGATCCGTTCGCCGGAGAACGCCCGAGGAGCACGCACCGTCCTGGCTCCCACGACGCCCGGCGTTACCTGACCCGTCAGCCGGGCGCACGCCGTACGGGAGCCACCCCATGCACCGTCCGCACCCCAGCCGTTGCATCGTCAGCCGTTCGATCGTCAGCCGTTCGATCGTCGTCTCCGCTGTCCTGGTCAGCCTGGTGGCCTTCGCGGGCTGTGGCCGCACCGCGGCGAACCCGGTCAACCTCGAGGGCGTCTCCACCACGGGCGACAACCCGTTCACGCCGCCGGTCGGCACCGACCAGGCCGGCGTCGCCCCGCCCCAGGGCGCGGGCGGCTCGTTCCCCGGTGACACGGTCGGGCTCTTCGGCGGCACCCAGAAGCAGGCGACCTGCGACCGGGCCAAGATGATCGCGTTCCTGCAGCAGGACCACGCCAAGGCCGTCGCGTGGGCCGGGGTCCTGGGCGTCAACGTCGATGACGTCGAGGCCTTCATCACCTCGCTGACTCCGGCGATCCTGCGCTCGGACACCCGCGTGACCAACCACGGGTTCGTCAACGGGCACGCCACCGACATCCCTGCGGTGCTGCAGGCGGGCACCGCGGTGCTGGTCGATGCCCACGGCGCACCCGTCACGAAGTGCTTCTGCGGCAACCCACTCACCCCGCCGGCCAGCTTCACGTCGGTGACCTTCGTGGGTCCACGATGGACGAACTTCAACCAGACCAACATCACCGTCATCGCCCCGGTGACGCAGACGGTGCAGCGGTTCGTCTTCGTCGAGCCCACCACGGGTCACTCGTTCCAGCGCCCCGCGGGTACCACGGGCCAGCAGGACGCGCCACCACCCAGCCCGGCGCCCACGACCTTCTCGCGCCCGCCGTCGCCGCCTCCGGCGACCGCCACCGGCACGGCGCGGCCCTCGCCCTCCACGCCTCCACCCGGCGTGGTGCCCACGACCCCACCCGTGACCTCGCCCGCCCCGCCCGTTCCGGTCCCGCCGCCCGTGCCATCGCCGGCCGGACCGCCCACGGCGACACCGACCCCGACGGCCACAGCCACCCCGACCGCCACACCGACCCCGACCGCCACAGTGACCCCGAAGGCCACAGCCACCCCGACCGCCACAGTCACAGCAACGCCGACAAAGACGACCACGCCAACACCGACGACGACACCAACGCCGACGACCACGCCGCCAGGCACGACTACCCCGCCGGCCACGACGGCGGCGCCAGCACCGCCGGTGGTCCCACCGACCGGTCCGCCGACGGGTACCCCGACCGGCACGCCCACGGCCGCACCAACGGCGACGCCCTCGCCCACCGGGCCGCTGCGGGCGTCCTGGGTGATCGGGGACTGCTTCGTGCAGGGCGGGGTCGCCCATGGCACGGTGCTGGTCCGGTCGGACAGCCCCACGCCACACACGTTCACGGTGAACGTGCGGCTCGGCACCCAGGCGGACCCGGTCGCGGTGGACACCGTACGGGTTCCCGCTCAGCCGGGCCAGATCGGACAGGCGATCGTGAACGCGCCAACCTCCACTCCCGACGGCACGGTGCAGTGCGCGGTTCTGTCCATTCAGGACGAGACCGGCGCGACACCCGTCGCTGGCGACCCGCTCCCACCGCCGTCGGACTCGCAGCCCATGCCGGCGCAACCGTCACCGGGCGAGCCCTCGGTCTCGCTGAGCCCGCCGACCCTGGTGACGCCGGGACCGACCCGCTCCTGAAGCCGGCCGCGGCTCAACCCGGCCGCGGGATGAGCCCGATGCGGTAGGCGGTCGCCACGAGCTGGCCCCGATCGCGGGCCCGGAGCTTGACCATGGCCCGGTTGAGGTGCGTCTTGACGGTCAGCGGCGAGATGAACAGTTGCGTCGCGATGGCGTCGTTGTCATGTCCCTGGGCCGCCGCGATGACGACGTCACGCTCCCGGGGGGTGAGCTCGGCGGCCAGGGCTGCTGCCTTGGGGTCGGGTGTCGAGGGCTCCCCGGCCTCGGCGAGATGGCGCAGCAGGGCGCGCTGCGCGTTCTGGGAGAGCGCCACATCGCCGCAGGCGGCCTTCTGCACCGCATCGATGATCTCGTCGGGGCTGGCGCTCTTGCCGAGGAAGCCGTCGGCGCCCGCACGCAGCGCCGCCAGCACATTCGGATCCCCATCGAAGGTTGTGAGGATGATCACCCGGGTCTGGGCCAGTGCAGGGACCTCACGGATGCGGCGGGTCGCGGCGATGCCATCGGTGCCCGGCATCCGCAGGTCCATCAGGATCACGTCGGGGGGCAGGCGCTGCGCCAGCCGGACGGCCTCGTCGCCGTCTCCCGCCTCGGCCTGCACGTCGATGCCGGCCGATTCGAGGATCGTCCGCAGGCCGACCCGGATGGCGGGCTGGTCGTCGACGAGCAGGACGCTGGTCATCGGGTACGGCCGGGTGCCGCCGGCGACGTCTTCGTCTGCGCCGGCACCTGCTTGGCTGCCGACGAGGCTCGGGTGGACCCGGGCGATGCGAGGGGCAGCGTCACGTGGATGGTGAACCGGTCCGGCCGCGACCCGATGTCGAGCGTGCCACCGGCCGCGGTCACCCGCTCCCGCATGCCAATGAGCCCGAAGCCTGATCCCTCCGCGCGCTTCAGCTCATCCACCGGGTTCTCGATGTCGATGTGCAGGCAGGCGTCCTCCGGGTGAACCTTGAGGGAGGCGGTCCCGGTCCCGTGCCGGTGGGCGTTGGTCAGCGCCTCCTGCACCACCCGATAGGCCGCGGCATTGGTCGTGGGGGTGAGAGCGACGTCGCCCGTGATCGACGCGTCCACGCTCATGCCGACGGCGCGGAACGACTCGATGAGCGACGGGATGCCCGCGGCGGTGGTCGGAACGGGGTCGGGCTCGTCGGTGCCGCTGGTCCGGCGCAGCACCGACACGATCTCCTGCAGCTCCTCGAGCACGGTACGGCTGGCGTTGCGGATCTCGGTCAGCGATGCCGTGACTGCCGGCGGCGCGTCGGCGAGGAGGCGTTCGGCCGCGCCCGCATGGACATTGATGATCGCGACATTATGGGCGACCGCGTCGTGCAGGTCCCGGGCGATGCGCACGCGCTCGTTGGCGACCCGGTGCATGATCTCGCTCTCCCGTGCGTCGAGCGCGGTTCGGGCGCTGGCGTAGAGCGCGGCCGTATAGTCGGTGTGGTCGCGCAGGGAGAGACTGACCCCGACGACGGCGATGGTCCAGACCGGAAGGATCAAAGCGATGGGGTCCAACGGCCCGACCTGGAACCGGGCGATCGCCGTGATGTAGAGCATGATCGATACCGCGGCGGCGACCGCCACCGAGACTCCGCGACGCCACCGCAGTGGCACGGCGAATGCGCAGATCTGGGTGAGCATCCAGACCGGGAACGCCGACGACGGGGTGAGGCCGACCAGCCCGCTGGCGAGCGTCGTGACGCCGACGGCGAGCAACGAATAGCGGCGGCGCACGGCGACGGCGGCGCCACAGACCACGAGCAGGGCCAGGCCGAACCAGGAGACCTGCGTGGTCGCCTGCCGCCACACCTCGGTGAGGACCGCGAGCACGGCGGCACCGTCGAGGAACCGCTCCCAGTTGCGGAGGGTCGGTGCGTCGGCGACCTGACCCGACTGAAGTGTCGGCACGCTCTGACCTTCCTCTCCGACGCCGGTGACGTTGTCGTATGCGTCGAGGCTAGGCCACCGCGCGGGCCTCGGCCTTTCCCGACCTGCGCTTACTGCGCGCGCGGTACGGGCCCTGCTGCCACCGCGGTATCGAGATCACCGCGACCGGCCGATGCCGCCAGCCGCCGGCGCGGCCACGCTGGTCCGGGCCCCGCTCGCCCTGCCTGCAACGGGTGGCAGGCAGCGGTAGGCCCGCCGCAGCGCTGGTCGACACAGGAAGCGGGCCGTCGTGGCAGCTCTTCTCTACCGTCTGGGCGCGTTCAGCGCACGCCACCGGGTCGCGTTCGTCATCGGCTGGCTGACCGTCGTCGTCTGGCTCGCCGCGGGCGCGCTTGGTGGGATGTCGACGATCAGCGCGTCGCCGTCCGACGCCGGCAGCTTCTTCACGATCCCCGGAGCCGAGTCGAGCAAGGCGATGGCGACGCTGCAGCGCGAGTTCCCCGACGTGGTGGCGTCGGGCGACGCCGACACGCTTCGACTCGTGGTCGAGGCGCCGACCGGCGAGCGGATCACCGATCCGGCGAACGTCGAGAAGCTGGCCGCCCTCGAGGCCTCGGCCGCCCGGATCGAGCACGTCGCCTCGGTCGCCAACCCGTTGGACCCGCAGACCCCGTTCTTCGCGCCCGATCTGACCACGGCCGTGGTGACCCTGACGCTGTCCGGTATCACCGACCAGAACGCCGGCCAGGTCGAGGCGGCGGTCGCGGGCCTGGCCGACCAGGCCCGTCAGGCGGGCTTCGTGGCGCAGGTCGGTGGCGACCCCGGTGACGCGCCCATCGAGATCTTCGGCCCGCTGGAGATGCTCGGCGCCGGCGTCGCGTTCCTCGTGCTCGTCATCACGCTCGGCTCGCTCATCGCGGCCGGCATGAACATGTTCACGGCGCTGATCGGGGTTGGTACGGGGGTGCTCGGCGCGTTCGCGTACGGCGCCCTCGTCGAGCCGACCGGACCACTGACACCGGCGCTCGCGGTGATGCTCGGACTTGCCCTCGGCATCGACTACGGCCTGTTCATCATCACCCGGTTCCGGGCCGAGCTACGGGAAGGTCGCGACGTGGTCGACGCCGCGGGCCGGGCGGTCGCGACGGCCGGCTCGTCGGTGACGGTCGCGGGCTGCACGGTCATCACCGCGGTGGCGGCACTCGCGGTCATCGGCATCCCACCGATCACCGAGATCGGGCTCGCGGCCGCGTTCGCCGTCGCCGTCGACGTGCTGGCGGCAATCACCCTCATCCCCGCAGTCATGGGGATGGTCGGGCGCCGGGCCCTGACGCGACGCGAGCGGGCCGGCACCTCTCGCCGCGACCGGCGCACCCGGCCCGGAGTTCTGGAGCGGTGGGCCTCGTTCGTGGTGCGCTTCCGCGTCCCGTGCCTCGTCGCCGGCGTGGCGGTACTGGCCGTGCTCGCGATCCCCGTGGCCACCATGCGGACAGCCCTGACGGTTCCGGGCGGCACCGACGCGGCGTCGTCGCAGCGCGCCGCGTACAACCTGGTGCTGGAGAAGTTCGGCGGTGCCCAGAGCCCGCTGGTCGTGCTGGTCGAGGGCGGCCGGGTCGCGGACGCCCTGCCGGCCGTCACCACCGCGCTGCAGGGGCTCGACGGCGCCGAGTTCGTCGTCCCGGGCGCCACCAATCACGCCGGCACCCTCGCCTTCCTGACCGTGGTCCCACGGGGCGGGCCCAACGATCAGTCCACAAAGGACCTCGTGGGCGAGATCCGGGCGATCGAGAACGACACCGCCGGGGTGCGCCTGTCGGTGACCGGCGAGACCGCGATCGCCATCGACTCGGACGCGCAACTGCGCAAGGCCCTGATCGTCTACCTGCCCGTGATCGTGGGCGTCTGCATCCTCCTGCTCGTCGTGCTGTTCCGCTCGATCCTCGTCCCGGTCATCGCCGCCCTCGGGTTCCTGCTCTCCCTGGGCGCCGCACTCGGTCTGACTGTGGCGATCTTCCAGTGGGGGGTGCTCGGTTCGCTCCTGCCGGCAGACGTCGGCAACCCGGTGATGAGCTTCCTCCCGATCCTGCTCACCGGCATCCTCTTCGGACTCGCCATGGACTATCAGGTCTTCCTGGTCTCGCGGATGCACGAGGCGCATCGCCGGGGCCTTGTGCCGCGCGAGGCGATCCTCGATGGCTTCGTCCGGTCGGGGCCGGTCGTGGCCGCGGCCGCCGCCATCATGGGATTCGTCTTCGCCGGCTTCGGTGGTGCCACGATGGTCAGCCTCGCCTCGATCGCGCTCGCCCTCGCCATCGGCGTCCTGGCCGACGCCTTCGTGGTGCGCATGCTCATCGTCCCGGCCGCGCTGGCCGTGTTCGGTCGTGGTGCCTGGTGGCTGCCGCGCTGGCTCGACCGGGTCCTGCCCCGGCTCGACCACGAGGGTGGGCGGGTGACACCGTCCTCCGTGGACAGTCCCGGCTCGGGCGAGACCCGGACACCGGAGCCGGCCCTCGCCGGTGAGCGCCGCTGACGCGCAATGGCGGGTGAGCGCGGCCGACGGGAAACGGCGGGTGAGCGCGGCCGACAGGAAACCAGGTGTGTTCCGGTGTCATCGTGACGAGACTGGACCCACGCGCTGCGTCGGTTGGGGTGAGGGATGAAGGGCCTCGAGCTGTGCCGGGCGTTCTACGCCGAGGCCGTACGGCCGTTGCTCGCACAGGCCTACCCCGACCTGCGGTACGCGGCCGCGCGGCTGGGCCCCGGCTCGGAGGTGCTGGGCTTTGACAGCGAGCGTTCCGCGGACCATGACTGGGGGCCGCGGTTGGAGCTGTTCCTGGCTCCCGCGGACGCGGCCCGGCACGGCGGGGCGATCAGCGAGTTTCTGGCCTCCCGCCTACCGAAGCGGTTCCGGGGCTGGCCGACCAACTTCGAGCCGCCCGACGCGCTTGTGCGGGTGATGACGCCGACCGAGGGCCCGGTGGCGCACCGGGTGGTCGTCACCGACCTCGGTAGCTGGTCCACGGCATGCCTGGGCTTCGATCCGCTTGCGGGCGTCACCGTCTTCGATTGGCTCGCCACACCGGCGCAGTTGCTCGCCGAGGCCACCGCGGGGGCGGTGTTCCACGACGGCATCGGTGAGCTGACCGAGGTCCGTGCTCGCCTGGCCTGGTACCCCGACGACGTGTGGCGCTACCTGCTCGCCTGCCAGTGGCTGCGCCTCGGCGAGGAGGAGCCGTTCGTAGGGCGATCGGCCGAGGCGGGCGACGACCTGGGTAGCCGGCTGTTGGCGGCACGCCTGGCCCGGGACGTGATGCGGCTGTGCCTGCTGCTCGCGCGCCGGTATCCGCCGTACGGCAAGTGGCTCGGCACGGCGTTCGCGGCGCTGCCGGACGCCGCCGGGATCGCGGCCGCCCTCGCTGCGGCGCTCGCAGCCGACGATGGCGGGGACCGCCAGTCCGCGCTCTGCGACGCGTACGAGCAGGCCGGCCGATGGCAGAACCGGCTGGGTCTCGCGCGGGAAGTCGACGCGACACGTCGACCGTTCTTCGACCGTCCCTACCCGGTTATCGCCGCCGGACGGTTCGCCTCGGCCCTGCTCGCCGGAATCGAGGATCGCGAGATCGCTCGCCGGCCCGCGATCGGCGGCATCGACCAGTTCGCCGACAGCACCCCGGTGCTGTGCCAGCCCGGTCCGGCCAGGGCCCTGATGGCGGCGCTGTGGTCGAACCCGGCCGGGCCCGAGTAGCATCGACGCTTCTCGCCGGCCGCCAGCGGCGCAACGATCCGTCGGTATCGGCAGGGTTCGCGCAACGGTCCGTCAGCGACACGCACGATGCGGCGATGGATGTTGGCCCACCCCCGCCCGTACGCTGGGTGTCTGGGTGGTACCCGCGTCCCGCCTCCGATGCACCGAGCCGCACGACGACGCGCGACCCCGGAGGTTAGCGACATGGCCTCGCGTGTGCAGTCCGTACGCCGGTACCTGATGTGCCGGCCCACGCATTTCACCGTCGAGTACGTCATCAACCCGTGGATGCATCCGACCGTGCCGACGGATAACGCCCGTGCGGTGGGGCAGTGGACGACGCTGCGGGACACCTACCTTGAACTCGGCCACGCGGTCGAGGAGATCGACCCGCTGCCCGGGCTGCCGGACATGGTCTTCGCCGCCAACGGCGCCACCGTCATCGATGGCATCGCGTACGGTGCGCAGTTCCGGTACCCCCAGCGCGCCGCCGAGGGCCCGGCGTACGCGAACCGGCTCGCCGAGCTCGGCTTCGAGACCAGCGCCCCGAAGTCCATCAACGAGGGTGAGGGTGACTTCCTGCTCACCGACCGGTACCTGTTGGCCGGCACGGGCTTTCGCACCGACTACTCCGCGCATGCCGAGGCACAGGAGGTATTCGGCCGGCCCGTGGTCAGCCTGCAACTGGTCGACCCTCGCTTCTACCACCTCGATACCGCGCTCGCGGTCCTCGGCGACACGATCGCGTTCCTGCCCGAGGCGTTCAGCCCCGGCAGCGTCGCGGTGCTGCGCCGGCTCTTCCCGGATGCCATCGAGGCGGAGGTGGCCGACGCGGAATGGCTGGGGCTGAACGCGGTGTGCGACGGCCGTACGGTCGTGTTGCCGGTGCAGGCTGAGGCGCTCGCGGCCCAGGTGCGGTCGCGAGGCTTTGAGCCGGTGACGGTGGATGTCTCGGAGCTGCTGAAGGCCGGCGGTGGACCGAAGTGCTGCACTCTCGAACTCAGGAGCGCGTGATGACGACGACGCAGAACCGGACCGCCCCCGCGGTCGCCGAAGCCGACCTCTACTCGGCCCACAACTACCACCCACTGCCCGTGGTGCTCGCGGAGGCCGACGGTGCGTGGGTGACCGATGTGGACGGTCGGCGCTACCTGGACTTCCTCGCCGGCTACTCCGCGCTGAACTTCGGCCACCGGCACCCGGCGCTGATCGACGCTGCCCGCAAGCAGCTCGAGCAGGTGACCCTGACCAGCCGGGCGTTCCTCTCCGAACAGCTCGGGCCCTTCTGCCACGCCCTGGCCGACCTCTGCGGCAAGCAGAAGGTCCTGCCGATGAACACCGGCGCCGAGGCCGTGGAGACGGGCATCAAGGTCGCCCGCAAGTGGGGTTACCTGGCCAAGGGCGTGCCGGACGGCCAGGCCACGATCGTGGTCGCGGCCGAGAACTTCCACGGCCGCACGACCACCATCATCAGCTTCTCCACGGACCCGTCGGCGCGCGCGGACTTCGGGCCGTACACGCCGGGGTTCCGGGTGGTCCCGTTCGGCGACATCGAAGCGATGCGGGCCGCGATCGACGAGACCACGGCGGCCGTGCTGATCGAGCCGATCCAGGGCGAGGCGGGCGTCGTCGTGCCGCCGGCTGGATATCTGCCGGCGGTTCGCGAGCTGTGCACATCGAAGAACGTGCTCTTCATCGCGGATGAGGTCCAGTCCGGACTGGGGCGGACCGGCCGGACGTTCGCCTGCGAGCACGACGGCGTGGTGCCCGACATGTACCTGCTGGGCAAGGCGCTCGGCGGTGGCATCGTGCCGGTCTCGGCGGTCGTGGCGAATGACGACGTGCTGGGCGTGCTCCGGCCCGGTGAACACGGGTCGACCTTCGGCGGCAACCCGCTCGCCTGCGCGATCGGTCTCGCGGTCATCGATCTGCTGCGCACCGGTGAGTTCCAACTGCGGGCTCGCGAGCTCGGCGTCGTCCTGCATGAGCGCCTGGGCGGGCTGGTGGGTCATGGCGTGACCGCGGTCCGGGGCCGGGGCCTGTGGGCCGGCGTCGACATCGATCCCTCGCTGATGACGGGGCGCGAGGCGTGCGAAGGGCTGCTGGCTCGCGGTGTCCTCGCCAAGGACACCCACGGGACCACGCTGCGCCTGGCGCCACCGCTGGTCGTCACCGAGGCCGATGTCGAGTTCGCTGTGGACCGCCTCGGCGAGGTGCTCGCCGCCTGAGTCCGCGTCGGCGCTGTGGGCGGTGCCTGCCAGGAGCCGCCCACCGCGCAGCAATAAACCCGCGGCCACCTCGATGATCATTCCGCGATAATGGCGACGTGGAAGAGGTCGCGGTCCTCGTCGCCCATAACGAGCGCGCGACCCTGCGCGTCGGAGACGTGTTCCTGAAGATCGACGCTGATCAGACGCGCACCGACGTCGAGGTCGAGGCGATGGCGCTGGCGCCGATCCCGACCCCGCAGGTTCTGTGGCGAAAGGCGCCCGTGCTCGCGCTCGCCGCCCTCCCGGGGAGGGAACTTGGCCGCCTCGGCGATCCCTCGCCCGCGTCGTCGGCGGCGTGGGCCGCGGCGGGTGCGGCCGTGCGGATGCTGCATGACGCGCCCCTGCCGCCCTGGCCCGGTCGGCGCCTTGAGGAGATCGCCTCGCGCCTGCACGGCGAATGCGAGTGGCTCGTCGCGAACGGTGTCCTCCCCACCGACCTGGTCACCCGCAACCGCCAGGTTGCCCAGGCTGCGCTTCGGCCGTGGACACCGGTGTTCATGCACGGCGACCTGCAGATCACCCACGTGTTCGTCGACGGTGACCAGATCACCGGCGTGATCGACTGGTCGGAGGCGGCCCAGGGCGATGCCCTGTACGACATCGCCGTCTTGACGCTCGGACACGAGGAGCACCTTGACGACCTGGTCGCCGGCTACGGCACCGAGGTCGACCTCGACGTGATCCACGGGTGGTGGTCGTTCCGAGCTCTGGTGGCGTTCCGCTGGCTGGTCGAGCACGGCTTCGACCCGTCCTTGCCAGGCTGCGAGCTCGACGTGCTGAGATCACGGATGTGAGACAGCACGATCCCGACGGCAACGAGCGGCGCTACGCCGAGAGTTTGTCCAGAGTGGACATCTCGTCGGTGGTGAGGGAGAAGCCGAAGACGCCGAGGTTCTCGTCGATGCGCTCCGGCGTGGCGGACTTCGGGATCACGACGATGTCGTGCTGCAGATGCCAGCGCAGCACGACCTGTGCCGGGGTGACCCCGTGGGCGGTCGCGATGGCGGCGAGCACCGGCGAGCGCAGGTCGCTTCGCTTCAGCGGGCTGTACCCCTCCACCACGATGCCACGCTCCTGGTGCGCAGCCAGGATGTCGGCCGAGTGGTGGAAGGGGCTCCACGGCACCTGGTTGAGCGCCGGTGCCTCGCCGGTCTCCACAGTGATCCGGTCGATCTGGGCGATGCTGAAGTTGCTGACGCCGACGGCTCGAGCCCGGCCCTCGGCCCGGGCCGCGAGCAGCGCCTCCCAGGTCGCGACGAGCGCTCGGTCCGAGGTGGGCCAGTGGATGAGCCACAGGTCAACCGCCTCGACGTCGAGCGCGCGCAGGCTCGCGTCGAGCGTGTCGCGAGCCCGCCCGGCGCGTTCGGCCGGCAGCTTCGTGGTGAGGAACACCTCGTCGCGGGGCAGGCCGGAGTCCCACAGCGCCCGACCCACCTCGCCCTCGTTGCCGTACATGGTGGCCGTGTCGATGTGGCGGTAGCCGGCGTCGAGCGCGTACCGGATGGCGTCATAGGCCCGGCGCCCGCTCATCTGCCAGGTGCCCAGTCCCACGCGCGGGAGGTCCACGCCGCTGGCCAACCGGATGGTCGTCGTCACCCTCATGCCGCTGATTCTGCCCGTTCGCCCGCGGCAACCGGCAATGAACCGGTGTTGCACCACTTGAGAAGTGCTACACTCACCCGCGTGCCAACGAACCGCGTGCGCCACATGATCACG
Organism: Micromonosporaceae bacterium; assembly: GCA_036557785.1. Classification (GTDB taxonomy): domain Bacteria; phylum Actinomycetota; class Actinomycetes; order Mycobacteriales; family Micromonosporaceae; genus DATBGZ01. The sequence continues at coordinate 51,186 of DATBGZ010000083.1, forward strand.
GAGACCGACGAGGTAGCGCGAGCCATCGACGAGGCGGCCCGCCAGTGGCCCGGCGTGGGCGGTGGGCGGGCGCGACTGCTCGTGCTCCTGGTCCAGGAGGGCTACCGCTGCATCCGCGAGGAGCGGCGCAAGGACAACGAGCTCCGCCGCGCGGGGATCCTCCAGGCGAGCGGGTCGCTGGCCGGCATCTACGAGCATGGCTACCTCGATCGCCTCCGAGCGGAGTGGCCGCAGTGATCGTTCTCGACGCGAGCGTACTGGTGGCGCACCTGAACCCGGACGATGCCAACCATGCACGAGCGCACGTTGCTCTGCTCGGGGCCGCCGAGCACCCTCTGGCCGCGAGCTGCCTGACCTTGGCGGAGGTTCTGGTCGGGCCGGCGAGGGCGGGGAGGATCGAGCAGGCCAAGGCCATGCTCGCGGGCATGGAGATCGAGGAGATCTCGGTGGGCGCCGGGTCGGCGGAGCGCCTTGCCCGGCTGCGCGCCGAGACCGGGCTCAGGCTGCCGGAATGCTGCGTGCTGCTTGCGGCGCAGATCGTCCAGGCCGACGGCGTGCTGACCTTCGACGAGAGGCTCGACAGGCGGGCCCAGCAGCTCGGCATAGGCTGGGTACCTCCGCAGCCAGTACCGCCGGGGAGTGGGAGTGCCGATGTCTGACCGGTCCGCGATCGTCACGGGTGCCAGCCGGGGGATCGGGCTCGCCATCGCCCAGGCCCTTGTGGCGCGGGGCGTCCGGGTGTGCATCACCGGGCGCAACGAGGAGCCGCTCGCGCTCGCCGCCGCTGAGCTCGGCGCGGATCGGGCGACGTTCGTCGCCGGCCGCGCCCACGACCCGGCGCATCAGGACGCGGCCATCGATGCCGTCATGCGTGCCTATGGCCGGGTCGACTACCTGGTCAACAACGTGGGTACCAATCCGGTCGCCGCGGCGGCTATCGGCACCGACCTCGAAGCGGTGCGGAAGATCTTTGATATCAATGTCTTCGCGGCGTTGGAGTGGACCAAGAAGGTGCATCGCGCCTGGATGGGTGAGCACGGCGGAGCCATCGTCAACGTCACCTCGGTGGCGGGCATCCGACCGGCGCCGGTGATCGGCATCTACGGCATGTCGAAGGCGGCACTGAAGTACCTCACCGAGCTGCTCGCGGTGGAACTCGCTCCGACGATCCGGGTCAACGCGGTCGCGCCAGCGATCGTGAAGACCGCGTTCGCCCGGGCCCTCTACGAGAGCAACGAGGAGCAGGTCGCGGCGAACTACCCGGCCAAGCGGCTCGGCGTGCCGGCCGACGTCGCCGGCGCGGTGGCGTATCTGCTCTCGGACGAGGCGGGCTGGGTCACCGGCCAGACGCTGGTGCTCGATGGCGGCGCTACCCTCACCGGCGGCCTGATCTGAGCCGCCCAGTCCTACTCACGGGCGGAAGGTGGCGTAGAAGGCGCGCAGGGCATCGGTGAGAGCCTTCCCGCCGAGCTCGGCGTCGGGGTTGGGCAACGCCCGCAGCACCAGGTCGACGTCGGTGACGAGCGTCGGCGGACGCGGCGGCAGCGGCACGGGCGAGACCCAGAACCGGCCCAACGTCTGGCGCAGGTCGGGGCTGGCGAGATCCGCGACCGCGCCGGCGGTGCCGATGCCGGCGACCGGCGGTGCGGGCCTGGCTGCCTTGCGGGCGCGGCCGGATCCCCCGGGCCGCCGGGTCGGCGGCGTGCCGCGAAGCGCGCGCAGGTTCGCCAGCAGCGTCGCCCGGTCTCTGCCGCGCCAGTGCAGGATCTCGAACGGGTCGGCGTCGAACGCCTCGGCGAGCAGGTAGAAGGTCGCCGCGATGTGCTTGCACGGAACGGCCGGGTCCGGGCAGGTGCAGGACATGCGCAGGTCCTGCACCCGGGTGGGGAACAGCGGTGCGCCGGCCGCCGCGAACGCCTCCTCGATCTGCAGCGGCATCTCGCCGGCGAGCAGGCGGGCCAGGAACAGCGCCTGGGCCGCCATCGCGGCCTCGACCCGCGTCCACACCGCACTGTCGTATGTGGAGAGCCGGACCTCGACGCGGTACGGCGTTGGGCGGGAGCCCTGCACGGTCGAGTGCACTGATCCGGGCGTGATCCGCAGGCTCAGCACCTGCCCGGCCCGGGCGTACTGGCGACCACGCCCCAGCCGCCCACCGAGGCCCGTGAACGACTCGAGCACGGAGATGAACCGCTTCGACCACCACGACTCGCCGATGACGCCGCGGGTGCTCTGCGCCCTGATCCCGCCCTCGACCCGCACGGGGCGGCCGTACTGGGAGAAGTCGGGGCGTGTGGGCCCGGTCACTCGACCACCGCCCCGGTCTCGAGCGCGAACAGGTCGCGAAGCTCCGATGTGGACATCTGCGTGATCCAGCTCTCGCTGCTGCCGACGATCTTCGCGGCGAGACCCCGCTTGTCCCGGATCATGTCGGAGATCTTCTGCTCCACCGTGCCGGCACAGACGAACTTGCGCACCTGCACGTTGCGGGTCTGCCCGATGCGGAACGCCCGGTCGGTGGCCTGGTCCTCGACCGCGGGGTTCCACCAACGGTCGACGTGGACGACGTGGTTCGCCGCGGTGAGGGTCAGCCCCGTGCCACCGGCCTTCAGGGAGAGCACGAACAGGGGTGGCGAGGCCGGGTCGTCGTCCTGGAACCGCGAGACCATCGCGTCGCGGTCCGCCTTGGCCACGCCGCCATGCAGGAAGAGCACCTCCCGACCGAACCGTGCCGAGAGGTAGCCGCGCAGCATGCCGCCAAACTCCGCGTACTGCGTGAACAACAGGGCCTTCTCCCCGCCCGCGAGCACCTCATCGAGGATCTCGTCGAGCCGAGCCAGCTTTCCGGACCGCCCGGCCAGGCGGGTGCCATCGCGCAGCAACTGGGCGGGGTGGTTGCAGACCTGCTTGAGCTTGGTCATGGTGGCCAGGACCAGCCCGCGCCGCTCCATGCCCTCGCTGCTTTCGATCCGGGTCATCATGTCGTCGAGCACGGCCTGGTAGAGCGAGGCCTGCTCAGCCGTGAGGTTGCAGACCACCTCCATCTCGATCTTGTCGGGGAGATCGGCGATGATGGACTTGTCGGTCTTCACCCGGCGCAACACGAACGGCCCGGTCAACCGGCGCAGGCGCTGCGCCGCCTCCTCGTCGCCGCGCCGCTCCACCGGTTCGGCGAAGCGCGTGCGGAACGTAGTTGCCGTACCGAGCAGGCCGGGGTTGGCGAACTCCATGATGGACCACAGATCGGCGAGTCGGTTCTCCACCGGCGTGCCGGTGACCGCGATCCGGTTCCGCGCCGGCAGTCCCCGCACCGCCACCGCCTGACGGGTGGCCGCGTTCTTGATCGCCTGAGCCTCGTCGACAACCACCCGCTCCCAGGCGACGCCGGCGAGCGCCGTGGCGTCGCGAGCTGCGAGAGCGTACGTGGTGATCACGAGATCCGCCTCCGTGACCGCCCGCGCGAAGGCCTTGCCGCGCGCCCGCTCTGCACCATGATGTATGTGGATGCGTAGCTGCGGCGCGAACTTCGCCACCTCCCGCTGCCAGTTGCCGACCAGCGACATCGGGCAGACGAGCAGCGTCGGTGCACCGGCGCCATGGCGGTGCAGCAGCAGGGCCAGGATCGTGGCCGACTTGCCCAGCCCCATATCGTCGGCGAGGATCGCGCCCATCCCCAGCTGCTCCAGGAAGGCGAGCCAGGCCAGGCCGCGCTCCTGGTACGGGCGCAGCGCCCCGGTGAACCCCGACGGCGTGGGCACCGGCTCCAGGCGTCGGTCCACCTCGCCCGCGAGCAGGTCGCCGAGTGGGCCCTCGGCGGTGACGGAGACGACCGGCAACCCGCCCGGCCCCCCCGCCCGGTCCAGGCCCGCTCGCAACAGGTCGGCCACCGTGATCTGCCCGTGGGTCTGAATCGCCTTCAGCCCGGCCACGAGCCGCTTGGCATCGAGCTCGACCCACTGCCCCCGCAGCCGTACCAGCGGCGACTTCAGCGTCGTCAGCGCGCGCAGCTCGGCCTCGCTGAGCGGATCGTCGCCGAGCGAGAGCTGCCATGAGTAGTCCACGAGAGACTGCAGTCCGATGGCGCTGGCCTTCGCCACGGTCGCCGGGGCGGTGGGCGTGGAGGCGGACAGGCGCACGCCCAGCCGGGCCCGTGGCCGGCTCCACCACCCGGGCAGCAGGACGCCGAAGCCCGCCCCGGCGAGCCGCGGCGCGCCCTGCTGGAGGAACTGATGTGCACCGGTCGCGTCGAGGTCGAGGCCGGTGGGAGTGGCCGCCCGCAGCGAGTCCTCGAGGTCCGGGTAGAGCCGGCTGGCCCGCCCCAACTCCGCGAGCAGTGTCTCCTGTGGATCGTCCAGATAGGACTCCAGCGCGGCCGGGCCCGATCGCCGGCCCGACGCCGACCACGACCAGATGCGGTCCGCGTCGACGCGCAGGCTCGGCTGCTCGGTCGCCTGGAGGGAGAAGTCCAACCGCCAGCCGTCCGCGTCCTCACTTGCGGGCTCCGTGAGCCGGAAGAACGCCCGGACCCGCCCGGTCACGGCGTCGCGCTGCCACCCGGAGAGTTGCGTCGACAGGCGTGCCACCTCATCCAGCGTGGCGTCGATGTCACGTCGGGGACCGGCGAGCGCCACCACCCAGCGCGTGGCGGGTGTCGTGGTCGGCATGGTGCGCCGGCTCGCCGCGATCGCCTGGCGGGCCGCCGCGTCGACGAGGGCATCCAGCGCGGCCGCGACCACGGCCGGCGCCTCCTGCCCGTCGGCCCGGCCGGAGGAGGGCAGCGCCAGGACGAGGGCCTGAGCCCAGGACGCGTCACTGCCCGTGAGCAGCGGGCGCCAGAGGGCATAGCCGACGCCGTCACGAATGTCGATGGTCGGCAGCAGGCGTCCCCGACTCGCGAGATCGGCCGCGAAGGCGGCGACGTCGATCAGGTGCCGGGTCGCGGCTCCGAGCACCGCGTCGCCCGAGGCGTCCAGAGTGGAGAGTCCCGCGAGGACGGCCAGCGCGTCGTCCGGGCCGTACCGCAGCGTGGGCACCCGCCACACCCGCGCCGACAGCGCGCCCCGCTGCGCCGGCGGCTCCTCGCGAACGAGCTCGGGCGAGTCGACCGGCAACCCGTCCCGGGTGGGCAGGCTCAGCTCGGCCTCGTCCGGAACGCCGGGTGGATCGGGCTTGAGCACGCTCCCCAGCGCCGCGGCCGCGAACGGGTGCACTCCCGAATCCGGGGCGCTGGGGTCGTGGCGTGGCCGGTCCGAGTCCTCGCCCCAGAGCAGGAGTGCCTCCCGCCACAGGGCGTGGATCACGATCACGCCAGCCCTCCGCCCGCCCGTCCACGACTACCTTCCGCGCCAGCATAGGGCGGCAGGCGGACGCCTCCCGGCAGCGCCGCGGGACCGCGGGGCGATCTGCGGTCTCGACTACCGCCCGTACGGCCGGTGCGCTGCCGAGCTGAGCAGGGGTGCCGGGCTCGGCCGGCGGTTCGCCCGCATGGCCGCGGCGGCGACCTCGCGGCGCGTGCGGCCGATCGTCTCGACCAACGGGCCGACGTCGACATGCGCGGTCAGTCCCCGGGTGCCGGCGATCCGCCAGACGCTCGCGAGAAGGGTGTCGGTGCCGACCCAGGCAGCGACCGTGGTGGGCGTTCCGTCGGCGAGACGGTACCGCAGCGAGATCGGCCGCACGGGCGCGCTGGCGTCGATCGCGGACTGCATCGTGGCGGGGCGGAAGCGGCCTTCGGTCCGACCGCACCAGGTGCTGCCCTCGGGGAACACGAGGACCGTGTCGCCCCCGCGCAGGCCCGTCGCGATCTCGGCCACGGTCTGCGGGAGTCGGCGCAGCCGGCGCCGGTCGATGAACAGCGTCCCCGCCCGGGTGGCGAGGAACCCGATCACCGGCCAGCCCCGCACCTCGGACTTCGCGAGCACCCGCATCGGCTGCACCGCGAGCAGTGCCGGAATGTCCAACCAGGACAGATGGTTCGACGCCACCAGGGCCGGCCCACCACCGGAGAACGCCCAGCGCCCGCGGGACTCGGCCGAGGTGGCGCCCGTGACCGTCAGCCGGACCCCGGTCGCGGCCACCACGGCCCGAAACCACGCCCGCACGGCCCGATCCCGGCCGCCCGGGCGCAGGAACGGCACCACCACGGCCACGCCGATGCCGGCCCCGAGCACGGTGACGAGCGCCAGCACGCGCCACACCCGCACCGGCAGCGCGACCCGTGGCAGGGTCGCGTGCCGGGGCAGGCACCCCCGTCCGCACGGCGAGGTCGGGGCGTAGCTGTTCGCCGGCCGCGTCCCGTGCACCACCTGGGTCATGACCGCGGACCGGCCACAGGAGACGTCTCGCCGAGGAAGTGCCGCAGGTAGCGGGAGTCGATCCGGTCCAGGCTCAGCAGCACGAAGAAGTCGGCCACGTTGAAGTCCGGGTCGTGCCCGGGCTCGCCGCCGATCCAGGCCCCCAGGCGCAGGTAGCCACGCAGCAGGGGTGGCATCGCCGCGAGCTGCTCCGCGCGGTCGGCCGTGGGTGCCGCAGGCAGTGGGTAGGGCAGGCGCGGGGCGACCCGCAGGCGCGGCGGGGCGAGATGCCGCTGCTGAGCCACTGCCCATACGCACGCGGCCGTATCGCCGCCGTCGGCGAGCGGGACGGAGGCGCAGCCGGCGAGCCACCGGTACCCGTGCAGATGCAGGTACCGGGCGATGCCCGCCCACATGAGGTTGATCACGGCGCCGGTACGGTGCTCGGGGTGCACGCAGGAGCGGCCCGCCTCGACGATCGCCCCGCGCAGGTCGGCCAGGCTGGCGAGGTCGAACTCCGCGTCCGAGTACAGCCGGCCGATCTCGCGCGAGCGCTGGGGCAGGAGCATCCGGTAGGTGCCGACCACCTCGCCCGTGCTCTCGTCGCGGGTGACCAGGTGGTCGCAGTAGGCGTCGAACTCGTCGATGTCAAGGCCGGCGACGCTCGTGTGCAGGCGTGCCCCCATCTCCTCGGCGAAGACGAGGTGCCGCAGGCGTTGCGCGGCCGCGACCTCGCCCGGCGTGCCGGCGATGAGAATGCTGTAGCTGGGCGTGGCGGCCACTGCCGTGGTGGTGGCGAGGATCCGGGATTCTGCCATGGGTGCACATGTAGTGCTCCCGCGTGCCCTGTCGGTGGCGTGATTGTGGGTGTCAGGTGTCGATCATGTGAACTTGAGCCGACGACACCACACTGGGCTCACCTGACCCTCCGGTACGGTCTCGGGTTGTGGACGGCTTCCCTTCCGGGTTCGTGTGGGGCACGGCGACCGCGGCCTACCAGATCGAGGGTGCCGTCGCCGAGGACGGACGGGGCCCGTCCATCTGGGATACCTTCAGCCACACCCCCGGCCGGGTCGCCGACGGCAGCACCGGCGACATCGCCTGCGACCACTACCACCGGTGGCGCGAGGATCTCGACCTCGTCGCGGGCCTCGGTACCGACGCCTACCGCCTGTCGGTGGCGTGGTCCCGCGTCCTTCCCGAAGGATCGGGCCGGGTCGAGCAGCGCGGGCTGGACTTCTACCGCCGGCTCCTCGACGGTCTGCGGCAGCGGGGCATCACGCCGTACGTCACGCTCTACCACTGGGACCTGCCACAGTCCCTTGAGGACGGTGGCGGGTGGCGGGTGCGGGATACGGCGCTGCGCTTCGCGGAGTACGCGGCCGTGGTGGCCGACGCGCTCGCACCGTTCGAGCCGACCTGGATCACGCTGAACGAGCCGTACTGCTCGGCGATCGTCGGGTATGCCCAGGGTCGGCACGCGCCGGGCGCGCACGAAGGCCATGGCGCGCTCGCCGCCGCCCACCACCTGCTGCTCGCGCACGGCCTGGCGGTCGACGTGCTGCGCCCGTACGGCTTGCCGATCGGGGTGACCTTGAACCTCTCGCCCGCCGTGGCGCTGTCCACATCGGAGGATGACCTCGCCGCCGCCCGCCGCCAGGATCTGCTGAACAACCGGCTCTTCCTGCACCCGCTGCTCGCCGGCGCGTACCCGGACGACTACGACGACGTCTGGGGGTCGTTGACCGACCGGGCCTTCGTCCGGGACGGCGACCACGCGACGATCGCGACACCGATCGATCTATTGGGGGTGAACTACTACTTCCGTATCCATGTGCGTGCGGGCAGCCTGCGTACCGGCGAGACCGCGTTCGACATCGGCGTGGTCACGCGGCCGCCTGAGGGTCCGGCGCGGACGATGCTCGACTGGCCCGTCGAACCGTCCGGGCTCTACGACACCTTGGTCGGGCTTCGCTCGGCGTACCCCACGCTGCCACCGATCTACATCACCGAGAACGGGTGCGCCTACCCCGACCGCGCCGGCGAGCCCGATGAGGCTCGGATCGGGTTCGTCGCCGAGCACCTCGCCGCGGTGCGCCGGGCCATGGCCGATGGCGTCGACGTGCGCGGGTATTTCTACTGGTCGCTGTTGGACAACTTCGAGTGGGCGCGGGGCTACAACCCCCGGTTCGGCCTGGTGCACGTCGACTACGCGACCCAGGTCCGCACGCCCAAGGCCAGCTACCACTGGCTGCGGGCTCAGCTCACCGTCGGATGATCCGCGGCCAGCCGCCACGTCCACGCCACGTACGCGCCGGGCGCCTGCCACTGTGGCGATGGGGTACATTGTCGCACTGGTGCGCCGGGAAGTCTGGTCGGCAGGTAAGTCTGGTGTTGTCGACCGGAGGTTGGGGATGCGCGCACGCGATCTCGTCACTGTCTGCCGGGCCGTCCGGCTCGATACGCCCGCACTGGACGCGGCACGGCTGCTCGCCCGGGACGAGCTGCCGGGCCTCGTTGTGGTGGACGACCACGGCGTCCCACGGACCGTCCTCGCCGGGACCCAGGTGCTGCGTCTGGCGGTTCCCGGCTACATCCAGGACGATCCGACGCTCGCCCGCGTCGTTGACGAGGCGAGCGCCGACGTGTTCCTGCGCGAGCTCGGTGATCGCACCGTCGCGCAATGCCTGCCTGACCGACCGCATGAGCTCGCGGTCGTGTCCCCCGACGCGACAGCGCTGGAGGTCGCGGCGCTCATGGCCAGCAGCCGGACACCCCTGGTTGCGGTGGTCGATCCGGAGCGGGGCCTGGTCGGGGCGGTCACCCTTGCCACCCTGATGAGCCGGATCGTGCCGACGTGAGCGGGCGTCAGCGGGTCAGCCGTCCGGCTCAGCGCGGTCGTGTCGCAGGCCCGGCTGCGTTACGAGGACGCTCATGAGCGTCCATGCCTGGGCATCGATCGCTGTCTTTGTAGCGGCGTACGTCCTCATCGCAACCGAGTGGGTGCACCGGGTCAAGGCCGCGGTCGGCGGGGCGCTGGTGCTGCTCCTGATCGGCGCGACCGACAGCGCGCACGCCTTCTTCTCCCCGGAGGCGGGCATCGACTGGGGCGTCATCTTCCTGCTCATCGGCATGATGCTGATCGTCGGCGTGCTGCGCCGGACCGGGCTGTTCGAGTACCTCGCGATCTGGGCGGCCAAGCGCGCCCGAGGCCGGCCGTTCCGGCTCATGGTGATGCTCGCTGTGTCCACCGCGTTGGCATCGACGCTGCTGAACAACGTGACCACGGTGCTGCTCGTGGCCCCGGTCACCTTCCTGGTCTGTGAGCGGCTGGGCGTCACACCCGTGCCCTTTCTGTTGGCCGAGGTGATGGCCTCTAACATCGGTGGGGTGGCCACGCTCGTGGGCGACCCGCCGAACATCATCATCGCGAGCAGGGGCGGCCTGTCCTTCAACGACTTCGTCGTGCACCTCGCGCCGCTCGTCGTCGCGCTCATGGCGGTCTTCATCGGTCTGTGCCGGGTGATGTTCCGCTCCGCCCTCGGCTACGACGACAAGAGGGCGACGGCCATCATGGCCCTGCGCGAACGCGACGCCATCGTGGACCGGCGACTGCTCGTGGTATCGCTCGCCATCCTCGCGGTCGTGCTGGTCGGTTTCGTGGTCCCCGTCGTGGCGCCGGCCGTTGTGGCGATCGCCGGCGGCCTCGTGCTGCTCGCGGTGTCCGGTCTGGACGCCGCGGAGGTGGCCAAGGACGTCGAGTGGCCCACTCTGCTCTTCTTCGCCGGGCTCTTCGTGATGGTCGGGGCACTGGTGACGACCGGGGTGATCGACCGGATGTCGCGGGCGGCGACCGAGGCGGTGGGTGGGCACCCATTCGCGGCGACCATGGTCCTGCTCTGGGCCTCGGCGGCGCTGTCGGCCATCGTGGACAACATTCCGTACGTCGCGACGATGGCACCGATCGTCTCCGAGCTCGTGCACGCGGGTGGCGATACCCCGGCCACGCACGTGCTGTGGTGGGCGCTCGCGCTCGGTGCCGGGCTTGGCGGCAACGCCACCGCGATCGGTGCCTCGGCGAACGTCGTCATGCTGGGACTCGCGGAGCGGGCGGGCCGGCGGATCTCGTTCTGGGAGTTCACCGGGTACGGCGTCGTGGTGACGGTGGTGACCGTCGCGGTCTGCGTGCCGTACCTCTGGGTGCGCTACTTCGTCCTGGCGTGAGTCCGGGTTGGCCGAGCGGCGCTCTCGGGAGCGCGGCCGGACTTGCCGCGCAGGAATGAGCGCAGCTTCGCCAGCGGCCAGGTGTTGATGACGTCGTCGGGGGTGAGCCAGCCACGCTGGGCCGTGGCCACCCCGTAGCTGAGGTATCCCAAGTGGACGCGCGCATGCGAGTCCGTGTTGACGGCGAACTTCACGCCGTACCGCTTCGCCCGCAGGATGAGCTCGTCGGGCAGATCCAACCGGTCGGGGTAGCTGTTGACCTCCAGCACTGTGCCGGTGCGCCCCGCCGCCGCGAATACCGCATCCCAGTCCGCCTCGATCGGTGGCCGCCGCTCGATCTGCCGAGTCGTCGGGTGGCCGATGATATGCACGTACGGGTTCTCGCAGGCGGCGACGAGCCGGCGCGTCATCGCCGCCGCGGCCTGGGTGAAGTGGGAGTGCACCGAGGCCACGCAGACATCGAAGTCGGCGAGGAACTCCGCGTCCCAGTCCACGCCGCCATCCGGATCGATGTTCAGCTCGGTGCCGTGCAGCAAGGTCATCGCATCGCCGGAGATCGCCCGCAGCTGCGCGCGCTGCTTGAGCATCTTCTCCCGCGTCATCCGCTGCATCGGCATTTTTTCGGCGTGGTCGGTGACCGCGAAGTACTCCAGCCCCCGCTCCCGCGCCGCCGTCACCATCTCTTCGAGCGTGGAGACGCCATCGGTCAGCGACGTGTGGGTGTGCAGGTCGCCCCTGATGTCCTCGACCGTCACCAGCTCGGGCAACCTGCCCTCGAGCGCCGCCTCGACCTCGCCCCGGTCCTCGCGCAGGGTCGGGGGGATCCAGGCCATGCCGAGCTGGGCATAGACGTCCTCCTCGGTCTCCGAGACGATGAGGCTGTCGTCCTCGTCGCGGAACAGGCCGTACTCCGACAGCTTCAGGCCCTGCCGACCGGCCATCTCCCGGATCCGGAGATTGTGCGGCTTGGAGCCGGTGAAGTAGATCAGCGCGGCACCCCAGGCGGCGAGCGGCACCACGCGCAGGTCGACCTGTATGCCGGAGCTCGTGCGCACCGAGGTCTTCTTGTCGCCGTGGACGATGACCTCGGTGACGACCGGCAGCCGGGTCAGTGCATCCATCAGCGGCCGTGGCTGATCGGCGGCGGCGAGCACATCGATGTCTCCGATGCTCTCGCGCATCCGTCGCAGGGAGCCCGCGTAGGTGCAGCGTTGGGCAACCCGGACGCGGGCGAGCGCCTCGACGACGTCGGCTGCTGTGCTCATGGCGGTGTCGATGAGGAAGCGACCGGAGCGGGCCCGGGACACCTCGATGCCATGGCGCAGGTTCTCGGCCGTCTTGGGACCGAACCCGCGCAGGCCCGAGAGGCGGCCGGCGTCGATCGCCTCCTCCAGCCCCGCGACGGAGTCGACGCCGAGGGTCTGGTAGAGCAGCATGGCCTTCTTCGGCCCGAGGCCCGGCACCGCGGTCATCGCCCGGACGCCGGCCGGCACCCTGTCGCGCAGCTCCTCGAGCACGGCGAGGCGGCCGGTGTCCCGAAACTCCACGATCTTGTCCGCGATCGACGCGCCGACGCCAGGGATCTTCGTGAGCTCGTCACTGTCCAGCCCGCTCACGGGTGTGGAGTGTCCGGCGACGGCGCGCGCGGCCTTCTCGTACACCCGGGGCTTGAACGGCTCGCCGCCGGTGATCGCGAGCAGGTCGGAGTACTCCTGCAGCAGCGCCGCGACGGCCTCGTTAGAGGGTCGTTCGCGTACCTCCGACCGGCGACGGCCTGGCATGGGACCAGTCTAGGAAGCTCGGTGGGTCGCTGGTGCCAAACCAGCGATGAACGCGGGTATGACCGCCGGTCAGGTTCTGGGCAACGTGACCTGTTCGCCCGATCGGAACTGGCGACGCCGGCCGTCGCTGAGCAGCCAGACCGACTGTCTACCCTGGACAGTGAACTCCTCGGGGCCTCCCACGAGCGCGGTGTCCTCGTCGACGCCGACGACATGGATGTCGGCCTCCCGGAAGAACGGCCGAGTGAGGATGTCGGGCATCCATCCCAGCATGCGGTCGAAGTGGGGCAGCACACGGATGTGGGGCAGGAGCCCGAGCCCGGCCTCGCCGCGGCGCGGATGCCGGAGGTCCGGGACCTGCGCGGCCATCACCATGGCGCCGGCGCTGCATCCCGCCAACGCGGCGCCGTTCTCCCAGGCGTCGACGATCGCGGTCCACAGTGGAGTGTCACGCAGGATGCGGGCGAGCAGCGTCGGGCTGCCGCCGGAGAGGTAGATCAGCCCGGCGCCGGGGACCTGTTCGACGATGGCGGGGTCGGTCGCGTCCTCGCGGCTGCGCACGTCCAGGGGCACCGCCTTGACGCCCATCCGTCCGGCCTGCGCCCGACCGAGCTCGATCCAGTACCGGATGCGGTCCTCGCCCTCGGCACTGGCCGCCGCCGGGATCTGTACATAGCGGTCCGGGCGCCCAGCGATCAGCCCGGCCTCGACCTCGAGCATGGCCGGCGTGTACTCACCCGAACCGACCAGCGCCAACGGACCCACGCCCGACACTCTATGCACCGGCGGCGAGGAGCCCAGACGGTGGACACCCCGCGGCCGGCGCCGTCGGCATTGCTCAGCGCAGCCGGGCCGGCAGCGTGGCCCAGCCCCGAAGGATCCGGGTGGGGCGGCGGCGCGCGCCCGGGACGAGCGTCAGGTCGGGGTAACGCTCGAAGATGGCACGGAGCCCGACCTCGCCCTCCAGCCGAGCCAGCTGCGCGCCGAGGCAGTGGTGCCGGCCGGCCGAGAACGAGAGGTGATCGCGTGCGTTGGGGCGGGCCACGTCGAAGGTGGCGGGGTCGTCGAAGACCTTCGGGTCCCGGTTCGCGCCGGCGAGAATCGTGATCACGCCAGCACCGGCCGGGACCTCGACGCCGCCCACAGTTGTCGCCCTCAGGCACGCGCGACCGGTCATCAGCACCGGCGGGTCGAGGCGGAGGACCTCGTCGGCGGTGTTGGCCCACAGCTCGGGCTCATGACGCAGCCGCTCGAGCTGATCAGGATGCTGGTTCAGCAGGGCGATGCCGTTGCCGAGCAGGTTCACCGTGGTCTCGAACCCGGCCACCAGGACGAGGCCCGCGGTCGCCTTGAGCTCGTCCTCGGTGAGCTTGCCTTCGCTGTCGCTGGCCTCGATGAGCTGGCTGAACAAGTCGTCGCCCGGCTTGCGCCGCAACCGGTCCAGGTGCTCGGTGAGCCACACGTCGAAGGCGCGCAGCCCGGCGTTGACCGTCCGGAACTGGGACCAGCTCAGGCCGAAGTCGAGGCTCGGCGCGGCGGCGTTGCCCATCACGAGCACGCGCCCCCGCTCCCGCGGGGGGACGCCCAGGATCTCGGCGATCACGGTCACCGGCAGTTGGCTGCAGTAGGCAGCGACCAGGTCGACGTTGCCCGACCTGGCGAGGCCATCGAGTCGGTCGAGCAGCTCGGCCGCGATCTGCTCGGTCCGTGCGCGCAGGGCCTCCACCGCCCGTGCGGTGAAGACCCGGGTGACGAGCTTGCGGTAGCGCGTGTGCTCCGGCGGCTCCACGACCAGCAGTGATGGCGGTCGGATGGGATGGATCGCGTTGCCGGCCGTGCGCGCCGCCAACCTCCCCACCCGTCCATAGATCTGCTCCGGGCCGATGCTGCGGAAATCCGGGCCGGACAGGACCTCCCGCGCCACGGCATGGTCGGCGGTCAGGTAGGCGATCCGGCTGTGGGACAGCGGCCCGGCCACCCGTACCTGCTCGATGATGTCCCAGACCGCCCCGCCGCCCGACGCCCCGACGGTCAGCCGGCCCTGCAGATCTCCGCGCCGTGCGGCCGACCGCACGACCGCGCGGCCCAGGCCATGCGTGATCGACCAGTGCACCGCCGACCGTACCCGGTCCCCGGCACGGCTCGCCCCGTCCCGGGCCGCTTCCGCGGACGTCACCAGGGTCATCGGATCCCTCCCCACCCGGACGGTACGCACGCGTACCAGCGCACGGTACGCTTGCGTACCGGATCGGTGCAAGACTCTGGGGCAGCCGAAGGAGGTCGCTGCGTTGACCCGATCGCTTGCTACCGGCACGCGAAGCCCCGCCGAACCCGGCGTGGTCGCGCCCACCGGCGAGGCGCACGACCCGCAACGCCGGCGCCGCCTGCTCGCGGGCATGGCGGCAGCGATCGCCGAGCGCGGATACCCCCAGGTGACAGTGGCGGACATCGTGCGCCTGGCCCGCACGTCGCGGCGGACCTTCTATGAGCACTTCCCCGACAAGCAGCAGTGCCTGGTCGCGCTCATCCTGGACTCTCACCGGCGCGTGGTGGCCGCGGTCGCGGGCGCGGTCGACATCACGGCGCCGTGGACTCTCCAGGTGCGCCAAGCGATCGAGGCGTGGATCGAGGGGGTGCGCGCCGACCCGGACGCGACGCTGAACTGGATCAGGACCATGCCCGCGCTCCCCGACGCCCGCCAACTCATGCGCACGACGCTGGCGGCCTACGCCGAGCTCATCGGCCAACTCGCCGACAACCCGTCCTTCGCCCGAGCCGGTGTCCGGCCGCCGTCACCGCAGGAGACGACCATGCTGCTGGGGGCGCTACGCGAGCTGATCGCCACCACCGTCGAGGATGGTGATGACATCACCTCCATCGTCGACGTCGCGACGGACTTCACCATCCGCGTGCTCGCTCCCGCGGCGGCCTGACGGCTCGCTGCCGCCCTCTGTCCACGTTGGACTCGACGGCGGTCGACGTCCACTGTGGATGAAGGGCTGACGCCTGCAATCGATCACTGTCGAATGCTCCAGTTGCAGCCTGCATACCGACGGGAAACAATGGCCCGAACGCGCCGGCGTTCGCAGCTACGGCTGGAGGTTCCATGACCGGACTTCATAGCTGATCAACCAAGCCATTCATGATCCGTGGTCGGCGTACCACGGATGGAGGAGCGCACGGCCAGGCCGGCCGCGCCACACGCACCCGCGCGCTGCGCACACCCCGGAGAAAACAAGCCGCGTGGAGGAACCATGCACCCCCGACACCGCGCGATCCGCGCCAACGTAGTGCCCACGACGGCCAGCCGCCGCCGGTCCCGGCGAGCCCTGGTGCTCGCCAGTGCCGCGATCCTCCTCACCGCCGGGGTCGCCGCGAGCCTGACCGCCGCGGCCGCGGTCGACTCCCTGGGCAGTGATGCCTTCACCCCGCTGGGCGGCGTGGGGAGCCGGCCGGGCCACCCCACCACCAGCCCGACGCGCGCAGGTACGGCCACCCCGGCGCGCGGGAGCGCCCTCGACTTCCCCATCGAACCGATCGACGGCAGGGGCAACAACGCCACCCACCCGACCTGGGGAGCGTCCGGCCAGCCCTACCTGCGGGTGGCGCCGGCCCTCTACGCCGACGGCATCGGTACCCCGGTGTCCGGACCCAACGCCCGCTACGTGAGCAACCGCGTCATGAACGACCTGGGCCAGAATGTCTTCTCGGAGCGTCGGGTCAGCCAGTGGGGTTGGACCTGGGGCCAGTTCCTCGACCATACCTTCGGGCTTGCGGCGGACTCGACCACGAAAGCGGACATCCCCTTCGACGCGGCCGATCCGCTGGAGGACTTCACCGACACGCTCGGCGTGATCCCGTTCTCGCGTACGGGTGCGGCCGCCGGGACCGGGACGAGCGCGTCGAACCCGCGCCAACAGGTGAACACAAACAGCTCATATATCAACGCCTTCGCCGTGTACGGCGGTACGGACCAGCGGCTCGACTGGCTGCGTGCCGGCCCCCTCGATGGCGATCCCACCAACAACAGCGCGCTGCTGCTGCTGCCGGAGGAGTACCTGCCCACCCGTGACGCGCGAGGCGATGCTGCGGCGGCCCCGACCATGGCTCTGGACGGGCGACTGCTGGGCGACCCCGACAGCGCCATGGTCGCGGGGGACGTGCGGGCCAACGAGAACCTCGCGCTGACCGCCACGCAGACGCTGTTCGCCCGCGAGCACAACCGGATCGTGTCGCTGCTGCCGGACTCGCTCAGCGAGCAGGAGAAGTTCGAGATCGCGCGGCGCATCGTGGTCGCGGAGCAGCAGTACATCACGTACAACGAGTGGCTGCCCGCGATGGGGGTCGCGCTGCCGCGCTACACCGGCTACAAGCCGGACGTCAACCCGAGCCTGAGCAACGAGTTCGCGACGGTCGGATACCGCGCGCACAGCCAGATCCACGGCGAGTTCGAGTTCACGACCGACGCGTCGCGGTACACGGCCGCCGACCTCGCGTACTTCCGGTCCCAGGCGGTCGAGGTGACGCCCGACGCCGACCAGGTCGATATCGCGGTGCCGCTCAACGTGGCGTTCTTCAATCCCGCGCTGCTGCAGCGCCTTCAGCTCGGACCGTTCTTGTCGAGCCTGCTCGAGTCGCAGTACAACAACGACGAGCAGATCGACAACCAGTTGCGTAGCGTCCTGTTCCAGGTGCCCGTGCCGGACAACCCGGGGTGCGGGGCGGAGGCGCCAGCCTGCTTCACCGGCGTCGAAGACCTCGGGGCGCTCGACCTCCAGCGTGGCCGCGACAACGGCATCCCGCGCTACAACGACCTGCGCAAGGCGTACGGCCTGGCGCCGAAGACGTCATTCACCGCGATCACCGGCGAGTCGACCTCGTCGTTCCCGGCCGGCAGTGGTGTCGACAATCCCAACAGCCTGGACATCCTCTCTCTGACCGACATCGATGGCAACCCGGTCGCGCTGGGCGAGGACGGCGCCACCCACGAGGTCCGCCGCAGCTCGATCGCGGCCCGGTTGCAGGCCATCTACGGGAACGTGAACAACGTCGATGCCTTCGTCGGCATGATGGCCGAACCGCACGTGCGGGGCACCGAGTTCGGTGAGCTGCAACTGGCGATGTGGACCCGGCAGTTCCAAGCGCTGCGCGACGGCGACCGGTTCTTCTACGGCACCGATTCCGCACTCGCCAAGATCCGCCAGCGGTACGGGATCGACTACCGAACCACGTTGGGCCAGGTCATCGCGGCCAACACCGACGTCACCAACGAGGCGAACCGCAACGTCTTCCTGGTATCCGACGACGACCTGCCCCCGACGACGTGCACCGTCACCTGGACGCGAACGGCGGTCTCGCGCAACAGCTTCCAGGTCGGCATCAGGATCACGAACACCGGCCCGACGCCGGTCCGCGGCTGGAGCCTGGGCTGGCAGTTCGCGAACGGGCAGACCGTCAACCGCGGCCGGACCGTCGGCGGCACCTTCCGGCAGACCGGCGCGAACGGTCGCAACGCCACGGTCAGCAACGCCCGCTACAACGGCCTGATCGCGCCTGGCGCGAGCATCGGCGGCATCGCCTTCACCGGAACGTGGGACAACGTGGCCAACGCCGCCCCGCCGAACTTCACGCTCAACAACCATCGCTGCGCCACAGGTTCCGGCAAGTCGGGTCCCCAGCCTCGGCCGAGGCCCCGCACGCGACACCTCGCCGCCGGCAGCGGCAGTGACGCCGCTGTTCCTGAAGGGCGACCCGCCATGCGACGGTGAGCTCGTAGCCGCACGCTGCGCCATTGGTCTGGCTTGTCCGGTGGATTCCGCCGGGGGCACGAGCCTGCGCCGCGGATTGGTAGATTGTCCTGCCTCTTCGTGATGGACGTGCCGATGGCTGTCGATGACGCGTGCGACATCGCCGCACAGGCGGCCGCGGCGCAGACCGTGGCCGACCTGGCGCGGGTGCTGCGCGAGTTGCGCCGCAGGCACGCCCGCCGCCGTCGACGTCCCGTGCTGACGTACCGCCAGATCGCGGACCGGACCGGCTGGTCCGTCTCGACCGTCGGCGGCTACTTCACCGGAACGAAGCTGGCTTCCGTGGACCGCTTCGACGAGCTGTGCCGGCGGCTGGGCGCGGATCCCCGCGAGCAGGGCGTGCTCGCGACGGCCAGGGAGCAGGTGGCCGAGGCGCGCCGAGGGACGGAGGCGGGCGATTCGACCGCTGGCCCTCTCGGCGGCACGCGCCTAGTCGTGCCGCGGACGTTGCCCCCCGCGGTCTTCGGCTTCACCGGACGCGTGGCGCAACTGGCCCGCCTGGACGGCCTGCTGGCCTCCGCGACGATGCCGCACGACGCGGTGGTGTCGACCGTGGTGGGCATGGCGGGCGTGGGTAAGACTGCCTTGGCGCTGCAATGGGCGCACGCCGTCGCAGACGAATTTCCGGATGGCCAGCTCTACCTCAACCTGCGTGGGTGCGACCCCGGAGAACCGTTGACCGCCATGGACGCCCTGGCCGTGCTGGTCAGTGCGCTGGGCGTGGCGCCGGCCGCGACGCCGACCGACCTTGCGGGGCGGACGGGTCTGTACCGCCGGCTGCTCGACGGCCGCAGGGTGCTCGTGCTCCTCGACAACGCCAGTGGGACCGAACAGGTCCGGCCGCTGTTGCCGCCCCCGCCCTGCCTGGCCCTGATCACCAGCCGGGGCGAGGTGGACCTGGCAGCGGGAACCAGCATGCAGCGGATCGCCCTCGACGTGCTCACGCAGGCCGAGGCGCTGAGTCTGTTGCGACTGCTCATTGGCCAGCGCGTGGACCGGGAGGACGAAACGGCCCGCGCGCTCGCCCGCCGGTGCGGGTTCCTGCCCCTTGCCCTGCGGGTGGCCGCCGAGCATGTGGCGTCGCGCCCGGACACCAGCCTGGCAGAACTGATGGCCGAGTTCGGCGACGAGGAGCCATCCGGCCGGCTCGACCTGTTCGGCATGACCGGAGACAGCCGTACCGACGTCCGGTCCGTCTTCTCGTGGTCGTTGCGGCGGATGCCCGGGCCGGCCGCCCGCGGGTTCCGGCTGCTCGGCCTGACTCCGGGCAACGACCTGGATGCGTACGGTGTGGCCGCGCTCGCGGCGGTCGATCTCGACGAGGCCCAGCGGCTGGCCGGCACGCTCGCGGGCGCCCACCTGACCCAGTCCGATGGCTGCGGACGAATTTCGATGCACGATCTGATGCGGGCCTACGCGGTCGAATCGGGCGAACAGGAGCTGGGGATCGACGAGCGCCACGTCGCGCTCACCCGGCTGCTCGACTACTACCTGGCGGCCGCGACGGCCATGGTCGACGTCGTGTTCCCGCTCAGCCGCTCCGGCCGACCCAGCGGAGTGGGGCCGTCGCCGGCGGGCAGCCCGACGACCCCCGCTGTGAGCGACGCCGCGGCGGCCTCGTCCTGGCTCGCGGCGGAGCGGGACAACCTCGTCCGCGCGTGTGTCCACGCGGCGCGCAACGGCTGGCTGTTGCACGCGGTCCGGCTGGCCCTGGTGCTCCGGCCGTACTTTGACGATGGCCATTACCGCGACGGCCTGGTCGCGTACACGGAGGCGCTGGGTGCGGCTGCGCTGCTGGGCGCTGAGTGTGACCCGGCCGACCTGGCCGGCATCCACGGATGCCTGGGTGCCATGAACTGGTGGTTGGGCCGGTTCGGCGTCGCGTCCCAGCAGCTCCAGCAGGCTTTCGACGAGAACACGCGCATCGGCAACACCGTCGCCGCGATCCTGAACGTCGCGGTGCTCGGCCTGGTGCGCGAGGCGCAGGGCCGCTATTCGGAGGCGCTTGACTGTCAGCGGCGCGGCCTGCGGATGGCGCGATCGGCAGGCGTCCGCCTGCGGGAGGCGAGCCAGCTCATCAACGTCGGATACATCCACCTGCGCCTGGAGCAGTTCGACGACGCCGCCGACCGGTACCATCAGGCATTGACCCTCTTCGAGCAATGCGAGCAGACCTGGGCGGCGGCCCACGCGAAGTTCAACCTGGCGACAGCATACGAAGGACTCGGGCACTTGGACGAGGCGCTCGCCTACGCACAGGACGCGCTCGCCGTGAACCGCTCCCTCGGGCACGTGATCGGCCGGATCCGCGCCATGGACGCGATTGGATCGATCTGCCGTCGGATGGGGCGCCCCGACGAGGCGCTCGACATGCTCGACGAGGCGTTGCGGGCGTGCCGCGACGCCAACACTCCTCGCCCGACCATGCAGGTCCTCAACACCCTCGGCGAGACACTGTGCACCACGGGCGAGGCCGCACGCGCGATCGACAGCCATGCCGAGGCGCTCGACCTGGCCGACCTGGCGGGCGACCGCTGGCAGCGCACACGGGCTCTGGTCGGCCTCGGCGACGCCTGGCTCAGCCTCGGCCGCGTCGAGGCGGCTCGGGAGTACTGGCGCGAGGCGTTGGTGGGACAGACCGACCCGCGCGTGCCGGCGGTGGCCCGGATCCGCGACCGGCTATCCCGCAACCCCGGTTAGGAACCGCGTCACGAGCGCCCCCGGGGAAGTGCTTGTCCGGTGGATTCTCCTCCGGCAGCCCGGACCCGCCGGCGGGCGTTAGTGTCCGCGTGGCGTCGGCGGCCGCCCCACCGCCGGGAACCCGTCGCCGCACGGGCTCCGGGTCCGTCGACGCCACACGGAACTCACCGGACATCAGCCGGTGGGGCGGATCGTCGGAGCGAGCCTGCGTCTTCGGCGTCGAGCGCTCCCAGGCGGAGTCGGTGTGCGCCATCGGCGGCCACGAGACCGGCGAGGCTGTCCCGGCTGGTCACGATGACCATGGAGCCCGCGCTTCCCGGCAGCAGCGGCCGTACCTGCTCGGCGGATCGGGCGTCGTCGAGGACCACGAGCGCGCGTCGGCCGGCGAGTACGGTACGAAACCGCGCCGCGCGCTCGTCGACGGTGGCGGGTACCTGACCCGCGCCGACACCGAGCGCGTGCAGGAGCCGGCCCAACGCGTCCGCCGGCTCGATCGGGCGAACTGTTGATCCCTTAAGGTCGATATAGAGCTGAGCATCTGGGAAGGCATCGGTCCGCAGTTGCGCCCACCGGATGGCGAGAGTTGTCTTGCCGGCACCACGGATGCCGCAGATCGCCGCGATCAGGAGACCCGCGGCACGGTCGCCACGCCACAAGGCCGCCGCCGCGATCCGGTCGAGTTGGGCGAGCTCGCGACCGCGCCCGGCAAACGCGGGGCAGGGGTGGGGAAGATCTCGCGGCACCCGATGTCCGTGGGGCGCGGCCGGCCCACCCGCCGCCCGGCGCAGTTCCTCGACCCGATCGCGGGCATTGGCCAGCGGACCGAGCTCGGCCCTGGTCGCGCCCAGGATCCGCACGAGCTCGTCGAACCGATCTGCCGGCGGCAGCGCGGTACCGGCCAGGTACTCGCCGATGCTGGCGCGTGACCAGCCGGTCTTCGCGGCGAGGTCACGATAGGTCAGCGCCCGGCCCTCCCGGACGCGGGCTTCCCGTTGCCGCAGCAGCTGCAGGATGCCCGCCAGGTCGAGAGCCGTGCGGACCGCGGCCGCCGGCGCGGTCACCGACCAGGTCAGCGCCGTTGTCGCGGCGGCGTCCGGCGGGCGGGACGCGGCTGAGCCGCGCATGGATAAATCCGGGTTCATAGAAGGATTCCAGCCACGGCGTCCGCGATCCGCGCGCGACCTTGCGAGCGGTTCAACGCCGCCCCCCGCCCCGCATGCCGGAGAACGGCAGTCGGGCGCATCAGGTGGCGCGTCGACGGAACGAGAATGGGGCCAGTCGATTGTTGTTGGCAACAACATTCGGCCGTTTGGGCCGATCGTGACATCAGTGGACGCGTGCTGTCAAGCAGTTGCGGCGTGGGTCCCCCGGGGCAGAACCGGCCTCGGCTGCCGACCGGGATACTCCAGCCAACCCCACACGGTGCGGCGGCGTTGTGAGGGTCGGGAGGTCAGACGTGGATCGGTACGAGGGTTTCGCGGAGTTCATCGCGGTATGCGGGTCTTCGCTGTCGCGTACCGCGTACCTGCTCACGGGTGAGCATCACCGCGCCGAGGAGTTGCTGCAGTCGGCGTTGGTCCGGACCGCGGCCCACTGGTGGCGCGTGTCGCAGGGCGGCAACCCGGAAGGCTACGTGCGCCGCGCCATGATCAACGAGCGTACGTCGTGGTGGCGCCGGCGGCGACCTACCACCTCCCTCCTCCCGGAACATCCCGGTCTGGCCGACGAGCCGGCCGAGGCTGCCGATCGGCTCACGATGGCCGCGGCACTCGCCGCCCTACCCGTCCGGCAACGCGCTGTGGTGGTGCTGCGCTACTACCACGACTACTCCATCGACGAGGT
>DATBGZ010000084.1:0-4268 GCA_036557785.1 Micromonosporaceae bacterium
AGCGCATCGGCCAGGAGCACGGCGTCGGGATCGACACGGTGCGCGCCGCCCTGGTGATTCTTCGTGGAGAGGGCTTGGTGCAGACGCGGGCTCGGTACGGTAGCCGTGTGCGCCGGCCGCAGCGCCGCCAGGTCCGGGTGCCTCGGGGATCGAGCGTCGAGGTATGGATGCCCACGCCGGAGCAGCGTCGAGAGCATGGTCTGCCGGAGGGCGTGCCCGCGGTGGCGATCACCTATCCGGGCGGGCGCGTGGAGGTTCTGCCCGCCGATGAGGTGCGGCTGACCTGTTCATGATCGACGATCAAGGCGGCCGGGCAGTGCCCGAACGGAGACGATGATCTCCGTTCGGACGATGGTGACCATCTCGTCACTCGGAGTACAACGATTCCCTTCCCACATCCTGGGCGGCCGCCGCACTCGCCCGACACGGTCCTCTTACGCGAGGTGATCTCGTGATCGACCCATCTGACCCCCTCAACGTCGGTATCCTGCCTCATGCTCGTCTCTGGTCCATGGTCGGCCTCGTGGTCGGTGGCGTCGCAGGCATTGCGCTCGGCGCTGGCGACCTGGCGGCGGCGCTTGTGCGCCCGGGCGCGCAGCTGGTCGCTCAGCCGGTGCACTCAGTCGCCGTCGTCGGTGTGGCGGTCCTGATCCTCGGCTCGATGGTGGTGCAGGTCGGCGCCCGACTGATCCGCGGCCAGCGCCGCATCAGGGCGCAGCTGGACCTGTTGATGGTCGATCCGGCGCACGGCCCCGGCGGAGAGGTCATCCCGCTGCCCTCGCCGGAGACATTGATTGCTGTCCGCCGCCTCGCGGCAAAGGTGACGTCGCGCGATGGCTGATCGTGGTTGCACTTATGGTTGCACTGCATAGCCCCGCAAAGGGGTGCACTGCGCTGCGAAACCTAAGCGGCGCAACGTATTGCATCACGGTGCAGGGGCTTTCGGGTTATCCACAATCCACAGGGTTGAGAGTCCCTGTGGCGGCTCGGAGCACGCCCTCCTAGCGTCAGCGGGCGTGCCGAGCCATCGAGATGTCTCCGACCCGACCGGCGCCACGCACGAGTTCGCGGCGCCGTTGTCGGCAGGTCCCGCCCACGCGTTCGCCCACGCTTCGCCGCTGGCGAGGCTGCGCCGCTTCGAGGTCGGCGCGACCGCCGTCCGGGCGCTCGCCGCTGTCGCAGTGGTCGTCGCGCTCGGTGCCGGGGTGCTGGCATGGCGCTCGCGGCCGACCGTGGCACCGGTCGCGCCCGCGCCGCTGGCCGCTACATCGACACCTACCAAACTCATCGTGGCGGTGATGGGCCGCGTCCGTACGCCGGGTCTGGTCCAGCTTACGGAGGGCTCCCGGGTCGCCGACGCGATAGCGGCCGCCGGCGGCGCGCTGCCAGAGACCGACCTGTCCGGCCTCAACCTCGCCCGCAAGGTGGTCGACGGCGAGTTGATCACCGTGGGGATGCCCGCTCCGGCGGCTGGGCCGGGCCAGGGCGCACTGCTCAACCTCAACACCGCGACCGCCGCACAGCTCGAGCAACTCCCTCGGGTCGGTCCGGTATTGGCACAGCGGATCGTCGACTACCGCGACCAGCATGGCGGGTTCCGGTCTGTGGAACAGCTGCGGGAGGTGACGGGCATCGGCGACTCGACGTTCGCCGAACTGCAGCCGCTGGTCACGGTATGACGGCCCCGACCACCGACCGCCGCCTCTTCGGCTTCGCGGCCGGCGTCTGGGTGGCGAGCCTGGTCGCCCTGCGAGTGAGCCCGACGACCGCCTGGCGGGCCGCCGCCGTCACGGCCGGTCTGGCCGCCCTCGTGGGCGGCGCTGAGCACGTGGCTCGCCGCCGGATGCGTGATGCCACGGCCGCCTCATTGTCGCGGCGCCGCGACGGGATCTCGGGTCGGCCGGCGCGGTATCGACCTCGGCATCTGCGCCCGGTCGGGTTCTGGGCCCTGGCGGCGGTCCTGCTCGGCGCGGTGTGCGGGTTCACGGCGACCGCGGCGCGCACGAGCGCACGCGACGCGGCGGCGCTGGCGGCGATCGTGCAGCAACACCCGGCCGTCCGGGTCCGGCTGGTCGTCACCGGCGATCCCCAAGTACTGACTCCGTCCATCGGTCGGGCGGGCGGCCCGACGAGCCTTCTCGTCCCGGCGAACCTGACTCGGGTCGACACGGCCGATGGGACCAGGCTGGCGCTCGACGTGCGGGTGCTGGTCTTCGCCAGTGATCCGGCATGGGCCGTGCTGCTACCGAGCCAGGTCGTCGAGGCGCGTGGTCGCCTCGGTACGGCCCGGGGCGGCGACCTCACCGCGGCGGTGCTCTCGGCCACGGGCCCGCCGGAGCCGGCCGGCCCTCCACAGTGGACGCAGTCAGCGGCCGCCGCGTTGCGGGCCGGGCTGCGCAGGGCCGTGGCGCCACTGCCGGCTGCGCCAGGAGGGCTGCTGCCGGGCCTGGCCATCGGCGACACCAGCCTGCTGGACCCGGGGCTGGCGGAGGAGTTCCGCACCACGGGGCTGACCCACCTCACCGCGGTGAGCGGCGCGAATATCACGATCATCGTCGGCTTCGTGCTGCTGCTCGCCCGGTGGCTGCGGGCGGGGCCGCGCCTCGCCGCGGTGCTGGCCTTCGCCTGCCTGGTCGGGTTCGTGATCCTGGTGCGGCCATCCCCGAGCGTGGTACGCGCGGCGGCGATGGGGGCGATCGGCCTGCTCGCGCTCGTCGTCGGGCGGTCCCGGATCGCGACCGCCGCGCTCGCCGCCGCGGTCGCCGGGTCGCTGCTCGTGGACCCGGCGCTGGCGGTGGACGCGGGCTTTCTGCTCTCCGTGCTCGCCACGGGCGCATTGGTGCTGGTGGCTCCGGGGTGGCGGGATCGACTGCGTAACGCCGGGGTGCCCTCCGGGTTCGCCGAGGCGCTCGCCGTGCCGGCCGCCGCCCAGGTCGTCTGCGCACCCGTCATCGTGGCTCTCTCGGGCCGGGTGAGTCTGGTCGCGCTACCCGCTAACGTGCTCGCCGCGCCCGCGGTGGCGCCAGCGACCGTGCTGGGAGTCGCGGCGGCCGCGATCTCGCCCGTGTGGTCCACCGGTGCCGAGGCGCTCGCCTGGCTCGGCTCCTGGCCGGCGCGGTGGCTCGTGCTCGTCGCCCAACTCGGCGCCCGGGTGCCGTCCGGGTCGTTCGGCTGGATCGCTGGGTGGCCCGGGGCGTTGTCGCTGGCGGCGCTGTGTGCGGGCATCTGGTTGGGGCTGCGCCATCGTGCCTCGCGATCGCTCGTGCTGGTCGTTCTGCTCGCCGCGGCGGCGGGCGCGGCGCCCGTCCGGCTGCTGGCGGGCGGCTGGCCGCCGGCGGGTGCCGTGCTCGTGGTCTGCGACGTCGGCCAGGGCGATGCCATCGTCCTGCCCGACGGCGATGGGCACGCCGTGATGGTCGATACCGGCCCGGATCCCGTGCCCGTCGACGGGTGCCTGCGCGGACTCGGCGTCGTCACCCTCGACGTGGTGATCATCTCGCACTTCCATGCCGATCACATCGACGGGCTCGCCGGTGTGCTGCGTGGGCGAAACGTGGCCGGCGTGGTCGTCCCCACACTCGGCGAGCCGGTCGGCGGTGGGGAGCAGGTCCGAAGGACGGCGCAGCAGGCGTCGGTGCCGGTCGTCGAGGTCGGCGCGGGCTGGACCCTGCGCGATGACGACATCGAGCTGCGCGCCATCGGCCCGACGCGCAGGCTCACCAGCACCCACAGCGACCCGAACAACAACAGCCTGGTGTTGCTCGCGCGGGTGCGGGGGATCTCGATCCTGCTGCCCGGCGACGCGGAGGTCGAGGAGCAGCAGGTCCTGTTGCGCGAGCTTGATGCCGACGCGTTGCGGGTGGACGTGCTCAAGGTCGCCCACCACGGATCGTCCTATCAGGACGAGCAGTTCGTCGACGCCACCCGCGCCCGCGTCGCGCTGGTCAGCGTCGGTGCCGGCAACCCGTACGGACACCCCAGCGAGGCGCTCCTGCGCCACCTCTCCGACACCGGCATGCGGGTGCTGCGCACCGACCGCGACGGCGACCTCGCCGTGGTGATAACCGCCGATGGCCTCGGCGTGGTCGCCCATCCACCCGCATGACCGGGACGGCGAGCGGCCGGTCCCTAGGTGGGCGGTGTGAATCTGCCTTCGTTGGGTCCGCTTTGCCTTCGCGGCGGCCGGGTGGTTCTTGTCGCCGTCAGCGCGTCGTAGCGGGCGAGTCTGAGTTCACCCGGAGTGTGGTCCGCACGAGTGCTGCGATGGC
>DATBGZ010000085.1:0-93994 GCA_036557785.1 Micromonosporaceae bacterium
TCTGACGCTCCGGTCACCTCGATGCCGACCAGCCGGCAGCCATCCGGGCAGCCCTTCACCGTGGCCTGCACGCTGTGCCGGCCCGGCGCCAGCGCGGCAAACCCCACCTGCACCGGCTCGCCATCCACAGTGGACAGATGCAGCAGCAGGCCGACCGGAACCACCGCATGCGCCGGCAACTCGTCCACGGCCCGCGGGCCGGCCGCGTCGAGGCTCACCGGCCCGTCGGCGAACACCGGAGGCGCCGGCGCGGCCGGTCGCAGCAACGCCGCGAGGTCGCCCGCCGCGGGCAACGCAGCCGGGAACCGACCCACCCGGGCCAACCGGGTCGAGTCCACCGCGACGACCCGGTCTGAGGTCTGCTCGCCCAGGGCGCTCGCCACCGCCATGGCGTAGCGGCCCTCGGGATCGACCGCCCGCACCGCGGCCAGCAACGCCGCCGCACTCGCCGCATCCACGCTGAGCACCCGATCGGCACCCACCTCCTGCACCGCCCGCTCCCGCCACGCCCCACTGGCCGCATGCCACACGATCCCCGTCGTGGTAAACACCGCCGCCGCCACCGCCAACACCGCGAAAACCCGATGCATCCCCCGCCGCCGAGCCACCTGCAACGCCGCCAACGCCACCCCGACCCGACCCGCCCGCAACGCCCAACCACCCACCCGCCCCGCCAACGGCACCAACGCCCACGCCACCACCAACGCCACCGCCAAACCCAGCAACGCCGGCGCCAACAACACCAACGCCGAGGCCTGACCCCCCTTACCCGCCTCCACCCGCGCCTGATACACCCCCGCCCCCGCCAGCACCACCACCACCAACTCGGCCACACTGGCCCGCCACCCCCGCTGCCGCGCCGGCACCCCCCGCAACAGATCACCCACCGGCGTACGGATCGTGCGCCCCTCCGCCGCCAACGCCGCCACCAACCCACCCAGCCCCGCCACCACCGCAGCCGCCACCGACACCCACACCGTCACCGCAACCGGCACCACACTGCTACGCGCCACACCCCACACACCGGCACGCACCGACCCACCCACACTGTTGGCCAACCCCGCCGCCGCGGCAAAACCCACCACCACCCCCACCACCGTGCCCGCCAACATCGGCAACCCACTCTGCAACGCCACCAACGCCCACACCCGACGCGTCCGCGCACCCCGCAACTTGAACAACCCGATATCCAACCGCCGCTCCTGCGAGGTATGCCGCACCGCCAGGAACAACCCCACCCAACAGAGCAACACCAACTGGACCGTCCCGATCCCCACCCCCAGCACGACCAGCAGCCGATCGTCGATGATCCGAGTAAGCAGATCAGCGAATGAGGTCGTCACGTCGATGCCCTGCTGGTGCAACGCGGCGGCCGCCTGTGCCAGTTCAGCATTCAGGTCGAAATGTAGATCGGTAAACGCGCTGTCCGGCAGCACCAGGTGGGCCTCGATGTCCATGCCGTCCAGCGGCAGGCCCAGCAACGTCTGCTCGCTCACGACCGCCGGATCGGCGGTGCTGGTCTCGCCCAACTCTGGCAGCAGCTTGGCGCCGATCCAGTACGCCTCGTGCGCGTCGCGCACGTTGTAGACGCCAGCGACCCGAAGCACGGCGCCCGTCGCCATCGTCGCCCCGCCGAGGCGCACCTGGTCACCGACACCGATTCCCAAGGGGCTGGCCACCGAGTCGGCGAGCATCACCTCGCCCTGGCCCGGACACGAGCCGGAGACGAACAGCACGTGCGAACACACGTCGTCGCGATAGACCACATATGCCGAGATCGAATCGGTGCCCGGCGCCGACTTCGTCGGCGACGCGGGCTTGATCGACGCCAGCACCCGAGCCCCGACCTGCGGCTGCGCGTCAGGTACTGACAGGTGCTGCGCCACCTGGTCGCGCATGAACTGGACCGGGTTGGGCCCGCCCGGCTGGTACGGCACCGTCGCGGTCGCGGTGACGAGGCGGTCCGTCACCGGAGTCGATGCGATGTTCGCCTGGGCAACCGCGTCAACGCCCCACGCGAGAAACCACGGCGCAGCCGCCGCACCCAGGGCGGCGAACATCGCGAGCGCGAACATGACCAGGCTCTGCGCACGGCGTGCCCGCAGGGCACGAAACACAAGAGAGAGCACAGCGCGTCCCGTCTCGGCCCACGTCCGCGGGCCGGATCGACAACGTCATACGCCACACGACGCCGGGTGATGAGGGTGCTGGCATTGCCGGCTCTGCGGAGACTAGTCGCTGACCTCGTGGCGCGTCGAGACCGCCTGGGCAGGCCTGTCGCGGTGGTTGGAGACCGGACCGGCTCAGTCCGAGGGAGTGAAGGCGAGGCCGATGGTGCTCGGTACGGGAGGCGGGCCTCCCGGGTTGTAACCGTCGGTTCGGAACATGGCGCCCCACTCGATCAGCTCGGCGCCCGTCCACACGGCACTGTCGGCACCGAAGGCGGGAGCGCCGGGCAGCCGGAGCCAGGAGTCCGTGGCAGGGTCCCACGCGGCCGCCGCGCCCGGCAGCATCTCACCGTCGGGGCCGCTCGTGTAGGTACCGGTGTCGAAGGTCAGCAACGCCGCACCGGTCCAGACGCTGCGCCCGCGCAGGTCGTCGACGGGGCCGTGCGTCATCGAGTGCCAGGTGCCTCCGGCGTCCAGCACCAGTCCGTGCAGGTTGAACGGCGCCGGGACGGGTAGGCCGAACGGATAGAACGGCGCCGACGCCGGGAAGATCACCTCATCGCCGGTCCACAGTGGAGTGCCGATGGAGTCCAGTTCGCCCGGGTCCACCTTCGTCCAGCGGCCCGAGGTCGCGTCCAACCGATAGGCATCGATGCCCTTGGTCGTCTCGCTCGTGTTCTGGCCCACCTGCTCGGTGTGCCCTGAGAAGAGCCAGACGTCCAGTCCCACCGGGGTCAACGCGAATGTCAGCAGTTCGGCGTCCTGCAGCCTGGCGAAGGGGATCGACGGCAGCGACTGCCACGTGTCGGTCGTCGGGTCGTAGGCCGCGCCGTCGAGGAACACCTCCGTCGAGTCGTTGCCGTGGTGGCCGCCGAGGACGAGGACCTCGGAGCCGGTCCACAGCGCGACGGCGTCGGCGCGAGGCCCCAGCGGGGCGGGCGCGACCTTCCGCCAGGTGCTGGCCTGCGGATCATAGAGCGCGCCGTCGTCGGCGTCGGCGCCATCGTTGCTCCCGCCCCAGACGAACATGGCCTTTCCCGTCCATACGGACGCCGCGTTCGAGCGGGGCCCCAGCGGGGACGGCGGCATCTTCTGCCAGCGACGCTGGGCCGGGTCGTACGCCGCACCATCATCGAGGTACGGGCCGTCGTCCGGCCGGCCGCCCCAGACGAGCATCTGACGACCTGTCCATACCGTGGCAGCGTCGGACCGACCCTCGATGGGTGCCGGCGGCAGCGCGCTCCACGTGCCGCGCACCAGCTCCGACGCGGTCGCGCTCCCGGTGGGCCGCGGCAGGACCAGGCTCGGCAGCGGGTGCGGCTCGCCCCGGTTCGCGGGCGGGCTCCACGGGCGTAGCGCGATCGGTACCGCCGCGGCGACGAGCACCACCGCGAATCCGGTCACGAGCACCACGAGCCGGCGACGCGGCCGATGCGACGGGGTGAGCAGCGCGGGCGGTACGGCCACTGGCCCGCCCGGCATCTCGTCGGCGACGCGCGACAGCAGCGCCCGTACCGTCGTACCGTCACGACTCCCGTCGGATGTCACGGTCGCACCTGTCCCGTCCTTGGCAGCGCACTGGTCGGTAGCGGGTCGCCGGGCTCGCGCAGCAAACCGCGCTCACGCAGGCTCTGCAACGCCCGGCTGGCCCTGCTCTTCACCGTGCCGACCGAGCAGTGCAGCATCTCGGCGATCTCGGCCTCGCTCCGGTCGTCGAAGTAGCGCAGCACGAGGACCGCTCGCTGCGCGGCGGGAAGCGCACCCAGTGCTCGGCGTACGGCCAGCGCCTCGGGCACGCCGGCCACCGGGTCATCCGTACGGGCATCGGGCACCGGGTCGGTGGGCACCTCGCCGAGCCACCGCCTCGACCGCCACCGGGTCGCCAGCCGGGCCATGCTCGCCCGCACGTACGCCCCCGGCTCGTCGACCCGCGACCACGACCGGTAGGTCGCCAACAGGCACTGCTGCACGAGATCCTCGGCGTGGCCGCGGTCGCCGGTCAACAGATAGGCCGTACGGACCAGGCCCGGGTAGCTGGCCGCGACGAACTCCGCGAACGCCTCCACGCCCACCCCCTTCACTGGGATGAGAGGACCCGGCCACCCCGATTGGTTCCCTCGCGTCGGGTTGCCGCCGCGACGACGGGTCGGCCGATAGGCACGCAGATTACTGCGCGTTAGCATCCGAGCCGGCCGTGTGCCACGACACAGGCCGCGACGCACAGGCGAGGAGACGGGGGTGTCGGACCAGACCCAGGTGACGCCCGACGTCTTCGCCCCCGCGCAGCTCGGCCCGGTCGCGCTGCGCAACCGCATCATCAAGTCGGCCACGTTCGAAGGGGCGAGCCCCGACGCGCTGGTCAGCCAGCGCCTGATCGACTTCCACACCGCCGTGGGGCGTGGCGGCGTCGGGATGACCACGGTCGCCTACCTGGCAGTGGCACCCGAGGGCCGTACCGAGCGTGACCAGATCTACTGGCGACCCGAGGCGCTGCCCGGGCTGGCGGCGCTGACCGCCGCCGTCCACGAGACCGGAGCGAAGATCTCGGCCCAGATCGGACACGCAGGCCCGGTCTCCGACGGACGCTCCAACGGCCTGCGGGCGATCTCGCCCTCGCCCCGGTTCAACCCACTGTCGATGGGTTTCGACCAGGTCGCCACGAGCGCGGACCTTCGGCGGATCGTCGAGGACCACGCCCGGGCCGCGGCCTACGCTGCCCGGGTTGGCTTCGACGCCGTCGAGATCCACTTAGGACATGGCTACCTCGCCAGCTCGTTGCTCAGCCCGAAGGTCAACCGCCGCCGCGACGAGTGGGGTGGTCCGCTGCCCCGTCGCGCCGAGTTCTCCCGGCAGATCGTCGCCGCCGTGCGGGAGCGGGTGGGCGACTCGATGGCCGTGCTGGCGAAGATGAACATGGCCGACGGCGTCAAGGGCGGCCTGTGGCTGGACGAGACCATCCCGTTCGCCCAGATGCTGGAGGCCGGCGGGCACCTCGACGCGCTCGTCTTGACGGGTGGGTCATCGCCGCTGAACCCCATGTACCTGTTCCGGGGCGGCGCACCGGTCCGCGAGTTCGCCGCCGCGCAGCGACCACTGCTGCGGCTCGGAATCCGGTTGGTGGGCAAGCGATTCCTCAAGGAGTACCCGTACCGACCCTTGTACTTCCTGACGTACGCCAAGCAGTTCCGGGCCGCCCTGAGGATGCCGCTCGTCCTGCTCGGCGGGGTGACCGACCGCGACGGCATGGACACCGCGATGCGGGAGGGGTTCCAGTTCGTGGCGATGGGCCGGGCCCTGCTGCGCGAACCGGACCTCCTCACGCGCATCCGGGCCGACGCGACCACCGAATCGCGATGCATCCACTGCAACCGGTGCATGCCCACCATCTACTCCGGCACGCGCTGTCCGCTGATCGAGGGCCCGGTACCGCGGCGGACACCCTTGCCCCTCGCATCCACAGTGGACTAACCGGCGGGGTGCTGAGCGGGCCGGTGTTCTGAGAGCGGCGAGCAGGGGCTTCCCACCGCTCATCGCCCACTGGTACGGGCTCGTCACGGACCAGATCGACCTGGCCTTCGCCGCGCTGTGCACGGCGGCTGGCCTGCACGCCGTCCTCGGTGCTGGCTTGAGCTTGTTCCGCCGGCGCCACACCTGGCCCGATGTCACGCAGCGTGACTCGAACACGGGTCGCCGGCATGTCGCACTCTCGACGGTTTGCTCTGGTGCTTGTCACGCAACACTGCTCTGACCTGGTTTTATAGCGGTTGACGAGATCATCGTAGCCTGTGTGTCCGTGACGGAGAGTAAGCGGCTGCGAAGCTGGCCGGTCCGAGGATCGTGTGGCCGGTCTGCGTGCGCGGAACCGGCCGGACCGACGCATTGCTCGGTCGGTCGGCGAGGGCGAAGGTGGGCGGTCCGTGCAGCCGTTGGACGCTCGCGCCAGCTGAGCCAGTAAGGCTCGCGGCCGGCTGGTCGCATCGCTGATCGTCACTCCCATGGTCACGGGTGGCCTGGTGCGCGTGATCGCGAGCGCCGCCGTGGGCGAGTGTCCCAAGCCCGATCATGTTGCGGCGCCGACTCGCCTCACTCTCCGTGATCGCAGTTCGGTAGATCATGATCTTCGATAAATAGGTATTGCCAGGTCATTGGGGCGTTGCGTGAGCAGCACCATAGCAAACCGTCGAGAGTAAGACATGCCAGCCGCCCGTGTTCGAGTCACCCTGCGTAGCGCTCGCCCCCTGAGGACGGCCAGTGGGGAGAAGCGGGCACGGGGCTCCGATGTGGACAGCAGGACGGGTCCGACAAACCGACCACAAGTACGGGCCCGACGAGGTCGCGGCGCTGGATACGGGTCACCGCAACCTTGGCTCGCGAACTGCCGGCGAGGTTGGGTCATCCGCCCGGCGACGCGCCGCCCTTGCAGCGCCATATCACGGGCGCCCGCTGGAAGTTGTTGTTGTTACTGGTCGGCGACGCCTGCACCACTCCAGACACCACGGCACCGTCGCCGCTGATCGCGCTCGGCATCGCGATCCGGTCGTTGGGCGGTGTGTCCGGCGGGAACGGCAGCTCGTAGGCGTCGCCGTCGAGGACCAGGTACGCGGGACGCCCGCCGAACGCGACACCTCGGGGGCTGACGGCCGGGTAAGCGCCGCGGGTCTTGTCGGCGTTGAAGAAGTCCATAGTGGACCATTCTCCGCTATGGACGTTCCACCGGAGCAGACCCGAGTCTACTTGTGCCAGTGCCCAGTCCCCGTCGATGGCGACCCAGAGGTCGAAGCGGACCGAGCCAGGCAGCCTCACCTCGTGACCTCTGCCGTCCGGCTCCCACACGTAAGGCCGGTCGCCGCTGGGGTCGCGAATGGCTCCGAGCACGGTGCCGTCGTCGGTGATGCCGCGTGGGAACGAGTCGGCCTGCATCGTCAGTGGCCGGGCGGCGAACCCACCCGGTGCGTTCGGGGACCACACGGCCCCCGCGTACCGGCCGCCGGAACCCGACGCCGCGCCAAGCACGTCGCCGCGCTCATTCATGTCGATGGGGTATGAGGCCGCGCCCACCGGTGACCGCAGCGGAATCAGCTCGCCAGAGCCCGGCATGAGCACCCAACCTTCGCTCAGGCCGTCGGTCAGTCCCGCCGCCCACCCGCGGGAGTTGACCGCTACGAGGGTTCCAGAGTCACCGGGCACGTCCACCACCCGGGCTACGCCGTCTTTCCACAGGATCGGAAGCTGCCGCTGGATCGGCCCGAGCGAGGGCATGGGTGTCAACTGCACCCTTTGGTCCCCGACGACATAGCGACCGGTGGCATCCATGTCTGTGATCTCGATGTCGGGAGCGTCGGGGTCTACCTCGGCCGGCAGCGCGAGCCGCTCCACCGTGCACGCTCCGGTGATCACGGGCCCCGGCCAGGCGTCCGGCTCCGGCTTGGCGAACGGGTTCGCGCACGCGAGCAGCGTGACGGTGGCGAGCACCGCGATCGGCAGACCGACCCGGCACGACCGCGAACTCATGAATACAGGCTAATCACCCGAGCCGGACCGGGCCGCCCGCGAACGTCTCGACGAGGCCACAAGTGTGACAAGGTACGTCGTCGGCCGGATGGCGCCGCTCGTCTGGCGCGCGATCTGGACTCACCCCGGCCTGCCGAGAACGAACGCGCGACGGGTGAGCTTTCCCAGCATCGCGTAGACGTGCCACAGACAGTCGCCGAGCATGATGTCGTAGTTGCGGCGGCCGTACCGTTCGATGTACTCGTCGGCTCGACGTCGCAGTCGGGCGGCGCGTAACAGGTTGCGGCCGGGCTTGCCCGTACGCTCCTGCGCGTACTCGCCCCACTCACTGCCGATCTCGTACGTCTCCCGCACCACCAAGCCTGCTGCCTCGATGGCCACATCCGTGCTCGCCACGTCGGCCGAAGCGTCCGCCACGCCCATCGCGTCGAAGACGAGAGCGCGCTCCGCGGGCTCGAGCAGGTCCGTGGCGAACATCTGATAGATGAGCGCGACTCCACCTGGGCGTAGCACGCGGGCGAACTCAGCGTAGGCCCGCGGCAGGTCCGCGACGAGCACGAGCACATCGCGGCACCACACGAGATCAACCGACGAGCGCCGTAGGGGCAGCGCCTCCACGGTGCCGACCAGGAACGCGGCACCTGGCGCGGCTGCTCGGGCCACCTGCAGACAGCTCGCCACGGGATCGATGCCGATGACGGTCAGGTCGAACCGGTCCACCAACTGCGCCGCATGCCGACCCTCGCCGCATCCGACATCAAGCGCGACAGATCGCCCGGGAAGACCCAGACGGCCGACGATCTCGTAGAGCTGGTCCGGCCCGTGGGGATCGAGGCTGACGTCCAGAGCCGCACCGAACTCTTCCTCGATGCGGGGAAACTCGTCGTACAGCTGCTCGAGACGCCGCGCCACACCACGATCCTGCGCCACGGGTCAAGGGCCCGGTACGCGGATGGCGGCTGACTGCCTGGACCGGATTTCCCCGGCTAACGGTCACGGAAGTTCGAGGTGCTCCCGGAGGATGACACACCATGGACCACTTTGTCGGTGTCGACCTGGCCTGGGGCACCCGGGCGGCCACCGGTCTGGCCGTGGTTGGCGGGGCCGTGCCTGGTGGCCTTCGACGCCCCGCTCGTGGTGAACAACGCCTCGGGCGCCCGAGAGTGCGAGCGCCTGGTCGACCAGTACTTCCGGCGTTACCACGCGGGCTGCCACCCGTCCAACCGCGGCATGCCCCAGTTCCAGGACGGTGGCCGTGCTCATCGCATCGCCCGCGTGCTATCCCTCGAGGTCGATCCGCGATCGACGGCCGCGCACGACCATCCTGAAGTACAAAGACCGCAGGGGCCGTACGCTGGGCTCGCTGCGTGAGGCGCTGCTCGTGCTCGTGTCCCATGTGGAGGATCACTTCGGCGCCGCTGCCTGCGCGCAGTGGATCGCCCTGCGCGACGAGGTGGCGCGCGCAACGACCAAGGCGCGGCTCAAGGCGGCGGAGGACCGCGTGGACGCGGTCCTCTGTGCGCACATCGCCCGGCGCTCCCACACGGAACCCGACTCCATCCGGATCCTCGGCGACCGCGACCACGGGTACATCGTCATCCCCGTGGACCCGCGCATGGCCACCCTCATCCCCGCGACCTTCGCCGCATCGGCACGGTGCTCAGCCGGTGGGAAAGACGCGCGAGAGCTGGACGTCCAATGTGTCCAGTGGCAGCGTTCCGTGACTGAGCACCTCGTGATGGAACGTCTTGATCGCCTCGCCGGAGTGCGCGCGGCAACGATCGCGCAGCTCGCGCAGCCGGATCCGCCCGATCATGTACCCCAGCGCCTGCCCCGGGTCGGCGATGTAACGGTCCACCTCGTTGGCGATGTTCACATCGGAGAGCGCTGAGTTGTCCCGCATGTAGTCGATGGCCTGTTGCCGCGACCAGCCGTGGTAGTGCATCCCGGTGTCCACGACCAGGCGGCACGCACGCCACGCGTCGAAGGAGACCATGCCGAGGCGGGCCAGGTCGTCGCTGTAGAGCCCCATCTCGTCGCTGAGTCGCTCCGCGTAGAGTCCCCAGCCCTCGCCGTGTGCGGTCAGGTACGCGAAGCGCCGGAACTCCGGCAGGTCGGCCATCCGCTGGGCGGTCCCGATCTGCAGGTGGTGACCCGGCACGCTCTCGTGAAACGCCAGTGCCTCGTACTCGAAACGGGGCCGCAGGTGGGGATCGAGCGTGTTGATCACGTGGGCTCCCGGCCGTGAGCCGTCGGCTGCGGGTGCCAGGTAGTAGCCGAGCACGGAGTTCGCGGCCTCGGCGGGATCCATCTCGCGGACCACGCACGGGGCGATGTCGTACGGCCGGAACCAGTCGGGCACGGCCTGCTCGGCTCGGCGCAGGGCATCGGTGACCGTAGCGACGATCTCGCTACCGGCACGGAAGCGCAGGGACGGATCGTCACGCAGGCGACGCAGCACTTCGCCGACGTCGCCCGTACCGAGCACACGTTCACCGCGCTCGGCGAACTCCACGCGCAGCTGCGCGACCAGATCCTTCCCCATGCGGTGGATCTCGTCCGGCGACAGCTCGGTCGTGGTGTGTCTCCGCACGGCCGACCGGTAACCCTCCGCGCCGCCCGGGATGTGACACACTCCGACCTGCCCATCGCCGCGCCCGACCGGTAAGAGCCGGTCCGCCAGGATGTCCCGGTGGCGCGCGAGGGCCGGCCGTACGAGGCCGCTGACCAGCTCCGCGGCGGCGGCCTGCACGGAACCGCTGGCCGGCTGCAGCAGAGCATCGGCGTGCAGCGGCGTCGACAGATACCCCTCGATCTGGTCGATGGCCTGCTGCACGCCGAGCGCGGTCGGCACGCGGCCCTCGGCCGCGGCCTGCACGTGGCGGGACCCGAGTCGGTCGAAGAACTCCCCCACCTTTGCCAGCCGGGACAGGTACGCCTGCGCCCCATCGGGCGTGGAGACGTTGGCGAGTGGGACGATCCCGACGATCCCGGGGAACGCGCCGGCGACGCTCGCGGTGACGGCCACCTCCTCCAGCCCGTGCACGCGTGCGTCGTGCTCATAGCGCAGCAGTCGCGCCAGGATCTGGTGGCTGAGCCAGTCCTCGCCGGCGAGCGCGCCATCGTCCACTGTGGCCAGCTCGTCGGCGATGGCGCCGAGCTCGTTCGCGACGCGGTCGCGGGCGTCGCGGCTCGGGTCCGGCATCTCGTCGTCGTACCCCGGGACACCATCGGCGGTCGCGGCGAGCGGATCCGACGCGAAATAGGCACTGTGGTACCGCGAGCCGAGCCGCGCAACGGCCGCGGCGGCTGGCTCGCCGAAGGGTACGGTCATGACAGGTGACTTTACCGACGCTGGGCGTCGCGCATGGACCGGGCGTCGTGCCCCGCCAGCGCATCGGTGCCGACCTCCGCATTGTGCGCGTGGGCCAGTTGGTGCAGCGCGAAGACGGAGTCCATCCCAGCGTGCAGCCCCATCAGGTCCTCGGCCTGATTGACCGCGCGCTTGGCCAGTGCCAACCCCAGCCTCGGCATCATCGCCACCCGGCGCGCTAGCTCCATTGTGGACTGCTCCAGCGCGGCCCGCGCAACGACCCGGTTCACCATGCCCAGTTGCAGGGCCCGGTCCGCGTCCACGCGCTCCCCCAGGAAGAGGAACTCCTTGGCGAAGCGCGGTCCCATGACCCACGGGTGGGCGAAGTACTCCACCCCGGGAATCCCCATGCGCACCACGGGGTCGGCGAAGAAGGCGTCGTCGGCCGCGACGACCAGGTCGCACACCCAGGCGAGCATCAGACCGCCGGCGATGCACGCGCCGTGGACGGCGGCGATCGTCGGCTTGGGGATCTCCCGCCAGCGCCGGCACATCCCCAGGTAGACCTCCGACTCCCGGGCGTACCGGCTCTCCACGCCCGGCTTGCCGACGTGGTCCCACCACAGGCCGGCCTTCCGGTCGAACGACTGGTCGATGTCCCGCTCCGGCGTGCCGATGTCGTGACCGGCGCAGAAGTGGTCACCCGCACCGTTCAGGACGACCACCGCGACCGAGTCGTCGGCCGCCGCGCGAGAGAACGCCTCGTCCAGGGCATAGGTCATCTTCGAGTTCTGCGCGTTGCGGTAACGCGGCCGGTTCAGCGTGACGACCGCGACCGGACCTTCGGTGCGGTACCGCACGACCGGCTCGTCCGGCTCGGTCATGGCCTGGCTCCTTCCAGGGACAAGGACTCCGCGATGCGGTCCAGATGTTCATCGATGTCGATCGTGGCGGACAGCGCCCAGGCCCGCTTGGCGAACCGGTGCAGCTCGTACTCCACGGTGTAGCCCATGGCGCCATGACACTGGATCGCGAGTCGGGCCGTCCTCGTCGCCGCTTCGCGGGCGAGCAGCGCGGCCATCGAGACGGCCCGCGCGGCGTCGGCCGTACGGCTGGCCAGCGACCAGCCGGCCGCGAGGACGGCCGGGGCCGCGAACTCCAGCTCCAGCAGGGCGTTGGCGCAGTGGTGCTTGACCGCCTGGAACGAGCCCACCGGCACCCCGAACTGCTGCCGGGTCTGCACGTACGCGATGGTCAGCTCGAGCATGCGTCGGCCCAGCCCCACCAACTGTGCCGCGCTGGCGAGGTCTGCGCGCCGCCGAGTCCCTGGGACGTCGTCGCTGACCACGCCTCCACCGGGCAGTCGCGCCCGCAGGATCGCTCGCCCCGGGTCCACTGATCGCTCCACGGTGGACGACAACGGCGTGACGAGCCGTACGGCCTCGTCGAGCACGAGGACGAGGTCGCCGCCGTACGGCACGAGACCGTCGGGGCCGGCGACGGCGACCCTGCGTTCGCCGCTCATGACCTCGCCGAGCCGCGGGTCGCCCGCGAGCAGCGACGCGGCGAGGATCGTCTCGGCCACGGGGTGCGGCGGAGCCGCGTAGCCAATCTCCATGAGGAGCGGCACAAGGTCCACATCGGACAGACCGAGCCCGCCATCGGCTCGCGGTACTGCCGAGGCAAAGATGCCCAGCCGAGCCAGAGCGTCCCACACCGACTCGGCCGGGGTCTGTGCGAGCAGGTCGCGGACCGCGTCGCGCAGGGCGACCTGGTCCTCGGTCAACGAGAATCGCATCGTCAGCTCCGGGGCAGCCCGAGCACGCGCTCGGCCACGATGGTGCGTTGGATCTCGTTCGTACCCGCGTAGATCGGGCCGCCGAGCGAGAACTGGAATCCCTTGCTCCATGGCTGTTCCAGCGCTGCGTCTGCGCCGAGCAACTCCTGGGCGGTCTCGTGCAGGGCAATGTCCAGTTCGGACCAGTACAGCTTGTTGAGGCTGGACCGCGCACCCGGTGCGGCGTCGTCGAGTACGCCGCTGACCTGGTGCAGCGTGAAGAGCCGGTACGCCTGCGCGCCCACCCACGCCCGCACGACTCGTTCCCGCAGCCGAGGGCTCGCACCGCGCTCGCGAGCAAGGGCCACGAGCCGGTCCGCGGCGGCGAGAAAGCGGCCCGGCGCGCGCAGGATGGGTCCGCGCTCGGATCCGGTGGTCGCCATCGCGACCCGCCAACCCTCGTGCACACCGCCGAGGACGTCGGTGTCCGGCACGAAGACCTCGTCGAAGAACACCTCTGCGAAGCCCTCGTCGCCGTCGAGCCGACCGAAGCCCCGGACCGTCACGCCCTCGGCGTGCAGTGGTACCAGGAAGTAGGTCAGCCCGCCGTGCCGAGACGCGGCCGGGTCGGTGCGGAACAGTCCAAACAGGTGGGTGCAGAACGCGCCGCGCGTGGTCCAGGTCTTCTGCCCGGTCAGCCGCCACCCGGCGCCCCCCTCGTCGCGCACGGCCCGGCTCGTGATCGCCGCCAGGTCGCTGCCGACGCCGGGCTCCGACCAACCCTGGCACCACACATCCTCGGCCGCGGCCATCCGGGGCAGGA
This sequence comes from Micromonosporaceae bacterium, assembly GCA_036557785.1. GTDB lineage: Bacteria > Actinomycetota > Actinomycetes > Mycobacteriales > Micromonosporaceae > DATBGZ01. The sequence continues at coordinate 13,593 of DATBGZ010000085.1, forward strand.
TGCGGTCCTGCTGCTCCTTCGTGCCGAACTCGAACAGGGTCGGGGCGAGCAGGAAGATGCCGTTCTGGGTGACCCGATGCGGTCCGCCGGCCGCGTAGTACTCCTCCTCGAAGATGAGCCACTCCCACAGGCTCGCCGCGCGACCCCCGTACTCACGCGGCCACGAGACAACCGCCCAGCCGCTGGCATGCAGCAGGCGCTCCCAGGCCAGGTGCTCCGCGAACCCCTCCCGGGTGTCGCCCGAGGACAGTCCACTGGGGACGTTCGCGCGCAGCCAGGTCCGGGCCTGCTCACGGAAGGCCGCCTCGCGCTCGGTGTCCCGCAGGTCGATCATGAGAACGGGGTCCGTAGCTCGTCCGCGACACCGGTCAGGTTCAGCTCGTAGGTGAAGCCCTGCTCGAACCGGTAGCTGCGCTTGACGTCGAGCGCGTCGATGCCGTTCAGGCACGCCTTCGCGGCCCGGATGACCGTCGGGCTCTTCGCCGCGACCGCCGCCGCCACCTCGAAGGCCGCGGCGCGCAACTGGTCGCGCGGCACCACCCGGAGCACCGAGCCGTACCCGTACAGCTCGGCGGCGGTCGCGGTGGCCGAGGTGTACATCATCGCGCGGGCCCGGTGCTGTGGTACCAGCCGCGACAGGTGTGTCGCGCCGCCGAGCGCACCACGGTCCACTTCGGGCAGTCCGAACGTGGCATCGTCGCTGGCAACGACGATGTCGGCGTTGCCGACCAGCCCGATGCCGCCGCCGAGGCAGAACCCGTGCACGGCCGCGATCACCGGGACCGGGCAGTCATAGACAGCCGCGAAGGCTGCGGCGCAGCCCTGGTTGACGCCCACGATCGCGGTGCCGCTGCCGTTGCGCGCGGCGGCCTGTAGCTCCTTGATGTCGACACCGGCGTTGAAGCCACGCCCCTGCGCGCGCAGCACGACGACCCGTACGGCCTGGTCGCCGCCGGCGGCGACCAGCGCCTCGGCGAGGGCAAACCAACCGGCGACCGGCAACGCGTTGACCGGCGGGTTGTCGATGACGATCTCCGCGACCCCGGCCGCGTCCACTGTGAGGCTGATCATCGGTACGGCTCCTACGGGTGCTGGCTGGAGACCGAGACGACTTCGCCGACCAGGTAGGACGACAGGTCGCTGGCCAGGAACACGATCACGTTCGCGACCTCCCACGGCTGGGCCGGGCGACCGAACGCCTCCCGGGCGGAGAGTTCGGCCAGCATCTCCTGCGTGGTCACCCGGGCCAGGTTCTCGTGCATCGCGATGCTCGGCGCCACCGCGTTGATGCGGATCCCGTGACGGGCGGCCTCCAGCGCCGAGCATCGCGTCAGCGCCATCACCCCAGCCTTCGCGGCGGCGTAGTGCGCCTGACCCTCCTGCGCCCGCCAGCCGATGACCGAGGCGTTGTTGACGATCACCCCGGAGCCACGTGCGACCATGTGCCGCAGTGCCGCACGGGTGCACCGGAACGTACCGGTGAGCGTCACGTCCAGCACGCGGCTCCACTGCTCGTCCGTCATCTCGAGCACGGTGGCCGTGCCGCCGAGGCCGGCATTGTTCACAAGCACGTCGAGGCGGCCGTACCGGTGCACGACCGCGTCGACCATCTGGCGTACCTGCTCCTCGACGGTGACATCGCATTCGACCGCGAGCACGGCATCTCCGGTGAGCTCGGCGAGCCGCTGCGCCGCGTGGGCCAGGCGGTCCCGGTGCCGGTCGCTGATCGCCACGGTCGCACCCTCCTGGGCGCAGCGTTGGGCGGTGGCGAAGCCGATCCCGGTGCCGGCGGCCGCCGTGACGAGCACGACCCGCCCCGCCAGCAGGCCGTACGTCTGGGTGGGCTCAGGCGCGGACATCAGCGGCCTCCTCGGTCCGGGTGAGTCCATTGAGGACAGCGTGAGCCTGGGCCATGATCCGCTCGATCAGCTCGGCCACGCTGGGAAGGTCGTCGATGAGCCCAGCAACCTGGCCGGTGGCCATGATGCCGTGCTCCGTACGTCCGTCGACCATCGCGGCGCGCAGCACCGCTGGCGTGTTGGCCGCGAGCAGGACCTGCTCCCACGTCAATCCGTGCTCGCGCCGCAAGGCCCGGCCCTCCCCGACCATGCCGCGCCAGGACGTACCGGACAGGCGACGAAATTGCCGCGCGCTGCGCAGCGCGCGCAGGACCCGCGGCACCCGCCCCGATGCCACCAGCGCCTCGACGGCCGGCGTGCGCAGCAACCGCTGCGGCACCCCGTCGAGTGCGTCGGTCCACAGCGTGTCGGTCACGCTGGCGTTGAGGTAGAGCCGTTTGACGGCCTCGGCGACGGGTGAGTCGGTGGTGAGCAGGAACCGCGTGCCCATCGCGATCCCGGAGGCGCCGTAGGCCAGCGCCGCGACGAGCCCCCGCCCATCGAAGAATCCGCCCGCCGCGATGACGGGGATCTCCACCGCATCGACGACCTGGGGCAGCAGCAACGAGGTCGGCACAGGACCGCTGTGTCCACCGCCCTCCGCACCCTGCACGACCACGGCATCCGCGCCCCAGGCCGCGACCTTCTCCGCGTGGCGCCGCGCGCCGACCGACGGCACGACCACGACACCGGCGTCCTTGAGTCGCGCGATGAGCTCAGGCTTCGGCGCCAACGCGAACGACGCGACCCGCACGCCCTGCTCGATGAGCATGCGCACCCGCTCGCGAACGTCGCCGGCATCGGCGCGCAGGTTGACGCCGAAGGGCGCCCCGGTGCGGTCCTTGACCTTCCGGATCGCCTGAGCCAGGTCCTCGACGCGCAGCGTCGCCCCGGCGATGATGCCCAGTCCCCCGGCGTTCGCGGTCGCAGTCACCAGCCGTGGTCCGGAGACGTAGCCCATGCCGGTCTGCACGATCGGGTAGCGGACCCCGAAGAGGTCGCAGATCCTCGTTCGCAGCGCACTCATGCCGGCACCTGGCTCGACCGGGCGTCCCCGGGGTCGATCACGGTGCGGATCAGCTCGACCTCCGCCGCCGTCGGCCGCCGGGTCTGCGGCACATCGACGGGCACCACGAGCTCGAAGCCGGTCGCCCGCACGACCTCGTCGACCGTGACGCCCGGATGGACGGAGGCGAGCCGCATGCGGTGATCGGGCGTGGCGAAGTCGAAGACACCGAGGTTGCTCACCACCCGGCGGAGGTCGTGGAACCGGCTCGCCGCCGGCCCGGCCGCCGCCGCCCGGTCGTAGCCGACTCCGCACACGACGTCCACTGTGGAGACGAACGAGCGCGGCCCGTGCCGGGGCACCCAGTAGCTTGTCGGGTGGTTCACGGTGTTCCCCGGTGCACCGCGAAAGCCCAGCAACGCCGCGGTGGGCCGGGCGTGGTCTCCGATCGCCGCGATGTTCGTGTTGCCGTAGCGGTCGACTTGGCTCGGCGCCATCATCACGTGCCGGCGTCCACCCCAGACGATGTCGAACACGGCACGCATGGGCAGCCACCCCTCGACGACCGCGGGCGGGTCACCGATCGCCCAGGTGCCGGCGACCAGCCGCGCCTCGCCGTCGGAGAGCAGCAGGTCGGGGGCGAACGTGGCGCGGGCGAGGCGGGCCGCGAGCGTGGGGATAACCCCGATCGGGCTGGCGAGGATCTCGGCGTCCCCGCGCCAGACCTCCGCGCAGGCGACGACACAGACCTCGGCGCGACTGATCCTCATGCCGCCACCGCGGCCTGGTAGCCGGCCTCGCCCGTCGACAGGTAACGATCACTGAATGCGGCCCAGGCGCCGGGATCGGCCGCCGCATGCGCGTACCGTCGCTGGAAGGCCTCGTCGCGCCCATAGTCCGGCTCGCAGGACGTGAAATGCGCCCCGCGGGGTGCCTCGACGACGCCGCGAACCATCCACCGTTGGATCCGGAGCGTCTGCACGGGTGCCGTCGCCGTCAGCTCCGCAGTCTCCACGATCTGCTCGCACGAGACGTAGGCGCGCTCGGCCGCGGCGCAGAACACGTCGTCGAAGTAGGGATCGATGCCCAGGAACTGCGCGTTGCCGCGGTCGTCGGCACGGTTGAGGTGGACCAGCGCCGCGTCCAGGCGCAGCGCCGGCATCGCCACCAGTTCCTCGGCGTCGGCATAGGGCGAGGCGACCAGTCGCAGGTCGGGGTTGACGCGAAGGACATCCGAGCCGAGACCCGCCCGCGTCGGCAGGAACGGTAGCCGGCACGCCGCGGCGTAAAGGCCCCACTGCAGCATTCCCTCATCGAGCTCCGTCACCGCCACGGCGCCCGCCTGCCGGGCCCTGCGGTAGTGCGGCTCCAGTGGGATCGAGTCGAGCGAGACGAACCCGGTGACGAGCCGGCGCACCTTCCCGGCGGCGAGCAGGAGCCCGACGTCGGGTCCGCCGAAGCTCACGATCGTCAGGTCAGCCAGGTCCGAGCGCAGGATGGCCCGAACGAGCGACATCGGCTTGCGTCGCGAACCCCAGCCGCCGATCCCGATGGTCATGCCGGAACGCAGGTCCGCCACCACCTCGTCCTCGGTCATGCGCTTGCCGGTGTCCCGTGCGGGCCGGCCATCGTGGTGCGCGGTCATGAGCTTCACCCTCGTCGGTCGCTTCGGCCGAACATACCAAGCGCTTGCTTGGTTGGCTATACTCGGCGGATGCCGCCGCGCGAACCCACGGACCGACGCAGGAGCATCCTCGACAGCGCCGCCGCGCTCTTCGCCCGCAAGGGTGTCGCCGCCACCACGGTTCGCGAGATCGCCGACGAGGTCGGCATCCTCTCGGGCAGCCTCTACCACCACTTCGAGTCGAAGGAGGCGATGGTCGACGAGATCATCTCGTCCTTCTTCGATGACCTGCGCACCCGCTACAAGGAGGTGCTCACCAGCGATGTCGACGCTCGAACAAGACTGCACGACATGGTGGTCGCCTCGATCGAGGTCGGCCACGCGCACCGGTACGCCACCGAGATCTACCAGAACGACGTCAACTACCTGAGCCAACTCGAGCGCTTCGCCTATCTCGGCAACAACGCCCGGGAGGTCCAGGCGAACTGGCTCACGATCATCAGGGCCGGCATCGCGGAGGGTGTCTTCCGCGACGACATCGATCCCCGGATCGCGTACCGGCTGATGCGGGACGCGCTGTGGCTGTCGGTGCGCTGGTTCAAACCGACCCGGGACTACCCGGCCGCCCGCCTCGCCGAGGACTGTACATCAGTGTTTGTCGATGGCATCGGAGCCCGTGCCCGGGCGTGACCGGAGGGGCCCGCCGCCCCGATGACGGCGGGCCCCTGGCGGTGCCGTTCAGCAGCCGAGGGTCACTTGGTCTTGCCGCTTCCGTTCGTCTTGCCCTGGGCCAGTGCCCAGGCGCTGGTGTCGAGCGTGTTCTCGACTCCCACGAATCCCTCCGCCGGGTAGTACACGTCGTGGCCGAAGTCGTAGTCCACGTCGTCGGCCGTACCGCCGATGTTGTCCGGGCCGACTCCGAACAGACCGGGGAAGGCACCACCGGCGTCCATCAGGTTCGGCACGCCGTTGAGCGGATCGGTGTGGAAGTTGCCGAGGAGGTGCCCTATCTCATGCGAGATGACGTTGCCCAACGCCCGACCGATGAACCCGATCTTGTCGCTCGCGGGGGTGAGGTAGGTGTTGAGCGAGGCGGAGCCGCTCGGGTCGCTCAGGACGTCGAGCAGCACCAGTGCGCTGTCCCCGGTCGCGAAGTTGCCCGGGTCGATGTACTGGGAGATGCCGATGGTGTCGATGCCGGACTCGGCGATGGTGCCACCGACGATGACGCGGCTGACATTGGCCTGCCCGAAGGTGTCCGCGTCATGGCTGCTGTTGCGAATGTTCACCGCGATGGTGGGGTCGGTCCCGAACTCCTTGAGATCGGTGAGGATGTTCTCCCGGACCGAGGCGACCGTGGCGTCGATCACCGCCTGCTCGTCCGACGGACTCAGGCCCCACGCTGCCAGGAAGGCCGACAACGGCGACAGGTCCCGTACGCCGGCGCCACCCCAGATGGCGGTGTTGACCCGCGCGCCGTCAAAGTCGAGGAACAGCGTCAGCGTCGTCTTCGACTTGAGGGCTTCGGGCCCGGGGCGGTAGTCCTCGAACTGCACCTGGTACGCGCCCGGGGCGCCACCGATCTCGAGGGCGTACCGACCCGCCGTCGGTGCGACGACAGCCAGCACGGCGTTGCCACCGCCCGGCAGCGGCGCCTGCGGTGCATAGATGAAGCTCGCATCCTGCTTCGAGCCCTGCAGCACGTTGCCCGACGGGTCGTAGAGGACCAGGGTGTCGGCGGAGCCGATCACGGAGGCGGCGATCACGTCACCGACCGCCGCGTCGACCGCGAAGAAGTCACGGTCGATCGTGATGACCGAGACGGTCAGGTCGTACGGGCCCTCGCTCCCGACACCGAAGCCGCTACCGGAGTCGAACGGGTCCGCGGGGAAGACCGTGCCCGAACCGAACCCGGCAACCTGGATGTAGTAGGTGCCGGTCACGTTGACGTTGAACTCGAGACGGCTGTCGAGGCCATCGGAGTCGTCGTTGACGGCGAGCAGCTCGCCGGTGTCGCTCCACAGCGCGACGACCGAGTCGAGCGAACCGACCGGTGTGTCGATGTCGGCGACCAGCGTCTTGCCCGCGTCGACGGTCGCCTTCAGGAAGTCGAAGTCACCCGTGGCATCGCCGGCGCTGCCATGCGGGCCGTCACCGATCTGCGCGCCGAGAATCCGTACGGTGTCCCGCACCGCCGCGACCCGGGTATCGCCGGCGAGTGGGATGGAACCATCGTCCTCGGCGAACGGCGCGATGGCCGTGCCCGCGGTGACGGACACGGTGATGTCGTACGGGCCCTCGCTGCGCGCACCGGGGCCACTGCCCGAATCGAACGGGTCGGCCGGCACGGTCGCGCCGAAGGCACCGACCGAGATGGAGTAGTCGCCGTCGGCGGTCACGACGAACTCCAGGTGGCTGTCGAGCGAGCCGCCCGAGTCGTCGTTGACGGCGATCAACGTGCCCGCGGCATCCCACAGGCCCAGGAACGAGTCGAGAGAGCCCTCCGGCGTGTCGATATCGGCGACGATCTGCTCGCCCGCGGCCGCCGTCACCTTGACGAAGTCGAAGTCGCCGGTGCCATCGCCGCTACTGCCGTGGGGGCCGTCACCGATCTGCGCGCCGGTGATGAAGACGCTCTGGTTCACTGCCGGGATCTGCGTGTCACCGGCCAGCGGGATCGAACCATCGTCTTCGGCGAACGGCGGCAGGTGCGCGGCATTGCCGCTGCCGGGCGACGAGTGCTGGCCGAGCACCGTCGACTGGTTGCTCCGGTTCGCGCCGGTGCCGAGCCCGGTCACGACTTCGGCCGTGGCCGGTGTGTCGTTCTGACCGGCGGCGCCGGCTGGCTCGGCCTCGGTGTACTGGATCGGCCCGCCACCCGCCGGCGGCTTCTTGCCGCTGGGAGCGCTCGTGCTGGCGGTGGCTGACTTGGACGCGGGCCTGCTGGCGGCTCGCTCGTCAGACTTCTGCCGCGCGATCTGGTTCCAGTAGTACCAGTCGACCTTCGTGGCGTCCGGCACGAGCCCCAGGAACGGGTTGGCCGCCGCGGGACCGGCCTTCTGCGGGGCCTTGCTCGCGTCGCCCTTCGCGGGCGCTTCGTGTTTGGGCGCTACCTGCAAGCCGGCCGCCAACTGCTTACGCAGGCCCTCGGACGGGTCCTTCGGCACCGCGAGGGCAGCCGACCTGGTCACCGGTACGACCATGGCCACCACGAGGCAGCCCGCGGCCGCCATGACAAGTCGCTTCCGTCTCACTGGTCCTCCCCGATATAGCGAGATGTGTGGACCCGAAGATACGACCAATCGCGTGCCAGCGCTCGCCGAACGAGCGGATCGTACTGGCGATGATCAATTCGACCATGACATATCAGGGCAAAGAACGCCGATATGCGGATTGATCACCTGGCCTGGGCGCGAGCGTCGTGGGAAGATCCCTGCAGACGACATCGCGTCTACTCCTGATCTTCCGGCTCACGAACTGCGCAGGGCGTTCTTGGTGACCTTGCCACTGGCGTTGCGGGGCAACGAGTCCACGAAGACCACGGAGCGTGGCACTTTGAAGTTGGCCAGGTGCTCCCGGCAGTACGCGATCACCGAAGCGTCATCGACCACGGCACCGCGATGCCGGACGACAAAGGCTCGGCCCACCTCGCCCATCCGATCGTCGGGCACGCCCACGACCGCGGCCTCGGCCACTGCGGGATGGCGGGCCAGCACCTGCTCGATCTCGGTCGGGTACGCGTTGAAACCGCCCACGATGAACATGTCCTTCAGGCGATCGGTGATGCGCAGGTACCCACGTTCGTCCATGACCCCGATATCGCCACTGTGCAGCCAGCCATCGGGGTCGATGGCATCGGTGGTCGCCGCCGCGTCGTCGAGGTAGCCGCGCATCGTGTTGTAGCCGCGGATGAGCACCTCACCGGGCTCGCCCGGCGGCAGTGTCGCCCCGGCCTGGTCGGCGACCCGGACCTCCACATCGTCGACCGCGCGGCCACAGGTGTGGGCGACCGTCGCGGGATCGTCGCCCGGCCGGCACATCGTGGCCATCCCGCAGCTCTCGGTCAGGCCGTACGCCGTCAGCACGGTCTCCAACGCCAGCTCGGCGTGCAGCCGCTCGATCATCACCACGGGTACGGTCGCGGCACCGGTGACCGCCACCCGCCACGAGCTCAGGTCATACCTGGACCGCCACGGGTGATCGAGGATCGAGAGGAACAGGGTCGGCGGGCCGGGCAGAACCGTGATGCGCTCCCGACCGATCTGCTCCAGTGTCGAGTCCACGTCGAAGACCGCCTGCGGCACGATGGTGGCCCCGCGCAGCAGGCACGCGATGATTCCCGCCTTGTAGCCGAAGGTGTGGAAGAACGGGTTGACGATCAGGTACCGGTCCCCCGCGCGCAGCCCCGCCAGCTCACCCCAGGCCGCGTAGAGCCGAGTCGTCTGCTCGTGGGTGAGCATCGCGCCCCTCGGAAGCCCGGTGGTGCCGGAGGTGAACACGATGTCCGACAGATCGCTGGGGCCGACGGCCGCGGCCCTCCCGCGCACCTCGACGCGGGAGACGACCGCGCCGTCCTCGGCGAACGCGTCGAAGTCGCTCGCGCCCGCTGCGGGCGTCACACTGACCACTGTGGTCAGTGCCGGCAGGTCCTCGGACGCGAGCATCGAGACATAGTGGCTGTCCCGGAAGGCATCGTCGGTGATGAGCACCTTCGTGGACGTGCGCCGCAGGATGTCGCCCGCCTCCGCGCCCCGGTACCGGGTGTTCAGCGGCACCATGACCGCGCCAGCCGTGACCGTACCCAGGGCCGCCACGACCCAACGCCAACTGTTCGGCGCCCAGATCGCCACCCGGTCGCCCGCGGCGATCCCGTTCGCCATGAGCGCTGCCGCGAAGTCCTCAACCGCCTCGGCGAGGGCCGCGAAGCTCAACCGAACCTCACCATCCACCACCGCCTCGAGGTCCGGCCACCGAGCGGCCGCAGCCTGCACGAGCCCCGGAATCGTCCGCACGCCAAGGGGATCGGGCATGCCGGCGAGCTTACCAAGCAAGCGACCGCTTGGTAAGCTGCCGAACGAGCGGGGCCCGCAGGGCGGAGGTGGCGAGGCGTGGCCGAGGCATACCTGGTCGAGGCGTTGCGGACCCCGGTCGGGCGTCGCGGAGGCGGGCTCGCCGCGGTACATCCGGCGGACCTCGGCGCACACGTCCTGGCGGCGCTCATGCGACGCACCGGCATCGACCCAGCCGCGGTCGACGACGTCATCCTCGGTTGTGTCGACGCGATCGGCCCACAGGCGGGAAACATCGCCCGCACGGCGTGGCTCGCCGCGGGCATGCCCGAGCAGGTCCCTGGTGTCACGGTCGACCGGCAGTGCGGTTCGTCGCAGCAGGCAGTGCACTTCGCCGCCCAGGCCGTCATGTCGGGCACGGCCGACCTGGTCGTCGCCGGTGGCGTCCAGAACATGAGCGCCATCCCCATCGGGGCCGCGATGGCCGCCGGCGCCCAGTTCGGTTCCCCTGACCCGTTCTCGGGCTCGACCGGCTGGCGGGCCCGCTACGGCGACCAGGAGATCTCGCAGTTCCGGGGCGCCGAGCTCATCGCGCAGAAGTGGGACATCTCCCGTGCGGAGATGGAGGAGTTCGCGTTGGCCAGCCACGAGAAGGCCGCGCGTGCCATCGACGAGGGACGCTTCGATCGGGAGCTCGTGCCGTACCGCGACGTGGCCATCGACGAGGGGCCGCGACGCGACACCAGCCTCGCCGCGATGGCGGGGCTCAAGCCGCTGCTCGACGGCGGTCGGCTCACCGCCGCGCTGGCGAGCCAGGTCTCCGACGGTGCTGCCGCGATCCTCGTCGCCTCGCAGCAGGCGGTCCGGACGCATGGCCTGACCCCGCGGGCGCGCATCCACCACCTCAGCGCCCGCGGGGACGACCCGGTGCTGATGCTCACCGGTCCGATCCCGGCCACCGCGGGCGCCCTGGCCGACACCGGCCTGCGCATCGACGACATCGACCTGTTTGAGATCAACGAGGCGTTCGCGTCCGTCGTGCTGGCGTGGCAGAGGCAGACCAGCGTCGATCTGGCGAGGGTGAACGTCAACGGCGGCGCGATCGCGCTCGGCCACCCGTTGGGCGCCACGGGCGTGAAGCTCATGACGACGCTGCTGCACGAGCTGGAGCGCATCGGCGGACGCTACGGCCTGCTGACCATGTGCGAGGGCGGGGGGACCGCGAATGTCACCATCATCGAACGACTCTGATCCCGCCGGCAACCCGCCCCTGGCCGGCACGGTCGCCCTCGTCACCGGCGGCACGCGCAACATCGGCTTGCGCATCGCCGAGCGGCTGCATGACGCCGGAGCCGAGGTCCTGGTCTGCGCCCGCGACGAGCCCGCGGCGCTCCCGCACGGACTGTCCTTCCTGGCCGCTGACGTACGCGATCCGGAGCAGGCGGGCGCCACCGTCGCGGCCGTGGTGCGGCGGTGCGGCCGGATCGACCTGCTCGTGAACAACGCCGGCGGCGGCCCCCCGGTCCCCGCGGCCGAGGTCTCCCCGAACCTCGCGACCGCGATCGTCCGGCTGAACCTGCTCGCGCCCTTCTTCGTGGCCCAGGCCGCGAACGCGGTCATGCAGGCCCAGCCCGGCGGCGGGCTGATCCTCAACATCGGCAGCGTCGCGGCCCTCCGCCCGGCTCCGGGCACCGCGCTCTACGCCGCCGCGAAGGCCGGGCTCCGCACGCTGACCCAGGCCCTGGCGCAGGAGTGGGCCCCCGCCGTGCGGGTCAACAGCATCACGGTGGGCGCGGCCCATACGCGGGACAACGCCGTCCATTATGGCGACGCGGAGGACCTCGCGGCCGTGGCGGCGACCATTCCCATGGGACGGCTGGCGACGCCAGACGACGTCGCCGACGCCTGCCTGCTGCTCGCTTCCCCACTCGCCGCGAGCCTCACCGGCGCCGACCTGCTCGTCGACGGCGGAGGCCAACTCCCCGCCCACACCGTCGTGCGCCGCCCCCTGTGATCGCTCCAACCGGTCACAGTGGACAGATACATGCGCGAAAGCCATTGGCCGCACTGATCCGCGCGTCACCGGTCTCCCCCACCACCAACTCGTACGGTCTGCCGCATGCCCACCCTGCAACACGACATCATCGGTGACCTGTTTCGAGAAAATCCCGCCTTCGCGGCCGAACTCCTGGCGCTCCAGGGCGTCGACGTCCCCTACTTCGACGTGGCTCGCTGTGAATCCGTCGACTTCAGCGATGTCAAAACCGGCTCTTATGCGGCCGACGCCGCCGTCGCTCTGACAATTGCCCGATCGGACGTCGTACCCCAGCAGCGGAAGCGGCGACGACGACGCGATGCTGACGAGGGGGGTGATCGCGTGGTCCTCGGAGTTCTCCTCGAGTCACAGCGCAAACCCGAAGACGAGAAGCTGGCGAGTTGGCCGATCTATGTCTCGACCTTCGCCGCGCGGATCAAGGCCCCGGTGGCGCTGGTCGTAATCTGCTCCACGGACCGGGTTGCACAGTGGGCGGCTCAAAGGATCCCGGTCGGCGTCCCTGACTTCACGCTCACCCCGCTGGTCGTCGGACCGAGCACCATTCCACTGATCACCGACGCTACCGAGGCCCGCCAGCACCCGGAGCTCGCCATGCTCTCCGCCCGGGCGCACGGGAACTCGCCCCAGGCGGCCGCAGTCCTCAGCGCAGCTCTTGCTGCGCTGCGCACCACTAGCCCGGACCGGGCGAGAATGTACTATGACCTGGTGCTCGATGGGCTTCGGCCGTGGGCACGGGACCTCTTCAAGGAGTTGACAACCGTGACTGCCGTAGTGAGGAACGACCCCCGGGCCGAGGTTCTGCGTCAGTGGCTCGAAGGCGCCATCGCGGAGGGCGAGGCCAAGGGCGAGGCCAAGGGCGAGGCCAAGGGCGAGGCTAAGGGCGAGGCTAAGGGCGAGGCGCGGGCGATCCTTACGGTACTGACGGCCCGCGGCATCCACGTGGCCGACGACGTTCGAGAACTCATCACTTCATGTACCAATCTCGACCAGCTTGAGGTGTGGCTGCGGCGGGCCGCCACGGCGGATTCGGTCAGCGAACTGCTCGAGTAGTCGCCACCGGCCTTTTGCGTGGCCGAGGCATCCGGGCGGGTGGCAGGATGGGCGGGTGACGCTCGAGCCCAACCCGGCAGACTCCCCCACTACTCCCTTCCACGATCTTGACGCGTACATCGCGATCCCGCGCGTGACCGGCCTCGCCGCCAGCCGGGACGGTCGCCGCGTCGTGGTGACCGTACAGACCCTCGACCCGGATCGTACCGCGTACGGCACCGCAGTCTGGCAGGTCGACCCCTCGGGTGCGGCGCCCGCACGTCGGCTCACGCGCAGCGCGAAGGGTGAGGCGTCCGCGGTCTTCACGACCGCCGGCGACCTGCTCTTCACCTCGGCCCGGCCCGATCCCGATGCCAAGGCCGACGACGACCCGAAGCCCGCGCTGTGGCTGCTGCCGGCGGGTGGCGGCGAGGCGCGGGTGATCGCGACGGCGCCCGGTGGTGTCTCGTCCCCGCTTGCCGCGGCGGCGGCCGACGTCGTATCGATCGCGGTGCCGATGCTGCCCAGCGCCGAGGGCATCGAGCAGGACACGAAGCTGCGCAAGGCCCGCAAGGAGGCCAAGGTCTCCGCGATCCTGCACACCGGCTACCCGGTGCGGCTCTGGGACCAGGACCTCGGCCCCGACGAGGATCGGCGCTTCGCCGCCTCGCTCGGCTCTCTGGTCGACGAGCCCGCCCGGCCGTTGCCCAAGCCGGAGAAGAAGGACGACGACGCGAGCCCCGAGCCCGACCCGCGCCTGCTCGAGCTGCGGCCCCTCACCGGCGCCGGCCGCCAACTCGCGGAGCACTCCGCCGACCTCACACCGGACGGCGCCACGCTGGTGACGACGTGGGCCGTGCCCGACCCGGGGGCCGCGCGGCGTCCGACGCTGGTCGCGATCGACACCGCGACGGGTGAGCGCCGCACACTCGTCGACGACGCCGCGTACGAGGCATTCGCGCCGGCCGTCTCGCCCGACGGCGCGTGGGTCGCGTTCATCCGCGAGACGATCACGACACCCACCAGCGCACCGGTCGTACGCCTGAGCCTGGTGGGCCTGCACGGCGAGCCCGGTCCGACCGTACTGGGGGACGACTGGGATCGCTGGCCCGAATCCGTGGCGTGGCTGCCCGACGGATCGGGGCTCGTCGTCACGGCCGACGAGGACGGGCGCAGGCCGGTGTTCCTGGTCTCGTTCGGTGGTGCTGTGCCCGGCGCTGCCGTCACGGTCGAGCGGGTCACGGCCGAGGACGTCGCATTCACCGACGTCTCCGTCACCTCCGATGGCGCGATCTATGCCCTTCGCACCTCCTACGCCGCGCCGGCCGAGCCGGTTCGCATCGACCTGTCCGCATTCCGCGCGAGCGGCGAGCCGGGGTCGAGGCCGCCAGTCGCGGCGATGGCCCTGCGCGGACCCGTGCCCTCGCCCAAGCTGCCGGGCACACTCGTCGACGTGGCGGCGACCGCGCCCGACGGCCAGCGGGTCCGCTCGTGGCTGGCGCTGCCCCACGGGACCTCCGCCGACGCGAAGGCGCCGCTGCTGCTGTGGATCCACGGCGGGCCGCTCGGGTCGTCGAACAGTTGGTCGTGGCGGTGGAACCCGTGGCTCATGGTCGCGGCCGGCTATGCCGTGCTGCTGCCCGACCCGGCCCTGTCGCTGGGCTATGGGCAGGCGTTCGTGCAGCGCGGCTGGGGCCGCTGGGGCCTGGAGCCATTCACCGATCTCATGGCCGCGACCGATGCCGCGCTGGCTCGCGACGACATCGACGAGACCCGGACGGCCGCGATGGGCGGCTCGTTCGGCGGATACATGGCGAACTGGGTCGCCGGACACACCGACCGGTTCCGCGCCATCGTCACGCACGCGAGCCTGTGGGCGCTCGACCAGTTCGGGCCGACCACGGACGCCTCCTACTACTGGACGCGCGAGCTGACTCCGGAGGCCGCGCTCGCGAACAGCCCGCACCTGCACGTCGGGTCGATCCGCACGCCGATGCTCGTGATCCACGGCGATCGCGACTACCGCGTGCCGATCGGCGAGGCGCTGCGGCTGTGGTACGAGCTGCTCACCGCGTCCGGTCTGCCAGCCGACGATTCTGGGGCGACCGTGCACCGGTTCCTCTACTTCCCCGAAGAGAACCACTGGGTGCTCTCGCCGCAACACGCGAAGGTCTGGTACCAGACGGTGCTCGCGTTCCTCGGCGAGCACGTGCGGGAGGAGAAGACGTCACCGCCGAGCACGCTGGGGTGAGCGCGACGCCGGTCTGCTAGGAGACCACCGTGCACCGGCTCGTGGGGAGGTCGAACTCGCCCGAGCCCGTTGACCGCACGTGCAGCGTGAGCGTGTTGTCGAGGCTGGTGGTCTCCGGCACAGCGCCGCCGTCGTTGACCGTGACGATCACCGTGCGCGGCGTCGCGAGCCAGGCGTCCCAGGCGGGCGAAGGGCGCAACGTACCGGAGTCCTCGTAGTAGCTGTACCGTCCCATCTCGTAGAACCGGTACCACGTCCCCTTGATCTCGACGCCCTCATCCTCGTTGGCGATGAAGGTCGACGAGAAGCCGTACTTCGCGACTCCCCTCGGGACGTCGCGGCTCTTGAACGTGTAGTCGACATCGACTCCGCGGACGATGTCAGCCAGCGAGCCCCCCTTGACCTCGGGCCCCACCGCGACCGCGAAGTTCATGTCCACGAACTTCGAGCCGTTGAGCATCTCCGTCGACGTGAAGAAGCCGCAGATCGGTTGGCCGGACTTGTTGTACGGCTTCGGGACGATGTCGATCGGGCCGAGGGTGTGCGTCGGGGACGAGGACGGGGTGGCCGTCGCGGTCGTGGGCTGCGTCGAGGTCTCGGCAACCGGCGAGCCCGTGCCCGAGCAGGCGATCGCGACCACAGCCAACGCGAGCGCGCACACCGCGACAACCGTCGTCCGTTTCGGCATGGCGCGAGTCTAGTTGCTACCGCCCGTGCGGTGGGGACCCGCTGGTCGACGCAGTTGCCTGTCTCACGCGCGATTGGGTTCAAACAGCCCGACTCGGGCGGCGACCGTACGGCGCAGCGTGACCGGGTCGCCATGGGTGAGCCGGGTGACGGTGGCGCGCTTGAAGTATCGATGCGCCTCGTGCTCCCACGTGAAGCCGATGCCGCCGTGCAACTGGATGCTCGCCGCGGCGAGCGCGTACGCGGCGTCGGCCGCGACGAGCTTCGCCATCGGCGCGAGCACCGCGTGTTCTGAGGGGTCGGCGCGCACGGCGTACCAGGTCGTCGACCGGGCGGCCTCGAGGGCGACGGCCAGGTCGGCGACCCGGTGTCGCAATGCCTGGAAGCTGGCCAACGGTACCCCGAACTGCTGGCGGGCGCGCAGGTGCGCAGTCGTCATCTCCAGGCTCCTGGATGCGACGCCCAGCGACTCGACCGCCAGCGCCAGGTGCATCGCGTCGCACGCTTCGTCAACGCTGGCATCGAGCCGTGTCGCCGGCACACCGCGCAGGGACAGGGTCGCCGCCGGCCGGCTGTGGTCCAATGTGGAGACCTCCGTACGGTCGGTCACCGGTGCGGCGTAGAGCGACACACCGTCCTCGTCCCGGGCGGCCACGATCGCGACCGTTGCCACGTCGCCGTCGACGACCGCGTCGGCGACCCCGTGGATGCGCCGGCCCCGGGCCACCAGCCCGGCGCCGAGGTGCAGGGCGGCAACCGTCTCGCCGGACGCGATGCCAGGCATGTGTTCGGGCGCCAGGAACCGGGCAGCCACCACAGTGGACAGGTACGGCAGAGCGAGCAGGGCCCGCCCGGTCTCCTCCAGCACGATCGCCTGCTCGACCATCGACGCGCCGGCGCCACCGTGCTCGGCGCCGGCGCTCAGCCCGGTCAGGCCGAGCTCGTTGGCCAGCCGCTCCCACAGACCCACGTCGTAGCAACCGGGCGCACGGGACCGTACGGGATGCTTGGTCAGGAAACCCCGGACCAGCGTGCGCAGATCCTCCTGCTCGGGCGTGAACGAGAACTCCATTCAGGACCGTCCGAGCAGGTGGTTGGCGACGATGTTCCGCTGGATCTCGTTGGTACCGCCATAGATCGTGTCCGCGCGCGTGAACAGGAACAGTCGCTGGGCGTCGGTCAGCTCGCCGGCAACCATCGTCGCGGAAGGCCCGCCCGTCTCGACGGCGAGCTCACCGAGACGTTGATGCCACGAGGCCCAGAGCAGCTTGGCGACCGACGACGTCATCGCCGTGGGTGCCGATCCGAGCGTGCGCAGGGCGTGGTGACGCAGCGTCTGCAGGCCGATCCACGCCTGGGTGAGCGCGTCGCGATGCACGGGGTCCTCCAGCGCCCCGCTGATACCGGCGGCCGCCACGATCCCGGCCAACTCGCGGGCGAAGCCGAGCTGCTGCCCGAGCGTGGCCACGCCGCGTTCGAATCCGAGCGTGGCGGTGGCGACCCGCCACCCGTCACCCGGCGCGCCCACGATGTTCTCGACTGCCGTGACCGCGCCATCGAAGAAGACCTCATGGAACTCCGCGTCGCCGGTGAGCTGCACGATCGGCCGCACCTCGACGCCGGGCTGGCGCATGGGGACGAGCAGGTAGGACAGCCCCTGGTGCCTCGGCACCGAGGGCACCGGGCGGGCGGAGCCGTGGGTGGGTGCAGGGTTGGTGCGGCACAACACGAAGCACCAGTCGGCGAGGTGCGCGCCCGAGGTCCACACCTTCTGGCCGGCGATCCGCCACGTGTCGCCGTCGAGCACCGCGGCGGTACGCACGGCCGCGAGGTCGGATCCGGCGTCGGGCTCGGAGTATCCCTGGCACCACAGCTGTTCCGCGCGGGCGATCGGCGGGAGGAACCGTGCCTGCTGCTCCGGCGTACCGAAGGCGATCAGGGTCGGCGCGAGCAGGTACTCGCCGACGTGCGACAGTCGCCCAGGACCGCCGGCGCGCGCGTACTCCTCGAAGAAGATGACCTGCTCCTCGATGCCGGCGCGGCCGCCGTACGGGCTGTCCCAGCCGAGCCCGATCCAGCCACCCGCGGCCAGCCTGCGCTCCCAGTCCAGCCGTGCCGCGACCTGCTCGTGCTCGCGTCCGGGCCCGCCGACGCCGACCAGCTCGGCGGGGAGGTTCTCGGCGAGCCAGGTGCGTACCCGCGCCCGGAATTCCTCAGTGGACATCAGTGCTCCTCCACCCAGCCGCGCAACCGCTCCACCGCTTGGACCCGCTCGGCGTGGCTCGGGCCGAGCGGCGCGACGAGCAGCGTCGTGACGCCGGCCGCCGCGTACGCGGCGAGGCGTTGCCGGACGTACCCGACCGGGCCCACCAGCGACGTGCCGCGGACGAGGTCGTCCGGCACCGCCGCGGCCGCCTCGTCCCTGCGCCCCGCCAGGTAGGCGTCCTGGATCGCTGCCGCCTCGCGCTCGTACCCGTACCGGCGGACGAGCTGGTTGGCGAAGTTGCGGTTCCGCGCGCCCATGCCTCCGATGTAGAGCGCGAGCATGGCCCGGTGACCGTCCAGCGCCGCCCGGGGTTCATCGGCGATGGCGAATGGGGTCGAGGCCAGGACGTCGAGTGGGCCGAGTGCCGGGTCGCGCCGGGAGAGCCCGTCGGCCAAGGCGGCGCCATAGACGTCAGGGGCCTTGTCCGGGTGGAAGAACAGGGTCTGCCACCCCTCCGCGATCTCGGCCACCATCGCCACGTTCCTCGGACCGACCGCCGCGAGCTGGATCGGGATCCGCCCGCGTACCGGCTGATTGATGATCTTCAAGGGCTTGCCGAGACCCGTGCCACACTCGGCGGGCAGCGGCACGCGGTAGTGCTCGCCGTGGAACTCGACGAGCTCCCTGCGCCACACGCGGCGGCAGATCTCGACGATCTCCCGCGTGCGGGCCAGCGGGGCGTCATAGGGCACACCGTGGAAACCCTCGATGACCTGAGGGGCGGATGCGCCAAGCCCCAGCGAGAACCGCCCACCCGACACGTAGTCCAGTCCCGCGGCGGTCATCGCGGTCAGCGTCGGCGTGCGGGTGTAGAGCTGCAGGATGCCCGAGGCGATCTCCAACCGGGTCGTGCGGGCCGCGATGAAGCCGAGCTGGCTTACCGCGTCGAAGCTGTACGCCTCCGGTACGAGCACGATGTCCAGGCCGGCGGCCTCATAGTCGGTGAGTTCGGCGACGGCGTCGCGGAAGCCGCCGGCGTAGCCCATCATCATGCCGAGCCGCATCGGGCGCCGCCTTCCGCCAGAACTGAAACCTGTTACAGTTTCTCGCATGGGTCGGCTGAAGGGCAAGGTCGCGCTCATCACCGGTGGTGCCCGCGGCATGGGCAAGTCCCACGCGCGACACTTCGTCGCGGAGGGAGCCCGGGTCGTCATCGGGGATGTGCTGCACGACAAGGGCGCCTACGTCGCCGGCAAACTCGGCGCTGACGTCTGCCGCTACGTGCCCCACGACGTGACCAACGAGAACGACTGGGCCGGTGCCGTCGCGACCACGCTGGAGGCGTTCGGACGCTTGGACATCCTGGTGAACAACGCCGGCATCCTGAGCTACGCGACGATCGCGGAGATGTCCACCAGCGACTTCCGGCGGGTCCTGGAGGTCAACGTCGTCGGTGCGTGGCTGGGCATCAAACACGTGACGCGGCCGATGACGGACGCGGGGGGAGGCTCGATCGTCAATGTCTCCTCCGTCGAGGGGATGACCGGCAAGGCCGGGTTGGCGGCATACAGCGCGAGCAAGTTCGCCATCCGCGGCCTGACCAAGGCGGCCGCGCAGGAGCTGGGCCACCACGGGATCCGGGTCAACTCGATCCATCCCGGCGCCGTGCTGACGCACCTGATGGTCGACGCGGCCCAGTCCTTCGGCGAGCCGGAGCAGATGGCGCAGTTCCTGAAGGCCATGCCGATCCCCCGACCGGCGCAACCCATCGAGGTCTCCCGGCTGGTGGCGTACCTCGCCTCGGACGAGTCGTCGTACTCCACGGGCAGCGAGTTCGTCGTCGATGGCGGCATCCTCAGCGGACCGGGGTACTGACCACAATGGACGAGGTGATCCCTCTCGATGGCGCGGTGGTCATCGTCACCGGCGCAGGCGACGGGCTGGGTCGGGCCGAGGCGCTCGGCCTGGCGGCGTGCGGCGCCCGGCTGGTCCTCAACGACGTGCGCGGCGACACGGCGCACGTGGTCGCCGACGAGGCCAAGGCGCTCGGCGGCGAGGCGGTCGTGCACGCGGGCGATGTCGGCGACTGGGCGACCGGCGAGGCGCTGGTCGCCGCGGCCGTGGACGCGTTCGGCCGGCTCGACGCCCTGGTCAACAACGCCGGTGTGGTGCGCGACCGGATGGTCTTCACGATGTCGGAGCAGGAGTGGGACCTCGTGCTGCGGGTGCACCTGCGCGGCCACTTCGTGACCACGCGCCACGCCACGGCGTACTGGCGCGAGCGGCACAAGTCCGGGCAACCGACCAGCGGCAGCATCGTGAACACGTCGTCGGAGGCCTTCCTGCTGGGCTCGCCGGGGCAGCCCAACTACGCGGCGGCGAAGGCCGGCATCGTGGCGCTCACGCTGGCCACCGCGCGAAGCTGCGCCCGGTACGGCGTGCGGGCCAACGCCATCTGCCCGCGCGGGCGTACGTCGATGACCGCCGATCTCATGGGCGAGGTGCCGCCGAGCGACTTCGACCCCATGGCGCCGGAGCATGTCGCCCCGCTCGTCGCCTACCTCGCCAGCCCCTTGTCGCGCCGCGTCACGGGCGAGGTCTTCGTCGTGCACGGCGGGATGGCGGCGCTGCTGGGTCCGCCGACCGTACGGGCCACGTTCCGCGTCGACGGCGGTTGGACCACGGGCGCCGTGCGCGACGCGCTGGATCCCTACTTCACCGAGGATCCGCCCAGGCCGGGATTCCTCTGCCAGGACACGCTCCCGCTGGCCGAGTCCACATTCGACGGTCCCAGGCCATGAGCGCGCGGCCGGCGGTGGCGATGACGCCCGACGAGGTGCACGAGATGCTCGCCTCCTCACGGAAGATGCAGCTGGCCACGATCAACCACGACGGCACCCCGCACCTCGTCGCGATGTACTACGCACTGCTGGAGGGCCGCATCGCCTTCTGGACCTACCCGAAGTCGCAGAAGGCGCGCAACCTTGCCCGCGACCCCCGGCTGACCTGTCTCGTGGAGGAGGGAGTGGAGTACTTCGACCTGCGCGGCGTGCAGGTCAACGGCACGGTGCGATCAGTCACCGACCCCGATGGGTTGCACGTCATCGGCCGGCTCGTGGCGGGGCGCCTGCCGGGCATCCCCGCTGACGCCGTGGAGGAGTACGTGGCGCATGGCGCACGCAAACGCTGGGCCTATGTCGTCGAGCCTCGCACCGTCGTGAGCTGGGACCACCGCAGACTCCGCTGACCCTGCCCGCCCCTGCACGCCGGGCAGGCCCCCTTCACGCGATCTTGGGGTTTTCGTCGTGAGTGGATCACTAATCGCAGCGATAACCCCAAGATCGCGGAGAGAGAAGGGGGTGGTGGCATGGACCTGGGGTTCACCCATGAGCAGGAGGACCTGCGCGCGCAGCTTCGCGCCTACTTCGGGCGGCTCATGACGCCAGCGATCCGGCAGGCGTTGACCACGACCGACGGCGAGTACGGCGACGGCACGGCGTACCGCGAGGTGGTCCGGCGGATGGGGCAGGACGGCTGGCTCACGCTGGGGTGGCCCAAGGACTCGTACGGCGCCGGACGCTCCATGGTGGACCAGCTCATCTTCCTCGACGAGGCAGCGGTCGCCGGCGTACCCGTGCCGTTCCTGACCATCAACACGGTCGGGCCGACCATCCGGCGATTCGGGACGCCGGAGCAGAAACGGTTCTTCCTCCCCCGCATCGCCGCCGGTAAGATCCACTTCTCGATCGGGTACTCCGAGCCGGAGGCCGGCACCGACCTCGCCGCACTGCGCACCCAAGCCGTACGCGATGGCGACGGGTACCTCATCAACGGCCAGAAGATGTGGACCAGCCTCATCCAGTACGCGGACTACGTGTGGCTCGCGTGCCGGACCGATCCCGAGGCACCGCGCCACCACGGCCTGTCGATCCTGATCGTGCCCACCGATGCCGAGGGGTTCGCCTGGACGCCGGTGCGCACGATGGCCGGCATCACGACGAGCGCGACGTACTACTCCGACGTACGGGTGCAAGCGTCCGCGCTCGTCGGTGAGCTCAACCACGGCTGGCCGCTGATCACCAACCAGCTCAACCACGAACGGGTCGCGCTCACGTCCGCGGCGCCCCTGCGGCTGGCCCTGCGCGAGGTGCGCGACTGGGCGCGGGCGACCACGCTCGCCGACGGCCGCGCGGTCATCGACCAGGAGTGGGTCCGGCTCCACCTCGCCCGGGTGCACGCCAAGGCCGAGTTTCTCAAGCTCTACAACTGGAAGATCGCCGCCGACGCGCCGTCGCTGTCCCCCGCGGACGCGTCGGCGACCAAGGTCTACGGCACCGAGTTCGCCACGGAGGCGTACCGGCTGCTCATGGAGGTCCTGGGCGCCAATGCCCTGGTGCGGCGGGGATCACGGGCCGCGCTGCTGGCCGGCCGGATCGAGCGCATGCATCGTGCCTGCCTGATCCTCACCTTCGGCGGTGGCACGAACGAGGTGCAGCGGGACATCATCGCGGCGGTCGGCGTCGGGCTACCCGTCGCCAAGCGGTAGGAGCGCCATGGACTTCACGATGACGCAGGCGCAGACGACGCTCGGCGCGCTCACCCGGCAGATCCTCGCCGACCGCAAGCCGGCGAAGGAGTTCGACCGACCACTGTGGATGGATCTGGCAAAGGCCGGGGTACTCTGCGCGGCACTTGCGTCCTCGGCCGGGGGTGAGGGGTACGGGCTGCTGGAGCAGTGCACGATCCTGAGCGAGATCGGGCGGGGCGTGGCACCGCTGCCGTACGCCACGTGCATCGCGGGCGCCGCGTCGGCGATCGCCCGGTTCGGCTCGCCCGCGCTCGTCGACGGGTGGGCGAGGCCAGCCGGCCGGGGTGAGGCGGTGCTGACCGTGGCCTTCCCCGACGGGACCGTCCACACGAGAGCGTCGCCGAGCGGCATCGTGCTCGAGGGCTCGTGCACGGCCGTGCCGGCGGGGATCTATGCGGATCTGATCCTCGTGGCGGTCGATGGCACCGGCGTCGCGCTGGTCAGCCCGTCCGACGAGGGCACCTCGGTGCAGCCCCAGCAGATCGCGGGCGGGCCCGGAGCGGGCCACATGTGCTTCGACTCCGTGCGCGTGCCGACGGAGCGGGTGCTGGCCGACCCCGCGGCCGCGCGCTGGCTGCGCGAGCGGGTGACGGTCGGCCTCTGCGCCACACAGCTCGGCATCCTGGAACGAGCCGTCGAGCTGACCGCGGAGCACGCCCGCACCCGGGTCCAGTTCGGACGGCCGATCGGGACGTTCCAGGCCGTGGCACAACGGCTCGCCGACGCGTACGTCGATCTCCAAGCCGTGCGGCTGACGCTGTGGCAGGCGGCTTGGCGGCTCGCCCGCGACCTGCCCTGCCCCACCGAGGTCGGGACCGCCAAGTTCTGGGCCGCCGACGCGGGCCATCGCGTCGCCCACACCGCGGTGCACGTCCATGGTGGTGCTGGCATCGACGTCGATCACATCGTTCAGCGCTACTTCCTCGCCGCCAAGTACCACGAGCTCACGCTCGGCGGCGCGACCGCACAGCTGCTCGACATCGGCTCCGCCCTGATCACCGCCGAACTCGACGCCTGACGTGGCGAGCTCGCTCAGGTGAGCTCCGCGAGTCGGGCCAGGGTCGCGCGGGCGTCGCGGACCAGCTCAGCGACGACGTCGGCCACCGGGCGTACGTCGTTCATCCGGCCCACGATCTGGCCCACCGGCATCGCGACGACCGACGGGTCGCCGGAGTGGTTGAGGCGCGAGTGGGCCTGGCTCACAAGCAGATTCTGCAGGGGCATCGGCAGTGGGTCCGGGGCACCATCGTCGGCCCACGCCTGCGTCCACCGGTTCTTCAGCAGCCGTGCGGGTTTGCCCGAGTAGATCCTCGAGCGGACGGTGTCGGCCGAGGTCGCGGCGAGCAACGCGTCGCTGACGGTCGCCGAGGGGGCCCACTGCACGTACTCCGATGTGGTGAGCCAGAACGAGCCCATCCACACGCCGCTCGCGCCGAGGGCGAGCGACGCGGCGATCTGGCGCCCCGAGCCGATGCCGCCGGCCGCGAGGACGGGGGCGGCGGATCCGACGGCATCGACGACCTCGGGCACCAGAACCATCGTGGCGATCTCACCGGTGTGACCGCCGGCCTCATGCCCCTGGGCCACCACGATGTCCACACCATTGTCCACATGGGACAGCGCGTGCTCGACCCGCCCGGCCAGGGCCGCCACCAGCAGCCCCTGCTCGTGTGCCCGACCGATGACGTCGGGCGGCGGCGAGCCCAGCGCGTTGGCGATGAGCGCCGGCGCGTGAGCCAGGGCCACGTCCACATGGGAGCGTGCGACCGAGTGCAGCCACCCGAGCACGCCGTCGCGCAGCTCGGGTTCGACCGACAGGGGTGGCACGCCGAGTCTCGTGAGCGTGCGCTCGACGAAGTCGCGGTGCCCCTCGGGAATCAGCGTCTCCAGGTCGGCCGGGGTACCTTCGGTGGGCCCGTTCGCCGGCATGACGATGTCCACGCCGTACGGCCGCCCGTCGGTGTTCTGCTCCAGCCACGCCAGCGTCTTGTCGAGCTCATGGGCGTCGTTGAACCGGACACAGCCCAGCACCCCGAGCCCGCCGGCCCGGCTGATTGCCGCCGCCACGTGTTCGGACGGGGTGAAGCCGACGATCGGGTACTCGATGCCGAGCAGGTCGCAGATCGGTGTCCGCACCGCACTCTCCCCTGTCTGGCTCAGGCGGCGACGGCGGGTGGGTGGTCCTGGACGTAGGTCCGCGCCCATCGGTAGTCCTGCTTGCCGCTGACGGTCCGGCCGACCTGGTCGACCAGCCAGACCGAGCGCGGCACCTTGTAGCCGGCGATCAGCGTGCGCAGGTGCAGCTCCAGGCTGGGCAGGTCGAGGGTGCAGCCGTGGCGTGGCTGGACGATCGCGGCGACCCGCTGGCCCAGCCGCTCATCGGGCACACCGAGGACCAGGGCGTCGAAGATGTCCGGGTGGGACTTGAGCGCGCCCTCGACCTCCTCCGGGTAGACCTTCTCGCCACCGGTATTGATGGACGTGTTGCCACGGCCGAGAAGCGTGATCGTCCCGTCCTCCTCGTACCGGGCCCAGTCGCCGGAGAACGCGTACCTCAGGCCGTCGACCTCCTGGAACAACGCCGCGGTCGTCGCGGGATCCTTGTAGTAGCCCTGCGGGATATGGACCCCCCGGCCCAAGCGGCCGGCCACGCCCGGCGCCGCTCTCTTCCCGTCCTGGTCGATGATGATGGTGTGCGGGCCGGCGCAGATGCGTGGGCCGTCGCTGCCCGCACCCGGGGTCTTGAAGCCGATGCCCACGAAGCCCATCTCGGACGAGCCGACCGCCTCCGAGAGCAGCGCGTGGGGAAACGCTGTGACGATCTGCTCCGTCACGGATGGCGAGAAGACCGCCGCGTTCGTCGAGATCGAGAGGATCGATGAGCCGTCGTAGTCGCCGGCAAGATATTCTTCGATGAATGGGCGTGCCATGGCGTCGCCGACGAGGACGACGACGTTGACCTTGCGGCGCTCGATCTCGCGCCACATGGCGCGCGGGTCGAATCGCGGCAGCAGCACCACGGTCTCGCCCTGGAACAGCGAGGGCAGCAGGCTCCACTGTGCACTGCCATGGATCAGCGGCGCGATGCACAGTCGGGTCAGGGGCATCTGCCTGCCGCGCTCGACCTGCGCCCACTCGTCCGCGAGAACCTCACCCGAGACGTGGTCGATGCCGCCGCCCAGCGCCCGCCACACGTCCTCGTGCCGCCAGACCACGCCCTTGGGGTACCCGGTCGTACCGCCGGTGTAGAGCATGTAGATGTCGTCGGCCGAACGCGGCCCGAAGTCGCGCTCCGGCGAACCGGCGGCCAGCGCCTCCTCGAACGGCACGGCAGCGAAGCTCGCGTACTCCGCGGCGCTGCCGTCCTCGATCACCACCACAGCCTTGACTGCGGTTGCGTGGGGCAGCGCGGTCGCGACGGCGCCGGAGAGGCCACGGTCGTGCACCAGTGCGCTGCACTCGGAGTCGGACAGGACGTAGCGCAGTTCGTTGGCGACGTAGCGGTAATTGATGTTGATGAACACGGCACGCAGTTTGTAAATGGCGACGATCGTCTCTACGACAACCATGGAGTTGCGCGCGTAGATGCCCACGTGCGAGCCCGGTCCGACGCCGTGCGCGGCGAGGTGGTGGGCGAGCCGGTTGGCGCGCTCCTCGAGCGCGGCATAGGTGCGCTCCTCGTCCCCGCACACCACCGCGAGGCGCTCGGGGAAGGCGTCGACCGCATGTTCCACGAGGTCCGCGATGTTGCGTGCCATCTACAGAAAATAGAACGTGTTACTGTCGCGAGCAACCCCCAGAAAGCAAGGAGATCCCGTGTCGGAGCCAGAAGAGCAGCCCCACGCCCTGGTCGAGCAACGGCACCACGTTCTCATCGTGACGATGAACCGGCCACAGGCACGCAACGCGCTGTCGGCCCCGATGATGGCGATCCTGCGCGAGGCCTGGGACAGGGTCGACGAGGACCGCGAGATCCGCGCCTGCGTCCTGACCGGGGCGGGCGGAGCGTTCTGCGCGGGCGCCGACCTGAAGGCCATGACGGGCAACCACCCGGGCGAGCGATCCGGCTCCGGCCGGGACTTCTCGGTCATTGAGCCGTTGCTGAAGGGCCGCCGCCTGACCAAGCCGCTCATCGCCGCCGTCGAGGGACCAGCGATCGCCGGCGGCACGGAGATATTGCAGGCCACCGACATCCGGGTCGCCGGGCAGAGCGCCCGCTTCGGCGTCTCCGAGGCGCGCTGGGGCCTGTTCCCGCTCGGCGGCTCGGCCGTACGGTTGCCCCGGCAGATCCCCTACACCCTCGCCGCCGAGATCATGCTCACCGGGCGGCATCTCACCGCCGCCGAGGCGAAGGAGATCGGCCTCATCGGCCGGGTCGTGCCCGATGGCGAGGCACTGCCCACGGCCCTGGCGATCGCCGACCAGATCGCCGCGAATGGACCCCTTGCGGTGCAAGCGATCCTGCGCACCATCCGGGAGACCGAGGGCATGCACGAGAACGACGCATTCAAGATTGAGGCACGCATCGGTATGGCTGTCTTCGCCAGCGAGGACGCGAAGGAGGGACCCCGCGCCTTCACCGAGAAGCGCGCGCCCACCTTCCAAGCCCACTGACCCCGTTCTTTCCCCGCGATCTTGGGGTTATCGTCGCGAGTCGATCTCCAATCACGACGAAACGCCCAAGATCGCGGCGGCGGTGGCCCGCGAAGCGACCTTGTCGGGCTTGCCGAGCGCGGTCAGTGGTATCGCGTCGACGAAGAGTACGTGTTTGGGCGCGTGCACCGGACCCTTGCGTTCTCGCACCGTGGCGACCAGCCGGGCCGCCAGTTCGTCCCGCGCGCTGCGGTCCTGTGCCGCAGAGGTGGCCGGCACGACCAGTGCCGTGACCGCCTCACCCCACGCGGGGTCCGGCACTCCGACGACCGTGACCGCGGCGACCTGGGGGTCCGCGGCGATGACGTCCTCCACCTCTCGCGCAAAGACGTTGAACCCGCCGGTCACGATCATGTCCTTGCTGCGGCCGACGATGTGCAGGAAGCCGTCCTCGTCCTCCCGGGCCAGATCACCGGTGTAGAGCCATCCGTCACGGAAGGTCTGGGCCGTGACCTCGGGCAGGTTGCGGTATCCGAGGGCGAGCAGCGGACCCGACACGCAGATCTCGCCGGCCTCACCGCGGGCGACCGGGGCTCCGGCCGGGCCGAGCAGGGCAGTGCGCAGCATCGCCGACGGCCGGCCGCAGGAGGTGAGCCGGTCTTCGTCGTGCTCGTCGCGGGCCAGGTAGCTGATGGCCATCGGGGCCTCGGACTGGCCGAAGTACTGGGCGAAGATCGGCCCCATCCGGTCGATCGCCTGGCGCAGCCGGCCGGGGTCGATCGCCGACGCTCCATAGTAGACAACTTCGAGCGAGGAGAGGTCCCGGCGCGGGAAGTCAGGGTGGTCCAGCAGCGCGTAGAGCATCGACGGGACCAGCATCGTGGCGGAGATCCGGTGCTCCTCGATCGCCGCGAGCACCGCACCGGCGTCGAATCGCGGCAGGACCACGAGCCGGCCCCCACGCAGGATCGTCGGCAGGAAGAACGCGGCACCCGCGTGGGACAGCGGCGTGCAGAGCAGGAACCGGGGCCGCCGCGGCCACTCCCACTCGGCGAGCATGATCTGCGTCATCGTGGTCATCCCGAGCGCCGTGCCGATGACACCCTTTGGCCTGCCGGTCGTGCCGCCCGTGTAGGTGACGGACACGACATGGTCCGGCGGGAGTTCGGCGACGGTCACCGGGTCGACCCGCCGCAACGCCGCCGCCTCGGCGGTGAGGTCGACACCGACCCTGGCGAGCTCCGCCGGGACCGGGCCCAGCACGAGGACCTTGGTCAGGGACGGCACCCGATCGAGTAGCTCGCGGACGCGGGCGACGAAGGCGGGGTGCGGGTCGAGGATCAGGGTGGTGATCCCCGCGTCGTCGAGGATGTGCGCGTGGTCGTCCACGCCACCGAGCGGGTGCAGCGCGGTGCGGCGGTGCCCGCGCAACTGGCCGGCGGCGATGGTGAACAGAACTTCGGGACGGTTGAGGGCGAGGATGCCCAGAGGTGCTCCGCTGTCGATGCCATGATGACGCAGCACGGTGATGTAGCGGGCGGTGGCGTCGAGCACCTCGGCTCCGGTCAGCGCCGTCTCGCCGAGGGTCAGCACCGGTTGCGCGTGGGCCCGGCGCAGCCCGGCGAGCAGCGAATGTCCGTTGTGGACGGGCAGACGCAGGCGCTCCGCCGGGCGGATCGGGGTCACCGCCCGAATCTATAACGTGTTTCAGCACGCCAACAACCCCGCCCTGCGCCGCGATCTTGGCCATATCGCTGTGATCGGAGATCATTCCACGACGCGAAGCCCAAGATCGCGGGGAAGAGGGTGGCGGGTTGCCGCACGGGGTAGAACGTGTTTCACTTTGGCGGTGGAGACCCTGAGCGCGACCATGCGGGTCGGGTTCGACTACACGCGCACGCTGAGTCCGACGCTGAGCGCGTTCCTGACGGCGCTGCGGTCGCGACGGATCCTCGGTAGTCGCGGGTCGGACGGTCGCGTGCACGCGCCGCCCGTCGAGTACGACCCGGTGACGCACGCGCCGCTGCGTGACCTGGTCGAGGTGGGGCCCGAGGGTCGCGTCGTGACGTGGTCCTGGATGCCCATCCCGATCGAGGGCCAGCCGCTGACGCAGCCCTTCGCGTGGGCCTTGATCCTGCTCGATGGCGCGGATACCCCGATGCTGCACGCCGTCGATGCCGAGCATGCCGCCATGCATACCGGGCTGCGTGTGCGTCCACGATGGACGGACACGCCCGTGGGACACATCCGGGACATCGTGTGCTTCGAGCCCGCCGACCACCCGGCCCCGCCCGACGTACGGTCGGAGCCCGTCGGGGACGCCGTCACGATGATCACGACGCCGATCCACCTCGCCTATGAGCACACGGCATCGCCGGAGGAGAGCCGGTACCTGCGCGGGCTGGCCGCGGGACGCCTCGTCGGCCAGCGCTGCACCGCGTGCGGGAAGGTCTACCTGCCCCCACGCGGCGCCTGCCCGACCGACGGCGTGCCCACCACGGACGAGGTCGAACTCTCCGGCCACGGGACGGTGACCACGTTCTGCATCGTCAACGTGCCCTTCGCCGGCCAGCGCATCACGCCCCCGTACGTCGCGGCTTACGTGCTCATCGACGGTGCTGACATCCCGATACTGCACCTGATCCTCGGCTGCCCCGCCGACGAGGTGCGCATGGGCATGCGCGTCGAGGCGGTCTGGCGACCGCGGCAGGAGTGGGGACCGACGCCGCAGAACATCGACCACTTCCGGCCCTCGGGCGAGCCCGATGCCACGTACGACTCGTACGCCAACCACCTGTAGGAGATCGTCGATGAGTGTCGCGGTCGTCGGTTTCGCCGAGGCTCCGGTCCGCCGCCACGGCGACACCACGACCAACGGCGTGGAGATGTTGGTGCCCATCTTCCACGAGGTCCTCGCGGCGACCGGACTCTCCCGGCACGAGATCGACTTCTGGTGCTCCGGGTCCTCGGACTACCTCGCGGGCCGGGCCTTCTCGTTCGTCACCGCGGTCGATGCGATCGGAGCGTTCCCGCCGGTCGTCGAGTCGCACGTGGAGATGGACGCGGCATGGGCGCTCTACGAGGCGTACGTGAAGATCCGGGCCGGAGAGGCGAGCACAGCGCTGGCCTACGGCTTCGGTAAGTCGTCAGCCGGCCAGCTGCGCCGCGTCCTGTCGCTCCAGCTCGACCCGTACCTGGTCGCTCCCCTGTGGCCGGACTCGGTGAGCATCGCGGCCCTGCAGGCGCGCCTCGGCCTGGAACGGGGCCTGTGGAGCGAGAAGGAGATGGCCGAGGTGGCGGCACGCAGCCGTGCCGCGGCGCTGGCCAACCCCAACGCCCAGCTCCGGGGCGACACCTCGGCCGATGACCTGCTCGCGCAGCCGTACGTCGCGGATCCCTTGCGCGCCCACGACTGCGCGCCGATCGGCGACGGTGCCGCGGTCGTTGTCCTCGCCGACGCGCCGCGCGCTGGCGACCTGTGCGAGCGACCAGCGTGGATCACCGGGTTCGCACACAGCATCGACTCTCCGGTACTCGGTGCCCGTGACCTGACCGACGCCGCCTCGGCCACCAAGGCCGGGCGCGCCGCCGGCCTGGACGGCGACGTCGACGTCGTCGAACTACACGCGCCCTTTACCCACCAGGAGATCCTGCTGCGACGGGCACTGTCGCTGCGGGACGGTGTGCGGATCAGCCCGTCGGGCGGGGCGCTCGCGGCCAACCCGATGTTCGTGGCTGGGCTGGCCCGCATCGGCCATGCCGCCCGGCAGATCCACCGCGGCGGGGTCCGGCGCGCTGCCGCCCACGCCACGAGCGGCCCCGCGCTGCAGCAGAACCTGGTCTGCGTGATGGAGGCGTCCTGATGGCCGGACATCCTGTTCCGGCGCCGAGCGTGCGCTCCTCCCTCGCTGGCGCTCGCTACGATGCGCCGGGCGCCGGTAGGCCCGTCCGGGCGGCGGTGCTGGGCACGGGACAGACCGAGCATCGCAGCCGGCGCAGCGACGTATCGATGGCCGGCCTGTGCCGCGAGGCCATCGACCGCGCGCTCGCGGACGCCGGTACGGACTGGTCCCGGATCGACGCGGTCGTCCTGGGCAAGGCGCCGGACCTCTTCGAGGGCGTGATGATGCCCGAACTCTTCCTCGCCGACGCCATCGGCGCCACCGGGCGTCCCCTGCTGCGGGTGCACACCGCGGGCTCGGTCGGCGGCGCGACCGCGATCGTGGCGACGAGCCTGGTGAAGGCCGGCGTCCACCGGCGCGTGCTCGCGGTGGCGTTCGAGAAGCAGTCCGAGTCGAACGCGATGTGGGCGCTGTCGATCCAGCCGCCCTTCACGATGCCCGTCAACGCCGGAGCGGGCGGCTACTTCGCACCGCACATCCGCTCGTACATCCGCCGTTCAGGGACACCCTTGCACATCGGGGCGATGGTCGCGGTCAAGGATCGACGCAACGGGGCGCGCAACCCGTACGCCCATCTGCGCCAGCCCGACATCACGATCGAATCGGTGCAGGCATCGACGATGCTCTGGGATCCCGTGCGCTTCGACGAGACGTGCCCGTCGTCGGACGGCGCGTGTGCCATCGTGATCGGTGATCAGGTTGCGGCGGAGGCGAGCGACCGTCCGGTGGCGTGGATCAGGGGTACGTCGATGCGCTCCGAGCCGACGTTCTATGCCGGCAAGGATAACGTCAACCCCCGGGCGGGCCGGGACGCGGCGGCCGCGCTCTGGGCGGCCACTGGTGTCACCGATCCTCGCACCGAGATCGATGTCGCGGAGATCTACGTGCCGTTCTCCTGGTTCGAGCCGATGTGGCTGGAGAACCTCGGCTTCGCCGCGCCCGGCGAGGGTTGGCGACTCGTGGAGGCCGGCGAGACGGCCATCGACGGTTCCCTCCCTGTCAATCCATCCGGCGGCGTCCTCTCGTCGAACCCGATCGGGGCCTCGGGCATGCTGCGCTTCGCCGAGGCGGCCATGCAGGTCATGGGCCGGGCCGGGGAGCATCAGGTACCGAACGCCCGCACGGCTCTCGGGCACGCCTACGGGGGCGGTTCTCAGTTCTTCGCGTTGTGGCTCGTCGCGGCGACCCCATGAGCCGCTTTTGCCGCGGGTCGGCGCCGCCGGGGCGGCGGCGCGGTACCGTAGTCGACCGGCAGCGCCTTGATGCCGTGGACCCAGCCCGACGGCAGTCGTTGCGGCTCACCGGTGCGGCGGATGTTCGGCATGTGGTCGGCGATCGCGTTGAAGAGCAGCTCGAGCTCCAGTCGCGCCAGGTTCGCCCCGAGGCAGTAGTGCGCGCCGCTTCCACCGAAGCCGAGGTGCGGGTTCGGGCTGCGCAGGATGTTGAAGGCGTACGGGTCGTCGAAGACCTCCTCGTCGAAGTTCGCCGATCCGTAGAAGAGGCAGACCCGGTCACCCTTGCGCAGCTGCTCGCCGCCGAGCTCGACGTCGCGGGTCGCGGTACGCTGGAACACATTGACCGGCGTCGCCCACCGGATGATCTCGTCGACCGCGGTCTTGGGCCGCTCTGCCTTGTACTGCTCCCACACCTGCGGGTGGTCGAAGAAGGCGAGCATGCCGTGGGTCGTGGCATTGCGGGTCGTCTCGTTGCCGGCGACCGCGAGCAGCATGACGAAGAACCCGAACTCCTCGATCGTCAGGTGCTGGCCGTCGATCTGGGCGGTGAGCAGTTTGGTGACGATGTCGTTGCGCGGCTCGGCCTTGCGATCCTCGGCCATGGCCGTCGCGTACGCGAGAAGCTCCATCGCCACCATGATCGGCTCGTCCGTGATCGCCGGATCGTCGTACCCGACCAGGCGGTTCGTCCAATCGAAGATCTTCCCCCGGTCTTCCTGCGGTACCCCGATCAGCTCCGCGATCGCTTGCAGCGGCAGCTCACTGGCGACGTCGGTGACGAACTCCCCGCAGCCCGACCGCACCGCCTCCCGCACGATGCGCTGCGCCCGGTCGGCCAGAGCAGCGCGCAAGGCGTTGATGGCCCGAGGGGTGAAGCCCCGTGCGACGACCGTACGCAACTTGGTGTGGTACGGCGGATCGATGTTGAGCATGATCGTGCGTTGCAGGTCGATGTGATCGCGTTCGATGTCGTGCGGAAACCGCGGGATGGCGGTGTTCTGCCAGGACGAGAAGGTCTCGGAGTCACGCGAGACGGCGACCACATCAGCGTGTCGGGTGACGGCCCAGTACCCCTCATCGTCGAAGCCGGCGCTGCGGCGCGGCTGGCTGATCCACCGGACGGGGGCGCTGCGGCGCAGTTCGGCGAACTCCGTATGCGGCTGTCCATGGGCAAGGACCGACGGATCTGTTGGGTCAAACCCTTGGGGGAGGCCGGATCTGGGCACTTGATCCTCCCATCGCAACAGGTTCTCCCAGTAGAGCATGGCACTCGATGCCAGACAACACTCAGTGCCACTTTTCTTGTCACAAGTTCCAGGGAGGACTTCGGTGGGTACCCCGGTCATCGTTGAGGCGGTACGGACTCCGATCGGTCGGCGCGGCGGCTGGCTCGCCGGCCTGCACGCGGCCGAGGTTCTCGGCGCGGCTCTGCGGGCCCTGATCGAACGGGCGGGCATTGACGCGGCGCTCGTCGAGCAGGTCCACGGCGGGTGCGTCACCCAGGCCGGCGAGCAGTCCAGCAACGTCACCCGTACGGCTTGGCTGCACGCGGGTCTGACGCATCAAACCGGTTGCCTCACCCTGGACGCCCAGTGCGGGTCGGCACAGCAGGCGGCGCACCTCATCGCCGGGCTCATCGCCGCTGACGCGATCGAGGTCGGCATCGCCTGCGGCGTCGAGGCGATGAGCCGCGTGCCCCTCGGCAGGAACCGGGGTGTCGAGTCCGGCGCGCCCCGCCCCGACTCGTGGACCGTCGACATGCCCAACCAATTCCTTGCCGCGGAACGGATCGCGCGTCTGCGCGGCTTCACCCGCGCGGAACTGGACACGTTCGGCGCCCAGTCGCAGGCGAAGGCCGCTACCGCGTGGGCCGAGGGGCGCTTCGCCCGCGAGGTGGTGCCGGTGACGGCGCCGGTGCTGGATCCGAGCGGCCGGCCCACGGGGCAGATCCAGGCCGTCTCCCGCGATCAGGGCCTACGAGAGACCACTGTGGAGAGTCTCGCCGGCCTCACGCCGGTGCTCGAGGACGGGCTCCACACCGCCGGTACGTCGTCGCAGATCTCGGATGGCGCGGCGGCCCTGCTCATCGTGGACGCGGACCGGGCCACCGGGCTCGGGCTGCGCCCCCGGGCACGGATCGTCGCCCAGTGCCTCGTGGGGGCCCAGCCGTACTACCATCTCGATGGCCCGATCACCGCCACCCAACGGGTGCTCGAGCGCGGCGGCATGGCTATCGCCGATATCGACATCTTCGAGATCAACGAAGCGTTCGCGTCGGTCGTCCTGTCGTGGGCGAGCGTCCACCAGCCGGACCCGGAGCGGGTCAACGTCAACGGAGGGGCGATCGCCCTCGGGCATCCCGTCGGCAGCACCGGCGCCCGCCTGGTCACCACCGCGCTGCACGAGCTGGAGCGCGCCGACGCGTCCACCGCCCTGGTCAGCATGTGCACGGGCGGAGCCATGGCCACCGGCACCATCCTCGAACGCCTCTGACCCCTATTGTTTCCCGCGATCTTGGGGTTATCGCTGCTAGTCGATCTCCAATCACGACGATATGCCCAAGATCGCGTGCGGGGGGCGGGGCGGCGTCTCCACCTGGTGAGAACCCCGCGGTTATCCACAGGGCAAAGTTATCCACAGATCTTGATGCGACCCGCGCGGCCGGCGTCGCGTGAGCGGATGCTCTCGGCGTGGATCTCTACAACGATGCCCGCGCCTACCCGGAGCAGTTGCGCGGCTACGCGACCGTGGTCCCCGCCGCGGAACTCGCCAGCCACGGCTTGACGCCAGCGTCCGCCCGGTGGCGGTCCGACCACGGACGGATCGATCGCGCGCATCATGGCACCTACCTGCTCGGCGGCACCGATCTGCTCGACCGGTGCCGGGCCGCGCTGGTCCAGTGCCACCCGGGAGCGGTCATCGGCTTCCAGACAGCCGCGGCGCTGCACGGCTTCGGGGTCGTCGAGGACGCCAGGATCCACGTCGTGGTGCCCTGTGGCAGCAACTTCCCGTGGCGGCCAGGGATCCGGGTGCATCAGTCCGTCCTGCCAGTCGCTGAGCCGATGCTCTGGTCCGGCACCCCCTGCACTCCACCGGCCCGCACGGCCATCGACCTGGCGCGTGTCCTGCCGCGCCCGCAAGCACTGTCCACGATGGATGCCGCACTCTTCGCCAAGGCGAGCGACGCCGATGCCCTCGCGGCAGAGGTCCTCCGGCACAGGGGGTTGGCTGGCGCTCGCCGGGCCCGGGAACTCGTGGGCCTGGCTGACGGACGCGCCGAGTGCGCGCAGGAGAGTCACCTGCGCCTGCTGCTCCATGACGCCGCCCTGCTGACGTCTTTCGTACCGCAGTACCCCGTGCTCGACGACGGCGGCGAGTACGTCAGGTATCGACTCGACCTCGCCGACCCCGAACACAAGGTCGCGGCGGAGTACGACGGCGCCTCCCACCTGGGTCGCCCCAGCGTGCGACGCGACCGCAGACGGCACAACTGGCTCGACGAACGAGGTTGGCTCATGCGCTACTTCACCGACGCTGAGCTCTACCACGACCCCGGCGCGATCGTCCGTACGCTGCGCCACGCCATCGCCCGCCGCCGCCATGGCCCCGCGATCTTGGGCTTATCGCGGTGATCGGAGATCCACTCGCGACGATAACCCCAAGATCGCGGGAAAGGGGGGCCGCTACATCCAGTCGGTGTGGCGGGGCCAGGCCAGGAGCGTGTCGATGACCTCGGGCTGCTCGTACGGGGACGTGTCCGAGGTACCCGTGTACCGTCCTTTGTAGAACAGCAGGGGACGGCCTTCGCGACACTCGCCGAGTTCGGTCACCAGGCCGATGACGATCTGGTGGTCCCCCGCGGGGAACGTGCCCTCGATGCGGCAGGTGGCCCAGGTGAGCACCCCGTCGAGCACGGGTGCCCCGCTGGCAGCCGGCGACCAGCGGACGCCATCGAACTTGCCCGCGCCGCTGCGGCCGAAGACCCGGGAGATCTCGCGCTGCTCCTCGGCGAGGACATTGACGCAGAAGTGGCCGGAACGCTCGATCTGGGGCCAGGTGGTCGACGTGGACCCCGGGCAGAACAGCACGAGCGGCGGTTCGAGCGACAGCGCCGCGAACGCCTGGCAGGCGAAGCCCACGGGAGCGCCACCGGCGTCGAGGCTCGTCACCACGGTGACGCCGGTGCAGAAATGGCCGAGGACCTGGCGGTAGGCAGCGGAGTCGACTGCGGGCACAGCGCGTACAGTACCGCCCGCGCCCATCAGTGCCCGCCACCGCCTCGCAGCCAGCGGTGTCCCCATACGGTGTGCGCCCCGGTGACGTGGGGTACCCAGGCCTCGTCGTCGGCGACCGTGATCCCGTCGTAGCCGTACTCGATCATGAAGCCGCTCGGCGTGTTCAGATAGCACGAGACCATGTTGTCGTTGGCGTGCCGGCCCATCGTGGACGCGAGCACCCCCCTGGTCGCGCTGGCCCGGTCGACGGCCCGGCCCACGTTGTCCAGCGTGTCCACCTCGACCATCACGTGGATGATGCCGGTCGGGTGGGTGAAGGGTGCCAGCGCCAGGCTGTGGTGACGAGGTCCGCAGCCGAGGAACTTCATCCACAGTGGACCAGCCGACTCGGCCAGGCCAGCCGCGAAGGCCGGGACCTGCATGGTGTCGCGCAGACGCAAGCCCAACACGTCGCGGTAGAAGGCCAGGCCGGGGTCAACGTCGGCCGTGCCGATCACCACGTGCCCCATGCCGCCCGTGCCGGTGACGAACCGTGCGCCAACCGGACTCAGGAACGGCGTGCCGTCGAGGAACGCGCCGCTGAAGACCTCGACCGCGTTGCCGTACGGGTCGTCGAACCGGACAAGGTCGCAGACTCGCCGGTCGGCCAGTTCCTCGGCACTGGCCTGCTTGGCGGCGATGCCGGCGCGGTCGAGCCGCCCCGCGATCCGTGCCACGTCCTCGGCCGTCGGCGCCTCGAAGCCGATCGTGACCAACCGGTCCTTCTCCCCCGGTAGGACGACGAGTCGCGCCGGAAACTCGTCCAATCGCAGGTACAGGGCTGACGGGTCAGGCCCGGTGCCCTCGACCGCGCCGAGCACGTCCGTGCCGAACCGGCGCCAGGCGTCGAGGTCGCGCGCCTCGATCCGCACGTAGCCCAGGGAGATGATGCCGCTCATCGTGGACGCTCCAAGAAGGACAGAGCCAACTGGTTGAACTCGTCGAACTTCTCTACCTGCGCCCAGTGCCCGCAGCCGGAGAAGACGTGCAGTTGCGCCTTGCGGATCGTCTTGAGCGCCACGAGCGCGCCGTCGAGCGGGTTGACCCGGTCCTCGCGGCCCCAGATCAGCAGTACCTCGTGGCGCAGCCGATGCGCCTGACGCCACAGCATCCCGTCCTCGAAGGTCGCGGGGTCATAGAACGACCTGCCGAACGCCGCGAGGCTCGCCAACGCCTCTGGCTGGCTCGCGGCGGCGAACCGCTCCTGCACCAGGTCGTCCGTGACGAGCGACTGGTTGAAGACCAGCGTGCGCAGGAACGCGGCGAGCTTCTGCGGCGTGGGGTCCGTGGCGAAGTCGCTGATCCGCCTGACGCCCTCGGTCGGGTCGGGCGCGAAGACGTTGATGCTCAACCCGCCCGGCCCCATGAGCACCAGCCGCTCGGCCCGGCCCGGGTAGCTCAGCGCGAAACGTACGGCGGTCCCACCACCCAGCGAGTTGCCGAGCAGGTGCACCTTCGCGATACCGAGCACGTCGAGCAGGGCCTTCAGCGCGTCCGCGGCATGCGTGAAGTAGTTGCCGGCGATGCCGTTGGTCACCGAGCGGCCGAACCCCGGCTGGTCGACCGCGAGGACCCGGTACCGCTGGGCGAAGACCGGGACGTTGCGGCCGAAGTTGCTCCACGCCGAGGCGCCCGGCCCGCCGCCGTGCAGGACAACCAAGGGAGTGCCGGTCCCGCCGGTGTCGTGATAGTGCAGCCTCGTGCCCGGCACGTCGGCGAAGCGGCTCGTCGAGTCGAAGTCGACGGTCGCGTCCACAGTGGTCATCGGCGCGCATCTCCTTCTACAGCATGGCGTCGGCGATGGGCATGCCGAACTCGAATGTGCCGAACATCGACAGCGCCCGCTCGACGTCGTTGATGGCGTGCACCCGGCCGGCGTGGGCGTCGCGCCAGAACCGCTGGATCGGCATGCCGAGCGCCAGCGCCCGACCACCGGAGTTCTCGAAGAGCCGGTCCACCGCGTGGATCGCCGAGGCCGTCCCGCGCACCTGGTCGCGACGCACCCGTGCCCGCAGCCGCATCGGGATCTTCTCGCCGGCGCTGGCGTAGCGCATGAGCTCACGGAAGTTGTTCTCCAGCGCCAGCCAGGCGGAGTCGATCTCGCCAGCGGCGTCGGCGACCCGGACCTGGGAGTGCGGATCCTGGGCCGCCCTGACCCCCTTGTACGACGCGCGCACCCGGGTCTGCATGTACGCCACGTGCGCCTCGTACGCCCCGGTCGCCATCCCGATGATCGGTGTGGTGATGGCGTACGCGAACAGCGATCCGTACGGGATCCGGTAGAGCGGCGCGGTGTTCAGCTCCTGGCCCGGGCAGGCGCACCGGGCCGTGTCGGTGAAGCTCAACGCCCGGTGCACCGGGACGAAGGCGTGGTCCACCACGATGTCGTTGCTGCCGGTGCCCCGCAGGCCCACGGTGTGCCAGACATCCTCGATCGCGTAGTCACTCCTCGGCACGAGGAAGGTGCAGAAGTCGATGGGCTTGTCGTCGGCGTCGGTCACGATGCCGCCCAGCAGCACCCAGGTGGCGTGGTCGCACCCGGAGGAGAAGCTCCACCGACCGTCAAGCTCATAACCGCCATCGACCATCCTCGCGGTGCCCGTCGGGGCGTAGGACGACGAGGCGCGGGTAGCGGAATCCGCGCTCCAGATGTCCTGCTGTGCCTGGTCGGGGAAGAGCGCGAGCTGCCAGTTGTGCACGCCGACGACGGAGGCGACCCAGCCGGTCGAGCCGCATGCGCTGGCGATCGCCCGGATCACGTCGAGGAAGGTCACGGGGTCCGCCTCGTAACCGCCCCATCGCGCCGGCTGCAGCAATCGGAAGACCCCGGCCTGTTCCAGCTCCGCGACGCTCTGCGGGAGCAACGACCGATGGTCCTCGGTCTCCTGCGCGCGTTCCCGGAGCACGGGGAGCAGATCCTCCACCGCGGCGGCGACCTTGACCGCCTGGTCTTCACCCATCACGTCTGCCCTCCGCCCGCTACCGCTGAGCACTGACTGCGACTATGGTAGAACATGTTCTAGTTTCGTGGCGAGCCGCGGAGGCGACCAAGAATGCGCGAGCCGGACGAGGTGCGGGTCATCGATGTCGGGCAGACCCAGACCCGGTTCGCGCGGGGCTGGCACTGCCTGGGCCTGGCCGAACCCTTCCGGGACGGCAAGCCGCACGCGATCCACGCGTTCGGCACCAAACTCGTCGTCTTCGCGGACTCATCGGGCGCGCTCAAGGTCCTCGACGGGTACTGCCGGCACATGGGCGGCGACCTGACGATGGGCACCGTCAAGGGCGACGCGGTGGCCTGCCCGTTCCACGACTGGCGCTGGTCGGGCGACGGACGCTGCCGGCACATCCCCTACGCCAAGCGGGTGCCGCCGCGCGCCCGCACCCGGTCCTGGCTGACCCTGGAGGAGAACCGGCAGCTCTTCGTCTGGCACGACCCGCAGGGCAATCCGCCGCCACCCGAGGTCACGATCCCGCGCATCGCCGGCGCCTTCTCCGACGACTGGAGCGACTGGTCCTGGGACAGCGTGGCCATCGACGGGTCGAACTGCCGCGAGGTCATGGACAACGTCGTCGACATGGCGCACTTCTTCTACATCCACTTCGGCTTCCCGACCTACTTCAAGAACGTGTTCGAGGGCCACATCGCGTCGCAGTACCTGACCACCCGGGGCCGCCCCGACATCAGCGAGGGCGCGTACTCCGGTGATTCGCGAATGCGGTCAGAGGCCGCCTACTACGGCCCGTCCTACATGATCGACAACCTCTACCACGACTACCACGGCATCGAGGTGAACAGCGTCCTCATCAACTGCCACTACCCGGTCAGCCCGACCTCGTTCGTGCTGCAGTGGGGCATCATCGTCGAGCGGCTGCCTGGCCTGTCGCGCGAGCAGGCCGACCGGGTCGCGCGCAAGATGAGCCGCAGCATCGGCGTGGGCTTTCTGCAGGACGTCGAGGTCTGGAAGCACAAGAGCAAAGTGGACAATCCCCTGCTCTGTGCCGAGGACGGGCCGGTCTATCAGTTGCGCCGGTGGTACGAGCAGTTCTATGTGGACGTCGAGGATGTCACCGACGACATGGTGGCCCGCTTCGAGTACGAGGTGGATACGACTGCTGCGGTGGCCGCCTGGGAGGCCGAGGTCGCCGAGAACCTCGCCCGGCGCGCGACCGAGAACGTGCCCGCGTCATGACCCGACCGCAGACGCTGGAGGATCGCCGGCGCTACCTCGAGGGCTGGCTGGCCGACCTCGCGTGCGACCACTGCGGGGTCGTGGTCCGGGTGAAGAAGAACAGTGGGGAGCACACGAGCGTCCAATGGACGGTCGCCGCCGCCGCGCGATGCGACGAGTTCGCGATGCACCGCGGCACGGGCCTGACCTCGGCCCTGGTCCCGGCGTGCGGCCGACTGCGCGCCAGCATCGACCGCGCGGTGGCCGTGGGCAGGCTGTGCGTGGCCCCCTCCGAGGCGCCACCGTGAGCCGCCCGGCCCTCCACAAGGTGACGGTTGTCGAGGTTGTGGCGGAGACGGCCGACACCTGCTCGCTCGTGCTCGCCGAGCCATTCGCCTACCGGCCGGGTCAGTTCCTGACCGTACGGGTCCCGCACGCCGGGCGTGGCCACGTGTCGCGCTGCTACTCGCTGTCCAGCGCGCCCCAGACCGACGAGCGGCTCACGGTGACGGTCAAGCGAGTGCCGGACGGGTACGTCTCGAACTGGATCTGCGACAACGTACGGCCCGGCTCCACTGTGGACATCCTGCCGCCGGCGGGCTCGTTCACGCCCGCCTCCCTCGACGAGGACCTGCTCCTGTTCGCCGGTGGCAGCGGGATCACGCCGGTCATCTCCATCGTCAAGGCTGCCCTGGCCGGTGGTGTGGGCCAGGTCGCCCTGATCTACGCCAACCGCGACGCGGACTCGGTCATCTTCGGCTCCGAACTGGACAAGCTCGTACGGTCGCATCCGCATCGCCTGCGGGTCGAGCACTGGCTCGATGCCGATGCGGGATATCCCACGGTTGAGCAGCTCACCGGCCTGGTCCAGGAGTACGCCGGCCGGGAAGCCTTCGTCTGCGGCCCAGAACCGTACATGGCTCTCGTCGGGAAGGTCCTGGCCGGCATCGGCACGCCCGCCGAGAAGGTCCATATCGAACGGTTCACTGTGGAGGAGCAGGAGCCGGCCGCGGACGGTCCGGGGTTCACGGCGACCGCCCAGGTCGACTTCGATGGCCAGGTCCACCGCTTCGTCTGGCCCGCCCGCAAGCGCCTGCTCGACGTGTTGCTCGACGCCGGACTCAACGCGCCGCACTCGTGCCGCCAGGGCAACTGCGGCGCGTGCATGCTGCGCATCCTCGAGGGCGAGGTCGAGCTGGTGCACAACGAGATCCTCGAGGAGGAGGACTTCGCGGAGAACTGGACCCTGGCCTGCCAGGCGATCCCGCGCACGGAGCACGCCAGCTTCACCTACGACGCCCCCGCCGCCCCCTGAGCGTTGATCTAGGGCGCAGGACCGTGGTCGGAGATCAAACCACGGTCCCTAGCCCTAGATCAACGGGGAGGGGCTCAGGGGCGAAGGAGAGCGACACCTCGCCCAGGCCGGCGAAGGTGGCCCGGAACTGGTCGCCGGGGCGCGCGTCGATGGCCCGCGCACAGGCGCCGGGCAGGATGAGATGGCCGGCGCGCAGCCGGACCCCGAAGGCCGCGACCGTACGGGCAAGCCAGGCCACGGCCGTGACCGGGTTGCCGAGCACGGCATCCGATCGTCCCTGGGCCACGAGCTCCCCGTCGCGAGCCAGGGCGGCGTCGATGCCCGTGATGTCGATGTCCGTCGGCTTGACCCGACCCGTGCCGACCACGAAACCGGCCGAGGACGCGTTGTCAGCGATCGTGTCGGCGATGCTGATCCGCCAGTCGACGATGCGGCTGTCGATGAGCTCGATCGAGGGCGCGAACGCCTCGGTGGCCGCGAGTACGTCCTGTTCGGTGCACACCTTCCCGGGCAGGTCGCGGCCGAGCAGGAACGCCACCTCGATCTCGACCCGGGGGTAGCAGTACCGGCCGGCGTCCACCGGCACGTCCTCGAAGACGCGCATGTCCTCGAGCAAATGGCCGTAGTCGGGCTGGTCGACGCCCATCATCGCCTGCATCGCCGCCGAGGAGAGCCCGACCTTGTGGCCGACGACCGGCGCCGTTCGTCGGCGGATGTTGTGCAGCTGGATCTCGTAGGCGTCGGCCGGCGTGAGGTCGGGGTAGCTCTCGATCAGCGGGGCGATGGGCGAGCGGGCGTGCTCGGCGGCCCAGAGGGCATCGGCCAATGTGGACCGTTCCAGCTCGGTGAGCACTCCGGCCACCTCCTCGACAAGGCCACCTGGTCTTCTCCCGATCGGCGCGAGCATCAAGGATGGCATCGCGCTGGCCAGAACTATAACCTGTTCTAGTGAGTAGCAGCGAGGCTGGCCTTGACGTGGTCGTGGTCGGCTCCGGGGCCGCGGGCATGACCGCCGCGCTGACCGCCGCGCGCCGCGGGCTGAGCGTGGTCGTGGTGGAGAAGGCCGCCACCTTCGGAGGCTCCACGGCGCGCTCGGGCGGTGGCGTGTGGATCCCCGGCAACTCCGTGCTGGCCCGGGCAGGGCTGCGGGACACACCTGGTGCAGCACGTGCCTACCTTGCTCATGTCGTCGACGGCCACGCCAGCCAGGCGCGGCAGCACGCCCTGCTGGAGTTCGGGCCCTCGATGCTCGACTTCCTGATG
Source organism: Micromonosporaceae bacterium (assembly GCA_036557785.1). GTDB lineage: Bacteria > Actinomycetota > Actinomycetes > Mycobacteriales > Micromonosporaceae > DATBGZ01. The sequence goes on from DATBGZ010000085.1 coordinate 56,701, forward strand.
ACGCACTCTCCGCTGCGCTTCGCCTGGGCTCGCGGCTACCCCGACTACTACCCGCACGCGCCTGGCGGGCAGCCCCTGGGGCGCACGGTCGAGCCGCGCCCGCTGGACGGCAACCTGCTCGGCGACGAGCTCGGGCGGCTCAACCCGCCCTATCTCGCCGCACCGGGATCGATGGCGATCACCGCCCGGGACTACCGGTGGCTCAGCCTCGGCACGCGCCACCCGCGTGCCGTCGCTGCCGCGGCACGGGTCGCGCTGCGGGCCCTCGCGGGCCGGGCACGGGGCGCACGGCTACTCACCATGGGCCAGGCACTCGCGGCAGGGCTCCGGGTCGGACTGCAGCGCGCAGGGGTCCCGGTCTGGCTGGAGACCCCGCTGCTCGACGTGCAGGTCGACAACGGTCGGGTCGCCGGCGTCTGGGTGACCCGCATCGGCAGCCGTACGTTGCTGCGAGCCCGCCGCGGCGTCGTCCTCGCGGCCGGCGGGTTCGAGCGCAACGAGGCGATGCGCAAGCAGTACCAACGAGCCCCCATTGGTACCGAGTGGACGGTCGGCGCACTCGCCAACACCGGTGACGGGATCGAGGCCGGGCAGCGCCTGGGCGCCGCGCTGGACCTCATGGACGACGCCTGGTGGGGTCCGTCGATCCCCGCGCCCGGCGGGGCGTACTTCTGCCTGGCTGAACGCAACCTGCCCGGCAGCATCATGGTCAACGGAGCCGGGCAGCGCTACGTCAACGAGTGTCTGCCCTATGTGGACGCCGTGCACGCCATGTACGACACGGACCGTCCCGACGCCCCGACGATCCCGTCCTGGCTCATCGCCGACCAGCGCTACCGCGATCGGTACCTCTTCGCCGGCCGCGGCCCACGCCAGCCGCTGTCACGCCGGTGGTACGCCGCCGAGATCCTGTTCCGCGAGCCCACCCTGGCCGCGCTGGCGACACGCATCGGCGTGCCGCCCGAGGCGATGACGTCCACTGTGGACCGGTTCAACGGCTTCGCGCGAGGCGGCGTCGACGAGGACTTCGGGCGGGGCGAGTCCGCCTACGATCGGTACTATGGCGACCCGACCAACACGCCGAACCCGTGCCTGGGTGAGCTGGTCAAGCCGCCGTTCTACGCCGTGCAGATCGTCCCGGGCGACCTGGGCACCAAGGGCGGCCTGCGTACAAACGAGCGTGCCCGGGTGCTGCGCGAGGACGGTACGCCGATCCCCGGCCTCTACGCCGCGGGGAACACCAGCGCCTCCGTGATGGGTCACAGCTACGCCGGCGCGGGCGCCACGATCGGGCCGGCGATGACCTTCGGCTACGTCGCCGCCCTCGACCTCGCCGACCCGTCCTGAACCCGCCCGCTCCCACGATCTTGGGCCCATCGTCGCGATCGGAGATCCACTCACGACGATAAGCCCAAGATCGCGAAAGAAGGGGGGTCAGGAGGGGGCGAGGATGAGGCCGCTGGTGGGAACGCCGGTGCCGGCGGTGACGAGGACGGGGCCGTCGCCCGGTACCTGGTTGACGGAGGTGCCGCGCACCTGCCGGACGGCCTCGGCGATGCCGTTCATGCCGTGGATGTAGGCCTCGCCGAGTTGGCCACCGTGGGTGTTGATCGGCAGGCGTCCACCGATCTCGATAGCAGCATCGGCGATGAACCCCGGCGCATCCCCGGGGCCGCAGAAGCCGAGCTCCTCCAACTGCATCAGGACGTACGGAGTGAAGTGGTCGTAGAGCACGGCGGTACGGATGTCCGAAGGGGACAGCCCGGACCGGCGCCAGAGCTGGCGCGCCACGACGCCCATCTCGGGCAGGCCCGTCAGCTCATCCCGGTAGTAGCTGGTCATCACGTACTGGTCCGGGCCGCTGCCCTGCGCGGCGGCCCGGACCAGGGCCGGCGGCTGCGGTAGGTCGCGGGCACGCTCGGCCGAGGTCACCACGACGGCCACGGCGCCGTCGCTCTCCTGGCAACAGTCCAGCAGCCGCAACGGTTCCACGATCCAGCGCGAGGCCTGGTGCTCCTCGATCGTGATCGGCCGACCGGAGAACCACGCCTTCGGGTTGGTGGCGGCGTGGCGACGGTCGGCCACCGCGACCCGGCCGAAGTCCTCGCTCGTCGCGCCGTAGACATGCTGGTAGCGCCGGGCCAGCATCGCCACCGTTGCCGCGGGTGTGCCCAGCCCCATCGGGTAGTGCCAACTGTTGTCGACTCCGGTGGCGTCGCGCGCAACCTGGCCGAACCGCCGACCCGAGCGCTCGTTGAGGGCCCGGTAGCAGACCACCACCTGCGCGGCCCCGGTCGCCACGGCCATCGCGGCCTGGTGCACGGTCGCGCACGCCGCCCCGCCGCCGTAGGAGATCTGGCTGAAGAAGCTCAGCTCCTCCGCGCCGATCTCCCGGGCCACCGCGATCTCGGAGTTGTTGTCCATGGTGAACGTCACCAGTCCGTCCACATCGGACGGCGTCAGCCCGGCATCGGCGAGCGCCGCCCGTACCGCTTCGACCGCCAGCCGCAGCTCGGTGCGGCCGGAGTCCTTCGAGAACTCGGTCGCCCCGATGCCCACGATCGCGGCACCACCGGCCCGCCGGTGCCGGGCCGTCACGGGAACACCACGGTGACGGTTGCGGTGACGTGGTCGCCGAGGCTGTTGCGACCGACCACCTCGACCACGACCTCGTCCCCGTCGCGGGCGGCGACCCGGCCGCGCAGGACAAGCGTGTCGTGGGCGTAGCACGGCACGCCGAGCCGGATCTCGATCCGCCGCAGCACCGCGGTCGGGCCGGCCCAGTCCGTGACGAAGCGCTGCACCAGGCCGGTCGAGGTCAGGATGTTCAGGAAGATGTCGGTGCTGCCGAGCTCGATCGCGCGGTCCCGGTCGTGGTGCACGTCCTGGAAGTCGCGGGTCGCGATGGCCGAGCTGATCACGAACGTGGGCGTGGCCTCGATCGTCAGCTCCGGCAACCGGCTGCCCAGCTCCGCGCTCATCATGCGGACTCCTCCTGGGCCAGCCGCCACGTGGGCAGCGTGAGCTCGTCGTCGACAGGTTGCAGCGCGAGCCGTACGGGGGCGCCGACCGTCACCTCGGACGGGTGGGCCCCGACCAGCTCGCCCAGCATCCGTACGCCCTCCCGGAGTGCCACGAGCGCCACGACGAAGGGTGCCGTGCGGCCCGGTACCGGCGGGTGATGGTGCACCACGTAGCTGAAGATCGTGCCCGCCCCAGAAGAGACCACATAGGACCGGTCGAGGGAGCCGCAGGCCGGGCAGGCCGGCCCTGGTGGGTGGCGCAGGGCCCCGCAAGCATCACAGCTCTGGATACGCAGCTCGCCGACCCTCGTCCCCGCCCAGAAGAACTCCGTGTCACGGCTGACGACCGGCCGGATGATCTCCCCCGTGGACACCCGCGACGGCTGGGTCGCGGCGGCCGGCGGACGGTAGCGCAGCACCCGGAAGATCATCGTGGCCACCACCTCGTCGCCGACGTACCAGGTGGTCTCGGTGGTGATGAACCAGCCCTCACCCAGTGCGGTGCGCTTCGGGCCGACGACGCTCACCACCCGGCTGGACACCGAGACCTCCTCGCCCACCCGAAGGTAGCGGTGGTAGGTCTGCTCGCAGTTCGTGGCGACGATGCCGGGATACCCGGCCTCGGCGAATGCCTGGGAGATCCTGCCGAGCGGGTCGCCGTCGTCGCTGCCCCGGCGCAGTCCGCGCATCGTCCAGACCTGGATCATCGCGGGTGGCGCCACCCCCGAGCGCTCATAGACCGGGTTGGTGTCGCCGAGCGCCTCCAGCCAGTTGCGGATCATCGGGAGGTTGACCGGATCCCGGCCCGGGCGGGTCGCACTCGGTCCCGCCGCGATGATCTTCTCGGCGGCCGCGGTGAGGTCAGGATCGCTCAACGCCGGCTCCTCACCGCGGGACGCGGGGAAGGCCGAGCCCGGCCGTGGCGATGAGCTCCCGCTGGATCTCGTTGACCCCGCCTCCGAAGGTGAGCACGAGGTTGCGCTTGGCCTGCAGGTCCAGCCAGGCCATGAGCTGCGCGGTCGCCGGGTCGGCGGGGTCGCCGTGGCGGGCCACGAGCTCCTCGAGAGCCTGGCCGTGGCGCAGCAGACGCTCGGACGCGAAGACCTTCGTCGCCGACGCGTCGGCCACATCGACGGTCTGCGCCGCGGCAACCTGCCAGTTGAGCAGCTCGTTGACGCGCAGTGTGGCGTAGGCGTCGGCAAGCACCCGACGGACGCTGGGATTGTCCCCTATGGACGATGCCCAGGCGCTCACCCGATCGTAGAGCGCCCCTAGCCGACCCGCCGGTCCCAGCATCACCCGCTCGTGGTTGAGCTGCGATGTCATCAGGCGCCAACCACCGTTCTCGGGACCGACCCGCATGCCCACGGCAACCCGCACATCGCTGTAGTAGGTCGCGTTGACGTGGTGCGCGCCATCGCAGGTGATGATCGGCGTCCAGGTGTATCCGGGATCGCGCGTGTCGACGATGAGGATCGACAGCCCCTGGTGCTTGGGGGAGTGCGGGTCGGTCCGGCAGGCGAGCCAGATGTAGTCCGCGTCGTGCCCACCGGTGGTGAAGGTCTTCTGTCCATTCACGACATACTCCTCGCCCACCCGCTGCGCGCGGGTCGTCAACGAGGCCAGGTCGGTGCCCGCACCTGGCTCGGTGTACCCGATGGCGAAGTGCACCTCGCCCGCGAGGATGCGTGGCAGGAAGAACTGCTTCTGCTCCGGAGTCCCGTACTCCTGCAACGTCGGCCCGACCGTCTGTAGCGTGACCGACGGCAGTGGGACGTCGGCCCGCGCCGCCTCGTCGACGAAGACGTGCTGCTCCACCGGTCCGAAGCCGCGTCCGCCGTACTCGGTCGGCCACCCCACGCCCAGCCAACCGTCACGGCCCAGCCGGCGCACCACCTCGCGCAGCACCGGGCCGTGTCGCTGGGTCCGCATGACCACCCGTTCCTGCGGTGTCATCAGACCGGCGAAGTACTCGCGTAGCTCGGCACGCAGCGTGCGTTGCGGCTCGGTCAGGTCAATGAAGGTCATCGCGCCTCCCGAGGGCGTCGAGGCGGAATCGCGCGCCCCCGACCGCGCGCACCAGATCCTTCACCAGCGACGTGTACCGGTGCAGCGGGTAGGTGACGTCGAGGCCGAGGCCGCCGTGCAGGTGATGGCAGGTCCGCACCGCGAGCGGCGCCTCGCGGGCAAGCCAGTAACCGGCCACATCGAGATCGGTCCGGGGATCGCTGGCCCGGTCCAGCCGCCAGCACGCGGAGAGCGTCGCGAGGTGCAGCGTGCGCGAGGCGATCCAGACATCGGCGATCTGCTGTGCCACGGCTTGGAACTCGGCGAGCCTGCGTCCAAACTGCTGGCGGGAGCGGACGTGTGCGCTGGTCAGCGCCAACGCCCCCGCCACCGCCCCGTCGCCGAGCGCGCACGCTCCGGCCAGCGCCAGCCGGTACAGGTCCTCGACCGCCGCAGCGCCCCCGCCGAGCAGCCCGGACGCGACGGCACCGTCGAAGACGACCGTCCACTCGGGAGTGTCGCCGGAGGACGGCGTCCGGGTCAGCGTGACGCCGGCGGCACTCGGATCGACGATGGCGACCGCGGCCTGCCCGGTCGCCTGCCGCACGGGCACCAGGATCGCCCGGGCCCGGTCGGCATATGCCACGCCGACCTTCGTCCCGGTGATCGCCAGGTCCGGCGTACACCGCGTCGCGGGCACCGTGGGCTCCGGGTCGGCCGCCTCGCGCAGCCCCGCGGTCAGCACGGGCGTGCCCGGCAGCAGTGCATCCTGCTGGTCGGGCGTTGCCCACCGGACCAACGGCAGCACGCCGAGAGCCAGGCTCGGCAGGGCGGGCAGGGCAACCGCGCGGCGGCCGATCTCGGTCAGCACGACCATGCTCGCGAGCACGCCGAGTCCCTCACCGCCCAGGCGCCGCGGCACCGACAGGCAGAGCAGGCCACTGCCACCGAGCGCCTTCCACGTCCGGTCCGCGGCGTCCGTACCGCTCGCATCGAGCATGGCCTCTGCGTCGAGCACGGCACTGGCGGTCTGCACGGCCGCCACGCAGGCTTCGTCGAGCGCGAAGTCCACCTCAGTGCCCTCGTTCTCGGGGCAGGCCCAGGACCCGCTCCGCGACCACGTCCAGCAGGATCTGGGTCGTTCCGCCCGCGATGCTCAGGCAGCGCGTGAGCAGGAACTCGTGCACCGGCTCTGCTGTCTCGTCGCAGACGGCCGCACCGGCGGCTCCGCACAGCAGCAGGGAGGCCTCCGCGACGGCCTGCCGGTGCGCGACGCCGACCAGCTTGCGTACGGCTGACTCCGCGCCCGCCGGCTCGCCGGCGAGCCGACGCAGCGTGGCCCGAAGCTCCATTGTGGAGACCGCGAGGCTGTCGGCGACCAGCCCGCCGATCCGGTCCCGCACGCCGCGATCCTCGCTCGTGCCGGCGGCGCGCACGGACGCGAGCAGGCCTTCGACCGCCTCACCGAGCGCGCCGCCGCGACCGATCGCCACGCGCTCGTGCTCGAGCGTGCCGCGGGCCAGCCGCCACCCGTCGCCCGGCGTGCCGACGACGAAGCGATCCGGCACGAAGACGTCGTCGAGGAAGACCTCGTTGAAGTCCGCGTGACCCGTGATCTCGCGCAGGGGCCGGATCTCCAGACCCGGGCTGTCCATCGGCACCAGGAAATAGGTCAGGCCCTGGTGCCGGGGTGCCTGCGGGTCGGTGCGGGCCAGGCAGATGCCCCAGTGTGCCTCATGGGCCAGGGAGGTCCAGACCTTCTGCCCGGTGAGCAGCCAACCGTCATCGACGCGCACGGCCCGGGTCCGTAGCGAGGCCAGGTCGGATCCCGCCTCCGGCTCGCTGAAGAGCTGGCACCAGGTGATCTCGCCCCGAAGCGATGGCCCGACGAACCGCTCCCGTTGCTCGTGCGTGCCGTGCGCGATGATGGTCGGCAATACCCAGGCCGCCATCTGGATGTCCGGCCGGACGATGCCGTGCGCGACGAGCTGCTCGTCGAGCGCGATCTGCTCGGCTGGTGCGGCGGAGCGCCCGTAGGGCCGTGGCCAGCCGGGTGTCAGCAGACCGGCGTCGGCCAACGCCGCCCGCTGCTGCTCCTGCGGCAGTTCCGCGATCTGGCGCACCTCGGACCCTACGGCGTCGCGGAGCTGGCCCGGCAGCTCGTCCGCGCCCGGCCAGCCGACCCCTACGCCGCCGCGCCGCACACCGGCCAGCGCCAGGTCCGCCGCGCGCTGCCGCCACACGGCACCGTCGCCGAGGAGTTGCCGCAACGCCATGGCCCGGCGCAGGTAGAGATGCGCGTCGTGCTGCCAGGTGAAGCCGATGCCGCCCAGCACCTGGATGCAGTCCTTCGCGTTCTCCACGCCGGCGTCCATCGCGACAGCCGCCGTCACCGCGGCCGCGAGCGGGAACTCCTCCGGGGACTGTCCATAGGCGACACAGGCGTCCCAGGCGAGCGCGCAGGCACGTTCGGAGCGGCACAGCATGCCGGCGAGGAGGTGCTTGATTGCCTGGAAGGAGCCGATCGGGCGGTCGAACTGCCGGCGTTGTGTGGCGTACCGGGTCGCCGTCCGTACGCACCACGATGCCACCGCCGCGGCCTCGATCGCACCGAGCAGTGCCGCCGTGTCGCGGACAGTGTCGGCCGTGAGCGCGACGGCATGGTTGAGGTCCACATCGGAGGATGACACCACGGCGAGCGGTCGGGAGAAGTCCAGCGGCCGCAAGGGCCGCAGGCTCACCGCCGGGTCGTCGGAGGCGACGAGCAGCCACCGCCCTGCGTGCGGCAGCAGCAGGTGGGTGGTCGCCCCGGCGCCGAGGACGGGCCCCGGTCCCCAGGCGACCGCGACCGACGCGTCACCGGTGACGATCGCCGGCAGCACATCCTTGACGGCCGGCATGTCGGCATGCGGGGCCAGCAGGAGACCGGCGAGCACGGTCGGCATGATCGGCCCGGGCACCAGGGCGTCGGTCACCTGCTCGAGAGCGACGGCGAGATCGACGACGGTTCCCGTGCCGCCGACCGGTTCGGGCAGGCCCAGGGCGAACAGCCCCAGGTCGGCGAGCCCGCGCCAGAGTCGATCGGTGTCGGCGTGCGCGGCGTCCTCCGCCATCGCCCGCACGGCGGCGATGCTCTCCATCGCCGCGGCCCGCCGCTGGATCGACGCCGCTATGGCGTGCTCGTCCGCGGTGATGGCGATCACCCAGGAATTAGAACACGTTCCACCTCAGCGGCGCCAGGCCGTGCGCGGCCCCGCTGATAGGATCCGGGCATCACCACCGTTCTCCCCCGGGAGCGAGAGGGATCCGGTATGCCAGCAAGAACCCGTACCAGTTCGACCACCTTTGCGCTGGCCGTCGAGGCCGACGCGGAGCGGGGCTCGGCCGCGCAGCGGGATCGGCGACGGCGGATCCTGGAGGCGACCCTCGCCCTGGCGTCCAAGGGCGGGTACGACGCGGTGCAGATGCGGGCCGTCGCCGAGAAGGCGGCCGTGGCCCTGGGCACGCTCTACCGGTACTTCCCCTCGAAGATTCACCTGCTCGTATCCGCGCTGGCGGTGGAGTTCGACCGCATCCAGGAAGGCATCGACCGCACACCCATCCCTGGCGAGACCGCGTACGACCGGACCGTCTTTGTGCTGGGTCGGATCACCCGGGTCATGCAGCGCGAGCCTCAGCTCACCGAGGCGATGACCCGGGCGTTCCTCTTCGCGGACCCGTCGGCGGCCGCCGAGGTGAACCTGGTCGGTCTGAAGATGGAGCACATGTTCACCAAGGCCATGCACGAGGGCGAGCCGAGCGCGGACGAGAAGGCGATCGCGCGTGTCATCGGCGACGTATGGCTGGCGAACCTCGTCGCCTGGGTCACCCGGCGCGCCTCCGCCAACGACGTCATCCACCACCTGGAGCTCGCCACCCGCCTGCTCGTGCGCTGAGCACTTCCACGGCGGCACCCGCCGTACGTACGGTGGGGCATGGCCCGCGTCGCGCCACGGCTGTCCGGCCGCGCCACCAACCTCTCCGTGCTGGCGGCGCTCGTGCTGGTCTTCGCCACGGGGCTCGGCGCGGTCGCCACGGGCTCGCCGCGTGGCCGGTGGATCGTCATCGGCCACGGGCTCGGGGCATTTGCCCTCATCTTCCTGATCCCATGGAAGTCGATCGTGGTACGGCGGGGCTGGCTCCGGGCCCGAGCCACGCGCTGGGCGTCGCTGGCGCTCGTCGTGCTGGTGCTCGCCGTCATCGTGGCGGGCCTCTCCTCGGCGACCGGCCTCGTGGTCTCGGTGGGCGGGTTCGAGACCCTGTGGTGGCACATCGCCATCGCGCTGGGGCTCGTGCCGCTGCTGTTGTTCCACCTCGTCACCCGGCCGGTACGCATCGTCCGGTCGCTGCGGCGCCCGGGGCACGCCGAGGTCGCCCGGCGTGACCAGCTCGGGCGGCGACGGACCCAACTCAATCGACGCGCGGCACTGCGCCTGGGCACGATCGCCGGCCTGGCCGCGGCCGCGTACCCGCTCAACGAGGTGGTTCTGCGGGTGGCCGGCGCTCCCGGCGGCAGGCGTCGGTTCACCGGATCGCATGAGGTCGTCTCAGCCGACCCGGCCGCAATACCCGCCACGATCTGGCTGGACGACGAGATCCCCATCATCGATGTCAGCGGATGGCGGCTCACCGTGGTGGACGGCACGGGAAGGCGCGAGCTGGGGCTGTCAGAGCTGGCCCGGCACGAGCAGACCGTACGGGCAGTGCTCGACTGCACCTCGGGGTGGTACGCGGAGCACGACTGGTCCGGGTGCCCCGTCTCGGCGCTGGTGAGCGCGCACCGGGGCGACCGCAGCCTCTACGTGCACTCGGTCACCGGCTACTGGATCCGCTTTCCGGTCGAGGAGGTCGACGAGCTTCTCCTGGCCACACAGGTCAGCGGCCAGCGGCTGCTGGTCGGGCATGGCTACCCGCTGCGGCTCGTCGCGCCCGGCCGGCGCGGCTACTGGTGGGTCAAGTGGGTGGACCGGATCGAACTGCAGGCCACCCCGGCGTGGTGGCAGCCGCCCTTCCCCGTGACCTGACTCGACGCCTCAGCTCGACCAGGCGGGAGAGTGCAGCCACGGCTCGCGTAGGTCGAAGAACTCCAGTGGACCTATGGCGAGTGAGTTCAACTCGTCCATGTCGGCCTTGAGTTCGGGCGGTGGCTGCTTGCGTTCGCCCTCCCGCGCGGCGTCCTCGGTGGTGAAGTAGGCCGCGACGGTCAGCGTGCCGTCGCCGTGCGCGCAGGCCAGGGTACCGAGAACCTCGGGCCGGAAGGTCGCCAACTGTCCCCGATGGGCGCCCATGAGGTCACGGGCCCGACCGGGATCGGTGGCTGCGCCGCGCATCACCTGGACGAAGCGGGCCTGATCAGGATCGCCCGGCGTATCGACGAAGATATCGGACGTCTCGCGGAACGCCGGCGCATCGACGAACAGCTCGCGAAACGCGCGCCACCAGTGGTCCTGCTCGGGCCGGGCGCTGTGCTGGCGTGCCGACTCCGCCGAATCCCATCGACTTAAGGCGATGAAGCGCATGTCGTCGGTCACGCCCGCCGTGGAGCCGAGCCAACCCTGCGCACTCCGGGAGAGCTCCTTGATCCACACGTCGAGCTCGACATAGACGGGCTCGGTGTGGCGTACCCGGCCCTCGATCACCTGGACGAACACCGCGACCCCCTTCGCGCAGGCTGACCACCCGACGCTACCCCGCCCCGGTCCCGCGTACCGCCGGTTCGGTCGCGGGCTCCCGTCCCCGAGCCGACCGTCACTGCCGTTGCGCCGACCAGGGGCCCGTGGCGTCGCTGCAGACCGGGGCGTTGTAGGTGCCCGACATCGTGTTGCCGTTGGTGCTGACCTGACCGGTGTAGGTGATCGTCCGCTCTCCCTGCACCGCGCCGAACGTGATGGTCTTCCCGTTGAGCTGGCCGGTCACTGTGCCCTGCGTGATGCACGGGGTTCCCGTGACCTGGATCGTCCCGGCGAGGGTGTTGCCGGTCTGCGTCCAGGTGAGCGTGAAGGTTCCGTCCGTGTAGTCGTCCTCCGGGTTCGGGTCGTGCCAGGTGCCCTTCCACGTGCCGGACAGCGTCTTCTTCTTGCAGAAGTCGTCGAGGGAGACGCCAGTGACGCTGCCGCCGGCATCCTCGGCGTCGCCGGCCACGCCGAGCAGGATGCTCTGCCCGGGCAGGGTCAGCGGGGGTGGCTGGACCTGCGTCCCATCAGGACAGTCACAGCCGGCGTCGCGGTGGCAGTAGGTGGACTGGCCCTGGACCAGATAGTCGTTTCCGGCGCCGTCCGAGATCCGCGCACTGCCATCAATGACCACGAGGATGACGTCGGCCGTGGCGTTGAGCTGGTACAGGTTGGTCGCGTGGTTGAACGCCCCCACCTGCACAGCAGAGCCGTTGTCCACGTTCTCCACCTCGGGCGAGGGCATCCACGGCGGGATCGCCGGGCCCTGCATGTCCCACGGGTCGCCCCGCGACTTGTCCCGCGCGAACCCGGAGGCCCACAGGTTCTGGAAGGTGTCGCCGTTGCCGCCCGCCACGTCGAAGGCGTCCTCGTTGTCGGTGGCGTTGAGGATCGGGATCAGCTTCGACCACACGTCGCCGCCGGCCTGGGCCAGTTGCGAGTAGAAGCCGACCGCGTCATAGGCCCGGGTGAAGACCGGTACGTCCGGAAACATCAGGTACTGCAACCAGTTGCCCCCCGCGACCTGGTGGCCGTCCGGGTAGAGCGCGTCGCCGACCCACTCCGCCTCGCCCTCGATGATCCACGATGCCGCCGGCGACACGACGTGCCCGCTGTACTGCGCCTGGAAGCAGTGCCAGACCTCGTGTGCCATCGTCTGAGCCAGGTCGTCGCCGAGCAGCGCGTCGCCCTTGGCGGCGACGATGATCTCGCACCGCGTCGGGGCGCCCTGCTGCAGACCATTGCTGTCGAGCACCATCGTCGCGGCGAGGTCCTTCGCTTCCTGGGTCTGGCCCACGTACGCCTTGAGGTCCAGAGTCAGCGTCTTGCCGTTCAGCTTCGCCGCGATGTCCCCAGCGATCTGCATCGCCAACTGCGTGTAGAAGAAGTCGCTGCGCAGCGGGGTCGCCCGGGCCAGGACCGCGGGTGCCGCGTTGACATGAGCCGGCGCCTGCGCGAGACCCGCGCGCGCGGTCCCCCCGTTGAGCGCCGCCAGCTCCGGCAGGAGCGCGACGGCCGCGTCGCGCTGAGCCTGCGTGATGTCGGCCCAGTGCACGGTCAGCCACCGCAGCGCGAATGTCCCGTCGGGCATCACACCCGGGTCACCCGCCGGCACGGTCACGCCGGGCAGTGGGCCGAAGGTCAGCGCGAACGCCTGCAGGGCGGTCTGGGTCGAGACGGTGCCGTCCGGCTTGATCTGGCTGAGCACCGACGTCCAGGCGGGGCTCAGCGGCTGCGCGGCCGGAGCCGGGCCGGAGCTCGTCGGGCCGGGCGCCGGCGACGAGCCATGACACGCCGTGGCGAGCATCAGTACGCCGACCGCGACCGCCGCCGCACGCAGAACCGCTCTCATCACCGTCACCCACTCCGCCCGACCACCGATACCTGCCCGGCACGGTAGGTCCAGACGGCGAGGGAGGAATCGGGGGTTTCCCCATGGTTGGCCGGGGACGGTGGGTGCGGCGCCCCACCGTCCCCGGAGTGGCGGGGAGTCAGCTCAGGGACATGGTCTCCATCGACAGGTAGGTCTTCGCCGCCCAGGAGGCCGGATCGTCGGCGAAGTGCGACTGCAGGCCTCCGTTGTTCAGCGCGTTGTCGAGCGAGGCCATGATCATGGACTGGTCGAGCACGAGGTACCGGTGGCCCACGGCGCCCGTGGTCGGGTTGACCGCGTCGAAGAAGCCGCCGACCCCGTAGCTGTCCGGGTAGAGCTGCCGCAGCGCGACGATGTTCGCGTACGCCTGCTGCGGCACGACATCCAGCGCGAGGAACGAGGCGTGCGGGGTGACCACGTCCTCGGACGCGCAGGCGTAGCACTGCGACAACGCCAGGTTGGGGTTGTTCTCGTCCGCGCCGCCCCCGAAGTACGGGAACGTCAGGCCCTCGACGCCGTACCCGCCGTACCCACCCGAGTCATCGGGTGTGCTCGACGGCGACATGCCCCAGACCGGCTGGTGCAGCTGCTCGGTCTCGTACTTGATCTGCAGTTGCGCCGTCCGCACGTCGGCCAGCCCGAAGCTGTGCGGCCCCCACCTGGTCTCCGGCACCACCTGGGCGGCCATCAGCGCCTCGAACATGCCACCGGCCCAGGTCGGGATGTAGGTGAGGTCGGAGCCCGGGTACGTGTAGTGGCCCTCCCACACATCGAAGACCTTGCCCGACTGCGGGTCGGTGTACTTCTGCCAGTACCCACCCACTGGATACTGCCCCTGCCACGAGAAGTCCGGGTCGGTCACCTGGCAGTCGTCGTAGGGCGCCTTGGGCGGCAGCGTGCGCCAGGTGCGCCACCACACGTCGCCGGGCATCTGGTGCAGCCCCATGCCGATGTAGGCGGAGATCCGCGGATCGCTGTAGAACGCCCCGTTGTGGTAGTAGTGCGTCCAGTTGTCGCCCTCGTCCGGCGGCAGCCCGACGTAGTAGCCGCCGAACATCTGGCCGGTGGGCTGGTTGCCCACGATGTCGGGGTTGACGTTGCAGTGCGTCTGCGCCCGGCCGTCGTAGAACAGGCCGAAGTCCATCGGCGCCACCATGCTGTTGATGAGGCCACGCAGCTCCGGCAGGGCATCGCGGGCAACGATCAGCCCGGAGGCGTACCAGCCGTTGTCCACTTGGGACACGAAGGAACAGTTGTCGAATGCCGGCGCGGCATCGGCCGGACAGTCGACGTCACCGGGGTTGCGCAGGACCTGGCCGTTGGCTGTGTCGTACCACTGCAGGAGGAACCCGTGGTCGCGCCGCAGGTCGCTTACCGTGGTCAACAGGTTGCGGACCCGGGCGCGCTCCTCGGGGCGGCCGATGAGCTTGAGATCGGCCGCCGCGACCACGGCCCAGAGGTAGACGCCGACGTTCGAGGCAGACGTGTACCGCCCGAGGCTCGTCGGCGTGGTCGAGCCGCCGGCGTACGTAAGGTTGTCCATCGGCAGCCCGGTCGCGGGATCGAGATCTGCCTTGTAGAAGTTCCACGTGTCGCGGGCGATCCGCAGCAGGTCGGCCTTTTGCGCGGCGGACAGACCGGCCGTCTTGGCCAGCGTCGCGGCCGATGGCGAGGCGACGCCGGCGGCCGCCGTCGCCGACAGACCGGCGACGAGGGCCAGCGGTAACGCGACCGCCAGTACTTTGAGCGTCCTCATGTGTCTTCCCTCCTCATAGGACGGGATGCCGCGAACGCCGGAACGGCGTCCAGCAGCTGGACGGTGTACGGGTGTTGTGGCTGCTGCATGACCTGCCGGGTGGGTCCGTACTCGACAACCCGCCCCTGGTTGAGCACGAGGATCTCGTCGGTGACCACCCGGGCGGAGAGCAGGTCGTGCGTGATATAGACCAGGCTGATGCCGCGTTGTGCCCGCAACGCGGACAGCAGCCCGAGCACGCCAGCGCGCATCGACACATCGAGCATCGAGACCGGCTCGTCGGCGACGATCAGTCCCGGGTCGCAGGCGAGCGCACGGGCGATGACGACCCGCTGCCGCTGGCCGCCGGAGAGCTGATGGGGCAGCTTTCCGGCGAACTGGGCGGTCGGCGTCAGCCCGACCGTCTCCAGCAGCTCGTGCACGCGGGCCCGGGTCGCCGCGGCCGACATGCGCAGGAAGTTCCGGCACGGTCGCGCGACGGCGTACTCGACGGTGTGCAAGGGGTTCAGGGCACCGTACGGGTCCTGGAACACCATCTGCACCTGACGGTGATAGCGGCGCAGGTCGCCACCGCGCAGCCCGTGGACCGCGGTGGCTCCAAATTGGACAGTTCCGGACGTGGGCCGGTCGGTGCCCGTGATGATGCGGGCCAGCGTGCTCTTCCCGCTGCCGCTGGCGCCGACGAGCCCCACGGCGGCCCCGGGGGCGACGGAGAACGAGACGCCATCGACGGCCGTGACGTGGTGCCGCCCCGTCCGGTCCCGGACGGCGTAGACCCTGCGGACCTCGGTCAGCACGAGCTGCGGCACGTCACCCGACATGGCCCACCTCCACAACCGGGGCCCGCTGCGCGCGGGCCCGGACATGGCACGCGCCCACCCCCGCGCCCAGCGGCGTCAGAGCGGGATTCACGCGGATGCAGATCTCCTCGGCCAGCGGGCAGCGCGGCGCGAACGCGCACCCCGCCGCGGGCTGCGACAGATCCGGTGGCGTGCCGGGGATGCCGTGCAGCTCGACGCTGTCCGCGCGGGGGTCGCCGTAGCAGCCGAGCAGCGCCTCGGTGTACGGGTGGTGCTCACCGTGCGCCAATTCGGTCGACGGTTGGTCCTCGACGATCCGGCCCGCGTACATCACGAGCACGCGATCGGTGGTGTTCAGGACGACGCCGAGGTCATGGCTGATGAGGATCGCGGTGAAGCCGTGGTCGCGCTGCAGGTCCTTGATGGTCTGCAGCACCGCCTGCTGGACCACGACGTCCAGTGCGGTCGTCGGTTCGTCGAAGACGATCAGACGCGGCCGCAGCGCCAGGGCGAGCGCGATCGCGACGCGCTGGCGCATGCCCCCGGAGAGCTCGTGCGGGTAGCGGCGCAGTACGGTCGCATCGAGGCGCACCTGCTCGAGCAGGCGTGCGCCGACCTCACGCGCCGCGGACAACCGCGTGGCTTCGCCGGGTCGGCCGTGGGCCCGCAGCACATCACCGAAGTGACGCTCGATCGTGCGCACCGGGTTCAGCGCGTTCATGCCGCTCTGCAGGACGAGCGCGACGCCGTTGCGGCGTGAGCGACGCAACCGCTCGCCCGACAGCGCCGCGATGTCGGTGCCGTCGAACCGGATCAGCCCCGAGGTGAGCCGAGCCGGCGGACGCAGCATCCGGGTCAGCGCGAAGCCGAGCGTCGTCTTGCCGCACCCGGACTCGCCGACCAGACCGACGAACTCCCCTTGCCCGATCTCGAGGTCGACGTCACGCACGGACCAGATCCGCGCGCCCCGGCTGGGCTCGTAGACGACGTTGACGCCGCGCGCCTCCAGCAGGGCCATCACTTCTCCCGCAGGCGTGGGTTGGAGAGCGCATCGATGCCGAAGTTGATCAGCGTGAACGACGTCGCGAGCAGCGCGATCGCCAGGCCGGGCGCGAAGACCAGCACCCACTGCCCCGTGAGCAACGCGTTCTGCTGCTGGGCGTAGTAGAGGATGGTGCCCCAGCTCACCGTGCTTGGGTTGCCGAGCCCGAGGAACTCCAGGCTCGCCTCGGCCATCACGGCAGCGGTGGCCGCGCCGAAGAAGCTGCCGGCCACCAGCGAGGTCATGTTCGGCAGGATCTCCCGGAAGACGACCCGGGGCAGCCGCTCGCCGGCCAGCAGCGACGCCGAGACGAACTCGCGGGTACGCAGGGTCTTCGCCTGACTGCGGATGACCCGCGCGCCGTACGCCCAGCCGGTGAACGCGACGACCAGCACGATCGTCCACACCGACCGGCTCGGCAGGTATGCGGCGAGCACGATCATCAGTGGCAGCCCTGGTAGCACCAGGGTGAGGTTGGTGACGAAGCTGAGCAGGTCGTCGACGACCCCGGGCCGATACCCGGCGATGAGACCGACCACCACCGCGAAGACGGTGGCCGCCGCGCCGGCGAGCAGGCCCACGAGCAACGAGACCCGCGCGCCGTAGAGCATCTGCGAGAAGACGTCCTGCCCGTTGCCCGTGGTGCCGAACCAGTTGCTGGCGCTCGGGTCCGAGTAGGGCTTGAAATCGGTCGATGTCGGCGAGTGCGGGGCGAGGAGCGGAGCGAACAGCGCGATGATGATGTTCGCGGCGAGGATGACCAGCCCGATGCGCGCCTTTCCGTTGGCCCACAGCGTGCCCAACGCCCGGCCCAGGAACCGCAGTGGCCCGATCGCGACCGGCACCGACGCGGTGGCGGGTGGCCCGGGCGGCGCCGAGGGTTTCATCGATGGCGTGATGGTCGTCATCGCCGGACCCTCGGATCGAGCCGGAAGTAGAGCAGGTCGACCAGGAAGATGGCGACCAGCATGCTCACGGTGATCGCCAGGAACAGGGCCTGCATCAGCGGATAGTCCCGATTGGACACCGCGATGAAGAGCAGGTTGCCCAGGCCCGGATAGCTGAACACGCCCTCGACGAGCACCGAGCCGCCGATCACCCCGCCCAACGTCAGCCCGAACGCCGTGACGTTGGGCAGCAACGCGTTACGCGCGGCGTAGAGCAGCGCCACCGTCCGGGAGCGCAGCCCGTTCGCCTCCGCGAAGACGACATAGTCCTCGCCCAGCGTATTGATCATGTTGTTGCGCATGCCGAACACCCACCCCGAGAGGCTCGTCAGCGCGAGCGTCGCGGCGGGCAGCACGCTGTGCCATGCGGCGTCGCCCAGGAACGTGGGGCTGAGGTTCGGCGTGGCGCCCGGCACGTACCCGCCCTTGATCGGGAACCAGTCGAGCTGAAACGCCAGCACATAGAGCGCGAGCAGCCCCAGCCAGAATGGCGGGAACGCGCCGAGCAGCGTGGAGCCGATGGTGACCGACGCGTCGGGCAACCGGTTGCGCCGCCACCCCGCGTAGATGCCCAGCAGGGTGCCGATGATGAACGCGACGACCGTGGTCACGCCCACCAGCACCAGCGTCCACGGCAACGCCTTGCCGATGGTCTGCGCCACGGTCTCCGTCGGGAAGGAGTACGACCGGCCGAACTGCAGCCGCACCAGGCTGCGCCAGTACTCCCAGTACTGCACGAACGGGTTCGTGTCCGGCAGGCCGAGCTGGATCTCGACTGCCCGGCGCTCGGCCTCGGTCACCGGGCGGCCGCTCTGGGCCAGGCGGCCCAGAGCGGCGTCAACCGGCGACCCCGGCATCAGCCGTGGCAGCACGAAATTGAGGGTGACGGCTGCCCACAGGGTGACCAGGAACAGCCCCACCTTGCCGAGCACATATCTCACGGAGTGGATGCCTTCGTGATGTGCGTGAGGACGGTCAGGAGTGCGTTGTTGTAGGTCGTCGGCAGGGTATACGGGTTGTCCGCCGACGGCCAGCCGGTGAAGTTCTTCGTGGAGAACAGGCCCCAGCTACCGCCGTAGTAGAGCAGCACGATCGGCACCTGGTTGTACATCACCTGCTCCAGGGCGTACGTGGCCTGCTGCTGCGCGGCCTGGTCGGTGGCCGAGGCGAGGGTGGCCAGCGCCTGGTCGACGGCCGGGTCCTTGAACCGCTGGAAGTTGTTGCCGGTCGCCGTGCCCACCGGCGTGGCGAAGCCCGACGCGAGCGCGTTGTTGAAGTCGGTGTACGGGTTGCCCGTGCCACCGTAGCCACCGAACGCTGCGTCGAACGTGCCGTTGCTGATGCCCTGGTAGTACTGCGCGTACTCGGGCAGGTCGAGCTTGGCCGAGATACCGACCGCGGCCAACTGGTTGACGACCTCCGTGGCACCGGCGACCCAGTCGCTGAAGTTGCCGGGCATGGAGATGCTCATGGTGACCTGCTTGCCGTCAGGACCCACCAACTTGCCGCTGTTCATCGTGTACCCGGCCCGCGCGAACGCGGCCTGGGCCTCGGCCGGATTCTCGGTGATGAGTCCCTGGTTGGGCAGGCTGGGGTCGAGCCATTGCTTGAGGTTCGGCAGGATCAGGCCCGACATGCTCGCCTGGTCGAGGTAGCCGTTGACCGCCTTGGTCGCCACGGCCGTACGGTCGAGCGAGAGCGAGACGCCCTGACGGAAGTCGACGTTGTTGTACGGCGCCTTCGTCAGGTTCAGGAACAGTCCGATCGTGCCGCCCGGCGGGAACCAGTACGAGTTGTGCGCCGGGTCCCGCGAGACGTAGGTGTTCTGGACGTCCGGGATGAAGTTGTACGCCCAGTCGAACTTGCCGCTGCTCACGTCGAGCTGGTTGGTGGCCTGGTTGCTCGCCTGGGCCGGGAAGTCCACCTCGTCCGGGGCGATCTTGTCGGCCTGCCAGTAGCCGGCGTACTTCTTCAGCGTGTACTGCGTCGGCGCGAACGAGTCGAGGGCGAACGGTCCGGTGCCGACCGGCGATGTGTTGGGATCCTTGGACGGGTCGGCCATGGCCGACCACAGGTGCTGCGGCACGATCGGCACCTGCGCGACCGTACTGGCGAACGGGACATTGGCCGCCTTGAACGTGAAGGTCACCGTGTCCGCGTTGGCCGACACGTCGCTGACCTGCTGCCAGATACCGGAGCCGTCCATGCCCGGGTGGTCCCTGAGCATGGTGAAGGTGAAGACCACATCGTCGGGCGTGAAGTCCTTACCGTCGCTCCACTTCACGCCTTGCCGAATGGTATAGACGAGCGTCTTCGGGTCGGTGAACGTGTGCCCGGTCGCGAGGTACTCGGTATAGGTGCCGTCGATCGGGCTGGGGATCTCCAACGGTTCGTAGATCAGGTTCACGCCGTTGAGATGGCCGGACGCGAACGGGTTGAAGTTCTCGACGAGCGTCGGGTTGCCGCTGTCTCCCTGGATCGTCAGGGTTCCGCCACCGGTCGTCGACGGCGTGGAATGGCAGGCAGCGACCATGCCCATGGTGAGGGCGGCGGCGGCGGCAAGGATCGTTGACTGTGCGAGTCGTGTTCGTCTCATGGCCGGTACTCCTCAGCGGGGGCCAATCGGGGACAGACGGATCCGGGCCACGCCCGGCATAGGTAGCGAGAGTTCGACCTGGGTCTCGGTGTTGCCGGGCGGGACGTCCGGCAGATCCTGTTCCCAGAGTCGGTCGCTGGCGCGCAATCGCGCCCAGAGCGCGTCGTCCGGCCACGCGGTGTCGGCCGGGCATTCCGCCGCCACATTTGAGTGGTCGGCGTCGATGCGGGCAAGCCTCGTCGTATATCCCGCACCGGCGAGCCCAGTGATGTCGAGCCGGATCTGCCGGTCGAGCCGAGGATCGCCGTGCAGCAGTTCCGCGTTGATCGTGCCGTTCCACAGCAGCACGTCGATGGTGCCGTCATCGTGCCGGCTCGCCCAGGCCTGCACCAGGACGTCGGCCCCGTCCCCGGCGACCCGGGCGTCCAGCACGTGGTCGCCCAGGTGCGCCGCGAGGTGAACAGCCCAGTATCGCGGCTTGGCCAGGTTGCCCACGGTGAGCAGCCCGAAACCGTTGTGGAACAACCGCGGTGGCCGGCCGAGTTCCTCGAAGTGGTCGCTGACCACCCAGTAGGCGAGCGCGTCGAGCCGGCCCTGGGCGGCCAGCAGTCCACTGAGGACGAATGGCGCCCCGAACGCTCCATCGTGGATCGGTCCGAAGTGGGTGGATCCGACGCCCCACTCGGTCCACCAGATCGGAACCGGTTGCAGGCCATGGCGAGCCAGCGACGGGCGGGGGTCCAGGGGCAGGTTGCCGTACGTGTGTGTGGAGACGAAGTCCAAGGGCGTGCCGTGTGTGCGCGCATGGTTGGTCAGCGGCTCGACCCATTCCCCGGCCGCAGTCGCCGGGCCGCCCACGCGCAGCCTCGCGTCCACGGACTTGACCGCATGCGCCGACTCCTCGTACAGGCGCAGGTACTCGGCCCTGGTACCGGTCCAGAAGACCTCGAGGTTCGGCTCGTTCCACACCTCGAAGCCCCAGGTCGTGACCTCCGCGAGGCCATACCGCTCGACGAGGTGCGCGACGAGCGCGGTCACGAGCGCCCGCCACTGTGCCCAGTCCGTGGGCGGGGAGACGATGCCGCGGTAGGTGAAGACGGTCTGGTCCGGGTCACGGGCGAGTGCCGCGGGCATGAAGGAGAGCTCCACCACCGGCCGCACGCCGATGCGCACCAGGATGTCGTAGATCCGGTCCACCCGGGTGAAGTCGAACGCCAGGGCACCGGAGACATCACGCACGACCACGGCGTTGTCGTCGTGCAGGATCGCGTGCGCCCGTACGGCGGTGACACCCAGGTCGTCGTGCGCACGCCGTAACGCCTCGGCGAACTCGGCCGCGATGTCGTGCCCCGGAGTCGACCCGTCGTCGGCGGGCAACAGCAACTGGGACAGCCGTTCCGAGCCGACCATCCGCCACACCCGGTCGAGCCGGCCCGCGTCGCTGGTCGCATCGACACTCACCGCGATCGGGCCCGGCTCACCCGAGCCCGCACACGCGACGACGGGTCGCGACCACGCCCAGGCCGGGTACTCCGCACCGGCCACGGCGGCAACCCGGTACCGGTACTCGACCCCGTCGCGCACGCCGGTGTCGGCGAACCGGGTGACCGGGACGGCCGGCACATCGCTGCCGCCATGGTCGAGGATCAGCGGTCGTCCGTCGGGCAGCTCCGTGCGTTCGATGAGGTACCCCGCGGCACCCGGCACCGGTTCCCAGTCCAGCACCATGTGGCCGACCGCGCCGGTGACGGCGAACCGGGCCGGCGCGGGCAGCGCCAACGCCTCGTCGGCCGCGGACGTGTCGGTGAGCCGCCGGTAGATCCGGCGCTGCCAGTCCGAACGCGCATCGCCCGCCGCCGCGACCATGGCTCACTCCCGCCGCTGGCCGGGCACGGTCGGTTCCGGACAACCACAGCTGCCGCGCAGTTCCAGGCGCACCGGCAGCTCCACGTTCGCCGCCTCGTCGCTGCTCGTCGCGGTGTCGCCCACCGCGGTGTCTGCACGCTCTGGCCGCGAGGCCGGGCTGGCCCGACCGACCCTGCGCTGGAGCAGCCGTACGGCCGTCTCCCCGAGCTCGCGCATCGGCTGGGCCACGGTGGTCAGACCCGGATGCACGTGCCGTCCGATGAGGACACCGTCGAACCCGGTGACCGCGACGTCCGCCGGCACCCGCAGCCCGGCCCGGCCCAGCGCCGACATCGCGCCGATCGCGGTCTGGTCGTTGGCGCAGACCAGCACCCGGGGAACCGAGCCGCGCCCGATCAGCTCCCCGACCACGACCGCGCCACTGGCCGTGGTGAAGTCGCTGTGCAGCACCGGCACGTCGGGTGAGAGACCCCGCTCGACCAGTGCTTGGCGCAGCCCGGTCAGCCGGCTCTCCGAGTCGGCGGAGTCCTCCGGCCCCGCGAGAAAGGCGAGGTCGGAGTAGCCGTGGTCGTCGAGCAGGTGCCGCGCCATGTCCCGCATGCCAGCGGCGTTGGCGACATACAGGTGGTCGAGCAGGCCGGGTCGCTCCGCGGCCGCCGGTGGCGTGGCGAGCAGCACGACCGGGACTCTGGTCGCTATGTGCTCCAATGTGGACAGTGGCGCCGTGCCGCCGAGGATGACCAGGCCGTCGCACCTGCCGGCGACGGTCAGGACCAGGTTGATGTCGTCGCTGGTATGGCTCGCCGCGATCAGCAGGGCATACCCGCTGCGGCGGGCCGCCCGCTCCATGCCGCGGATCACCTCGTCGTACCAGTACATCGCGTCGCTGTCGTCGACGTCCTGGTCGCCGCTGTCGGGGAAGCACAGCCCAAGTACCGCGGTGCGCCGCCCGGCCAGGTCCTGTGCGGCGCCGCGGGGCACGTACCCCAACTCGGCCACGGCCTGCAGGACCCGCGCCCTGGTCTCCGGCCGCACCCCGTCGAAGCCGGCGAGGACCCGCGACACGGAGGCGGTCGATACCCCGGCGCGGGCGGCCACCTCGTACACGGTGGCCGCGCCGCGCTCCCCGTCGGTGAGCGGATGTAAGCGCTTACGTAAGCGCATACATGCACCATACGCGTTATCGCCGGCGGCGCAAGACCCCAAGTTCAGGCATCTTGGGACACAAGATCGCCGATGGCCTTGGTGGCCCCGCCGCGATACTTACGGCTTGGTGCGCGCCCAGAGCGACGCGGCTGGCGAGTTCGGCCCGATGTGGTGCAGGAGCCTCGGTGTATCGGCGCGCGGTCAAGGCCCATCGCCTCGACGTGAAGGACCAGCGGACGGTCGCGTTACAGCAGGCCGCGAAGGGCGAGCCAGGCTTGAAGTTTGTCGATGCGGTAATGATCGGACAGGCCAATCGTGCGTCTGTCAACCATGGGAACGACGCCGGTGCATGTGAACATCTGAGCACCAGGCACTCGGATCCTGTCTCGTGAAGCTACGACTTTGGCAAGCCGAAATCGGCGACAGGTGCAATGCGTGTAGGTCGAGTTCCGCATGGAAGCTCATACAGGCGGGCGCGAGTCACAGATGGGCGTGCCCTCAAGCTTGCACACCGCGGCGTCAGCTGATGGTGCGCTCAGGGCAGCTGTTGAACCCGACGTTCGCGCACATCGGCCAGGTGTCGGGCTGCCATAGCGAAGTCGTTGTCGTCGTGCAGCAGGACCAGGTCCCGCTGGGCTGCCACCGCGCAGAGCAGAAGGTCCACGCACGAGAGGGCTCGATGAGCACCGGCGAGAACCAAGCGATGCTGACTGGACTCGACCCATTGCCAGGTGCTCTGGGGCAGAGCGATGTCCGGCTGAACTGGGCGTCACGACCTCCCCCGCCACCGAGTCCACGCAGGCGGACGAGGCACCGGCGTACTGATCGCGCACCCGTCGAGGCACGGCGCACCTGAACCGTGCCCGCTTTGTCGGCTCGGCGGCGCATAGGATGCGAAGACCGCTACCGACATGCTGGTGTCCGGGTGAGGAGTGCAATGGCGTACTACCGCGCGGTGGGGGACGTGCCGCCCAAGCGGCACACACAGTTCCGCAACCAGGATGGTGGCCTCTACTACGAGGAGCTCATGGGCGAGGAGGGCTTCTCGTCGGACTCGTCGCTGCTGTACCACCGCTATCTGCCGTCGGCCATCGCGGCGGCCGAGCCCTGGAAGCTGCCCGAGCAGGGCACCGTCCCGAACCATCCGCTCAAGCCCCGCCACTTCCGCCTGCCGGAGCTCTTCACCGACACGCAAGCGTCGGGCGTCGACGTAGTGACCGGGCGCCGGCTCGTGCTCGGCAACGCCGACGTGCGCATCTCGTACGTCGTCGCCGGCGCGCCGTCCCCGTTGTACCGCAACGGTATCGGCGACGAGTGCGTGTACGTGGAGGCGGGGCAGGCCACGGTAGAGACGGTCTTCGGCACGCTCTCGGCGCGGCAGGGAGACTACGTCATGCTCCCCAGGGCGACGACGCATCGATGGCTGCCGACCGGAGACATGCTTCTGAAGGTGTACTGCATCGAGGCGAACAGCCACATCACTCCGCCGAAGCGCTACCTGTCGAAGTTCGGCCAGCTCCTTGAGCACTCGCCGTACTGTGAGCGCGACCTGCACGGGCCGGCCGAGCCGCTGCTCGCCGACGGCGAGCAGGTGCCGGTGCTCGTGAAGCACCGCGGTGCCGGCGGCGGCCCGGTGGGGACGCGGTTCGTCTATCCCAACCACCCATTCGATGTCGTCGGCTGGGACGGCTGCCTGCACCCGTACACCTTCAACATCGCCGACTTCGAGCCCATCACGGGTCGCGTGCACCAGCCGCCGCCGGCGCATCAGGTCTTCGAGGGCAACAACTTCGTCGTGTGCAACTTCGTGCCGCGCAAGGTGGACTACCATCCGCTCTCGATCCCCGTCCCCTACTATCACTCCAATGTGGACTCTGACGAGGTCATGTTCTACTGCGGTGGCGACTACGAGGCCCGCAAGGGCTCGGGCATCACGCAGGGCTCGGTCTCGCTGCATCCGGGCGGGCACTCGCACGGGCCACAGCCCGGCGCCTACGAGCGCAGCATCGGCGTGGAGTTCTTCGACGAGCTCGCCGTGATGGTCGACACCTTCCGGCCGCTCGAGCTCGGCGAGGGTGGTCAGGCCTGCGACGACGGCCGCTACGCGTGGTCCTGGGCGGGCGGGGCATCGCGATGAGGGGACCGCTGTTCGCCGGCCTGCTCGACGACGCGGCGATCTTCCCTCCCGGCAACGCCCCGATGCCGGCCGCGGTCGCCGCGCAGATCGGCTACGCCGACCAGTGGTACGCCGACCTGGTGGGACCGTTCGTCTGCACCGCGGCGCGCCTGGACGAGCTGAGCGCCGTGCTCGCCGAGCAGCGCGACGTGCTGGGCTTCGGCCTCAGCGTGCTCGCCCCAGTCGATGAGGTGGCGTCCGTCCTCGACCGCGTCGCGGCGCAGCCACCGCTGCGGATCGATGCGCTCGAGCTCGCGCGTGTCGGTACCGCCGAGCAGGCCCAGCGCGCGATCGCGGCCGCGCCGCGCGAGGTAACGACGTACGTCGAACTCGCGTGGGCGGCCGAGCAGGACGGCGTGCTGGATGTGCTCGGCGGGACCAGGGTAGGAGCGAAGCTGCGCACGGGCGGTACCGAGGCGTTCGCCTTCCCCACCGAGGAGCACCTCGGGGCGGCGATCGTCGGCTGCGTGCGCCGACTGATCCCGTTCAAGTGCACCGCTGGGCTGCACCACGCGGTCCGGCACACCGACGCGGTGACCGGCTTCGAGCACCATGGCTTCCTCAACGTCCTGGCCGCGGTCGCCGCCGCGCAGGACGGCGCGGGGATCCGCGACGTGGCAACGATTCTCGCGGGCCGGTCGGCGGAGGACCTCGCCGCTGATCTGGCGGCATGGGACGAGGCGCGGGCCACCACGGTCCGTACGGCCTTCCGCTCGTTCGGCACCTGCAGCATCATCGAGCCGGTCGAGGACCTGGTGGCGATCGGGCTGCTGCCGGAACGGAGCAGTGCGGTATGAGTGGTGCGGTATGACCGAAGCGGGCTGGCTGGAACTGCCGCCGCAGACGCCTTACGGCCTGGCGAACCTGCCGTACGGCGTGTTCAGCACCCACTCGCGGCCGAGCTGGCGTCGGGTCGGCGTCGCGATCGGCGAGCAGGTGCTCGACGTCGCGGCACTGGCGGATCGCCTGGCGCCGGGCCTGGTCGACCTCCTGGCCCGCCCCAGCCTCAATGCCCTGCTGGCGGCGGGGCCGGGACGGTGGCGTGAGCTGCGTGCCCGCCTGCGCGACTGGCTCACGGATGCGGGCGCGCGGGCCGCGGTGACGCCAAGCCTCATCGATGCGACGAGTGTCGAGCTCCACCTGCCCTTCGAGGTAGCCGACTACGTCGACTTCTACTCCTCCGCCCACCACGCCGAGAACGTGGGACGGATCTTCCGTCCCGACCAGCCGCCGCTGCTGCCGAACTGGCGTCACGTGCCGATCGCCTACCACGGCCGAGCGGGCACGGTCGTGGTCTCCGGCACACCGATTCGCCGGCCGTACGGTCAGCGCAAGCCGCCGGGGCAGGAGCTGCCCGGCTTCGGCCCGTCGCTACGGCTGGATATCGAGGCCGAGGTGGGTTTCGTGGTCGGCCCTGGGACTGAGCCCGGACGCCGCGTGAGCCCGGACGAGTTCGAGGACTTCGTGTTCGGGGTCTGCCTTGTGAACGACTGGTCCGCACGGGACATCCAATCGTGGGAATATGTTCCGCTAGGGCCGTTCCAGGGCAAGTCCTTCGCCACCTCGGTCTCGCCGTGGATCGTGCCGCTACCGGCACTGGATGCCGCCCGGGTCGGCGCCCCACCGCAGGACCCCCCGGTGCTCGCCCATCTCGTCGAGTCGCGACGGTCGACCTTCGACATCACCCTGGCCGTGCAGCTCAACGGCCACCGGGTCTCCGAGCCTCCGTTCGCGGGCCTGTACTGGACCCCGGCTCAGCAACTGGCCCACCTGACCGCCAACGGTGCTCGGCTGCGCACGGGTGACCTCTACGCCTCGGGGACCGTCAGTGGCGCCGAGCGCAACCAGCGCGGGTCGCTGCTGGAGCTCGCCTGGAACGGGCGGGAACCGATCGAGCTGCCCGATGGCACGACCCGCTCGTTCCTCCTCGACGGCGACCGGGTCAGCATCAGTGCCACCGCCCCCGGCCCGGGCGGCTCGGTGATCGGGTTCGGTTCGGTCGAGGGCGAGATCCTGCCTGCCTGACCGGGCATTCGGCTATGTCTGTCCTGGTTGGACAGGAACGGGCTGTAGCCGCTACGGATCGCCGTGCTCACGCGTGGAACACGACCGTGCCGCCGATCCAGGTCGAGCGGACGCGGGTGGCACCGATGCCGTCCACGGGACCCGTGAACGGGTCGCGGTCGAGCACGACGAGGTCGGCGACCGCGCCGGGTCGCAGCACCCCGGCATCGTCGCGGTGATTGATCCATGCCGATCCGGAGGTGTACGCCCCGAAGGCGACCGCCAACGGCAGCGCCTGAGCGGGCAGGAACGGGTCGGTACCGGCTCGGCCGCGGCCGGCGTGCTCCATGCGCGTCACCGCCACGTGGATGGCCGCCAACGGATCAGGGCTGGAGACGGGCCAGTCACTGCCCGCCACCAGCCTCGCCCCCGCCCGGTGCAGGTCGCCGAACGGGTACTGCCAACCGGCGCGCTCCGAACCGAGATACGGCAGGGTGAGGTCGATCATCTGCTCGTCGTAACAGGCCCACAGCATCTGCAGGTTCGCGCTGACCCCCAACTCGGCGAAGCGTGACCGGTCCCGCGGGTGCACCACCTGCAGATGGGCGATGTGGTGACGGTTGCCGGGATCCGTGCCATGAAAGGCATCCAGCGCCTCGCGCACACCACGGTCGCCGATCGCGTGGATGTGCACCTGGAACCCGTTCGCGTCCAGCTCCGCCACGTACGTGCGCAGTGCCGACGCCTCGACGAACGAGTGTCCGCTGTTCGTCGTCGCCTGCCCCGCCCGGTCGAGGTAGGGATCGATCATGGCGGCCGTGAAGTTCTCCGCGACTCCATCCTGCATGATCTTCACGGTGGTCGGCTGGAACCCGGGGCGGGCCAGGTCGGTGCGCCGGGCGATGAGCTCGGCGACCTGTTCGGCGCCACGGTCCCGGTCCCACCACAGGGCACCGACGACGTACGCCGTCAGCTCTCCCCGCTCGGCGGCCCGGACGTAGCTTGGCCCGGGATCGCCCATGCCGGCGTACGACCCGACGATCGCGTCCTGCCACCCGGTGATCCCGCACGCGTGCAGGTAGCGCTGCGCCTCGCGCAGGGCCGCGTCGTACTCCGCGTCGCTCGTCTCGGGGATCAGCCGCGAGACCGCGTGCATCGCCGCCTCGTGCAGCGTCCCGGTCGGGCGCCCCTGGGGGTCGCGCTCGACCCGGCCGTGGGGCGGATCGGGGGTGTCCGCGTCGATGCCGGCGAGTTCCAGCGCCTTCGAGTTCACCCACGCCCCGTGGTGGTCCCGGTTGGGCAGGAACACCGGACGATCGGCAACCACGGCGTCCAGGTCGGCGGCGGTGGGTGTGCCGCCGGGAAAGGCGGCCATGGCCCAGCCGCCGCCGAGGATCCACGCCACGTCCGGGTTCTGGTCGGCGTACGCCTTGACCCGCCGCACGTACGCCGCGCGACCCTCGGCTCCGGTCAGGTCGCAGCGCACCCGCTCCAGCCCGCCCTGCACCGCATGGACGTGGGCGTCGACGAACCCGGGGCACAGCAGTCCACCGGCCAGGTCGACGACCTCGGCATCGCCGGCGTCGAGGCTGCCCGGCGGACCGAGCGCGGCGACGACGCCGTCGGTCACCAGGACCTCGCCCCGCGGGACGTGGCGGAAGCCGTCGAAGAGTGCACCGTTGACGAACAGCGTGCTCATCGTCGGCGCCGCCGCGGCCGCAGGCGTCTGCATGAGGTGGAACGCTACCGCGAGCACTACCCAGGCGATCCGCGTCCGGCACCGGGCCGGGCGTGGGGTAGGAAGAACGCGTGACGCATCCCCTCGACGATCCGGTCCGTGGCTCGCTCATCGGAGACCACGCACATCTGGCACAGCGGCGCGGGAACATCCTGCGCTACCCGCCCCAGATCTCGCCCTTCATCTCGATACATGAAGACATGACGAGCCAGGACTGGGCCGATGTCGCTGCGCTCGTCCAAGACGACTCGGACGGCGCATCGCCGGCAGCCGCGGTCTTCGCCTGTGTGCTGGCCCCTGCGCCCGAGGGCTGGAGCGAGGTGTGGCGGGGTGAGGGGTACCAGCTCGTCGGCGAGGACGTCACGCCACAACCCGACGAGGAGGCGGTACGGCTCGGGCCGGCCGACATCGCCGACATGCTGGCGCTGGTCGCGCGCACCGAGCCGGGTCCGTTCGCGCCCCATACCATCGAGCTGGGTACATATCTGGGGATCCGGCGGGGCGGCGCACTGGTGGCGATGGCCGGCGAACGCTTCAGCCCGCCGGGCTGGGTCGAGGTCAGCGCGGTCTGCACCGATCCCGCGTACCGCGGCCAGGGCCTGGCCGGACGTTTGATCAGGGCTGTGGCGGCGGACATCCGCAGCCGCGACGCCATACCGTTCCTGCACGTCACCCAGGTGAACACCGGCGCCCGCCGGCTCTACGACGCACTCGGCTTCCGGCAGCGCCGGGTGGTCGAGTTCGCCGCGATCCTCCCGCCCGATCCGAAGGAGTAGGCCGCCGCCGGAGCCTTGGGCACGAAGTTCACAGCTACATCACAGTCGATTCACGGCTTTCCGCGGTCTCCGGTCCGACATGCTGGACACGACGAGCCTGTCCTACGGGCCGTGGCGCACGTGCCCTGTCGTTCAGGCACAGAGGAGACCGATGACTGCGGGTGGGTCGGCATTCCCCGTGAGGCTCGGTGTCCCTGCCGATGGGCGGCGCGTGGCGGCTCGCGTCAGCCAGCGGGTGTGCCGCCCGGCGGGTCAGCCCGCGTGGGCCCGGCCGGCTCTGGCCGTGCTGCTGGTCGGCACGGCCCTGCTCTACCTGTGGGGCCTGGGCGAGTCGGGTTGGGCCAACTCGTTCTACTCGGCCGCCGCGCAGGCCGGGTCGGTGAGCTGGAAGGCGTTCTTCTACGCCTCCTCCGACGCCGGCAACGCGATAACCGTGGACAAGACGCCCGCGTCGCTGTGGCTCATGGCCCTGTCCGTACGGATTTTCGGGCTCTCCTCGTGGTCGGTCCTCGCGCCCCAGGCCCTGGCCGGGGTCGCCTCGGTCGGCGTGCTCTACACGACCGTACGGCGTTGGTACGGCAGCGGTGCGGGACTCCTGGCCGGCGCCGTGCTGGCGCTGACGCCCGTGGCCGTGCTGATGTTCCGGTTCAACAACCCGGACGCACTGCTCACGCTGCTCCTCGTGCTCAGCGCGTACGCGACCGCACGCGCGGTCGAGACCGCCAGCACCCGGTGGCTCGTGCTGGCCGGACTCTTCGTCGGCTTCGGCTTCCTGGCCAAGATGCTGCAGGCCTTCCTGGTCGTCCCCGCGCTCGCCGCCACCTACCTGATCGCCGCGCCGACCGACCTGCGCCGGCGCGTGCGGCAGGTGCTGGCCGCTGGTGCCGCGATGCTCGCCGGGCTCGGTTGGTGGGTTGCGATCGTCGCGCTCGTACCGGCATCGTGGCGGCCGTACATCGGTGGTTCGCAGCACAACAGCATCCTGGAGCTCACCTTCGGCTACAACGGGTTCGGTCGGCTCACCGGCGACGAGGTCGGCAGCGTGACCGGCGGCCCCGGGCCGCGCGCTCCCGGCGGCCAATGGGGCGTCACCGGGCTGACCCGCCTGTTCGACTCCGACAACGGCGGCCAGATCTCGTGGCTGCTGCCGGCGGCCCTGATCCTGCTCGTCGCCGGTCTCCTGACGACCCGCGCTGCACCCCGGACCGAGCGGGCGCGGGCCGGGTTCCTGTTGTGGGGCGGCTGGCTCGCCGTGACGATGCTGACCTTCAGCCTCATGGCCGGCATCTTCCACCCGTACTACAGCGTGGCCCTAGCGCCCGCGATCGGTGCCCTCGTCGGCATGGGCGCCGGCACGCTGTGGCGACGCCGCGACGGGGCAGCGATGCTCACCCTGGCCGCGGTCGTCGCGGTGACGGCCCTGTGGTCGACACGCCTGCTGGGACGCAGCGCCGGCTGGCTGCCGTGGTTGTCGCCGCTGATCCTCGTAGTCGGCATCGGCGCCGCTATCGCGCTGGTGGTCAGCCAGTACCGCGGGGGCAGCGATACATCCGGGCATCGACAGCTAGCGATCAACATATCGGCCCAGCGATGGCGCGGCGTCGCCATCTCCGCCGCTCTCGCGGCAGGCATCGGGGCAAGCCTCGCCGGGCCGGCCGCGTACGCCGTCGAGACCGCGAGCACCCCGCACACCGGCGCGATCCCGTCGGCCGGACCACCGGTGACGGCCGGGCGCGGCGGCGGGCCCGGGGGCTTCGGTGGACTCGGTTTCGCGCTGCCGGGCGGTAGGGGCGGCGCCTTTCCCGGCGGCAGCCCGCCAGCCGGAGCTTTCCCGAACTTCGGCCGCAACGGTCGGGGTGCGGCGCCGTTCGGCACCGGCCGGAGTGGACGGACGCCTGGTGGTGTCTTCCCCGGCGGGCCCGGTGCCGGTTTGCCGGGCGCCGGTGGCCCCAGCGCGGGCGGCCTCCTCGACGCGTCCACGCCGGGGCGGGACGTGGTCGCCGCCCTGCAGGCCGGCGCGTCGCGATACACCTGGGCAGCCGCGGCGATCGGCTCGAACATCGCGGCCGGGTACCAACTGGCCAGCGGCGAGGCGGTGATGCCCATCGGTGGCTTCAATGGCAGCGACCCGTTCCCGACCCTGGCGCAGTTCCAGCAGTACGTGGCGGCGGGCCGCATCCACTACTTCATCGGCGGCGGTGGGTTCGTCGCGAACGGGGGCTCCACGGCGCCGCGGCAGATCGCCGCGTGGGTGGCGCAGACATTCACCGCCAAAACCATCGACGGGGTTAGTCTCTATGATCTGACCGCGGGGCGTTCGTGACGCGGCCATCGACCGACCCGGACTCCAGCCATCGCGCCTCGGGCAGTCTGGCCAGTGTGTCCGTATGCTGGTCTGGCTGGGTTCGGGTAGGCGGAGGTGCA
This sequence comes from Micromonosporaceae bacterium, assembly GCA_036557785.1. Taxonomy (GTDB): domain Bacteria; phylum Actinomycetota; class Actinomycetes; order Mycobacteriales; family Micromonosporaceae; genus DATBGZ01. The sequence goes on from DATBGZ010000085.1 coordinate 88,586, forward strand.
CGATGGCTGGTCAGGGGTCGCGTCGCGTGGGGTGGATCGTCGTCGGCGTGGTCGCGATTCTGCTCGGCGGGCTGTGGGCGCTGCAGGGGCTCAACGTCGTCGGGGGAAGTTCCATGACCGGCAATGCGACCTGGATCTGGGTCGGGCTGGTGGTGATCGTGGGGGGCATCTACGCCCTGGTGCACGGCCTGAACCGCCGCCAGCGGTCGTAGCGACCCGTGACGTCCGAGAGCCTCCCGCTTCAGCAGGGGATGCTCCGATCACAGGTCTCGGCCTACGGCAGAGTGCTCCGGCGACCCGTGCTACGGCGCATCCTGCCGGCGATGCTGGCTTCGGCGATCGGCGACGGGATGAGTCTGGTCGCCGTGGCATGGCTCGCGGTCGGCATCGCGCCGGCGGGCCGCTCCGGCGTCTGGACCGGACTGGCCGTGGCGGCGTACGCTCTGCCCGCCACGCTCGGCGCGGCCGTGCTGGCCCGGTTCGTTCGCCATCTGCCCGGCACCGCGCTGGTCACCGTCGATGCCGTGCTGCGCGCGGTCGCGCTCGGGACCATCGCGGCCCTGGCCATCGCCGGGGCACTGACCCCCACGACGTACGTGCTCCTGCTGGCAGGATCGTCGCTGCTGCACGCGTGGGGCAACGCCGGTGCCTATACGCTGGTCGCCGATCTGGTGCCCGAACCGGATCGGGTGACGGGCAACGCGCTGCTCTCCTCGTTCAACCAAGCGTCCTATGTGGTCGGTCCGGCGCTTGCCGGAGCGTTGACGGCGTGGGCCGGTCCCGGATGGGTGATCGCCGTGGACGCGGCCAGCTTCGCGGTGCTCGCGGCGACCTGTCGCTGGACGCCCACGTCCGTCGTTTCCCGATCGGCGACGCCCGATCCGGCGCCGGCGCCCCCGCCCGGGGCGGCCACGAACAGCCGCGGGGCCATCCTCGCCGACCGCCGGCTCATCGGTCTGCTCGCGGTCACCTGCGCCTTCTTCTTCCTCTACGGACCGGTCGAGGTTGCCCTGCCCATCCACATCGCCCAGGAGATCACCGGCTCGGCCGCCCTCCTCGGGGCGTTCTGGGCCGCGTTCGGCGTCGGGGCGATCCTCGGTGGGCTCGGTGCCGGCCTGCTGCGGGATCGCAAGGTGCGGATCGTGATCGCGGTCATCATCGTCGGCTGGGGAGCCGCTCTGCTGCCGCTCGGGCTGACCGACGCCGTGGTCCCCGGCCTGGTCGGCTTCGCCGTGGGCGGTCTGATCTACGGGCCATTCACCGCGATCTCCACGGCACTGTTTCAGCGAGCCAGTCCGCCGCAGTTGCTCAGCCGGGTCCTCGCCACCCGTACGGCGCTCACCACGCCGTCCACGGCACTCGGCACGCTGCTCGGCGGGCCCGCGGTGGTCGCGATCGGCGGCCGGCACACGCTGCTCGCCTCCGCGCTGCTCACCATCGCCCTGGGCGTCGCCGTCGCCGCGTACGGCCAGACCCGGCGGTCCAGACGTACCAGCGCTACTCGGTGATACGACTATTCCTCGCGCGCACCTCGACCCAGGTGCACCGGAACGCAAGCCCCAGAGCGGTCGGTTCGGACGGTGCGAGAGGATGAGGTCCGTGGTGACACAGACCGACCGGCTGATCCTGCGCGAGATGACCGAGGCGGACCTGCCGGCTCTCGCCGAGATCCTGCAGGACGCCGAGACGATGACCGCGTACGAAGGTCCGTTCAGCGACCGTGAGGTCGGGCAGTGGCTCGAGCGTCAGCGTGATCGCTACGCCAGAGACGGCTTCGGGCTCTGGTCGGCCGAGCTGAGGACGACCGGAGTCATGATCGGCCAATGTGGCCCGTCCTGGCAGGACATCGACGGCGACGATGTCCTGGAGGTCGGCTACCTGTTCAACCGGGCGTACTGGCATCGCGGCTACGCCATCGAGGCGGCCCGGGCGTGCCGCGACTACGCCTTCGCTCGTCTAGAGATCGACCGCGTGTACTCGCAGATCCGGGACTCCAACATCGCGTCGATGAACGTCGCCATCCGCAACGGCATGACCATACGCAGCCGTTTCGTCAAGCGCTATCGGGGCATGGACATGACTCACTATGCCTTCGCCATCGACCGATCCCAATGGGTCGCGATCGCGGGCCGCCCTCAGCAGGCGGCCTCCCTGATCGCGGGTCCGGCCTGACTCTGGTCCTTGAGTTCCGGGCCGCGCAGACACCGCGCGGGGACCAGCAGCGCGTCCTTGCGCAGGCTGATCCGGTCGCTGTAGCCGCCCACGAGCAGGACATCGCCGTTGGGCAGGGCGGTCAGCGTGGGAAACCACCGGGTCGACCCGGTCGTGCCGGGAACTGGGGAGAAGTGGCCGCCGTCGAGGATCGCCAGCTCGGTGCCGCCGCCGACGATCACGCGACCGATCGCATCGACGGCCACCGCTTCACTGAACTTGTAGCGCTCGGTATCCATGGTCGGACCGGGCTCGAACCGTCCGCTGGCCACGTCGTAGATCTCGGTGGTGCGCAGCACCTGCTTGGTGACGAGCTGTTCGCCCCCGAGCACCAGGACCCGATCGGCGGGCAGCGAGACGATCGCGAACTTGTCCCGGGGCGTGGTCAGGGCGCCGGTGCTCTGCCAGGCGTCAGAGCCCGGGTCGTAGAGCGCGCTCGCCGTAGCACCGACCACCAGCACCCGGCCATCGGCTAGGCCGATCGCCGCGTCGGCGGCGACGCCGGACGGTAGCGCAGCGGCCGGAGTGAATGTATCGCTATCCGGATCGAACAGCTCGGCGGTCCCGCCAGAGACGACGAGCACGCGTCCGTCGGCCAGCCGGGTCGGGGTGTTCCCGCCCCGGATCCCCGGGAGGGGCCCAGCCGCCTCGAACCGGCCCGTCGCCGGGTCGAAGACCTCGGCGGAGTCCAGTCCCGACGTCCCCTCGCGCTCCCAACCACCGACGACGAGCACCCGACCGTCGGCCAGCAAGGTGGCGGTGTGGGTGTCCCGGGGTTGCCGCAGATCCGGACCGGGGGTGAAGCCGTGGCCGGGCACATAGAACTCCGTACTGGGCGCGCCGTCCGCAGTGGAGCAGCCATCCGTGGCGCAGCCGCCGATGATCAGCACGCGTCCGTCGGGGAGCAGCGTGGCGGTGTGCGCGGCGCGACCTCGCAGCGGCGTGTCCGAATACGTGGGCTGGACCGGCCGTACGGCCGGCTCGTGCCGGGGCGCGAGGAGCACGAGGGGCACGGCGACCAGTACCACCGCGGCGGCCGCGCCGAGCAGCAACCTGCGGCGCCGTTGGCGGCGGCCACTGTGCCACGCGGGGCGCATCGACTCGGGCGCAGGCAGCGCGCTCACGTCCTGCGCCAGGTCCGTGAGCAGCGCCCGCAGTTTCTCATCGCCCATCGCCTTCCCTCCTCCCCCGCGTCGCGGGACTCAGGTCCGCCAGTTCCGGGGCGAGCTCACGCAGGCGACGCAGCGCCACCGATGTCTGTGACTTCACCGTGCCGATGCTGACCCCGAGGATCTGCGCGGTCCGGGCCTCGGTCTGGTCCTCGAAGAAGCGCAGCACCAGGACCGCGCGTTGCTTGACCGTGAGCCGGCGCAGCGCCCGCGCGAACACCAACCGCAGCGGCACCTCGTCGCTGTCGGTGTCTGGCACCCGTACGGTTGGCGGCTCGGCGACCGTGATCTCCCGGCGCTGCCGCCGCCACCACGAGACGGCGTCGCGGTAGAGCACGGCGCGCGCGTACGCCTCGGGCTGCTCGTCGCGCAGCCGTGACCACCGCGCCGCGACCTTGCTGAGGGCGGACTGCAGCAGGTCCTCGGCCAGGTGGACGTCACCACAGATGAGGTAGGCCGCACGCAGCAACCGTGGCCGGCTCGAGCGCGCGAACGCCGCGAACTCGTCGTAGGAGTCGGCCATCACGCCGATTACAACGCATGAGCCGCCCCACATGGTTGGGGGCAGACCCGAGCGAGGAACAGTCCGGCCGACGAGACACGCGTCAACCGTACGAATGGCCCCAATCGGTCAGTACGGCGCGATCTCCTGATAGAGGCGGGCAAGATCTTTTAATACTCACGCCGGTCGATGGACCGTACGCATCCCCCGTGCTCACGCAAGGCTGTGAACTCGGCATATGCATGATCATCGTGATTATGCAACGTCTTGTTTCGATGCCACGTTGGCTGCTATACATCCTCCAGAAACACTTAGGTTTCTTAACTATAAGCCAGGAGGAGGATGTGCGCAGATCTGTAGGTGCGGCACTCGCGGCGGCAGGAGCAGCCGCCCTCGTCGCCGGCGTGGTCGTCGCCGCCGGCGGGACCGCGCAGGCGACCACGCTCACCAGCAACTGGTACGGCTCCGCGCCGTACGTGATGCCCCTGGACAACAACCCGCCCAACCTGACCACCGTCATGTCGGCCACCGGCCAGAAGGCGTTCGAGCTCGCCTTCATCCTCGCCAATGGCAGCTCCTGTAGCCCTGCCTGGGACGGCACCGCCCCGGTCTCGTCCGACACCGCCGTCGGCAACGTCATCACTGCCGTGCGCAACTCGGGCGGTGACGTCTCCATCTCGATCGGTGGATATGGCGGGACCAAGCTGGGACAGGTCTGCGGCAGCGCCGCCGCGACCGCGGCGGCCTACCAGCAGGTGATCACCAAGTACTCGCTGAAGGCCGTCGACTTCGACCTCGAGGAGCCCGAGTACGAGAACACCACGGCGATCAACTACGAGGTCGGCGCCGCGAAGATCCTGCTGGCCAACAACCCCGGACTCTACGTCTCCATCACCACGGCGGGCACGGCGGCCGGCACCGGCTACTTTGGACAGAACGTGCTGAACACGGCCAAGAGCATCGGGTTCACACCGAACAACTACTCGATCATGCCCTTCGACGGCGGCTTCAACGGCGCGTCGTCCCAGACCGCGGCGCTCGAGGCATTCCATGGGCTGTTGATGAGCACGTTCGGCTGGGACAGCGCGACCGCGTATGCCCACGAGGGCGTCTCCATGATGAACGGGCGCAGCGACAGCGGCGAGTACTTCTATCAGGCCGACTTCGCGACGGTGCTCAGCTACGCGACCAGCCACCACCTGTCGCGGTACACGTTCTGGTCGGTCAACCGGGACCGGGCGTGCAACCCGCCGATCGGCACCACGTCGGGCGTCTGCTCCAGCGTGACGCAGAACGACTGGGACTTCACGAGGTACACCACCCAGTTCGCCGGCGCCACGCCACCGACCAGCCCCCCGCCGACCACCCCGCCCACGACTCCGCCCACGACCAGCACGAGCCCGACCACCGGATGCAGCGCCGCCGCGTGGAACTCGACGACGGCCTACAACGGCGGCGCGGTCGTCTCCTACAACGGCCACACCTGGACCGCGAAATGGTGGACCCAAGGCGACATACCCGGCAACA
>DATBGZ010000086.1:0-1596 GCA_036557785.1 Micromonosporaceae bacterium
GGTCGAGACGTGGTACACGATCAGGTCGACCGACGGGCCACTGGAAAGCGCCAGGATCCGATGCCCGCGCGGCCATTGGTTCAACGGGCCCATCGAGGCCCTGGGCGCGACGGGATCGCGGCGAACCCGGTCCGTTCGGTCCGCCGATGGCCGGGAGCTCAGCAGAACCGGTTCCCGTCATGAGCGATGACCAGCCGATCACCGACCTCGTGACCCAGGCCAGCCACGGCAGCCAGCGGGCCTGGGACGACCTGGTCGAGCGGTACGCGCCGCTCGTGTGGTCGATCTGCCACCGGTACCAGCTGAAGAGCGCCGACGCCGAGGACGTGCACCAGGTCGTCTGGCTGCAGCTGGTGAGCCAGCTGGACAAGATCCGCGACCCGGGCGCGCTTCCGGGCTGGCTGGCCACCACCACCCGGCGGGAATGCATCCGGGTCCTGCGCGCGGCCCGGGGACCGCACGCGGCCGAGTCCGTGCCCGACGTCGAGACCATCCCGGACCAGCAGGCCGGGCTGGCCGAGCAGGAGCTGCTGGTGGCCGAGCGGCACGCGGCGCTGCGCGAGGCGCTCGCCCGCCTGTCCCCCTTCTGCCAGCGGCTCATCGGCAAGCTCATCGAGGACCCTCCGCTGACCTACGCCCAGATCAGCGCCTCGCTGGGCATCCCGGTCGGCAGTATCGGGCCGCTCCGCGGCCGGTGCCTGGACCGGCTGCGCGCCGATCCGGCCATCGCCGCATTGATCGACGCCGAGGCCGACGCCGCGCCCGCCGGGGTCAGTGGTCGGCGGTCGTCGCGGGAGCGGGCATTCGCCGGGTCCGGTTCCACCACAGCGAGAGCCCTACCGCCGCGACGATGAGCAGGCCGCCGCCGGCCGCGAACCACGAGGCGATGTCGATGTGCTTGCGGACGATCGTGAAGGCGTCGGGCAGCTTGGCGAGCGCCGTGGCGAGCTGGTTGGCGTCTTCCGCGCGGTAGAACGTGCCGCCGGTGGTCCGGGAGATGTGCATGAGCGCGGCGTAGTCGGCGTCGAACGGGTTACTCGCGCCGCCGCCTCCGCCGAACCCCCCGAAGCTCCCGGGAGCCCCGCCGCCGAACCCGCCGAACTGGTCGGAGCTGCACGCGAGCGGCGCGGGGTTATCGGTCCCGTAACCGATCGTGAAGACGCGCACGCCCCGGGCGGCGGCCTGTCTCGCCGCGGTCTGCGGGTCGATCCCGCGGTTGTTCGAGCCGTCGGTGAGCACGACGATCACGTCGTCGGCGTAGCCTGCGCCCTGGTGGCGGGAGACGGTCGCGCCGGTCGGCGCGACCGACGAGTCCACCTGGGCGATGGCGTCGAGCGACGTCAGGATGCCCTCGCCGATGGCGGTGCCGAACGAGGTGGTGAGACCGCCGAGCGCGTTGATCAGCTGCTTGGTGTCCGCGGTGGGCGGGACGAGGACGACCGCGGTGCCCGCGAAAGTGACCAGGCCGATGCGCGGGCCGCCCGTCTGGGAGTCGATGAAGGCGGTGGCCGCGCGCTCGGCGGCGGTGATCCGGTTCGGCTGCACGTCCGTGGAGCACATGGAGCCCGAGACGTCCAGGGCGAGCATGATCGTCGC
>DATBGZ010000087.1:0-52582 GCA_036557785.1 Micromonosporaceae bacterium
CAGGACCACCTGGTCCACGCCGGTCAACGCAGGCACGTCGACCCAGACCGACACGCTGACCGATTGGTCTGTGCGCAGCACCGGATGCTGCACATCATCGCCGGTGTCGAGTGTCCCGCTATCGTCAGCCGTCGACGCCGACCCCGCCACGCCATCGAGGCGCAGTGCGCCGTTGCCATCGTGGCCGATGTCCACGAACCAGGCCGAGGTAGTGTCCGGGTCTCCGCCCCAGTCCGGATCCACCACCCAGTCCGGCACAAGCGTCAGCGCGCGCCCGAATTTCACGTCCACGCTGCTCGCGCAGAAGCACATGCCGTCGGTGAAGTCCCACTCGCCTACCTGCAACGGCGTGCCCAACGCCGCCTGCGCCGGCACCCCGACAGCGGGGTCGGCGTCGGTACCGGCGACGTCCTGGGCGACGATCACCCGGTTCCAGACCCGCACGTCAGCGACCTGACCCATGAGGTAATCGTCGTCGGCGTCGTCGAGCCGGTCACGGCCGACCGTGACGGGCCCGGTCGCTGTCCAGCCGCTATTGCGGGAGCTCAGGAACGACGGGCTCGGCGCCACCGTGGAGACGAGCACACCGTCGACCCACAACCGCACCTGCGCCGGGTTCTCGTCCCACACCCCGACCAGCAGCGTCCACCGGCCCGCGACCACGCCACCGCCCGGCCCCGTCGCGTCGGCGAACGCCGGGGCGGCCATATTACGGTCGGCCACCCGCATCCGCCAGCGCTGGTCGGCGCAGTCATAGCCGAGCATGAAACCGCTGACGTGGCTGCTCCCGGCCGTGGCGTCGCCATCGACGCCCACCGCCGTCTGGTCCCCCGAGCACGACGTGGAGGCCAGCCGCACCCACGCCGAGACGCTGAACGAGCCGGCCGTGTCCAACCCCGCCACCGTCTGAGTGGCCTCGCTGCCCGTGTCGAACGTGGCCGCCTTCACCCCGACATAGCGGGCGTCGTCGGTCCACGTCACGCCGGTCGCCGACAACGCCCCGCCCGACTTCTGATCATGGAAGTCGTGGCCAGCAATGTCATCCAGCAGCCACTGGGCCAAAGGCTCAGACGGGCCGCCGACGAGGAACTGGAACATCCTGGTCGGGCTGCTGTGACCGCCAGCGTCGCTACCCTGCACCTGCAGCGTGTTGATCCCGTACCGCGGCGGGGTCAGCAGGATCGGCGGGCTGGCCGCGCCTGCCGGCACCGTCACCGTCATCGACGGCGAGTCCCAGCCATACGCGTAGCTGACCACATCCTGGCCCGCCGGGTCGTCGGGCTCGCTGAACTGGAATGCCCCCGCCACCCCCGGACCTCCCGCAACCGCGCATGCGTCGATTTCGGCCGGGTCGCACGGCGAGTACACCGGTGCGCCACCGGATGCGACCGGAGTCACGTCGGGTTCCGGCGGTGCGGTCGCATCCACCGTGAACTGGCACCAGCCCGACCAGGGCGACAGGTCGTGCCCGTCATTGGTCTGCACCCGGAACTGGTACGAGTGCCCCTCCGCCCCGCTACCCAGGTTCAGCGTCACCGAGCCGAAGGTGTTGCGCGGCTCGGACGGGCCTGAAACGTCGGTCACGGTACCGGATGGCAGCTGCTGCCACTCGAACGTCGCCGACAGCGTGTCCCCACTATCGGCGTCGACATACTGCGCCCGCAGCTGCGGCGAGTCGGTGCCCACCACGCCGCCGCACGCGACCGTCCCCTGATCCGGTGAAAGATTCGCCGGTATGCCCGGGATCGTGTTGTACGTGATCGACAGCTTTGCCGTGCTCGAGTCGAACCGCTTCCACTCGTCATTGGTGTTCTCGTGGATCGCCCGCAAACCGACCGAGAGGTTGGGCCAGTGACCCGACTGTGCCGCTAGCACGAAGCTTGTCACCGTGAACTCGTCGACGCCCGTGCCCGAGCAGCCAGCGCCACTGTCCTCACGGTGGTTGCCCGCCACTTCCGCGAATAGCCCCTGCACACCCCAGGTGGGCTGATGGTTCCACGTCGTCGAACTCGACCAGGTTCCGACCACCCACAACTTCGCGCTGCTGCCCGGATTGCACGTCCACGACCACTTCTGCGTAATCCGGAACTTCGCCGACAACACATGCAAGTTGGTGAACGAAGGCAGCTTCATCCGGAACAGCGAACGCACCTTGTACGGCGTGCTGGTGCAGTCCCCGTTGCTGGAGGAGTCGCAGGTCTCCCCCGCCCCCGCATCACCCTTGACCGAGCCGTTGGTCAACGTGAACGAAGGGCTGTCGACCACGTCGGAGCGGCTGGCCACGTTCTTCCACCCCAGCAACTGGTCGTCCGGTGACCAGGAGGGGTCGATATAGACCGGGAATTCAAGCTCCGCGGTGTCGGCCATCATCGCCGCATCCGGCGTCACCATCAGGCGCGTGCCGTCGGTCTCCAGCCCGATCGCCGCGCTCTGCGCCCCAGGACCAGGGCCGCTGTCACCACCGGACGAGTCCCACATCAGGGGCGCCGGCGAACGGAACACGACCGACCCGCGGGCACTGCGTGCCGCCGCCCCACCATCGGCGGTCGGCACGATGGCCACGGTGCTCCCCGAGGTGTCGAAGTCGATCTCCGCCAACGACGGATCAGACAGCGCCTCCTGAGTCTTGACGACCAGCACCTCCGAGAACCCCACCGATGTAGCAGTCACTTGCAAGTCGACATCTGACAACACATTCTCATACGTGGCGGTATCACCGGAGAGCGTCGGCGCCGGCAGCGGTGCCGGCCACGACATCACCAGGTCCTGACCGGCGTACTGCATCCGAGCCAACGGCCCGGACCCGCCAGCCGAGAACTCGACCGGGACCGCAGTCGCCACTGGCGTCACGACCCCGTCAACCAATCGCAGCGTCGTATCGACGTCCGACCAACCACCGTCACCGTGCCGTACCCATTGCGGCTCGACGAACTCGTTGACCGTCACGGTCCCGTCAGGGTTGACCACCGCCTGCGAAACCTCGGAACGCCGCGACAGATCCTCCACAGCCTGCCCACACGCCGCCGCCTCCTGCGCCGCCGAGCGCGCATCAGCACTGACCGCATCACACTCCTGCGCGACCGCGGCAGCGACTGGCGCCGACATAGCGACGAGCACCAGGCCTGCGAGCACCAGCTGCACGGCCATGATCAGAGGAACGCCACGGCCGATGCCACTACGCCAGCCCCATCGACATATTCGCCCTGCGCCGCCCATCAGACCTCCCGCACACGAGATGCGGCGCCGATCGTCCAGCCGAACTGTCAGTACGTCAATACCTCGGCCCGCGAAGCATGTGCGCTAGTCGATCTAGCGCCGGTCACGTAGCGCAACCCGAGCGGCTCTCCCGCGAAGCCGCCAGTTGCCCACAGGAGATCGCACGTCCAGACGACATGCGACCGTCATCTCACCGGACCTGCGCAGATGGGCGGGCAAGCATCGACGCTCGCGACATTGCCGCGCTCGCCCGATGGTAGGTTAGCGACTACCGTCGGTAACGCTCGCCGAGGGCGGTCCGCCAATAACGACATCCCGTCGAACGGCTCAACTGCGTGCAGAAAAGCCGCAATCAACCCGAAGGGACCAGGTCGTTAGTAGACCAGCGCCTGGGTGTTGTCGGCGATGACCTCCTCGACGAACGATGGGGCCCCGGCGATCCGTACCCCGGAGATCACGTGGTCCGCGGTGATCTGGCGCCGGGCCGCGCACTGCGTGCAGAGGGTGACGGTGCCGGCCTCGAGCACCGCCGCGAGAAGCTCCTGGAGCGGGGCGGCGTGCGGGAGCTGGAACGTCTCCGCGCGACCGGGCAGCGCGAACCATGACGCCTCCCCGGTGAGCCAGAGCGAGACCGGGACGCCCGAGGCCGCGGCGGTCGCCGCCACCGTGAACGCCTGCGAGCAACGCTCCGGTGCGTCCGCTCCGGCGGTCACCTTCACCACGAGAGATCGTGTCGACATGCCGCTCAGGGTATTCGGTGTCCATACACTGCTCGCATGGTCAGCGAGATCGGCTTCGTGAGCCTGCTGGTGGCGGGCTTCGGCGTGCTCGCCGGGGTCCTGGTCTACCTCGCGATGCGCGTGATGCGGGGCAGGCCATGACGGGGCCTCGGCCGTCCTATCTGGACGCTCCCGATCCGGGGGAGTACCCGTACCCGGACAGTCACGATCTGCGGGTCGGCCCACCACTGCATCGGACGGTGCAGCCGCTGCTGCCGTTCATCGGCATCTGGCGCGGCCGCGGCGCGGGCGAGTATCCGACCATCGAGCCATTCGAGTTCGCGCAAGAGATCCGGATCAGCCACGACGGGCGACCGTTCCTGTCGTACGAGTCACGCGCGTGGCTCGTCACGCCCGATGGCGAACGGATCCGGCCGGCGGGGCGGGAGGTGGGCTGGTGGCGCCCCGTGACGGACCCGGAGGGGGAGCCCACGAATGAGATCGAGGCCCTGTTCTGCACACCGACCGGGATCATGGAACTGCACGTCGGACGCGTCGAGGGCCTGAAGCTGGAGATGGCCACCGACATGGTGATGCGTACCACGACGGCCAAGGAAGTCAACGCGGGGCAACGGCTCTACGGCATCGTCGAGCGTGACCTGCTCTACGCGCAGGACATGGCGGCCGTCGGGCAACCCATGACGAACCACCTCGCCGCCCGACTGGCCCGCATCGCCGGCTGACCCCTGTCGGTCAGATCGACGAGGAGCGGGTCACCCGGAGCAGACGGTGCTCGCGGTGATGAGGGTCGCGTCCTGATGTGCCCGCACCGCGACCTGCGCGGTCGCCGTGCGGTACGCGATGAGCGACGGCTCGTCCACCACGACCGTCGCCCCGGCGGGCGGGTCGCCCAGCGCGGTGGTCAGGTCGCCCGAGTACGCGGGCCCGTCCGCCTCGATCGTGGCCAGCGCACCACCGTCCACACAGGACACAGACGCCGTGCTGCTGTTCCCGCCCGGCAGGTGCAGCCGGGCCAGCACGTCCGGCACGACCGTGAGCGGAACGGCCGGCGTGGGGTCGCGAGCATCCAGGTTGCCCAGGGCCCGGCAGTCGCCGGTGTCGGCCACGAACCTGACCTCGCCCGGGGCCGACACGCTGCCGCTGAGCAGCACCCAGTACCCGGCGTCCGCGCTCAGGCGAGGGGCCGCGCGGCCGGTCACGGCCGCGTGATAGCTGACGGGCAGGGCCCGCGCGACCCGGGAGAGCAGATCGGCCTCCGTGCCGGGGGCCACGACCGCGACGAGTGCGCGCTGGTAACGCCCGCCGGTACGGAACACCGTCACGTCACACGCGCCGATCGGATCGAAGCTTGAGACCGCGAGCACCGCCGAGCCGTCGGCGGCGACCGCCGACGCGACGCGCGCGATCGCCTGGTCCACGACTGGACGTGCCCCGGCCACCGTGGTCTCCTCACGCACGGTCGGTGACGGGTGGCTCAGCCCGTACATCGCGCTACCCGCGATCGCGACGAGCCAGACTCCGCCGACCACCACGAACCACCGGCTCGCCGTCAGCCGGCGCCACCAGGCGCGACGGGGCGCCGCCGGCACAGGCGAGGGCGAGGTGGCGGGCGTCGACGCGGTCACCGGGCCATCCTAGTGAGGCTCGCGACGGGGCCCTTCCGACGCACTCGCGCGAACCACTGGCCTGGCGGTGCCTCGCCGCACCGCCAGGCCAGCAGGTTCCAATCAGCCCGTCTCGTCCGCCGGTCAGCCCGCGAGAACCCGGACCGCGACCTCGGTGATGCCGCGGTTCGCGGTCACCTCGGCTTGCCCGTTGCCGGCGCGGGACAGGGCACGCAGCGTCCAGGTGCCGGGCGCTGCGAAGAATCGGAACAGACCCGCATCGGAGGTCACGACCTCGGCCGCGAACTCGCCCGTCGCGTCGAGCAGGCGCACGTAGGCGCCTGGGACGGGTTCGCCGTTGCCGGCGCTCACCACTCCGGTGATCACGGTCTCCTTCTCCAGGTCCAGTCCCGCAGGCAGGGGCAGGCTCTGCGCCGGGGCGCCGCAACCGAGGTCCGGGACAGCGGCGGTGGTGGAGTTGCTGACGGACATGTGTCTTCCCTTCGCCGGGCGGACGGTCAGACGGTCCCGGGCTGGTCGCCGAGCGACACGGGCACGCCGACCAGCGAGCCGTACTCGGTCCAGGAGCCGTCGTAGTTCTTCACGTCCTGCTGTCCCAGCAGCTCGCGGAGAACGAACCAGGTGTGTGACGACCGCTCGCCGATACGGCAGTACGCGATGGTCGGCTTCGATCCATTCAGGCCCGCGCCGCCATAGAGCGACTGCAGTTCGTCGTCGGACTTGAACGTGCCGTCCTCATTGGCGGCCTTCGACCACGGCACGTTCAGCGCCGTGGGAATGTGGCCCGCCCGCTGTGCCGACTCCTGTGGCAGGTGAGCCGGGGCGAGCAGGCGTCCGGCGTACTCGTCGGGCGAGCGTACGTCGACGAGGTTCTTCGCGCCGATGGCCGCGACGACCTCGTCACGGAAGGCGCGGATGGACCGGTCCTGGTCGGAGGCGACGTACGTCGTGGCCGGCCGGATGACCGCGTCGGACACGAGCGGGCGGTTGTCGAGTTCCCACTTCTTGCGCCCGCCGTCGAGCAGCCGCAGGTTCTGGTGCCCGTACAGCTTGAAGTACCAGTACGCGTACGCGGCGAACCAGTTGTTGTTGCCCCCGTAAAGGACGACCAGGTCGTTGTTGGCGATGCCCCGTTGCGAGAGCAGGGCCTCGAACTGCTGCTTGTTGACGAAGTCCCGGCGCACCGGGTCCTGCAGGTCCTGCTTCCAGTCGATCTTCACCGCGCCGGGGATGTGGCCGGCGTCGTAGGCGGAGGTGTCCTCGTCGACCTCGACGAAGACGACGCCGGGCGCGCCGAGGTTCTTCTCGGCCCAGTCGGCGCTGACGAGCGCGGTTTCGCGGCTCATGATGGTGGCTCCCTAGCTGGATGACATGAGGTGGTTTGTCACAGTCTGGCTGCACCGCGCTGGTCTGCTCACGACCGTCGCCCGAACGGGTGCAGGTGACGGGGGCGGGCGTTGTGGAGCGGACGCGCGTGGAAGGAATGCGCGGGCGAGCCGTCAGGCGGTCGGCAGGTCGCTTTGCCGGGCGGGGTACGACACCGCCGCAGAGAACACCGCTACGAGCAGCGGGGACACAGGCACGTGGCCACACGGCACAGGTCGACCGCGCGCCGCTTCGTGAGCAGAGTGCCCATGGGTCACGAGGCTACCAGGGGCGCTCGCAGGGGCGGCCGCGCCGACCAGATCGTGAGAATCCAGCGCTCAGGCGGATCGCGGCGCGACCAGGGTCACCGCCCGGCCGCTCGCGGAGACCGCCAGTCCCCCGGGCGTCACGGTGAGGGCGTCGAGACCGATGCCGAACGGCAGGCGCGGGATCGTCGCCACGATCGCCGCGTTCATGAGCTGGTCGAGAGCCGGGAGCCCGACGGCCGGCATCGGCACTCCCACCGCCCGCGCGTCGCGCAGACGCAGCTCGATGCGGCCACCATCGACGGTGACCGCGGCGGAGGCTTCGATCGGCAGGTCCAGACCCGCGAGGCTGATGTGGGCGGTGGCCCACAGCGCGCCGTCGCGATCCTGAAAGCCGAGGTCGACGACGTGGTACTGCGACAGATCGAGCAGCTCGGCGAGTGTGGGGTAGGAGACGACCGCGCTGCCGGTGACCGTGTCGGCGGTGGCGGACTCGTGCCCCTGCGCCAGCTCGACCGCGTCGATGCTGACGCCGTTGGCCACCGCCGTGAGCGCGGGCAGGGCTACCTGGTGACCCTCGGCGCTGAGCTGGACATCCGCCATCGTGATGTGGATCGACTCGTACCGACCGCGCGCGAGCTGGGTCAGGAACGGCACGCCGGCGATGGTGACGTCGAGCGAGGAGTACCCGACATCATGTGCGGCCAGCTCCGTGGCGATCCGGTTGCGAAGCTCTCGGGCCGCCAGGGCCGAGGCGACCCGGTCACCGACTGCCAGCAGGACCGCCAGGACCAGCACAATCCCGAGCAGCGGCTGCCACAGTCCCGGCCGTCGCCGCGACGTGCGCCTCGGCTGGGGGATCCGCTGCGGCACGGCCATCAGCGAAGGATCACACCGGCCACGTAGCAGACCGGCGCCGCGAACGCGAACGCGCCCAGCGGTCCCTGCATGTGGCGGGCCAGCCACATGAACGGAGCGTCACCCTCGAGCTTGCGGCCCGCCTCGGCATATCCCGTGCCGAGGTCCACCACCACGGCGACGAGCACCGCCGCCATGCCGACCAGCGCGCCGGCCAGCACGCTCATGCCAGCCAGCAGGGCGCCCGCGACGCCGCCCGAGGCCGTACCCGCCATCGCTCCCGCGATGACCCCGGTGGAGCCGCGAGGCACCTGCCTGGAGATCCTCGGCACCGGCATGAAGACATCACACCACCGGGCGGTGGCCAGCCCGATGCCCACCGAGGCGAGCGCGGCAAGCAGCACCTGGTCACCCAGGGGCTGCCGGGAGAGCACCGCCAACGGGGTGAACGCGCACACCCCGATCACGACGACCATGGTGACGCCGAGTGACTCGGTCACCCCGGCCCGGCCACCGCGCAGGGCAAGCTGGCCGAGGACCGCCGCGACGAACCCCCCGGCGATGACGTAGCCGACCGGAGCAAGCGACGCGTCCTTCGGCAGGTTGACCGCCACCCCGGCCCCGGCGGCGGTGATCAGCCCGACGATGGCGACGACCCACGGGCTCGGCGGCCTGCTCGCCACGGTCCAGGCGAGGACGAAGAGCATCTGCGCACCGAAGATGACGACCGTGAACCCGTATTGCGTCGCCTGCGATCCGATGATCAAGCCAAAGGCAAGCACGATCGAGAACCCGCCGATCGCCAGCGAGAGCATCCGCCGGACCGGCACTGCGGGGCCGGTGTCCGTCGCATTGCGCCGGGGCCGCCTGCGGGCCGATGCGCGCATGGGACGGCCGCGGGAAACGCCGCCGCGGACGGGGGCTACCCTGCGGCCCATCGGCCCGCCCGGGCCGCCGGCGCGTGCCGGGACGGCGAGGCCAGGTCCCGGGCGGCCGAGGCGGGGGTCGCCCGCGGCGAGGCGGGCGCGGTCGTCGGGTCCGGGTGGGAGCACGCCCCGATCGTGCCATAAAGCAATCCCGCCCACGCTTCGCCCGCCCATGAGACGACCCCGCCTCCCTTCAACGACATGCGTCCGCCATGTGAACCAGATGGTGGTGTGAGCGGCACTGCCGGTTAAGGTGTCGCTATCGACCCGTCACCGAGGCCGGGTACCTGCGAAACCTCTCGGTTCCCACGGGTGTCCGCAAACCCCGAGGGCTCGGCTCGATTTTGGAGGGTTGGCGTTGGAGATCCTGCTTCTGACAGCAGCCACCGATGCCGGCGGCTCCGCTGGCGTCCTCCCGGCTCTCGATCTGCTGCCCCACACGCTGCGCACCGCCCCCCGCGACGTGCGCGCGCTCATGGCCGGCACCAGCCCGGACGTCGTCGTCATCGACGCCCGCACGGAGCTCGCCGAGGCCCGGGCGACCTGTCGCATGCTGCACGCGACTGGTCTGGGAGTCCCGATGCTCGCCGTGGTGACCGAGGCCGGCCTCGTCGCCCTCAACGCCGACTGGGGTGTCGACGACGTGATCCTCGCCACCGCCGGTCCGGCAGAGGCCGAGGCGCGGCTGCGGCTGGCCGTCGGGCGGCTGTCGAGCACGGCGTCGGTCGGCGGGGGCGTGATCCGCGCCGGCGAGCTGACCATCGACCCCGACACCTACGCGGCGAAACTCAAGGGCCGGCCGCTGGACCTCACGTACAAGGAGTTCGAGCTGCTCAAGTTCCTCGCCCAGCACCCCGGTCGCGTCTTCACCCGGGACCAGTTGCTGCGTGAGGTCTGGGGTTACGACTACTTCGGTGGCACCCGTACCGTCGACGTGCACGTCCGTCGCCTGCGCGCCAAGCTCGGCTCGGAGTACGAGTCGATGATCGGCACGGTCCGGCAGGTCGGCTACAAGTTCGTCACTCCGCCGAAGCGCTCCGCGCTCTCCGAGGCCGAGTCACTCGCCGCTGCACGTGAGCGGACCACGGTCCCGACTTCCTGACCCGGATCCCGTCGGCGCCACGGTTCGGCGGGCACCCGGAAAGGCGGACTGGGTGGCAGGAAGCGATCCGAGCGGCTACGCCGTCGTGGTGGGTGAGGCGCTCATCGACCTCGTCGAGACGCCTGCCGAGGGCGGGAACGTGTTCCGGCCCCTGGTTGGTGGTGCGCCCCTCAACGTGGCGGCCGGCATCGCACGGCTCGGGGCCCGGGCCGAGCTTGTCAGCGCCATCGGTACCGACGCGTTGGGGCAACGGATCTGGGACCTGATGGCCCGGCTCGGCGTGGGCGTACGGGGGTGCAGCCGGGTCGATGTCCCGACGACGCTTGCCGTGACGAGCCTGCGTGCGGCGGTGCCGGAGTTCGCCTTCTATGTCCCGGCTGGGCCCCCGGACGCGTCGCCCGAGGCTGTCTCGTTCGGCCAGATCGGGCCCGAGGCGCTCGACCGCGACCTGGTCGCTGGCGCGTCGGTCCTGTACTGCGGCTCCATCGCCCTGCTCTATGCCAGCGCCCGGGAGGTGGCTCGACGGGCCTGGTCGGTGCCCGGACCGCTGCGGGTGCTGGACCCGAACGTACGGCCGCGGCTGCTCCGCGACGCCTCCGCGCTGCGTTCGACCATCGAGGAGTTCGCGTCCGAGGCTGATCTCGTGCAGCTCAGCGCCGCCGATGCGACGACGCTCTTCGATCTGGAACCCGTTGCCGCCGCTGGGCACCTGCGTGACGCCGGTGCCCGGGCGGTCGTGGTCACCCTCGGCGCGGACGGGGTGCACGCCGACGTCGAAGCACGGACCGGCCTCGGCGTCGCGGCGCCCGTTGTCGAGGCCATCGATACGACCGGAGCTGGCGACGCGTGCATGGCCGCGACCATGTACCACCTCCTGGCCCACGGGTGGCCACCGGGCCTCGACGCCTGGCGTGACCTGCTCGAGTTCGCGACGACGGCCGCGTCGCTGTCCTGCCGAGCGCCGGGTGGCGCCATGGCCATGCCGGGGCTTGAGGTCATCCAGTCGGCGAGGAGGCACGCGGGCACCGGTCCCTTCCCGGGCCGTACGGGCTAACGTACTGATGTGGGGAAGATCCAGCCGGATGCGTGGGAGGCGGTCCGCGAGATCCCGCGCCTCGACCCGCACCAGGTCGCGGAGATCCTCGCGCTGACCCACGCGGCCAGCGACGCCGACGGCGCGTACCCGCTGTCGGAGCATGTTGTCATGCACCTGCAGCACGGCGGGGACCGACCGGCCACCCACCTGCTCGCCCGCGTCGATGGCCCCCGCGAGTTCGGCCCCTATGACGACGTCGGTCTCGCCGAGGCGGCACCAGCGGGGATCGGACAACTCGTGGGGTATGCGCACGTCGATCCGACGGACCGGGTCGATGGGCCGTCGGCGGAGTTGTGTGTGCATCCGCTCTACCGGCGTCGCGGCCTGGGCCGCGCCCTCGTCATGGCCGCGATCGCCGCCGCGGAGCGCCACGATCCCCAGGGCCGGCTGCGCCTGTGGGCACATGGCGATCACCCGTCGGCGAACGCGCTGGCACTCTCGCTAGGCTTTGTCCGCTCGCGCGTGCTCTGGCAGATGCGGCGTTCGCTCTTCGCCCCGGTTGAGGCGCCCCGCCTGCCCGACGGCGTGGTGTTGCGCGAGTTTCGACCCGGGGTGGACGACATGGCCTGGCTGGCGCTCAACGCACGCGCCTTCGCCCACCTGCCCGACCAGGGTCGATGGACCGCCGATGACCTGTCCGCCCGGCTGGCCGAGCCGTGGTTCGACCCGGCGGGATTCCTCATCGCCGAGCGCGAGGCCGACGGCGCGATGCTCGGCTTCCACTGGACGAAGGTCCACGGTGGACATACCTCGGACGGAGGTGTCCACACCCACGACCACGGCCCGATCGGCGAGGTCTACGTGCTCGGCGTCGACCCGGACGTGCAGGGCTCAGGCCTGGGCGTGGCTCTGACCCGGGCCGGTCTGCGCTACCTGCGGGGCCGCAACCTGGATCAGGTGATGCTCTACGTCGACCTGTCGAACGAGCCGGCGGTCCACCTCTACCAGCGACTGGGGTTCTCGCGCTGGTCAACCGATGTCTGCTTCCGTCGGCCGGCCCCGCGGCCAGAGCGTTCAAGTTGAGCCCCGCAGTCGTAGCGTTCGCCACGACGTCAGTCCGCCAGCAGCTCGGCCATGCCGTCCGTACGGAGCACGCGGCCAGCGGCGGTCACCGCCAACGCGTGGTAGCCGGCCGGCCAGTCCAGCCACGAGAGGGCGTCCCCGCCGCGGGCGCAGGCCGCGGTGGCGAGAACATCGGCCCACAGCAACGACGGCCCCACCACGGTCACCGAGGCCAGCGCGGTCGCGGGCTCTGCCGTGATCGGGTCGACGATGTGCGAACCGCGGTGGGCCGTGCCGGACGTGGCCACGCCGCCCGCCCAGAGCTCGAGCACCCCGAGGTGTCGGCTCGGGTGCAGCGGGTCCTCCACCGCCACCCTCCAGGGTGGACGGTGCTCCGTGTCACCGCGTACCGCCAGTGCGATGTCGCCGCCGGCGCCGATGTAGTAGTCATCGTCGATGCCCTCGGTCAGAGCACGGGCCGCTCGCTCGACCGCCCAGCCCTTGACCAGTCCGGACGGGTCCAGCGCCAGCGCGCCGTCTGGTCCGGGCAGCCAAGCCGAGAAGTACCCGCCCGTCAACCGGTTCGCCTCGGCGCAGAGCTCGAGCACCTCAGCGACGGCCGGCGAGCAGGACTGGACGCCGATGGCGCCGCTGCGCAGCCGCGAGATCTCGCTGTCGGCGCGGTAGGTGCTGAAGACCCGATCCACCTCGACGAGCGCCGCCAAGGCCTCCTCCACCGCCCACTCGCGCAGCAGGCCCGGTGAGTCGCCACGCACGTGGATGCTCACGGGCATGCCCATGATGTGCCTGACCCACGAGCGCCGCGTCGCCGTGCTCACGGGAAATGCGCCATGTCCAGTGCCGACTGCAGGGAGGCGATGTAGCCGTTGCTCGTCACCGTCGCGCCGGTCACGGCGTCGATGTTCGCGCCCTGTGCGGCGATCACGCTGTCGTGCAGGATCGGTAGCGCGTAGCCGTTGATCTGCAGGTCGAGCCCGTTGGTCTGGGGATACACCAGCGCCTTGACATCGGTGATGCGACCGCCGGTGATGACAACCTGCACCTGCACCGGCCCCCACCGGGTCGGCACGACGTTGCCATTGACGACGGTGTTGGCTGACTGGGACGACGCTCCGCTGCCGCCTGATGAGCCGCCGCCCGAGCTGCCACCGGACCCGGCGGAGCCGCCATTACCGGCGGTCGCGGGAGTGCCGACGGGATCGGGGCCGGAGACCACACCCACCTGGTTGCCGCCGCCCTGCGCCGCGGCGGGGAGTGCGCCCGGGCTGCGGCTGGTCCGGTAGCTGAAGAGCAGCACCAGCGCCACGACGGTGACGACGAGGAACATCGCGATACGCATGGATGGCCGGGCTACCACGTGAACTCCTCGCGGTGGATCTGGTCCTCGGGGACGCCGACCTCGGCGAGGCTGTCGATGACGCTGTCCATCCACTCCGGTGGTCCGCAGACGAACACGTCGTGGACGAGCACGTCCGGGACGAGCCAGAGCAGCGCACCCGCCCCGCCGAGGTGCGCGAGGTTCGCCGGCAGCCACCCGCCGTGCCGCCATCGCGGTCCATCGAGATAGAAGACCCGGTCGCCACGCTCGTGGGCGAAGGCATCGAACTCGCGACGAAAGACGGCCCGTCGGGCGTCACGCACGCGATAGAGCACCGTGACGTCGCCGGGCGCCACGACCAGCTCGTCCAAAATGGACCTGATCAGCGTGATGCCGACGCCGGCCGCGATGAGCAGCACCTTGCGCCGGCGGCGCCGCTCGGCCGTGACCGCGCCCATCGGCCCTTCGATGAGCGCGCGCGTCCCGCGGCGCAGTCGGGCAATCCGCGCACTGCCGTCACCGAGGTTCTTGACGGTGATCCTCAGTTCGTGCGATCGCGGCGCCGCCGAGAGCGTGAAGGGGTGAGCCCGGCTCCAGCCAGGGCCGTCCAGGAACCGCCAGAGAAAGAACTGCCCGGCCTTCGCCTGCAACCGGTCCAGCCGTCGCCCGCGCAGGTAGACCGAGACCACGCCCGGCGCCTCCTTCGTGACGGCGTGCACCCGCAGCCGGTGGTAGGACGAACGCCACAAGGGTAGGCCGACACGGAAGACGAGGACCGCGGCGAGCGCGACGGCGTAGAGCGTCCACCAGTACGCCTGGGCCAGCGCGGAGGTCGTGAAATCCGAACCGGTCCATATCTCGTGCGGGATTGACAGACCAATCCCGAGGTACGCGTAGAGGTGCAGCAGGTGCCACGACTCGTAGCGCAAACGCCTGCGGGCGGCCCGGATCGAGAGCACCACGACACCGACCAGCAACGCGGAGCCCGCGACCGCGAGCAGCATGCCGGGATAGTCGAAGGTCAACTGCCATCCCATGCGTACGACGTCGATGCCCTGCGTGCTGGCATAGCCGATGGTGATCCAGAAGATGTGGGCGAGCATGAGCCAGAACGAGGTGAACCCGACCTGCCGGTGCCAACGGGCCAACCGGTCCTGCCCGTACCAGCGCTCCAACCAGGGGATCCGGGCCATCAACAGCACCTGGATCAGCAGCAGGTCGGCGCTGAGCAGGCCGGTGATCCGGCCGAGGCTCGTCGCTGGCCCGCCCTCCTGGTTCAGGCCCTGCAGGCCGCTGCCGAACAGCCACATGCCGACCACGACCGCTACGGTGAACCACGCGGCGGCGATCGCGAGGTGCGCCTGCCACGCCCGGTTCCGCGGCGTGGGCGGGCCCCAGACCGTGGCCGGTGCGGCGTCCACGCTGTGCATGCCGGCAATCATGGCCCGCGAATCTCAGCGGCGCCTTGGAAAGCGACTCGTGCGCGTAACACACAGAAAACTCCCAGGATCCGGGCCCATGCTGGTTGGGTGACCATGGGCGAGCGAGGCCTCGGCGCGGCGGTTCCCGCGGCCGGACCGGCCGTACGGCCGCGCTTGCTGCTCGTCGAGGACGACCGCGAGCTGCTCGCGATGCTCGACCGGGCATTGACCGACTCGGGTTACGACGTCCTGCCGGCCATGGATGGCCAACGGGGTCTGCACCTCGCCCTGACCCAGCCCTGCGACGTCATGGTGATCGACCGTGGCCTGCCCGCGATCGAGGGTCTGGAGCTCACCGCCCGGCTGAGGCGGACCGGGATCCGCACCCCGGTGCTGATCCTCTCCGCGTACGGGACGGTCGGCGACCGGGTCGCCGGACTGGACGCCGGGGCAGAGGACTACCTGGTGAAACCCTTCGACCTCGACGAGCTGCAGGCACGACTGCGGGCCCTGCTGCGCCGCAACGACCCACCGGCCGAAGCCGTGGTGCTGGGCTCCGGCCGGCTCGATGTCAGCGCCCGCGTCGCCCGGCTCGCCGACGGGCGGGAGGTAGCGCTGTCGGCGCGCGAGGCCGACCTCCTCGCGGTCCTGGCGAGGCGGCCATCCCGCGTCTTCAGCCGTGGCGAGCTGCGCGAGCGGGTCTTCGACGCGGCCGAGTCTGACTCCATTGTGGACACCTACGTGCACTACCTGCGACGCAAGCTCGGCGGGCCGGTGATCCGCACGGTGCGAGGCCTGGGCTATCGGGCCGGTCGGCTGTGAGCCCGCAGCGGGCCCTGGTCACCCGCACCTGGCGGCTCATCGCGTTGCAGACGGCCGCGCTGTTCGCCGTCGGCGTGCTCGCCCTCGACGCCCTCGCCGTCGGCGTGGTGCTCGACATCGCGCGCCACGATGCCGTACGCCAGTTGGACCAGGCGGTCAACGACCCCGACGCGCTGGAGTTCCCACCCGCCGATGTCTTCGTCTACCAGCGCGGCCCGGCAGGGATGCGCGCCAGCCCGGGAGCCCCGCCCGGCCCGATCGACCCGGAGGGGTTCTCGAACCCGCCGCGCGGGGACCGGACCATCAACACCCACGACCACGAGTACCTGGTGCGGACCCGTCGCACCG
The DNA here is from genome assembly GCA_036557785.1 of Micromonosporaceae bacterium. Taxonomy (GTDB): domain Bacteria; phylum Actinomycetota; class Actinomycetes; order Mycobacteriales; family Micromonosporaceae; genus DATBGZ01. The sequence continues at coordinate 16,127 of DATBGZ010000087.1, forward strand.
ACGCGACGACGGTCCAGGTCGCGCTGGATCTCACCCGACAGGACCAGGAACGCCACCGGCTCTATGTCGGCCTCGGGGCCGCGGGGGTCGCCGGCATTCTCGTCGCGGGCGCGCTCGGCACCTTGATCGCCCGTCGCGCGGTCGCCCCGCTCGGGCAGGCCATGGCCCGACAGCGCCGGTTCGTCGCCGACGCCAGCCATGAGCTGCGCACCCCACTGACCCAGCTCCATATGCGCGCACAGCTCATCGCGCAGCAGTTGCGTGGGCAGCCCGACCCACAGCGCCTGCGCGACGACGTTGATCATCTGGTACGCGGCACCCGGCAGATGGGCGAGATCCTCGACGAGCTGCTCACCGCGGCCGAGCTCGCCGCAGGCCCGCGTCGCCACGAGGCCGTCGACCTGCGCGAGGTGGCCCGGGCCGTGGTGGGGGCCGAGCAGGTCCGCGCAGCAGCCCAGGAGGTCGCGATCGACCTGCACACCGACGGCGAGAGCTTTGTCGTGGCGGGCACGACCAGTGCGCTTCGCCGGGTATTCGTGTCCCTTGTGGACAACGCGCTGCACCACACGCCATCGGGCGGCCGCATCACGATCGAGTTGGCCGCCAACGGTTCGGTCATCCGGGCACAGGTCCGCGACACCGGGACGGGGTTCGATCCCGCGCAGTCGCGGCAGATCTTCGAACGCTTCGCCCGGGGCGCGCACGGCGACAACCGCCGGTTCGGGATCGGGCTCTCGCTCGTGCACGAGGTGGTGACCGCCCACGGCGGCACGATCACGGCCGAGAGCGAACCCGGGGTCGGCTCATGCTTCACGGTCGAGCTGCCGGCGTGGCAGCAGGTCGACGAGGGATGACGGTACGGCTAGGAGAAGGCGGCGACGCCGGTCAATGCCTGCCCGATCACGAGCTGGTGGACCTCGGCCGTGCCCTCGTAGGTCAGCACGCTCTCCAGGTTGTTGGCGTGCCGGAGCACCGGGTACTCCAAGCTGATCCCGTTCGCGCCCAGGATCGTGCGGCACGTCCGGGCGATCGCGATGGCCTCGCGGGTGTTGTTCAGCTTGCCCACGCTCACCTGCGCCGGTCGAATCGTCCCCGCGTCGGCCAGGCGGCCCAGGTGCAGCGCGAGCAGGAACCCCTTCTGCAGTTCCACGGCCATGTCGGCGAGCTTGGCCTGGGTGAGCTGGAAACCGGCGAGAGGTCGGCCGAACTGCTCCCGGGATGTGGCGTAGGTGATCGCCGTCTCCAGGCAGTCGCGGGCCGCGCCGAGTGAGCCGAAGACGATGCCGAGCCGGGCCTGGTTGAGGCAGGACAGCGGTGCCTTGAGCCCTTCCGCCTCCGGTAGCCGCGCCGACTCGGGCAGACGCACGCCGTCGAGCACCACCTCGCCCGTGATGGAGGCGCGCAGCGACAGCTTGTGCTTCACCTCGTTCACCGTCACACCGGGCGTGTCCAGTGGCACGAGGAAACCACGGATACCGTCAGCCCGGCCTCTTTCGGCTGAAGACGCGGCATCGGTACGGGCCCACACCACGGCCCCGTCCGCGACCGGGGCGTTCGTGATCCACATCTTCGTACCGCTGATCACCCAGTCATCGCCCTCGCGGACCGCCCGCGTCGCCATCGAGGCCGGGTCGGAGCCGTGATCGGGCTCGGTCAGCCCGAAGCACCCGATCCGCTCGCCCTTGGCCATGGCGGGCAGCCACTCCTGCTTCTGCTGCTCGGAGCCGTACTTCCAGATCGCGTACATGGCAAGGGATCCCTGCACGCTGACGATGCTGCGCACCCCGGAGTCGCCCGCCTCGAGCTCCATGCACGCCAGTCCATAGCTGACCGCGGACATGCCGGCGCAGCCGTACCCCTTCAGATGCATCCCGAGCAGCCCGATCCCGCCGAAGGTCCGGGCTAGCTCCCGCGTCGGCACGGTGCCGTCCTCGAACCAGGTGGCCACGTGTGGTCGCACGTGCTCGTCCACCGCGCGCCGTACGACGTCGCGGATGGACCGCTCCTCCTCGGTCAGCAACGAGTCGAGCGCGAGCAGTTCCATGGGCGAGACGGTGGCCATGCCTTGCAGGCTAGCTTGACCGCCACTGACCCCGGTGGACGACCTCCTCGACCGGTCGCCGGCCGCGCCGCAGCGAGCCGGAGCGGTGGTCCGGGGCCCGGTAGCCGATCGCGATGGCCCCGATCGGTGTGAACTCCTCCGGTACGCCGAACTCGGCCCGGTACGCACCGATGCGCTCCGGCGGTATGCCGAAGAAGCACGCGCCGAGCCCCTCGTCAACCGCCGTCAACAGCATGAGCAGGCTTGCGAATCCCGCGTCGATGTGCCAGTACGGCACGGGCCAGCGTGCCTCGTCGCGGTCGGTCCACCCCTTGTCCCGCTCCGCGTACCGATCAAGGTACATGCTTCGGTTCGAGTGCGGCACGACGATCAGCGGAGCGTGGCGCATGTTCACCACCCACTCCTGCCACCCGTCGGTCTCCGGGGTCGACGCCGCCCAGAACCGGTGCCGGTCGGCCTGCTCCTCGACGACGAGGAACGCCCAGCCCTGCGAGAAGCCGGCCGACGGCGCGTGCACCGCGTGCGCCAGGATGCGTTCACGGACCTCGTGCGGCACCGGCCGGTCCGGGTCGTAGTTGCGTACCATCCGCCGCCGCCGCACCACCTCACGGAACTCCATAGCGCAAGCCTGCCAGTTAGAGCGTGTCTGCTGAATCCTGTATCCGCGTTGGACCCGGCCAAGCCCAAGAAAGTCACTTCTTGGGCAGGCCGGGGTCGGCAGGGTGCCCAAGAAGTGAGTTCTTGGAGTGGGGCCGGTCGGCTCCCCGCCCTGATGTCCGCTCCGCACCAGTCGGCGCCCTCGGCCTGCTCGCAGCCGCGGTGGCTGGCTTCAGCCCCGACCTGCACGCCCGCGCATTGCTCATCGCGGATCGGTACCGGATGTACTCGACGGCGGGCATGCGGTCACCGATGGAGATCGGTTCGGCGGGCCGGGCGCAGCACCACCGCCACGACATCGCCCTCGTTGATACCTTCGGCCTCCCGGACGGCAGTCCGGAGCGGAATCAGGTAACGGCCGCCGCGGGGAAAGACCGCCGTGCTGAACTCGGTTTCCCCGATGATGACGTGCACCGGGACCTGGCCCCAGTAGATCAGTGATCGCGCCTCTTCCTTGAGCTCGGCGCTGTCGGTCTCGGGCATGACCACGAAGAGGTACGGTGCCGGCCCGCGCCACTCGATGACCTCGCCGTTGAACTCCCACTCCACGGTCAGTCATTGAACCAGCCGAGCCCGACGACCACGAGCCATTGGCCGCGCTCACGCCGGATCCGGTGGCTCGCACGGGTTGGTGCTCAGCGCCGCCAGGTATAGGGCGTCGTGGTCGACACCTTGACCAGACCGGAGCGTTGCAGGATCGGGCGGGAGTACTCCGTCGAGTCGCTGTGCACCAGGGTCTTCCCGCCGGTCAGGGCGGCTCGGGCGCGGGCCGCCGTCAGCGCACGGTAGATACCGCGCCCCCGCCACGGTTGGCGCACGCCGCCGCCCCATAGGCCGGCGAAGTCGGTGTCCGGCACCGGTTCCAGCCGTCCCGCCCCGACCATCTGGCCGTCGGCCTCCGCAACCCACAGTTGCATCCCCGTCCCGACCGCGAGCCGGTGAAGAAGGGCGTCGGCCATCGCCGGTGAGACCGGATCGCCGAATATCTCGTCCGACATCGCACTCATCGCCCGGACGTCGTCCTCGCCGGTCACCCGGCGCAGCGTGACCCCGGCCGCAAGTGGCACCTCTGCCGCGAGAGCGGAGGCCTCCCCGATCATGATCGATTCCGGGTCGCCCGGGACGAACCCGTTGCGGACCAGGGCCTCGTGCAGGCCAGGTGCGTGGTCGTGGCCCCGGGTCTTCCACTCCACCTCGACGATCGCCGGGTCTGCCCGGAAATGCTCCAACGCCCCCGGAACCAGCCGGTCGATCGCCTCCCCACTCGCATCGCGGAGGGGCGGATAGGTGATGAAGCCCCGCCCGCCACGGAAGGTGGCCAGGCGCAACGGACCGAGCCGGGCGACCGAGACCGCGTTGCTCGTCTCCGCCTCGGTGCGCAGTTGTTCGTCGTAGAGCCGCAGGAGGTCCGTCGTGTCTGTCATCGCCGAACAGGCTGCCGATTGACGCCCGCCCGATGCAACCGATTTGGCGTACCGTGCGAGCTGGGTGGCGCATCTTGCTTTCCTTGTGCACCATCGCCACCCAGTGATCATTCACCAAGATCACTGGGTGGCGCGAGCGCGGCTGGGAGGCAGCGACGCTACCCACCTCGCGGACCGCACGGCCGGGTGGCACAGGAGGTCGCCCGACGCGTGACCATACACTGCCGCCGTGACGCTTCGAGCATGGTGGGACCCGGGTTGGTACAACCTCGATCAGTCGCTGAAGGTTGGTCGGCGGGACACGTTCGCGTTCTACTGGGGCGCCAGGGTGAGCGCCGACGACCCGCGCATCGGCTTCGACCCGCATCCGGAGCGCCTGTTCCTGACGTTGCCCGGTTACGATCTCGTCTTCGCGAACTCGGTAGGGCGCGCCTGGGACTACCGCTCGGCGATCGTTGAGTCGATCGAACACGCCAGGTTCGGACCCATCGACGAGGTCGACACCGTGAGCTTCGGCCAGTACACCTTCCGGTTCCACGATGGACGGTGGGTGACCATAGAAACCGAGCAGGGCCTGGGCAGCGTCAACGGCGCTAGTGAGGACTTTCCGGCCAATGCCTGCGATCCGGCCTGGCCGCGCAACTCCGGGTGGGCTCTTGTGGTCGTGCTTGCTGAGGTCTCCGAGGCCCGACCGGACGGTGCCTGAAGGCGCCGCGTCACGAGAGCCCGCTACACATTGAAGCGGAACTCGACCACGTCGCCGTCGCGCATGACGTACTCCTTGCCCTCGATGCGCACCTTGCCGGCGGCCTTCGCGGCGGCCATCGAGCCGGCGGTGACGAGGTCGTCGTAGGAGACCACCTCGGCCTTGATGAACCCGCGCTGGAAGTCGGTGTGGATCACGCCCGCGGCCTCGGGAGCGGTGGCGCCGACGGGGATCGTCCAGGCCCGCGCCTCCTTCGGACCCGCGGTCAGGTAGGTCTGCAGACCCAGCGCCGCGAAGCCGACCCGGATGAGCTGGTGCAGGCCGGGCTCGGGCTGTCCGATCGAGGCGAGCAGTTCCCGGGCCTCCTCCTCGGGCAGGTCCAGCAGCTCCGACTCGATCTTCGCGTCCATGAAGACCGCCTCGGCGGGCGCGACGATGGCGCGCAGCTCGTCGAGGAACGCCTCGTTCGCCAGCTCGGCTTCGTCCACATTGAACACGTAGAGGAAGGGCTTCGCCGTGAGCAGGTGCAGCTCGCGCAGCTCATCGATGTCGGCGAACCTGCCGTGCAGCGTGTTGCCGTTGTCCAGCAGCTCCCGAGCGGCGGTGGCGGCCGCGAAGACAGGCGCGCGGTCCTTGCGTACCTTGGCCTCCTTCTCCAGTCGGGGCAGTGCCTTGTCGATGGTCTGGATGTCGGCGAGGATCAGCTCGGTGTTGATGGTCTCGATGTCGTCGCGCGGCGAGATCTTGCCGTCGACGTGCACCACGTTCGGGTCCGAGAAGGCACGGACGACCTGGCAGATGGCGCTCGCTTCGCGGATGTTGGCGAGGAACGCGTTGCCCCTGCCCTGCCCCTTCGACGCGCCCCGGACCAGGCCCGCGATATCCACGAACGACACCGGCGCCGGCACGATCTTCTGCGAGGCGAACATCTCGGCGAGGCGATCCAGCCGGGCGTCCGGCAGCCCGACCACGCCGACGTTGGGCTCGATCGTGGCGAACGGGTAGTTGGCGGCGAGCACATTGTTCTTCGTCAACGCGTTGAACAGCGTGCTCTTGCCGACGTTGGGCAGCCCGACGATGCCGATGGTGAGGCTCACGACCGGCCATTCTAGCCGTCAGCCGATCACCCTCCGTGACGGCCTCGGGCGCGAAGGAGCCCACGAGGGTCACGTCCGATTCCCGCCAGCCTTCGGGCCGCACGGCGCGGCAGTATCGGTGCTGGAAACGACCCGGTACCGGAGGGTGATCATGGAACTGCCATTCGAGACGTGCTATCGCGCGGTCAACAGCCGCGACGCGCGCTTCGACGGCCGCTTTGTGACGTGCGTGACATCCACGATGATCTACTGCCGCCCGTCCTGCCCCGCGATGACGCCGAAGCGCACCAACGTGCGGTTCCTGCCCACGCCGGCGGCCGCGCAGCTCGCCGGTTTCCGGGCCTGCCTGCGCTGCCGCCCCGACGCGACTCCGGGCGATCCACAGTGGAGCTATCGGTCCGACGTCGCGGGCCGGGCGATGCGGCTGATCGCCGACGGCGTCGTCGACCGGGACGGCGTGGCCGGGCTCGCCGGCCGGATCGGTTACACGCCACGGCACCTGGGGCGACTGCTCGCCACCGAGGTCGGCGCGGGGCCGCTGGCCCTGGCCCGGGCCCAGCGTGCCCAGACGGCACGCCTGCTGATCGAGACGACCGCCATGGGGTTGGCCGACATCGCGTTCGCGGCCGGGTTCGGCAGCGTCCGCCAGTTCAACGACACGATGCGCGAGACGTACGGACGCGCGCCCTCGCAACTGCGCCAACTCCGCCAGTCGGACCAGGTCGCTACGGCCTCGACCGGCCTCGGCGCGGTCGCGCTGCGCCTGCCGTACCGCAAGCCGTTGCACGCGGCCGCGCTGATGGAGTTTCTCGCCGGCCGCACGATCGCGGGCGTCGACGAGGTCACCGGCGACCGGTACCGCCGGGGCCTGCGCCTGCCGCACGGCCCCGGCCGGGTGGAGTTGGCGATCAGGCACGGCCACGTCGATGCCCTGTTGCACCTGGCCGACCTGCGCGACCTCGCACCGGCGGTCGCGCGCTGCCGGCGCCTGCTCGACCTCGATGCCGATCCGGTCGCCGTGGACGACGTGCTGGGCCGGGATCCGGCCCTGGCCGACGCGGTCGCGAAGGAGCCGGGCGTACGGGTCGCGGGGGCGGTGGACGGGTTCGAGGTTGCCGTCCGCGCGGTCGTGGGGCAGCAGGTCTCGGTCGCGGGCGCCCGGGCGACGCTCGCCCGTCTCGTCGCCGCCTGCGCCCCTCAAGACACACAGACGACGAGCGCACAGACGACGAGCGCGCAGACGGCGGGCGGGCAGGCCGAGAACGGTGAGCCCGAGGGCGGGTTCCCGGGTCCGGAGGCGGTGGCCGACGCCCCGGACGACGCGTTCGGGATGCCGGCCGTGCGACGCGCGACGATCCGGGCGCTCGCGGCGGCCGTGGCCGAGGGCCGGCTCAGTCTGGACCCCGGGGCGGACCGGGACGAGGCCTACGCCCGGCTGCTCGAGATCGCGGGCATCGGGCCATGGACCGCGCAGTACGTCAGCCTGCGGGCGCTCGGCGACCCGGATGTCCTGGTCGCTACCGATCTGGGCGTGCGGCGTGGTGCCGGGGCACTGGGGATCCCGGGCGACGAGCTCGTCCGTCACGCCGAACAGCACTGGGCGCCCTGGCGCTCCTACGCGACAGTCCGACTCTGGAGGCAGCGATGAAGATGTCCACTGTGGAGACTTGGCTCGGACCGTTCACGGTCCTGGTCGACGAGGACGGGGCCGTGCTCGCCTCGGGCTGGACCGGCGACGCGTCCGTGCTCGTGCCACTGATCCACCGGCGGCTGCGGGGCGCCGGCGATCCGGTGTGGCGTAGGGATCTCGGTGGGGTGACCCGGGCCGTGCTCGACTACCACGAGGGCGACCTGCGTGCCACCCAGGCGTGCGATGTCCGCCAGCACAGCGACGGCCAGTTCCTCGCCACGGCGTGGAAGGCGCTGCGTGAGGTCGAGCCCGGCTCGCCCATCTCGTACGCGCAGCTCGCCGATCGTACGGGTAGCCCCACCGCGAGCCGCGCCGCGGCGCAGGCCTGCGCCCGCAATGCCGCCGCCCTCTTCGTGCCGTGCCACCGGATCGTGCGCACCGACGGGTCGCTCGGCGGGTTCCGTTGGAGCATCCAGACCAAGCAGCGTCTGCTCGCTCACGAGTCGGGCGCGGCCGCCACGCGCACCTGATCACGGGCTGCTGCCGGTGCGGAGAAACCCAGCGGCGATCTGTCGTGGCCACACGTTAACGTCTAAGAGTGCCCATAGACCGCCAACCGTTACGCAACCTCTGGCGGACCAGGGACTATCTGCGGCCCTACCGTTGGCTCTATGTGGCGATGATCCTGTCGGGGCTCGCGGCGACCGGCCTCGCGATCGCCATTCCGCTGATCGTCGAGCGGGTCATCGACGGCCCGGTGCTGCACGGCAACTCCGCCGGGCTGTGGCAGCTCTTCGGCCTCGCGATCGCCTTCGGGCTCGCCGAGGCCGGGCTGAGCTTCTACCGCCGCTGGGCCTCGGCCGCGTCCGCGCTCGGCATGGAGTCCCAACTGCGCAGCGACCTCTACCGGCACCTGCAGAAGCTGCCGGTGGGCTTCCACGACGGGTGGCAGTCCGGCCAGCTCCTCTCGCGCGCCACCTCTGACCTATCCGCGATCCGGCGGTTCCTCACGTTCGGGCTGATCTTCCTGGTGATCAACGGGATCACCTACGTGACCGTGGTCGCGCTGCTGCTGAACCTGTACCTGCCACTGGGTCTGCTCGTGGCGGCGAGCACGGTTCCGCTCATGGTGATCAGCAACCGGTTCACCAAGCAGTACAACCGCATGTCGCGCCGGATGCAGGACCAGGTCGGCGACGTGGCGAGCCTGGCCGAGGAGAGCGCGGGCGGCATCCGGGTGATCAAGGCGTTCCGCCGCCACGACCACATGGCCTCGATCTTCCGCGACCGGGCGAAGGTGCTGCGGGACACCGCGATCGGCAAGGCCCGGCTCATCGCGACCACCTGGCCCCGCTTCGACCTGGTCTCCAACACGATGCTCGCGATCAGCCTCGTCGGGGGGTCGGTCGCCGTCTCCGCGCATCGCCTGAGCGTCGGCGAACTGGTCGCTTTCGTGACGCTGCAGCTCATGCTGATCTGGCCGGTGGACGCGCTCGGTCACATCATCGCCATGGGCCAGGAGGCGATGACGGCCGCCGACCGCGTCTACGAGCTGCTCGACGCGCAGCCGTCGATCACCGACCGTCCCGGAGCCGGGGTGCTGCGCCAGGACGAGGTCCGCGCGGCCGTGCGCTTCGAGTCCGTACGCTTCGCGTATCCCGGCGCTGACCAGCCGGTCCTGCGGGGCGTCGAGCTGCAGGTGCACCCGGGCGAGACGCTCGCGATCGTGGGCGCCACAGGCTCCGGCAAGACCACGCTCGCAAGCCTCGTGCCGCGCCTGATCGACCCGACGGGCGGGCGGATCACGCTCGACGGCACGGACATCCGCGACGTGACGCTCGACTCGCTGCGCGCGGTGGTCGGCTTCGCGTTCGAGGAGGCGACCCTCTTCTCGATGAGCGTCCGGGAGAACCTCACCCTCGGGCACCCCGACGCCACCGACGCCGAGGTCGATGAGGCGCTGGAGATCGCGCAGGCCGGGTTCGTCCGGGACCTGCCATGGGGCCTGGACACCCGCGTCGGGGAGCAGGGCCTGTCCCTGTCGGGCGGCCAACGGCAGCGGCTCGCCCTGGCGCGCGCGGTGCTGGGCAAGCCCCGGCTGCTGGTGCTCGACGACCCACTCTCGGCGCTCGACGTGCACACGGAGGCGCTGGTGGAGGAGGCGCTGGCCCGGGTACTGCGCGGGACCACCGCGATCCTCGTGGTGCACCGGCCGAGCACGGTCGCGCTCGCCGATCGGGTCGCGCTGTTGCAGGACGGGGTGATCGCGGCGATCGGGACCCACTCGCACCTGCTCGCCACCGAGCCGGCCTACCGCGACGTGCTCTCGGCCGCCGAAGCGGACGGGGCGCCCTCGAGTGTGGCGGAGTCGGAGTCGGACGCGGAGGGGGTTCGGGCATGAGCATCGACGTCACGTCCTGGCGGGGGGTCGCCCAGGACGAGGACGCGGAGCGTACGGCGGCGGAGGGCACCGACGCGACGGCCACCATCCGGCTGCGACGGTCGAGCCGGGCCCTGCTGGTCGACCTGCTGCGCCCGCACCGGCGAACGCTCTGGACCGCGGTCGGACTGCTGGTCCTGCAGAACGCGGCCTCGATGGCCGCGCCTTATCTCGTGATGATCGGTATCGGCAAGGGGATCGCACCGCTCGCCCACGGCGACGCCTCGGTGCTCATCGCCGTCGCGGCCGGCTTCGCGGTCGCCGTGGTGACCGAGTTCCTCGCCGGGCGCGGCTTCCTCATCCGCTCCGGACGCGTCGGCCAGTCCATGCTCTACGACCTTCGCCAGCGCGTGTACCGCCACTTCCAGAAGCTGTCGATCAGCTTCCACGAGAAGTACACCTCCGGTCGCATGATCGCCCGGCTGACGTCGGACATGGACTCGATCTCTGAACTGGTCGACGGAGGCATCGACCAGATCGTGCTCTCCGTCCTGTCCGTGGTCTCGATCGCCGGGATCCTGCTCTGGATCGACGCGCCGCTCGCGGTGGTGGCGTTGCTCTCGTTCCCGTTCCTGCTGTGGGTCTCCAACTGGTTCCGTGTCGCTTCGGCGAAGGCGTACCGGCGCACCCGCGAGGCCGTCGCCCTGGTGATCGTCCACTTTGTCGAGTCGCTGGGCGGGATCCGTGCGGTACAGGCGTTTCGACGCGAGCCGCGCAACCAGGAGATCTTCGACGCGGTCAACGATGACTATCGGCGCGCCAACATCGTCGCCAACCGGCTGCTCGCGATCTTCGGTCCGACGGTCAAGGTCATCGGCAACGTCACGATCGCGGTGGTGCTCGTGTACGGTGCCTACCGCGCGCTGCACGGGCAGATCGGTCCCGAGGTGCTCGCCGCGTTCCTGCTCTACCTGCGCCGCTTCTTCGAGCCGATGCAGGAGATCTCGCAGTTCTACAACTCCCTGCAGTCGGCCACCGCGGCGCTGGAGAAGCTCTCGGGCGTGCTGCAGGAGGAGCCGGGTGTCCCGGAGCCCGTACGGCCGGTGCCGGCGGTGACGACCAACCCGCGCGGGTCGGTGGCGTTCGACCACATCAGCTTCGGCTACCGCCCGGACCGCATCGTCCTGCCCTCGCTCGACCTGCGCGTGCCGGCCGGCCAGACGGTTGCCCTGGTAGGACCCACGGGCGCGGGCAAGTCCACTGTGGCGAAGCTCGTCGCCCGGTTCTACGACCCGGTGACCGGCACGCTGCGCCTGGACGGGGTCGACCTGCGCGACCTGTCGAGTGAGGACCTGCGCCGCAGCGTGGTCATGGTGACCCAGGAGAACTTCCTCTTCTCGGGCACGATCGCGCAAAACATCGCGTTCGGGCGGCCGGACGCGACCCGGGCACAGGTCGAGGCCGCGGCGCGCGCGATCGGCGCCGACACCTTCATCCATTCGCTGCCCGAGGGGTACGACACGGACGTCCGCAAGCGGGGCGGCCGGCTCTCGGCCGGGCAGCGCCAGCTCGTGGCGTTCGCCCGCGGCTTCCTCGCCGACCCGGCCGTGTTGATTCTCGACGAGGCGACGTCCTCATTGGACATTCCGTCGGAGCGGCTGGTGCAGCGGGCGATGCGCACGATCCTCGCCGACCGCACGGCCTTCGTCATCGCGCACCGGCTCTCCACGGTGCAGATCGCGGATAGGGTCCTCGTCATCGAGGACGGCCGCGTCGTCGAGGACGGCCCGCCCGCGCGTCTGGCCGCCGCCGGTGGCCGGTACGCCCGCCTGCACCAGCAGTGGGCCGACAGCCTCGTCTAGTCCGTCGGGGTCCCGTGGTCGCGTGGCCTTCGGGCGCACCGGGGTACACCGGATCCACGCGATCATGGTATGCATACGGTCGTGGATATCACGCTGGCTGGGCTGCCCTTCACCTCCTCCGATGACGGCGTGTGGGAAGCCGATGGCGAGTCGCTGACCGGCATCGCCGGCGCGCGCACCGACAACTTCGTCGACCCCGGCACGGGCAAGGCGACCGTCAACGCGCCGCGCCTGCTCACCGCAGCACCGCCGGCTGACTTCCAGCTCTCCGCCCGAGTGTCGAGCATGCTCGGACAGACCTTCGACGCTGGTGCACTGCTGCTCTGGGCGGGTGACGAGACCTGGGCGAAGCTCGCCTTCGAGTACGCCCCACAGCGGACCGGGATGGTCGTCTCGGTGGTGACCCGGGGTCGCTCCGACGACGCGAATGGGTACACAGTGGATGGTTACTCCGTCATGTTGCGGATCTCGCGGATCGGGCCGGCCTACGCGTTCCATGCCTCGACTGACGGTGGGGCGACGTGGGATATGGTCCGCCATTTCACGCTGGGTACGGTCGACGTGGCGGTCGGCTTCGAGGTGCAGTCGCCCACCGGTGACGGTTGCCGCGCGTCCTTCACGAACATCGCCTACGCCGAGCAGACCCTCGCCGACCTGCGCGACGGCCGGTAGCGCAAATCCGGTCGTACGGCAGGGCCGCCGGGCCTAGGGTGGCGCCATGACGGACAACGGTGGCGCACCCCGCCTGCCGCAGTCCCCCACGCTGGAGGGGCTCGAGCAGCGGTGGTCGCAGAAGTGGCAGGAGGAGGGGACGTACGCGTTCGACCGGTCGAGGGACCGCGCCGACGTGTACGCGATCGACACGCCTCCGCCCACCGTATCCGGCTCCCTCCACATGGGACACGTCTTCTCGTACACGCACACCGATCTGATCGCCCGGTACCAGCGGATGCGCGGCCGGGCGGTGTTCTACCCGATCGGCTGGGACGACAACGGACTGCCGACCGAGCGCCGGGTGCAGAACCTGTTCGGCGTGAGCTGTGACCCTTCGCTGCCGTACGACCCGTCGTTCGCGCCGCCGGCCAAGCCGGACCCCAAGCGGCCGATGCCGATCTCGCGACCGAACTTCGTCGAGCTCTGCACTCGGCAGACGGCGCAGGACGAGCGCGGGTACGAGTCCCTGTGGCGGCGACTCGGCCTGTCCTACGACTGGTCGTACCAGTACACGACCGTCGGCGAGGCCGCTCGGGCCACCTCGCAGCGGGCGTTCCTGCGCAACCTGGCCCGGGGCGAGGCGTACAGCGCCGAGGCGCCCTCGCTATGGGACGTGACGTTCCGCACGGCGGTCGCCCAGGCCGAGCTCGACGATCGGGAGATCGACGGCGCCTACCACCGGATCATCTTCACCGACGCCGACACGGGCCAGCCGATCGAGGTGGACACGACCCGGCCGGAGCTTCTCCCGGCATGCGTAGCCCTCGTGTATCACCCCTCCGACGCCCGGTACAACGATCCGGCCATCGTGGGCCGCACGGCGCTCACACCGGTCTTCGGCGCGACCGTGCCGGTCTACCCGCACCCGCTCGCCGACCCCGAGAAGGGGACGGGTCTGGTGATGGTCTGCACGTTCGGAGACCTGGCGGACGTGACGTGGTGGCGTGACCTGCGGCTCGGCACCCGGGTCGTTATCGGTCGCGACGGACGGCTCCTCGCCGATCCGCCCTCCGGTGTGGACGCCTCGGCCTACGCCGAGGTCGCGGGCCTGCCCGTGGTCGCCGCCCGCACGCGCGTGGTGGCGCAGCTCCGGCACGCCCAGCGTCTGGTCGGTGAGCCGCGACCGATCCGGCACCCGGTCAAGTTCTACGAAAAGGGCGACCGGCCGCTGGAGATCGTGAGCAGCCGGCAGTGGTACATCCGCAACGGCGGACGCGACGACGACCTGCGCGAGGCGCTGCTGGCGGCCGGGCGGCAACTGAGCTGGGTGCCGGTCCACATGCGACACCGGTACGAGCACTGGGTCGCGGGACTGACCGGCGACTGGTTGATCAGCCGGCAGCGCTTCTTCGGCGTGCCGTTCCCGGTCTGGTACCGCCTCGACTCCTCGGGCGAGCCCGACTACGAGAACCCGCTGCTGCCGGCTGAGGACGACCTGCCGGTGGATCCCTCAAGCGACGCGCCGCCGGGGTACCCGCAGGCACAGCGAGGGCAACCGGGTGGCTTCATCGGCGACCCCGACGTGATGGACACGTGGGCCACCTCATCGCTGACACCGCAGATCGTGGGCGGCTGGGAACGTGACCCGGACCTGTTCTCGCGCGTGTTCCCGTTCGCGCTCAGACCACAGGCGCACGAGATCATCCGGACGTGGCTCTTCGCAACCGTGGTGCGCTCGCGCTTCGAGCACGGCTCGCTGCCGTGGCAAACCGCCGACATCTCCGGTTGGGTGGTGACCAAGGACCGGGAGAAGTACTCGAAGTCCAAGGACAACGCCACGCTGGGACCGGACGGGCTGATCGACCGCTACGGCGCGGACGCGCTGCGGTACTGGGCCGCGTGCGGCCGACCCGGGGTGGACACCGCCCTCGACGAGGGCCAGCTCAAGGTGGGGCGGCGGCTCGCGACCAAGCTGCTCAACGCCTCCCGCTTCGTGCTCGGCCTCGAATCGTCCACTATGGATGGCCGTGCGGCGGTGGAGCAGCTCGATCGGGCCATGCTCGCCCAGTTGTCCGGGGTGGTAGGCCAGGCGACGGCGGCGTTCGAGGCGTACGACCATACCGGTGCCCTCAGCCTGACCGAGGGATTCTTCTGGGAGTTCTGCGACGACTACATCGAGCTGGTCAAGGAACGCGCGTACGGTGAAACGCCACCGGGTCATTCGGCTCGGGCCGCGCTCGCGACCGCGCTCGCCGTGCAGTTGCGGCTGTTCGCGCCGTTCCTACCGTACGTGACCGAGGAGGTCTGGTCCTGGTGGCGCGACGGCTCGATCCATCGCTGCCCGTGGCCGACGACGGAGGAGCTCGCGACCGACGGCGATCCCGCGGTGCTGGCCTGGACCGCCACGGCGTTGCGGGGAGTGCGCCGCGAGAAGTCGGCCCGAAGTCTGTCGATGCGTGCCGACGTCGGGATGGCCAAGATCCTGGCCCCCAGGCCCGTCCTGGCTCACCTCGAAGCCGCCGCCGCCGACCTCCGTTCGGCCGGTCGGATCGCGCGACTCGAGCTGACCCCTGGCGACAGCGAACTGACAGTCGTCTGCACCTTCTGAGCGTGGGCGGGCACGCGCATGCCAGGGCGGCCGCCGGAAGGGGGTCCGGCGGCCGCCAGTCAACAGGGATGTCGGTCGGGTCAGCCTCGACCCGAGCCGCCGTGGCCGCCATGGTCGTCGTAGGTGGCCGTGGTGCTGCCTGGGACGGCGCCGCCGTGGTCATCGCCATCCGGATCGTCGGCACCGTGGCCGCCGTGGTCGTCACCATGGTCGTCAGCGACGTCGTCGCCATCGTCGTCGCCGCCGAGGCCCCGGATGTCCGGGCCGAGCGCCACCAGGACCTCACCGTTGGCACAGGTCGCGGTCACCGCGAAGTCGGCCGCCACGTCACTTTCGAACCGGACGCTGACCCGCGAGGCCGGGCCACGGACCGGGCTGTCGGCCCGCCACCCGGGATTCGGCGCGAAGCTCGTCAGGGTTGCGACATCGCCATCGCAATGGACGGTGACGGTCCCCGGCGTCAGATTCGCCGGGGTGTCGCTCGGGACGCTCGTCGAGCTGGAGGTGATCGTGGGCGTTGTCGCCGTCATGGCGACGGTCGGCGTGCTGGTGTCGTCAGCGAGGTTTGCCGGCAGCGTCGCGTCGTTCGCGATCGACCGGGCGGCCAGCGCCGCGGTGGCGGCGATGCCCGCCACGACGGCTCCGGCGATCCACAGGATGGGGCGAGGGTTTGGCTTCGTCATGGGAAACAGGCTCGCCCGGCACCGGTTAAGACCGCGCTAACCCAACCACAAGACTCCATGGAGGCATCGCGGCTCATCGCACCCGGGCTCGGTCCCAGCCCTCTGGCAGGGCCGGCGAGACGATCGGCGACCACAGCGGATCGGGCGCGAAGTCCCGCCATCCCGCGTCGAAGACAGGATGCCGAGCATCGATCAGCTCGACCACCCGACGAGCCGCGGCGTGGGCCTGCTCGGGATCGACCCAGTAGAGATCGGGCCAGCGCGCCCGCTCGACGAGCTCGTCCGCGTCCTTGAGACGCCAGGTCAGGTCCTCATCGATCAGGACATCGAGATCCCAGTCCTCGCTGTCCACCACCGGCCGGCCGTCGACATCTCGCCACAGCACCACGGGCGCCTGCAGGTTGCCGTAGTAGCTCGCGAACCGGCCTTGGCTGTCGAAGAGGAGCTGCACCGCCAACGGCTCGGCCGGCATGAACCAGCTCAGCACGGGTCGCGGTACCTCCCACGGCGCCCAGACCCAGCGGCTGGCGAACCACTCCGGTAGCGGAGTCCCGCGCAGTTGCCGTCCGTCCGGGAGAAAGGGGAACCAGTTCCGGCTGCCCTTGGGCGTGTAGGCGAGCAGGCCGTCGTCGTCATGCCGGACAACGAGGTACGGGTAGAGCCCCGCGACGGTCTCACGCTGGAAGTACCGGACATAGACAGCCTCGCCTGCATCAAAGCGCAGCTCTGCCAACTTCTCTCCCACGCGGTTAGCCCGAAAGCGTGACGGTCAGGCATTGACGTCCAGCCGGCGCAGGTCGTGATGGTCCTGCAGGTACGAGCGGATCGCGATGAGGGCGGCAATGCCGTCGCCGACCGCCGAACCGAGCTGCTTGGTCGAGCCGGCCCGAGCGTCGCCCGCGCCGAAGCAGGCGGGCAGGGATGTGGCGAACATTCCGTCGGTGCGGATGAAGCCCCACTCGTCCAGCTCGACCGTGCCGCCCAGCCATCCGGTGTTGGGATCAAGACCGATGAAGACGAACGCCCCGGCCGGATGCCAGCGCTGCTCCCCGTCGGGCGTGCGCACGACAACCTCGGTGAGCCGGCCGCCCTTCCCGGCGAATGACTCCACCGTGGAGTCCGTGTGGACGCTCATCCGGGGATGCTGGGTCACCTTGTCCCGCAGCAGACGGGCCGCGCTCAGCGACCCGCGGGCCACCACCCGTACGTGCGCCGCGAACTGGGTCAGAAACAGACCCTCCTCGAGGGCCGAGTTGCCGCCGCCGACGACGAGCAGCTCCGGCGCCCCCTTGTAGAACGGCCCGTCGCAGGTCGCGCAGAAGTGCACCCCCGCTCCGATCAGGTCATCCTCGCCAGGGACCCCCAACCGCCGATAGGTCGAGCCGGGGGCCAGCAGGACAGCACTGGCGCCCACCCGTTGCCCGGTGCCCAGATCGACGCGGAGCTCGTCGGTGCCGGCGCCGGGCTCGGGGCCGACCGCGGTCGCCTCGACGGCTGAGAGCAGCTCCACCCCGTAGCGGCGGGCCTGCTCGATGAACCGGTCCGCGAGCTCCGCACCTGCGATGCCCTGGGGGAATCCCGGGTAGTTGTCGACGCGCTCGGTGACCCCGGCCTGCCCACCCAGGCCCGCCTTGTCCACGACCAGGGTCTCGATGCCCTCGCGGGCGGCGTAGATCGCGGCCGCGAGGCCCGTGGGTCCACCGCCCACGATCACGAGGTCGTAGAAGTGTTGCTCCGCCTCCAGCCGCAGGCCGAGTGCCCGGGCCAGCTCGTCGTTGCCGGGTTCGAGCAGCCGGCCACCGTCCGGGAACTCGATCATCGGGATGGTCCGGCCGCCGTTCTGCACCCGCTCCACGTAGGCGAGACCCTCGGGGTCCTGGTCGATGTCGACCCACCGGAAGGACACCCGATGCTCGGCCAGGAACTTCTTGCTCCGCTTGCAGTCAGGACACCACGGCGCCCCGTAGACGACGATCTGCGACTCCGGCTCGGACATGGTGGCGAAGCTAGCAGGTCACCGGTGCGCGGCAGCCCAGGCGCGACGCCCGTCGCGGGTTCGCCAGACCGGGCCCTCGCTGCGCCTTCAACGGCCCGGGACCCTCTTGACGACGGTATCCGTTGTCAAGCATGCTCGCCGTCGAGAAATCCGCATTTGCCGGGCCACGTCGAGGCGGAGCACTCAACGGCACATGGGAGGCCAGTGTGGGGACGGACGGCCCACCCGCGATCCGCCTGCAGGCGCTGCGCAAGTCCTTCGGGGCGGTCGACGCCGTCGCTGGTGTCGACCTGGACATCGCCGACGGTGAGTTCTTCTGTCTTCTCGGGCCATCGGGGTCGGGCAAGACCACTGTCCTTCGGATCATCGCCGGGTTCGAGCGGCCCACGGAGGGCACCGTCACCCTGAATGGGCGTGACGTGACACGCGTGCCGCCCTACGACCGGGACGTGCACACGGTCTTCCAGGACTATGCGCTCTTCCCGCACATGGACGTGACGACGAACGTCCAGTACCCGCTGCGCGTGCGCGGCATGGCGAAGGCCGAACGGCAGGCGCTGGCCGAGGAGGCGCTCGCGACCGTACGCCTGTCCGGGCTTGGCGCCCGCAAGCCGGCGCAGCTCTCCGGCGGTCAACGCCAGCGGGTCGCCCTCGCGCGGGCACTGGTGAACCGACCACGGGTCCTCCTGCTCGACGAGCCGCTCGGCGCCCTAGACCTGAAGCTGCGTGAGCAGATGCAGGTCGAGCTCAAGGCGATCCAGCGTTCGGTCGGCATCACCTTCGTCTTCGTCACGCACGATCAGGAAGAGGCGCTGACGATGAGCGACCGGATCGCCGTCTTCAACCACGGACGCGTCGAGCAGGTCGGGACGCCGGCGGAGATCTACGAGCAGCCGGCGACGGGGTTCGTGGCGGGCTTCGTGGGGACCTCGAACGTGCTTCGCGGGGATGTCGCCCGCCGGATCCTGGGGCGCGAGGGCGCGTTCTCCGTGCGGCCGGAGAAGATCCATCTCGCCGCGCCCGACGACCCGGTGCCGGACGGCGACCGCGTCACCACGACCGGCCGGGTCGCCGAGATCGTCTACGCGGGCGCGACGACCCGCTTCGTGGTGGACGTCGACGACGGCCCCGAACTCGTCGTCGTCGCCCAGAACCTGCACACAACGTCGACCGATGTCGCGAAGATGCGCGGCACCTCGGTGCGGCTGAGCTGGCGACCCGAGCACGCGATCGCCTTGCCCGACTCTCCTACCCCCGACTAGCTGAAGGACTGGAGACACATAGATGAGAAGCAGAATCACGACGGCTGCGGTGCTCGCCGCCGTTGGCGCACTCGGCCTCGGCGTCCTCGCCGCCTGTGGCGGCGGAAGTACGCCCGGGACCGGCCCGGCCGGGATCAAGCCACCGGACATCCCGGCGCTGTCGTCCCTCGGCACGGGCGAGGGGACGGTCAACATCGTCTCCTGGGCGGGTTACGTGGAGGACGGTTCCACGGACCCGGCCGTGAACTGGGTGACGAGCTTCGAGCAGCAGACCGGCTGCAAGGTCAACAACAAGGTCGCCGGTACCTCGGACGAAATGGTCACCCTGATGAAGACCGGCGACTACGACGTGGTCTCGGCCTCCGGCGACGCCTCACTGCGCCTTATCTACGGCGGTGACGTCGCGCCGGTCAACACCGATCTCGTCCCGAACTACAAGGACGTCTTCGACGGCCTCAAGCTCAAGCAGTGGAACTCCGTCAACGGAGTGGCCTACGGCATCCCCCACGGCCGGGGCGCCAACCTGCTCATGTACCGCACGGACATCGTGACCCCGGCGCCGACATCATGGAGTGCCGTGTTCGACCCGAACTCGCCGTACCACGGGAAGATCACCGCGTACGACTCGCCGATCTACATCGCGGACGCCGCGCTGTACCTCATGAAGACCAAGCCGGAGCTGGGCATCTCGAACCCGTACGCGCTGGACCAGACCCAGCTCACGGCGGCGGTCGACCTGCTCAAGCAGCAGAACGCGCTCATCGGGGAGTACTGGTCGGACTACACCAAGGAGGTCCAGGCATTTAAGTCCGGCGACTCGGTACTCGGGACGACGTGGCAGATCATCGACAACCTGGCCCAGGCAGACGGGGCTCCGGTCGAGGCGGTCCTGCCCAGCGAGGGCGCCACGGGCTGGTCGGACACCTGGATGGTGGCCGCGCACGCCAAGCACCCCAACTGCGCCTACATGTGGCTCAACCACATCGTCTCCCCCGACGTGAACGCCGCGGTGGCGGAGTGGTTCGGCGAGGCGCCCGCGAACAAGCTCGCCTGCGCGAAGACCTCCGACCCCAACTTCTGCGCCACGTTCCATGCCGACGACGAGGCCTACTTCTCGAAGGTGTGGTACTGGAACACGCCGATCGCCCAGTGCCTCGACGGGCGCACCAATGTGACGTGCATGGACTACGCGGCCTGGACACAGGCCTGGACCGAGATCAAGGGCTGATTCAGTGGTGAGGTCGACGAGCCGGCCCTTCGCGTCGTGGCTGCACGCCCACGCGAAGGTCCGGCTCGTCGCGCTGCTCTCGGCGCCGATGCTGTGGCTGGTCGTCGCCTACCTCGGCTCGCTCGCCGTGCTGCTCGTCTCGTCACTGTGGACGGTCAACAGCTTCACGGGCGAGGTCATCCGCACCCCGACGATGGTGAACTTCCGCACGATCCTCACCGACGACGTCTACCGGACGGTGGCGCTGCGCACCGTTGCCGTCGCCGCGTCCGTCACGGTGATCGATGCCCTGATCGCCTTCCCGATGGCCCTGTTCATGGCGAAGGTCGCCTCGCGCAGCGCCCGGCACTGGCTGGTCATCGCGGTGCTCACGCCGCTGTGGGCGAGCTACCTCGTCAAGGCGTACGCGTGGCGGGTCATGCTCGCCAACGGCGGGCCCGTGGACTGGTTCCTGGGTGGACCCGGACGCGGGCCCGGCTACGGATTGACCGCGACCGTGATCGTGCTCTCCTACCTGTGGCTGCCTTACATGATCCTGCCCATCTTCACCGGGCTGGACCGCCTGCCGGACTCCTTGCTCGAGGCATCGGCCGACCTCGGTGCCCGTAGCTGGCGCACCATCCGCTCGGTGGTGCTGCCGACGGTCGTGCCGTCGGTGATCGCTGGTTCGATCTTCACGTTCTCGCTCTCGCTGGGCGACTACATCGCGGTGCAGATCGTCGGCGGCAAGTACCAACTGATCGGGAATCTTGTCTACATCAACTTCGGCACCGCCGGGAACCTGCCGTTCGCGGCCGCCCTCGCCACGATTCCGGTACTGATCATGGTCGGTTACCTGCTCGCGGTGAGGCGGAGCAGGGCGTTGGAGCAACTGTGAGGTCAGGAGCGCACCGATGAGCCTGTCCCGCCCCGCCAAGTGGGTGCTGCGGATCGCGACGATCCTCGGCCTGTCGGTGATCTACGTTCCCCTCGGCATCGTCCTGCTCAACTCCTTCAACTCGGATCGCACCTTTGCCTGGCCCCCGACGGGCCTGACCATGCAGTGGTGGCACAGTGCCTGGGAGAACGACGGCGCTCGCCGGGCCCTGTGGACCTCGGTGCAGGTGGGCCTGGGCGCCACCGCGGTCGCGCTCGTGCTGGGCACGATGGTCGCCTTCGCGGTCGGCCGGTTCCGGTTCTTCGGCCGCAACGCGGTCTCGCTGCTGGTGGTGCTCCCGATCGCCTTGCCGGGCATCGTCACCGGCATCGCCCTGCAGAGCGCATACCACAGCGTGGTCCAGCCGTTGGGCATCCAGAAGGGACTCTTCTGGGTCATCGTGGGTCATGCCACGTTCTGTGTGGTCGTGGTCTACAACAACATGCTCGCCCGGCTGCGTCGCCTCGGCGGCTCGTTCGAGGAGGCCTCGGCCGATCTGGGGGCCGGGCCGGTGCAGACCTTCCGCTACATCACCCTGCCGCTGGTGCGTTCCGCCCTGTTCGCCGGCGGCCTGCTCGCCTTCGCGCTCTCCTTCGACGAGATCATCGTGACCACGTTCACGGCAGGGCCAGGCATTCAGACGTTGCCGCTCTGGATCTTCACGAACCTCGCCCGGCCCAACCAGGCGCCAGTCATCAACGTGGTCGCCGCAGTCCTCATCGTGGTGTCGGTGATCCCGATCTCCGTCGCCCAGCGCCTCTCCGCCGACTCCGGGGGCGGCCGGCTGTAGCGGCCGCGCGCACCGACGATCAGTCGGTCGCGGGCGACGGGCGAGCGGCGTCGAGACGGGCTCGGGCACCGTCGAGCCAGCGCTGGCACACCTGGGCGAGCTTCTCGCCCCGCTCCCAGAGGGCCAGCGACTCCTCCAGCGTGCCCGCCCCGGACTCCAGCCGCTCCACCACCCGGGCCAGCTCTGCCCGAGCCTCCTCATAGGACAGTCCGTCGAGATCGTCGGGTGCCGGCGTTGGCTGCTTGGTCATGATGGGATCACCCTAGCGGCGAGCTCACCCTCGGCGAGGCGCACCCGCAGATCCTCGCCGACCGCCACGGCGCCCGGCGCGCGGACCACGGCGCCATCGACCACTCGCCGGACGACCGCGTACCCACGCTCCAATGTGGCCAGTGGCGAAAGCGAACGCAGCCGGGCCAGCGTGTGCGCCACCTCCGACTCGGCGCGCTCGAGCCGGTGCGTCAGCATGACGTGGGCCCGCGAGCGCAGCCCCGCCACGGCGAGCACGTGCTGATCGACCAGGGTGGTGGGTGCCACCAGGACAGGGCGCGACCGCAGGGCGTCGAGGCGCTGCTGCTCCCGGTCGATGCGCTGCGTGATCGCCCGGTCGAGCCGGCGCCGGGCCGTCTCGACCAACAGCACCTCCTCGCTGAGGTCCGGCACCGCCCGCTTGGCGGCGTCGGTGGGAGTCGATGCCCGGACGTCCGCGACGAAGTCGACCAGTGGGACGTCGGTCTCGTGCCCGATCGCTGAGATCACCGGCGTGTGGCAGGCGAAGACCGCGCGGCACAGCGTCTCGTCGGAGAACGGCAGGAGGTCCTCCACGCTGCCGCCACCGCGGGCCAGGATGATCACCTCGACGCTCGGATCCTCGTCGAGCCGGGCCAGTGCTTCGACGATCTGGGTCACCGCCGACGGACCCTGGACGGCGACCGGGATCACCCGGAACTCGACCGCGGGCCAACGTCGGCGGGCGTTGGTCAGCACGTCGCGCTCGGCCGCACTGGCCCGGCCCGTGACCAGACCGACCCGCCCGGGCAGGAACGGCGGCCGGCGTTTGCGTGAAGGATCGAACAGGCCCTCTGCCGCCAGTTGCTTCTTGAGGCGCTCCAGCCGGGCCAGCAGCTCGCCGAGACCGACCTGCCGCACCTCATCGGCCCGCAGCGAGAGCGTGCCCCGGTTGGGGTAGAAGTCCGGCCTGGCGTGGGCGATGATCCGCGCCCCCTCGGCGAGGCCCGGCGCCCCGGCGTCCAGTACGTCACGGTGGGCCGTGACGGTCAGGCTGATGTCCGCGGCGGGGTCGCGCAGGGTGAGGAAGACCGTCTGGTTGCCGGGCCGCCGGGTGATCTGCGCCACCTGACCGTCCACCCACACCCACCCGAGACGGGTGATCCACGCACCGATCTTCTGGCTCACCACCCGTACCGGCAGCGGTTCGGCGGCTGTGCCGCCGCGGGCCTCGGCATCGCGTGTGCTCGCCTCGCTCACGGGGACCACCCTACGTTTCACCCGTACGATGGATCCCGTGACCGGATCACCGAGCCCCACCCACGGTGTCGCCGAGCCCCGCAAGCGTGTCCTGCTCGCCAAACCCCGCGGTTACTGCGCCGGCGTCGACCGGGCCGTGCAGACGGTCCAGGAGGCGCTGCGGCTCTACGGCCCCCCGATCTACGTACGCAAACAGATCGTGCACAACAAGCACGTGGTGAGCACGCTGAGCGAGCAGGGCGCGATCTTCGTCGAGGAGAACGACGAGGTGCCCGAGGGCGCGATCGTGATCTTCTCGGCGCACGGGGTGGCGCCCGAGGTCTACGAACAGGCTCGCCAGAGAGGCCTGCGGACGATCGACGCTACCTGCCCGCTGGTGACAAAGGTGCACCAGGAGGCGCGGCGGTTCGCGGCCGAGGATTACGACATCCTGCTGATCGGTCATCACGGACACGAGGAGGTCGAGGGCACCGCCGGTGAGGCACCGCGCCACGTGCAGCTGGTGGATGGCCCGGACGCGGTCGACGACGTCACCGTCCGTGACCCGAGCAAGGTCGTGTGGCTGTCCCAGACCACGCTCTCCGTGGACGAGACCATGCAGACCGTCGAGCGCCTGCGGACCCGGCTGCCGATGCTGCAGGCTCCGCCCAGCGACGACATCTGCTACGCCACCTCGAACCGGCAGCAGGTGGTCAAGCAGATCGCCCCGCAGTGCGACGTGCTGATCGTCGTCGGCTCGCGGAACTCGTCGAACTCGGTGCGCCTCGCGGAGGTCGCGCTCGCGGCGGGTGCCAAGGCATCGTACCTTGTCGATTACGCTGACGAGATCGCCGACGAATGGCTGGCGGACGCGTCCACGGTCGGCCTCACATCGGGGGCGAGCGTGCCGGACGAGCTCGTGATGCAGGTCCTCGACCGCCTCGCGGAGCGGGGCTTCAACGAGGTCGCCGAGGTCACCACGACCCAGGAGACGCTCACCTTCTCGCTACCCCAGGCGCTCAAGCGCGACATGCGTGCCGCCGCCGAGAAGCGGGCGAGTGCCGCCACCACCCTCGCGGCCTCGATCGACGCCCCCCACCCGGGTTGATCTCGCGCGTCACGCCAGGGCGAGGGCGAGGACCGCGGCGAGCCCGTTGACCTCGCCCGGTGCCGCGGCCGGCAGGATGAGCACCCGGCACCCGATGTCGACGGCCCCCGCGTCGGCCCCCGCATCACCGACCATCAGGGTGCGGCCCGGTTCCACACCGAGCTCGCTGCAGGCGTACGTGAAGATCGCCGGGTCGGGCTTGATCGCGCCGACCTCGTACGAGAGCGCCCAGACGTCCACGTGCCGGCCGAACCCCAGCCTGCGGCAGACCGGGCGGATGTTGAAGGCGACATTGCTCACCACTGCGACCCCGACGCCCGCCGCCCGCAACGCCGCCAGGGTCGGCTCCGCGTCCCGGTAGGCACGCCAGCCCTCGGCTCGCAGCACCCGGGCGTAGAGCGCCTCGGCAAACCCGTCGATACCGGCCGGCACGGTGGCGGCGAGGCCCTGGTACGCGGCGCGGTGGGTGGCCGGGGAAAGGTCGCGCCGTGCCCAGGCCTCGGCGAGATGCGGCGGCACCTGGACGGGGCGCGGGCCACCGATGCGCCCGGCG
This sequence comes from Micromonosporaceae bacterium, assembly GCA_036557785.1. Classification (GTDB taxonomy): domain Bacteria; phylum Actinomycetota; class Actinomycetes; order Mycobacteriales; family Micromonosporaceae; genus DATBGZ01. The sequence goes on from DATBGZ010000087.1 coordinate 41,210, forward strand.
GCCGTGAGCTGGTCGGCCAGCGCCATGGCCCTGGCCGGCTCAAGGCTCACCCCGCAATCGGCCGCGGCGGCGTTCACCCAGTGCACGGGGTCCTCGGTGGTGGCGATCGTGCCCTGGAAGTCGAAGAGCACCGCCGCGATGCTGGTCAACGAAGCGATGCGGCGAGGGCGGTCAACTCGTCGAGCGGAGCACGCCCTACCACGATGACGATCCGGTTGACGGTCGCGCCGCTGGCGGTTGTCGCGCCGGTGGTCCCGCCATTCTCGACCCCCGCGAGGACGAGGGCCTGCTCCTCGCCGCGCACCCGGGACAGCTGCCACGACGTGCCACCAACCGTGACCTCGCCCCCGGCAACCACGTCCGTGCCCAGTTCGCGCGAGAAGAGCCCGTCCGGGTCCTCGTTCGACTCCACGAGCAACACCTGCCCACCCGAGGCGGTGAGGTAGCCGAGGTGCAGCGTGCCCGTGTGGCCGTCGTCGCCGCGCTGGAAGGACGCCTGGACCGGCCGCCAGTCGCTGCCGAGGGCCTGCGGCACCAGCACGGGGAACAGTCGCGCTGACCGGGCATCGTCGATGGCCGGCGCGGTGTCCACGACCGTCGGATCCCCGCTTCCGCAGGCCCGCAACAGCCCGACGATGAGCAGGATCGGGACGAGCAGGACGGCGAGCGAGAGCACCATGTCGCGCCCGGTATGGTCCCGGCGACGGGTTGGCGCCGCAAGCGTCTGACCGGGCTCGGTCGTCTCCGGCTCGGTCGTCTCCGGCTCGACCGTCGGCGGGTCGGGGTGCGCCACGTCGGGTGCGGGGCTGGGGTCGGACACGCGCTCCATCCTCACTCATGGCTGTGCGTCGGGAATGGGAGGGTTCGGCGCCGCCCCGGCAACCGCAGCGCCACACGCAACCCTCGGGTAACTTAGCTGCATCGCCTGTCACAGCAACGATGCTGGAGGACGCCATGACACCTACCCTCCCACCGCCGACGCAGTCGCGTCGCACCGAGGATCTGGACCGCAACCTGGCTCTCGAGCTCGTGAGGGTCACCGAGGCGGCGGCCATGGCCGCTGGGCGCTGGGTCGGACGGGGGGACAAGAACGGCGGTGACGGCGCCGCCGTCGACGCGATGCGACGCCTCATCAACTCGCTTCCGATGCGCGGCACGGTCGTGATCGGGGAAGGCGAGAAGGACAACGCCCCGATGCTCTACAACGGCGAGAAGGTCGGCGACTGGAAGGGCGGGCCCGAGGTCGACGTCGCGGTCGACCCCATCGACGGCACGACGTTGATGAGCAAGGGCATGCCGAACGCCTTGGCCGTGCTCGCGGTGACCGGCCGCGGAGCGATGTTCGACCCATCGGCGGTCTTCTACATGGAGAAGATCGCGGTCGGGCCGGACTGCGCCGACGTGGTGGATATCGATGCTGGCATCACGGAGAACCTGCGCCGCATCGCGAAGGTGAAGAACTCGAGCATCTCCGACGTGACGGTCTGTATCCTCGACCGCCCGCGGCACGAGGATCTGGTCCGCGAGGCCCGCTCCGCCGGGGCACGGATCCGGTTCATCAGCGACGGCGACATCGCAGGGGCGATCAGCGCCGCGCGGGAAAACTCCGATGTGGACGTCCTCATGGGCGTTGGTGGCACCCCCGAAGGCATCGTGGCGGCCTGCGCTCTCAAGTGCATGGGCGGGGCGATGCAGGCCAGGCTCTGGCCGCGCGATGCGGCCGAGCGGGAGAAGGTCATCGCCGCGGGCCACGACCTGCGCCGTGTGCTGCACACCAATGACCTGGTCCGCGGCGACAACGTCTTCTTCGCCGCCACCGGCATCACCTCGGGCGACCTGCTGCGGGGCGTACGGTACCGGGGCAGCGGCGCCTACACGCAGTCGATCGTGATGCGCTCCAAGAGCGGCACGATCCGTATGATCGACTCATTCCATCGCCTGGAGAAGCTGCGCTCATACTCCATTGTGGACTTTGACGGGACGCTCCCAGACACTCCCGACGACGGCATCAGCGTCCTACCCACCGCCTGACCCCGGTTACCTCACGGCTACCGAGGCCGTGGCGCCCAGAGCCTCGTCCAGCGAGGTGGGCACCAGGCCGAAGGTCGCCTGCGCCGCGGCGGAGTCGAGTACCCACGGCGCCTCGAACTGGTAGCGCACTTTCACGAACTCCCGAGCCTCGGCGTCGAAGGCGCCGCCGAGCCGCAGCAGAGCGTCGGGCATCCGGCGCAGCCGGGGCGGCGGCGCGTCCACGATGGCACAGAAGCGCCGAGCCGCCTCGCGCAGGCTGACCGCCGCAGCAGTGGGCACGTGCCAGGCCCGCCCCAGCGCCCGCCGGTCGGTGCCGAGGACGGCGAGCAGGGCCCCGGCGTCGGCGGTGTAGGTGAGGCTGTGCGGGACGTCGAGGTTCGCCGGCACGAGCGCCGGCTTCCCCCGAGCGATCCTCGGCGCGATGAGCGTCGTGAAGAGCGACTTCGCGCCGGGGCCGAGGTAGTCGCTGCCCCGGGCCTCGGTCACCCGGACCCGGCCCGCCTCGTGGGCGGCGATGGCTCGCTGCCACATCTGCGCTCGGATCCTCAGCTTCTCCGAGGTGGCCGCGAGCGGCAGGTCCTCAGTGATCGGACCGGCCACACGTCCGTAGCCGTAGAGGTTGCTCATCGTCACCAGAACCGCGCCACAGTGCTGCCCGGCGTGCAGGAGCGCCGCGGCGAGCGGCGGCCACTCCTGCGGCCAGCGGTGGTAGGGCGGGTTGGCGCAGTTGTAGAGCGCCTCCGCACCGGCGGCCAGTTCCGCCAAGCGTCCGGCATCTGTCGCGTCGGCCGCGATCCGCTCCACTGTGGACGGGCCGGAGCCGGACCTGGTGATCATCCGCACCTCATGGCCCAACTCGAGGAGCCTCGCCGCAGTGGCGCTGCCCACCGGCCCGGCCCCGACGATCACGTGACGCGCCATCTCATCCTCCCGGATAGAGAGCACTGCTCTCGCTTTAGAGCCAGAGTCTCGCAGGACACGCGCTCTCTGTCAAGAGCGGTGCTCTCGCCTGCTGGCATACTGGGCGCCATGTCGCAGCAGCCCCCGCCTGCCGTGCCGCCCGCCCGAGCCTCGTCGCTGCGTGCCCGGGTGCGGGCCGAAATGACCGAGGCGATCAAACAGACGGCGCGGCGGCACCTCGCCGAGCAAGGGGCGCCGAACCTGTCGCTGCGGGCGGTGGCGCGGGAGATGGGCTTCGTCTCGTCTGCGGTGTACCGCTACTACGCCAGCCGCGATCAACTGCTCACCGCGTTGATCATCGACGGGTACAACTCACTTGGGGCAGCGGCGGAGGCCGCCGAGGCCGGCATCGCGCAGACCGACCTCGCGGGGCGGTTCGCAGCGGTGTGCCACGCCGTCCTCGCCTGGGCCCGGGCGAACCCGCACGAGTACGCACTGCTCTACGGCAGCCCCGTGCCGGGCTACCGGGCGCCCCAGGACACGGTCGGCCCGGCCACCCGGATCACCAACCTGCTGGGCGCGATCCTCGTCCAGGGCTCGGCAACCGGGGCGTTGGGCCCGCCTGCCGGCGAGGTGCTGGCCCCGGCGGTACGGGCCGAGATGGCGGCTCTCGCGGACACGGCGTTTCCCGGGGTTCCGGCGACCGTGATAGCCCGTGGTCTCCTGGTCTGGGCGGCCCTGTTCGGCGCGGTGAGCTTCGATGTATTCAATCGCATCGAGGGAATCATCGCCGACCGCGACGCCTGGTTCGACCACCAGGTCGCGGCCCTGGCCCGGTATGTCGGCCTGGGCCCGCAGGTGGCACGGCGGCGACCAGGCCCTCGTCGACGCTGAGCACTCGTGCACTCCTGTCGGGGGCCACGCCTACTCTCCCGGGGCATGAGCGCACCGGAGCATCCGATCTCAGTCAAGCCGCTCACGGCCGAGCTGCTGACCGACCTGCACGCCGTCTTCGGGGTGACCGCGACGACCCGCGGCTGCTACTGCATGTGGTTCATCCTGCCGGCCAAGGAGTGCCGCGCCGGGTGGGCCGGCGGCAACCGTACGAGGTTCGAGCAGTTGACCCGGGTCGAGAAGGACCCGATGGGGCTGCTGGCCTACGCCGGCGAGGAGCCGGTCGGCTGGTGCGCCATCGGGCCACGCACGCGCTACGCCCGGGCGCTGCGCTCACCGATCCTGCGTCAGCACGACCCCGCCGAGGACGACCGCGTGTGGCTGGTGCCCTGCTTCTTCATCCGGGCCGGGTTTCGCCGTCAAGGCATCATGCGCGAGCTGTTGACGCAGGCGGTCGCCCTCGCCGCGGCGCACGGTGCGAGCGCCGTCGAGGGCTTCCCGCTCGCGGGCGAGAAGCGGCGCGGCAGCGGCGAGGCGTACGTCGGCGTCGAGCCGCTCTTCGCCTCCTGCGGCTTCGCCGCGGTCGACCGCCCGACGCCCGCGCGGGTGGTCATGCGCCTGGACCTGGCTCGGCCAGGTCGCCGGCGCCGGGCGGGCGCGGGCCGGACTCAGCTGCCTTCGGAGGAGTGACCGGGGAACAGGTGCGCGGAGGGATCGATGGCCACCGCGGCGTTGTTCACGGCCGTCGCCGCCTCGCCGAAACCGGTGGCGATCAGCCGGACCTTGCCCGGGTACTCGGAGATGTCGCCGGCGGCGAAGACCCGGGGCAGGTTCGTGGCCGTGGTCGAGTCGACCACAATGTGGCGGCGGTCCAGCGTCAACCCCCAGTCGGCGAGCGGTCCGAGGTCGGCCGTGAAGCCGAGCGCGGCGACCACGGTGTCCGAGGGCAGGATCCGTGGGGTCGCGCCCCGGACCGTCACCTCGCACCCCGTGACCTGGCCGTCACCGACGATCCGGGTCACCTCAGCATTGACAATGATCTCTACCGGCAGCTCCTGGACGCGCGAGACGGTGCCCGCGTGGGCCCGGAACTTGTCCCTGCGGTGCACCAGCGTGACCGACTTCGCCACCGGCTGCAGGGCCAGGGCCCAGTCGAAGGCGGAGTCACCGCCCCCGACGATCACCACATCATGCCCGCTGAGCAGGTCGAGCTGCTTGACGAAGAAGACCACTCCGGTGCCGGAGAAGGCATCCGCGGCCGGCAACGGACGCGCTGTGAAGCTGCCCAGCCCGCCGGTGATGAGCACCGCGCCACAGGTGAGGCTCTCCCCGTCGGAGAGGGTGAGCACGGGCCGCCCGTCGGAGGCGTAGCCCAGCTTGTCCGCCCGTACGCCGAGAAGGTACGTCGGGTTGAACTGCCCGGCCTGGGTGACGAGGTTCTCCACCAGGTCCCGTCCGCGGATCGACGGGAACCCGCCCACGTCATAGATGATCTTTTCTGGGTACATGGCCGTCACCTGCCCACCTGGCTCGGGCAGAGCGTCGATGACGGCGGTCGACAGACCACGGAAGCCCGCGTAGTACGCGGCGAACAGGCCCGTCGGACCGGCACCGATGATCGCGACGTCGACATCGGCCGGCGCCCGGTCCAGCCGGGCCGGCGCGGCGTCTTCTGCTTCGGGCATGGCGGCTCCTGTCGTCCGGTTACCCCCGCTGTGGTACAGGCTAGCGGTGCCTTGAGCCGGCGCGGGCGTCACCGCTGAGCTCGGTGAGTCCACGCCCGTACAGCCGTACGTCGACCGGTCAGTCCCGCGCCTCGCTCGGTGCCGGCGCCAGCGTACGGGCACTCGATCGCCGGGTGAGGATCGCGGCGAGCACGCCCCCGAGGAAGCCGAAGAGGTGGCCCTGCCACGAGATCGACTCGTCGCGGGGCACCAGCAGCGTCAGTTGCCACCCGTAGAGCAGACCGGCCACGAGCGCCACCGCGAGGTGCCACCAGCTTCGCTCCACCAGGCCGCGCATGAACAGCAGCCCGAGCCAACCGAACGCGACCCCGCTCGCACCCAGCACCAGGTAGTTGGGCGGGGTCAGGAACCACACCCCGAGACCGCTGACCACGATGATCAGCCAGGTGGCGATGAGGAACCGCCGCGTACCCGCGGCCAGCGCGAACGTGCCGAGAATGATGATCGGTGAGCTGTTCGCCAGCAGATGATCCCATCCATTGTGGAGGAACGGGGCGAAGAGGATCCCGTCCAAACCGGAGAGTTGATGGGGTCGGATGCCCAGGCGGAGGTTGAGCGCGCCATTCGTGCGCATGTTGGCGAGCACGAGCAGCGCGAGCACGGGCACCACGGCACACATGACGACGAACGCGCGGCCCACCGCCGCGTAGAACGCGGGGGAGCCGAACCGAGCGGACTCGTCGGGGTAGGTCACGTCGCCGTTCGTACCACACGGCCCGATCCGGCTCCCAACCGCAGTTGATCTATGGCTCGGTCGCCCTCGATGAACAGCGGAACCGGCGAACAGAAGAACCGCCATAGATCGACCGGCGTCGTGGCGGGTCAGTACCAGCTATGGGCCTGCCAGAACGACCACGCCTTGCACGGGGTCTGGTACCTGTTCTTGATGTAGTCCAGGCCCCAGCGGATCTGTGGAACCGGGTTTGTCAGGTAGTCGGCACCGTACGGCGCCATCTTGCTCGCGGGCAGTGCCTGGGGGATGCCATGAGCGCCGGAGGAGGCGTTGTGGGAGCTCGTGCGCCAGTTGCTCTCCTTGGTCCACATCTTGTCCAGGCAGGGCATCTGGTCCAGGCCGAACCCGACCTCGAGCAGGATGGCGCAACCGAGCGCGCGGTTGCCCGTGTACGCGTCGCACGAGGCAGGGACATCGGGCTTCGGTGTGGCCTGCCGTGCGGCCGCCTCCTGAGCGGCGACCTCGTTGGCGGCCTTGGCGCGCTCGGCGTCGGCCTTGGCCGCCTGCTTCGCCTTGTCGTCGGCGTACGAGCGCCACATCGCCTCGTCGGCGCCGGCCGGGTCGCCGGCGTCGTCGGCCAGCACGGGGCCCTGCCGGTTGGGCTGCGGGTCGTGGTGCAGCGCGGTCCAGGAGCCGATGACGGCCCCGGCCACGAGGATGAACACGCCGATCACCTGGAACCGGCGGGCCGGCTTGCGGTGTCGGGGCACCGCGGGCGTGAGCTGGGTCGGCACGTCCGCGATCGGTGGACGGCGCGCGCCGGAGCGTTGCGGCGGGACGGCGCCGCCCGTGGGGGCACCGACTCTGGGGGCACCGGACCGGGTCGTGGCGGTGCCGGGGCGGGGGCGAGGGGGAACGTTCCCGCGGTGCGACGTGGTGCTGGATCGTTGCTGGGGCGTGCTTGCGCGTGACTGCGGGTCACGACTGGGCCGAACCACCAAGCTTTCCTCTCGTCGGGGACAGGGCACGACCGAAACCGGATCGCCATCATGAACATCGTCGATGTATGGCAACCCCGGTCACAGCCGTGGGCCGCGCCCGGTCAGCGCCCCGTTCGGTCGCCAATCTGACGCAGGCCCGCAGACACCCTGACCCACAACGCCGGACGGCGCTCGGGCAAGGCACGCTGGGCGTGACTCAGCTCACAGGATAAATATGGTCATATCAGCGCAAGTCAGGCGCCATCCGGGAGCTCGTCGAGCAGGTCAGTGACCATCGCCGCAATCGGCGACCGCTCCGAGCGGGTCAACGTGATGTGGGCGAAGAGTGGATGGCCCTTCAGCGTCTCGATGACCGCGACGATGCCATCGTGGCGCCCGACCCGCAGGTTGTCCCGCTGGGCGACGTCATGGGTCAGCACCACCCGCGAGCCCTGGCCGATGCGGGAGAGCACGGTGAGCAGCACCCCGCGTTCCAGCGACTGCGCCTCGTCGACAATGACGAATGAGTCGTGCAGCGACCGGCCCCGGATGTGCGTCAACGGCAGCACCTCGAGCAGACCGCGGGCCGCGACCTCCTCGATGACGTTCTCGTGCACCACGGCGCCGAGCGTGTCGTAGACCGCCTGCGCCCAGGGCGACATCTTCTCCGACTCCGAGCCGGGCAGGTAGCCCAGCTCCTGCCCGCCCACGGCGTACAGCGGCCGGAACACGACCACCTTCTTGTGGCGGCGCCGCTCCATCACGGCCTCAAGCCCGGCACACAGCGCGAGCGCGGACTTGCCGGTTCCTGCCCGACCCCCCAAGGACACGATCCCGATCGAGTCGTCCAGTAGCAGATCCAGGGCGATGCGCTGCTCGGCCGAACGCCCGCGCAGCCCGAACGCCTCCCGGTCGCCACGTACCAGGCGCACCTGCTTGTCCGGGTGGACCCGGCCCAGTGCCGAACCGTTGGACGAGTGCAGCACCAGGCCCGTGTGGGTGGGCAGCTCGGCCGCTGCCACGTGGTCCAGTGGCTCGCCCGCGTAGAGCCGGTTGCGCTCGTCGTCGGTGAGCTCCAGCTCCGCGGTGCCGGTCCAGGTGGGGTCGCTGGCCTGCCCGTGCCGGTACTCGTCGGCGGTCAGGCCCACCGCAGCGGCCTTGACCCGCAGCGGGATGTCCTTGGTGACGAGCGTGACGTCTCGCCCCTCCGCCGCCAGACCCAACGCGACCGAGAGGATCCGGGCGTCGACGGTGTCGGCCCGGAAACCCACCGGCAGCCCCGACTGGTCGGCGTGGTTGAGCTCCACGTGCAGCGTGCCGCCCTCGTCGTTGACGACGAAGGGCCGGTCCAGCCGGCCGTGCTCGACCCGGAGCTTGTCGAGGATCCGCAACGCGTGCCGGGCGAAGCCGCCGAGCTCGGGGTGGTGCCGCATTCCCTCCAGCTCGCTGATCACCACCAGCGGCAGGACCACCTCGTGTTCCTCAAAGCGCAGGACCGCGCGCGGGTCGGAGATCAGGACCGACGTGTCCAGGACGTACGTCCGCACCTCGCTGGGCCCGGCCTGGCGGGTCCGGGTGCGGGGGGCGTGGGCCGCGCTGGTAGCGCTCGACGAGCCCGTACGGCTTGTCGTACGCGGCCCTCGGGGGAGAACCTGAGCGGCGGTTTCGGTCGGGTCCGCAGTATCGCGGCGATTCTTGCTCGAGCCACGGCGCGGGCTTCGCGCGCTGCCGACGGTGTCGGACGAGGGGGGCTCGGGTGCGGGGGCGGCACGACCGGATCGGGGGGAACGAGGGCTGGTGGTCGAGCTGGACTGGGTCACAGGCTGCTCCGGCGACCGCACACCCTGGCGGTCGCGGCTCACACCGGCCGAAGGCCCGTCTCGAAACCTGAATGCTCGGGCGGGGCTGGGTGCGGCCCCGTACTCGATCGGGCCTCGGGTAGCGGGAAGTCCCCAACTACACCGAAGACGCTAACCGCCCGGCGCCAAACCGGCCAGACGACTACCCCTTGCGGTGACCCGTGTTGTGGGCGGTGGAGCCGCGGAAACGCCCCACTGAGAGCGCGATGGCCGGAATCAGGCGGGAGTGTCGGCTTTCCGACGGGCCCTCGGCGGGGGAGACCGGGGCTGCCGGCAGGGGCGGACGAGCCGTGGATCCGCCCACCTGCACCTCGCCGACCACGGCCTCGGTCCGCCCGGTCGGGGCCGGCCGGTATCGACCCGCGTCCGCGTAGCCCTGCCGGTAGCCACCGCGGTACCCGTCCCGGTAGCCCACCTGGCCGTGCACGCGTCCGGCCGCGTAGCCCGAGGCAACGAGCAGCAGCACGAGCCCGAGCACAAGAATGTCGCTCACACCCCGACAAACGCGCCGACCGCCGTCCGGTGATGCGCACGATCTCCGACATATGCGCGATCTTGGGCTTATCGTCGTGGTTGGTGATCAATCCACGACGATACGGCCAAGATCGCGGGACTCCTAGGCGCCGTAGCGGCGCTGGCGGTCGGCGTAGCTGCGCAGGGCCCGCAGGAAGTCGACCTTGCGGAACCCGGGCCAGTTGACATCGCAGAAGTAGAACTCCGAGTGGGCGCTCTGCCACAGCAGGAAGCCGGAGAGCCGCTGCTCGCCACTGGTACGGATCACCAGGTCGGGGTCCGGTTGCCCGGCCGTGTAGAGATGCTCGGCGATGTGATCGACATCGAGCACCTCAGCGAGCTCCTCAAGCGTGCCGCCGTTGCGCGCGTGCTCGTAGAGCAGAGCCCGGACGGCATCGGTGATCTCGCGCCGACCTCCGTAGCCGACGGCCATGTTCACGAGCACACCGCCGGTACGGTCGCGCGTGCGCTCCTGCGCCGTCTTGATGGCGTTCGCGTGGTGGGACGGCAACAGGTCGAGCGCGCCGACGATGTTCAGGCGCCAGGGGTTTCCCTGCTCGGCAAGCTCGCCGGCCAGGTCCTCGATGATCTGCAGCAGTGGGTCGAGTTCGCGGGCAGGGCGACGCAGGTTGTCGGTGGCCAGCAGGTAGAGCGTCACGTGCTTGATGCCCGCCTGGTCGCACCAGGTGAGCAGCTCCTTGACCCGGGCGGCGCCGACGCGGTGGCCGTCGTTGGGGTCGACGAAGCCCATCTCGCGCGCCCAGCGCCGGTTGCCGTCGCACATCACACCGACGTGCTGAGGCACGGGCTTGCCGGCCAGCTTTCCGGCCAGCCGCCGCTCGTAGAACGAATAGACAAGGGACCGCACAGTCATCGGCTCAAACCCTAGCCCTCGCCGGTAACGATGCGAGGGGCGGCCGGTCACCGGGAGACGTTTGCGTCCGATAGTGCGAAGACGGAGAACCCCCTCAGCGCGGCGCTCCTCGGCCATCCAGGCAAAAACCCGGCTTTCCGCGTACGGGACAAAGCCCCGCTCCGCCCGGGTGAGCCGAAGCGGAGCGAGGCGAATCGAACATCAGGCGTCGGAGAGGCGGGCGCGCAGGGCGTCCAGCTCGGCCCACAGCACCGCGGGAAGCTTGTCACCGATCTTGGTGAACCACTCGGTGACCTGCGGGATCTCGGCGAGCCATTCGTCCCGGTCGACGTCGAGCACGGCGACCATGTCCTTCTCGTCCAGCTCCAGGCCGGCCAGGTCGATCGCGTCCGGCGTCGGCACGTTGCCGATCGGCGTCTCGACCGCGTCGGCCCGGCCGTCCAGCCGCTCGACGATCCACCTGAGCACCCGGCTGTTCTCGCCGAAGCCCGGCCACAGGAACCGGCCGTCGTCGCCGCGGCGGAACCAGTTGACATAGAAGATCTTCGGCAGCTTGGCGGCGTCGCCGGGAGCGCCCTTGGCCATGTCGAGCCAGTGCTGAAAGTAGTCACCGGCGTGGTAGCCCATGAACGGCAGCATCGCCATCGGGTCGCGGCGCACCACGCCGACCTCACCCACCGCGGCCGCCGTCGTCTCCGAGGAGAGCGTGGCGCCCAGGTAGACACCGTGCATCCAGTCGCGGGCCTCGGTGATCAGCGGGACCGTGGTCTTGCGCCGGCCGCCGAAGATGATCGCGTCGATCGGTACGCCGCGCGGGTCATGGTATTCGTCGGCGAGGATCGGGCACTGTTCGAGCGGTGTGCAGAACCGGCTGTTGGGATGGCTGGACGGCTTTTCCGAATCC
>DATBGZ010000088.1:0-157092 GCA_036557785.1 Micromonosporaceae bacterium
GCGCCGGTGACCACCTCGGTCATGCTCTGCCCGTACGTGACGTCGGGGAGCGCGAGCCGGGCGTTCTCCATGCCCTGCGGGTCGTACGCGGCCACCTGGGCGCCGGCCCGGGCCAGCATGCGGGCGACCGAGATGGCGGGCGAGTCGCGGACGTCGTCGGTACCGGGCTTGAAGGTCATCCCGAGCGCGGCGATGCGCAGGCCGGACAGGTCGGGTCCGGCCGGACCATAGGGCCGGCTGAGCAGGTCGGCGGCGAGCTGGACCACCCGGGACCGGCGGCGCTGGTTGATCAGGTCCACCTCGTGCAGGAAGCGCAGCGCCTCGCCGGCACCGATCTCCTGCGCCCGGGCCTGGAACGCGCGGATGTCCTTGGGCAGGCAGGCGCCGCCGAAGCCGATGCCGGCGCGGAGGAACTTCTTGCCGATCCGGTCGTCGTAGCCGATCGCGCGGGCGAGCTGGCTCACGTCGGCCCCGGAGACCTCGCAGATCTCGGCCATCGCGTTGATGAAGGAGATCTTGGTGGCCAGGAACGAGTTGGCCGCGTGCTTGACCAGCTCCGCCGTCGCGAAGTCGGTGACCACCACCGGTACCTCACGGTCCTCGGTCGAGGCCAGATCGAAGACACCCTTGTGCGCGGCGAGCAGCATCTCCTGTGCCCAGGGGCTGCGCACGCCCAGCACGAGACGGTTGGGACGCAGCACGTCCTCGACCGCGAACCCCTCCTGGAGGAACTCCGGGCTCCAGGCCACCTCGACCTCGACGCCGCTGGGTGCGTGCTTGCCGACGAGCTGCTCGACCCAGGTGGCGGTCCCGACCGGCACCGTGGACTTGCCGACGAGCAGCGTCCGGCGCGACAGGTGAGGAACCAGCGAGATGACCGCGCTCTCCACGTAGCTCAGGTCGGCACCGAGCCCGTCGGCGCGCTGCGGGGTGCCGACGCAGATGAACTGCACATCACCGAACCCGGCCGCCTCGGCGTAGTCGGTGGTGAAGCGCAGCCGGCCGGCGGCGAGGTTGCGGCGCAGGATGTCGTCCAGGCCGGGCTCGTGGATCGGTACCTCGCCCTGGGCGAGGCTTGCGATCTTGCGAGCGTCGACATCCATGCCGAGCACCTCGTAGCCGAGCTCAGCGAAGCAGATCGCGTACGTGGCACCCAGGTAACCGGTGCCGATGAACGTGAGCCGGGGTCTGGCGAGCGGAGTGGCCGGGGTGGCTGTCAGCGCAGCGGACTGCGCCTGGGGGAGATTCACACCTGTCTCCGCTCGTCACGGCATTGTCGAACGCTGACCAACCGCCCGGTGGCCGGCACGAAGCTGAGGATAGCCCGGATCGAGAGCCGGGGGTACGGGCTGGCTGCGGTCCCGGGCGTGGATCACCATCAGAGCCAACCTACCGGCTGGTAGTCCCGAACGATCGTTTGGGAGAATCGCTGGCATGGCGGACGAGATCTTCCAGCTTCCGGCCGAGCACCGGGCACTGCGTGAGGCGGTGCGTGAGTTGTGTGATAGCAAGATCGCTCCGAACGCCGCGGCGGTCGACGAGGCGGCGCAGTTCCCCCAGGCCTCCTACGACGCGCTGCGGGCTTCGGACTTTCACGCGCCACACATCCCTGAGGAGTACGGCGGGGCGGGTGCGGACGCGCTGGCCACGGTGATCGTGATCGAGGAGGTCGCTCGGGCCTGCGCGTCGACCTCGCTCATCCCGGCGGTGAACAAGCTGGGCACGCTGCCGCTGCTGCTGTCCGGCTCATCCTCGCTCCAGCAGACCTACCTCCCGCCGGTCGCGCGGGGGGAGGCGATGTTCTCGTACTGCCTGTCCGAGCCGGAGGCCGGTAGTGACGCCGCCGCCCTGCGCACCCGGGCGCAGCCCGACGGCGACGGTTGGGTGCTCAACGGCGTCAAGCGGTGGATCACCAATGCCGGCGTCTCGGAGTACTACACGGTCTTCGCCTCGACCTCGCCCGACAAGCGGGCCAAGGGCATCTCCGCGTTCGTGGTCGAGAAGTCCGACCCGGGCGTGAGCTTCGGTGCCCCGGAGCACAAGCTGGGCATCAGGGCCTCCCCGACCTGCGAGGTCTACTTCGACAACGTCCACCTCGGCGCCGAGCGCATGATCGGCGATGAGGGCACGGGCTTCGCCACCGCCATGCGGACCCTGGACCACACCCGGGTGACGATCGCCGCCCAGGCGGTCGGGATCGCGCAGGGGGCCCTCGACGCGGCCCTGTCCTACGCGAAGGAGCGTGCCCAGTTCGGCCAGGCGATCGCCGAGTTCCAGGGCATCCAGTTCCTGCTCGCCGACATGGGCATGCGGCTCGAGGCTGCCCGCCAGCTCACCTACGCCGCTGCCGGCCGGTCGCAGCGCGGCGATGCCGACCTGACGTACTTCGGAGCCGCCGCGAAGTGCTTCGCCTCCGATGTCGCCATGCAGCTCACCACCGACGCCGTGCAGATCCTGGGCGGATACGGCTACACCCGGGACTTCCCGGTCGAGCGCATGATGCGCGATGCCAAGATCACCCAGATCTACGAGGGCACCAACCAGGTCCAGCGCATCGTCGTCGCCAAACAGCTCCTCGCCGGCCTGATCCGGTAGGGCTCGTGCCTGAGCTGGGTGGCGCGCGTTGCGTTAATTGCGCACCATCGCAACCCAGCGATCACCTGCCAAGGTCGCCGGGTTCCGGGAGTGTGTTCCATAAGGCGCGGACGCCACCCAGTACAGCGGGCCTGGCGCGCGGGTCCATCTGCGGGCGAACGTGGTGGGCGGATGTCGGCGGGAGCCCATACGATCCCCGACATGTCGTTGTGGCGCAGGCTGACCGAGCGGGCGGAGTGGCGGTTCTTCGCCACGCTGCACCGTGCCGACCGTCGGCTCGGCGTCGCCTGGTGGGGGCTGCTCGGCGCCCGGTCCGTGTTGCCGGCTCTGCTCGCCATCGCCATGGGTGTTCTGGTCGGGGCGGTGACCCGGGGCGGTTCGCTGGCCGGCCCGCTCGCGTTCGCCGGGTCGGTCTTCGTGCTCATGCAGGTGCTGCCCTCGGTGCACACCGCCGTCGGCGCCAATCTGGGCGATCGCATGGCGGCGTGGCTCAACGACCGGCTGCTCGAGGCGACGGTCCGTCCCGCGGGCATGGGTCACCTGGAGGACCCGGAGCTCGCCAAGGACATGACGGCGGCGCGCGACTTCGATCTCGGCATCCATGGGCCGCCGCTGTCCATCGCTATGGACTTCATCGCGAAGGGGCTGGTCCTGACGCTGGGTGGCGTCGCCTCCGCGCTGGTGCTGTTCGGCTTCGCCTGGTGGGCACCGTTCGTGCTGCTCGGGGCCTGGTTCGCCTCGCACTGGCTGCTCCGCGAGAGCGGTGTGTGGCGCGACCGCAATACCGACGCTGTACGCGCCGCGACGCAGGAGGCGGACTACGCGTTCCGGCTCGCCGTGGAGGCGCCGCCGGCCAAGGAGATCCGGCTCTTCGGGTTGGCCGACTGGGTGGTCGACCGGTTCGTCGAACGGCGGCGGCACCTGTACACGCTGCGGCATGAGGCGACCCGGCTGCGCGAACGTCCGCTCGTGTGGAGCCTGTTGCTCGTCCTCGCCGCCAACGCGCTGGTGCTCGCGTTTCTCGGTCTCGGGCTCGTCCACGGCACGGTCGCGCTCGGAGCCGCTGTCGCCTTCGCCCAGGCCGCTGTGAGCACCGGGGCGGTGGCCTTCGGGGGGTTGGACTGGAGCCTCGACGGGGCCGCCGCACCGGTTGCGGCGGTCTACCGGCTCGCGGCCGCGACCGGCCCGGCGGGAGCTCTCGCGCCGGCCCCGAACCCGACCGAAGCCCGCGGCAACGCAGATGGCCTGCCGGCGCGCGAGATCCGGTTCCGCGGCGTCTCGTTCCGCTACCCCGGCGCGGACTCCCCGCTGATCCTCGACGGCTTCGACCTGACGATCCCGGCCGGCAGCTCGCTGGCGATCGTCGGTCGCAACGGCGCTGGCAAGACGACGCTCGCCAAGCTCCTGTGCCGCCTCTACGACCCGGTCGCCGGGGCGATCGAAGTCGACGGACGCGACCTGCGCAGCCTGGACGTCGCGGCCTGGCGCTCACGCGTCACGGCCGTCTTCCAGGACTACCTGCGACTGGAGCTACCCCTGCGCGACAACGTCGCGCCGCGCGGCGGCGACGAGGGGGACGTCCGTGCGGCACTTGCTCTCGCCGGTGCCGAAGGTCTCACCTCCCTCGATACCCCGCTGGCGAAGGGCTATCCCGGCGGCACGGACCTCTCCGGCGGCCAGTGGCAACGGGTCGCCCTGGCGCGGGCCCTGTTCGCCGTGCGGCAGGGCGCCGGGGTTGTGCTGCTCGACGAGCCGACGGCTCAGCTTGACGTGCGCGGCGAAGCCGAGATCTTCGAGCGGCTCCTGGCGGCGACCCGCTCGTGCACCACGATCCTGGTGTCGCACCGCTTCTCGACCGTGCGCCAGGCCGATCGCATCTGCGTGCTCGAGGCGGGCCGGGTGGTCGAGCTCGGCAGCCACGAGGAGCTCATGGCCTTGGATGGGCGGTACCGCACTATGTTCGACCTGCAGGCGCAGCGCTTCGCCGCGGGGCTGCCGGAGGACGAGGACGAGGACGAGGTTGCCGGGGTGGGGTGGTGACCGGCGCAGAGAGTTCGCGAGCCGACGGTCCGCCGTTGCGCAGCGCCACGAGCGATGGGCTGCCCCCGGCGCTGCCCGCGATGTGGCGGCTGTGCGTCTTCGGCTTCCGCGCCGAGCCGCGGCTCATGGGCGTGGCGGTCGGCCTGTCCCTGCTCGCCTCGGTGCCCGATGCCCTGGTCGCGCTCTGGCTCAAACTGCTCGCCGACGGCGTGACCTCGCCCGATCACACGAAGCTCGGTATCGCGGTCGGCGGCCTGGCCGGTTCAGCCGTCGGCTCCTGGCTGCTGCGCATCGTCTCCGACCGCGCCCAGCGCCGCTTCCGCGACCGCATCCAGGTCAGGCTGGAGGCGCACGTCGCCCGCCTGCAGGCGACGGTGGCCACGGTCGCGCACCACGAGCGTCCCGACTACCTCGACCGGCTCGCCGTACTGCGCGATCAGATATTCGTGCTCGACCATATGTATCTGTCGGTCATCAGCACGCTGAGCTGGGTCATTCGCCTGGGCACCGTGGTCGTCCTGCTCG
Organism: Micromonosporaceae bacterium; assembly: GCA_036557785.1. Taxonomy (GTDB): domain Bacteria; phylum Actinomycetota; class Actinomycetes; order Mycobacteriales; family Micromonosporaceae; genus DATBGZ01. The sequence goes on from DATBGZ010000088.1 coordinate 5,161, forward strand.
GCTCGGTCAGCCCGGTGCTGGTGCTGCTGCTCGTCTTCGCGGTGCCGAGCGTGTTGGCCTCGACGTGGCGGCCGGGGGTCGAGCGCGCCGCGGAGGAAGGGGCGGCCGTGCACGGGCGCCTCGCACGTCATCTGTTCGTCACCGCGAGCACGGCCGCGCCGGGAAAGGAGGTCCGGGTACTGGGCATCGGCGAGCGCCTCGTCGCCCAGCGGCGGGCGGCGTGGGAGCGCTGGTACGCCCCGATCGCGGCCGCCCGTACCGCCTCGGCCTGGTGGAACGCGCTCGGCTGGACGTTCTTCGGCGCGGGGTATGTGGGCGCGATCGTCCTCGTCGCCGCTGGCATGCACGCCGCGCCGGGCCAGGTGCTGCTGGTGCTCGCCGCCGGTGCCCAGCTCTCGATGTACGTCAGCGGTGCCGTCGGCGAGATCGGCTTCCTGCGTGGCATCTGGATGGACGGCGCGCGGCGGCTCGCCTGGCTCGAGGACTACGCGGCGTCGTTCGCGTCCCGTACGGACGCGCCGGTCCCCGACACGCTACGCCACGGGGTGGCGCTGCACGGGGTGTCGTTCACCTACCCGGGAACATCGGTACCCGCGTTGCGCGACGTCTCCGTTTCACTGCCCGCCGGCTCGGTGGTCGCGGTGGTCGGCGAGAACGGCGCCGGCAAGAGCACCCTGGTCAAGCTGCTCTGCAAGTTCTACGTCCCCGATGCGGGGCGCATCGACGTGGACGGGGTCGACCTCGCGCGGATGCCGACGGACGAATGGCGCGAGCGCGTCGCCGGGGCGTACCAGGACTTCTTCCGCTTCGAGTTGTTGGCCCGGCAGACCGTCGGGGTCGGCGACCTGCCCCGGCTCGAGGATGAGGTGGCGGTGAGCGCCGCGGTGGGCCACGCCGGTGCTGACGACGCGGTGGCGGCGCTGCGCGACGGGCTCGCGACCCAGCTCGGTCGAGCCTGGCCGGGCGGCGTGGATGTCTCCTTTGGACAGTGGCAGAAGCTGGCCCTGGCACGAGGGTTCATGCGCGACGCCCCGCTGCTGCTGGTGCTCGACGAGCCCACGGCCGCACTGGACGCGGAGACCGAGCACGCGCTCTTCGAGCGGTACGCCTCCGGGGCCCGACGCCTCGCGACCAACGGTGGCATCGTGGTGCTGGTCTCGCACCGGTTCAGCACTGTCCGGATGGCCGACTTGATCATCGTCATGGACGGGGCGCGCGTGGTCGAGGTCGGCAGCCATGACGAGCTGACGGCGCTGGGTGGGCAGTACGCATCGCTCTACGAGATCCAGGCCGCCGCCTACCGCTGACCCAAGGACACAGGATGCCGCGCAGTGTCATCGGACGGATCGGGCGCTGGTGCTTTCGGCACTGGGCGTGGGTGCTCGTCGCCTGGGCCATCGCGGTAATCGCTGGCGTCCTGGCGGTCGGGCCGCTCTTCGGTCGGCTCGCGGATTCGCGCCTACCGAGGCAGGTGGAGTCGGTCGCGGCGGGCGATGTGATCGCCCAGGGCAACGAGACCGCAGGCACCGTGGTCGGCGTGGTGGATGGGATCGAGCCCGCCGGCTCGGGAGGCCGTGGCTCTGGGCCGACCGATGACCGGGTGCGCGCGGCGATCCTCGCCGCGGTGCCACGGCTGATGGCGATCCCGGGCGTCAGCGCGGTCGAGCACCCCTACGCGGGGTCGTCGCCGTCGATGCGGATGATCTCCTCCGACGGTCACGCGGTCGTCGTCTCGGTGACCTTGACCGCCCTCGACCAAGCTGACCGGGATGCGGCGGCCACCCGCATCGCGGATGTCCTGCATGCGATGCGCGACGACCTGCCGCCGGGCGCGAGTGTCGAGGTGGGCGGCTCGCCGGTGCTCAGCCTGCAGACGAGATCCGCGGTGCGGGAGGACCTGGCGCGCGCGGAGTACGTCTCGCTCCCGATCACCCTGCTCGTGCTCATCATGATCTTCGGCGGTCTGGTGGCGGCCGGCCTGCCGGTCCTCACGGCCGCGGTGTCGGTGGCCGCCGCCATGGGTGTGTTGCTCGGCTTCTCCACGTTCACGAGCGTCGATCAGGACGGTGTCACCGTCGTGACACTGCTGGGGCTCGGTCTCTCCGTCGACTATGGACTGCTGCTGGTGGCCCGATACCGTGAGGAACTGCGGGGTGGCTGGGCACCCGACGTCGCGATGGCCCGGGCCTGGGCGACCGCCGGCCGCACGATCGCCTTCAGCGCGCTTACGGTCGCGGCCGCCCTGAGCGGCCTGCTGCTGTTCCAGATGCCCGCGTTGACGGCGCTCGGTGCGGCCGGTGTCTCGATCGCGGCCGTGGCCATGCTGGCGTCGCTGACCTTTACCGCCGGGCTCATCGGACTGCTACGCCGCTGGATCCGCCCGACACGTCGCGGCTCGGCCCGGTCCGCTGCGCCGACCGAGGAGCGCGGCGTCTTCGTTCGTCTGTCCCGGCTCGTCCAACGGCGACCCGTCGTTGTCGCCGTCGGCACCGCCGTGGTGCTGCTCGCCGCGGGGTCGCCACTGGCGGGAACATCGATGCGCCTGCCCGGTCTGGAAGGCGTGCCGCGCAGCATCGAGGCGGCCCGCGTCGCGGATACCCTCGCCGACCGCTTCGGGCTGCCGCCGGCCCCGGCGATCACCGTGGTCGCCCGAGTCGACCCACAAGCGCTGCAGGCTTGGGCCCAGCGATGGGCCAGCAACCCCGAGGTCGCCCGAGTTCGGCCGGTGCAGGCGATCGGACCCACCAATGCGCCAACCGGGGCCTCGGTCGGCTTCGACGTCGTGGGGGACCCCCAGGGAACCGATGTCCGCCGTCTGGTCGCCGCGATGCGATCCGACCGGCCCACCGGCGGCCAGTCCTGGGTCACCGGCGACGCGGCGATGCTCGGCGACCTGATGAGCCTCATCGGCGATGGCCTGCCCTGGGCGCTGGGCGTGACCCTGCTGGCCATGGTCGTGCTGCTCTTCCTCATGACCGGCTCTCTGGTGGTGCCGGTCAAGGCAGTGCTGGCGAACGTGGTCTCGCTCGGCGCCACGTTCGGCGTGCTCACGGCCGTCTTCGGCAAGGGATTCGCCAGCGACCTGCTGGACACGCTGACGGTCGGTGCACTGAACCCCTTCGTCGTGGTCCTGGTCTTCGCGTTCGCCTTTGGCCTGGCGATGGACTACGAGGTCTTCCTCCTCGGGCGCATCAAGGAGTACGTCGACGCCGGTGTCGACACCGACAGTGCCGTGCGCCAGGGCCTGCAACGCACCGGACGGGTCATCACGTCGGCCGCGGCCCTGATGGTGATCGTGTTCGCCTGCTTCGCGGCGGCCCGGATCGGCAACATCGAGGAGATCGGGTTGGGGCTGACAGTCGCGGTCCTGATCGACGCGACCGCGGTGCGCTGCCTGCTCGTGCCGGCGACCATGACCCTGCTCGGGCGATGGAACTGGTGGGCCCCACGCTGGCTGTCCCGGCTGCATGCTCGGGCCCGCCTGCGCGAACACAGCCTGCCCGACCGGCTCGGCCCAGGGCTGGGCCTGGCCGCGGAAATGCGCAAGCAGGATCGACCCGACGAGGTTACCGTAATCGCCCGTGACGGCTGAGTTCGATATCGATGAGACCGTGGCTGGGGTAGCGACGTTCTTCGACGGGATCGGCATGGCCGAGTGGGACCGGCACGACGAGAACGCCGCAGCACGGGTCGCCTTCGAGCTGCACCGGCGGATGCTGCGCCGCCACGTCCGGTCGGGTGCCCGGGTGCTGGAGGTCGGCGCGGGTCCGGGCCGGTTCACCCTCGAACTGGCCGCGCTGCAGGCGAGCGTGACCGTCGCGGATATCTCGGAGGTGCAACTGCGCCTCAACGAACAGACGGTGCGCGATGCCGGGGTCGCCGAAGCCGTACGGGCATGGGTCCGCTGTGACATCCGCGACCTGTCCCGGTTCACCCCGGGCGAGTTCGACGCGGTCGTCGCCTATGGCGGGCCGATCTCGTACACGTTCGAGGACGCCGAACAGGTGACCGCCGGCCTGCTCGGGCTCCTGCCACCGGGCGGGGTGTTCCTGGCATCGCTGATGAGCCTGCTCGGAGCGTGGCGCATGTACGCGCCGCACCTGGTGAGCCAGGTGGCCGCCGGAGCGTTGACGTTCGACGATATCGACGTGGTTCTCCGTACGGCGGATACCCGCCACGACCCGAGCGTCAGGCACAAGTGCCGGTGCTTTCGGGCCGACGAGGTGGCCGCGATGGTGCACGCCGGTGGTGGCGAGGTGCTCGAGCTCTCGGCCTCGGGTTGGGCCGCGTTCCAGGCACCGGAGTCCGTGGCGTCGCTGCTCGACGACCCGGCGCGCCGGGAGTGGTTCCTGGACTGGGAGGAGCGCTTCAGCGCATCGCCCGGAGCCCTCGACGGCGGCGCCCACATCCTCGTCGCCGCCCGCAGGGCGTGACGCCACTCGGCGCCAGCCACGCCGGCGGCCGTTCCGTAAGGCCAGGCGGGCTACGTCTCGCGAAGGGCGCGGCTCAGCAGCGGTCGGAACCGCTCGAGGCTCTGCTGGTCCTCAATGCACGGCGTGCCCGCCCACGTGCTCCGGGCCACGAGGACGGCGACCAGGCGGTCGGCGTGCTCACCGAGGACAACGGTCGCCTCATGTCGCACTTCCGCGGCGGCGGACGCGATGAGGGCCGCATCCTCGGCCGTCGGCGCCTCTGCGACCCATGTCATGAGGAGGTGGCTGAACGCCGCAAAGCCGGAGCCGGGGACCGGCTCGCCGTTGACCTTCGCGCAGCCGGTCAGACGCTCCAGCGCCCTGGCGGTGGGGGAGCCGGCTGGGGCAGCCAGCCACACCGCGGGCAGACTGCGTGCGACACCGACATCGTGGACAGCGTACGTACCCTCGCTCTCCAGGTCCTTGGCGAGCGCGAGAACGATCGGGACGAGATCGTGTTCGGACGCGCACGGTTCGCCCTCATCCCCGAACAGCACGCGGCCGTCGGGCGTCTCGACCACACGCAAGCCGCACGCTGCGGCGAGGTCGAGCTCGTTCGCCTCGACGGCGTCTGTGATGAGTTCGGCGAGGTCCCGGCCGACCCGGGCGAGAGCGCCCGCCGCGGCGGCCGGAGCAGACGAGCCCGTATATCTGGCCGCGCCGGCGGCGAGCAGGGCGCCCATCGCCACATCCCGCCAGTCGACACGCGTGATGTCGATGCTGGAGATCGCGTCGAACGCCTCTGCCACGGCGGCGCCATCGCCGCTGCGGATGGCCGCGAGCGCCCGTCGTTTGGCGAAGGTCAGAATCGTGTAGAGGTCGTCCATGGTCAGGCAGGCAGGCAGCGTCGACCGCTGTTCCGTTGTCGCCGCCACGAAGGAGCGGACGAACGCGGCGATCGTGTCATCCACTGTGGACTCGGTCCACCGCCACAGGTGCCACGCCCCGGGGCCATATCGGGCCGCACCGATCGGCGAGGGGCCCGATGCGACATGCCGCTGCTCGGCCGCTCTCGCTGCCGCGAGTTCGGCGCCCAGCACGACGTGGCCAGGCTCCTCGTGCGGGGAGCTCATGCGGGTCACCGTAGCGTCACACCTCAAGCCGGCCGGGTGTGGCACAGTCGGGGCGTGGAGATCCCGGATCTTGCTGGGCTGACCGAGGCGGAGAAGATCGCGCTCACCGCGGGCGAGGACTACTCACTGACCCGTGGCGTGCCCCGCCTCGGGGTGCCGGCCATCCTGCTCTGCGACGGCCCGCACGGGCTGCGCAAGCAGGCCGACACGAGCCGGTTCTCCACGCGCAGCGTTCCGGCGACGTGCTTTCCGACCGCGTCCGCGCTCGCCGCGACCTGGGATGTCGACCTGGTCGAGCGGGTGGCTGTCGCGCTGGGCGAGGAGGCACGTACCGAGGGCGTCGGCGTGCTGCTCGGCCCGGGATGCACCATCAAGCGGACCCCGCTGTGCGGGCGCAACTTCGAGTACTACTCCGAGGACCCCTACCTGTCGTCCCGGCTCGCCGCGGCCTGGATCCGCGGAGTCCAGAGCACGGGCGTGGGCGCGTCGCTGAAGCACTTCGCCGCGAACAACATCGAGGCGCGACGGTACAGTGTGGACAGTCTGGTCGACGAGCGCGCGCTGCGGGAGATCTACCTCGCGAGCTTCGAGTACGCCGTACGGTCGGCACAACCCGCGACGGTGATGGCCGCGTACAACCGGCTCAACGGACGCTTCTGCACGGACAACCCCAACCTGCTCGGCACGATCCTGCGGGACGAGTGGGGCTTCGCCGGGGCCGTCGTCTCCGACTGGGGTGCCACGAACGGTCGGGCCGCGAGCCTCGCCAGCGGGCTCGACCTGACGATGCCCGGCATGCGGGGCGCCGACGACGCGGCCGTCGTCGCCGCCCGACGCGGCGGCACTCTGCCGCCGGATGCCCTGGACCGGGCCGCCAGCGCGATGCTGCGCCTGGTCGCCCGCACCGCCCCGGCCCGTGCGGGCGGGTTCACGTACAGCATCGACGAACATCACGCCCTCGCCCGGCGCGCCGCGGCCGCCGGCATGGTCCTGCTGCGCAACGAGGGCGGCGTGCTGCCGTTGCCGAAAACGGGCAGCGTCGCGGTGCTCGGGGCCTTCGCGAAGGTTCCGCGATACCAGGGCGCCGGCAGCTCCGGCATCACAGCGCACCGCGTGGACAACGCCCGCGAGTGCCTCGTCGCCGCACTCGGCACGGACCGCGTCACCTACGCCGACGGGTACCACCGGGACGCCGCCGGGTCCGATGTGGACGATGAGCCGCTGGCCCAGGCGTGCGCGGTGGCCTCTGGCGCGGACGTCGCGGTGGTCTTCGTCGGCCTGCCGGAGAGCTCCGAGGTCGAGGGCCTGGACCGGGTCGACATTGACCTGCCGGCGGCACATGACGCACTCGTCGAGGCGGTGACGGCGCGGCACCCGAGGGTCGTGGTGGTTGTGGTCGCGGGCGCGCCGGTCGCGATGCCATGGCGGGACAAGGTGAGCGCGGTCGTCCACGCCTACCTGGGTGGGCAGGCCGGCGGTTGCGCGATCGCGGACGTCCTGAGTGGACAGATGGAGCCGGGCGGACGGTTGGCCGAGACGTTCCCGGTCCGGCTGGGCGACAACCCGGTGCACGCGATGCCGTTCGGGCCGCGGCAGACCGAATACCGGGAGAGCGTCTATGTCGGGTACCGCTGGTACGACACGGCGGGCATCGACGTGGCCTGGCCGTTCGGGCACGGGTTGAGCTACACGACATTCGCCTGGACCGGCGCCCGCGCCGAACTCGTCGGCGACGCGGAGGTCGAGGTTCGGGTGACGGTCGCCAACACCGGCACGCGGGAGGGGTCCGAGGTCGTCCAGGTATACGTGCACGACGTCGCGGCCACGGTCTTCCGCCCGGCCCAGGAACTGCACGGCTTCGCCAAGCTCCACCTGGAACCGGGGGAATCGCGGGTCGCGACGATCCGGCTCGACCACAGGGCGTTCGCCTTCTGGGACGTGTCCCGGCACGAGTGGACGGTGGAGCAGGGGGAGTTCCAGATCCGCCTCGGCGCCTCCTCCCGCGACATCCGGGCGGTACTGCCGGTGACGATCGCCGCCCCGCCCGTCGCCGGCCTCGTGCCGGGCCCACCGTCCTATCACGACGTCTGCCCGACCAGCCGGTTCGACCGGGACGACTTCGCCCGCGTCTACGGCATGACGCTGCCCGAGAACGTCCCGGACCGCAGGGGCGGCTACACGCAGAACACGCCGATCGCCGACATGGACCACGCGGCCGCGCGGGCGCTGCTGCGGGTGCTGCGCTGGGGTGCTCGCCGGGCCCTGCACGTCGGGGAGGGCTCGCCCGAGCTCTTGTTGGTCGAACGGACGATCGGCGAGATGACGCCACGCATGCTGTCGATGTTCCTCGGCGCCACCGGGGACCGCCTCGCCCGGGTGCTGGTGCGCGTCGCCAACCGACGGTGGCTACGCTGGCTCCCCACGGGCGCCGGCTAGCGCGGGTTGGGTGGAAAGCGCATGCCTGGCACCCAGCGATCTTGGGCCAAGGTCACCGGGTTGCGGAGCTGGGGTGGAAAGCGCATGCCCGGCACCCAGCGATCTTGGGCGAGTATGAGCGTCACCCGGCGGCGCGGGCGGCGGCGAGTTCCTCGAACGCGGTCAGCGACTCGGGATTCGCGAGTGCCCCCGTCGCGGCTGCTTCGGCGACGGGTGTGCCCGTCAGGATCCGCTTCACCGGCACCTCGAGCTTCTTCGCCGACAGCGTCCGTGGGATAGCACGGACCTGGTAGATCTGGTCCGGCACATGCCGGGGCGACAGGGAGCCGCGCAGTGCCGTCGCGATGCGGGTGCGCAGCGCGTCGTCGAGTACCCGTCCGTCCGCGAGCACCACGAAGAGCAGCAGCTCGCCCGGGCCCGCCGCCGGGTCCTCCAGATGCACCACGAGTGAGTCGGCGACTCCGTCAAGGCCCTCGACGACCGAGTAGAACTCGCTCGTGCCCAGCCGTACCCCGCCCCGGTTGAGCGTGGCGTCGGAGCGCCCCGTGATGACGCAGGCACCGTCCTCGGTGATCGTGATCCAGTCACCGTGTCGCCACACGCCCGGAAACACGTTGAAATATGCCTCTTGATACCGCTGCCCGGAGGCGTCATTCCAGAACCCCACCGGCATCGACGGCATGGGCGCGGTGATGACCAGTTCACCCAGCTCGCCCACGACCGGTTTTCCGGAGGGGTCGAAGGCCTGCACCGCGGCGCCGAGGTAGCGGCACGGGATCTCGCCGGCGCGTACGGGTACCAGCGGACTGGCGCCCACGAACGCGGTGCAGACGTCCGTGCCGCCGGAGATGGAGTGCAACTGCGCGGTCGGGCTCACGGAGGAGTACACGTACCGGAAGCCCTCGGCCGGCAGGGGCGCACCGGTCGACCCGATCCCGCGCAGGCCGGAGAGGTCGGCGATCTGCCGCGGCACCAGCTCCGCCTTGCGACAGGCGAGCAGGAACGGCGCGGAGGTGCCGAAGTAGGTCATCCCGATCTGTTCGGCCAGCCGCCACAGTGCCCCGAGGTCGGGGTAGGCCGGGTTGCCGTCGAACATGACGATCGCGGCACCCACGGCCGGCCCAGAGGCGAGCAGGTTCCACATCATCCAGCCCGTGGTGCTGAACCAGAAGAACCGGTCCGATTGCCCCAGGTCGTTCTGCAGCGCCAGGGTCTTGAGATGTTCCAGCAGGATGCCGCCGTGCCCGTGCACGATCGGCTTCGGCAGGCCGGTGGTCCCCGAGGAGTACAGGACATAGAGCGGGTGGTCGAAGGGGACCCGGTAGAACTCGAGCCTCGCCTCGGTGGCGGCGGTGAGCTCGGCCCAGGTGAGCGCGCCGGGCGGTGGCGGGGCATCGGGGTCCAGGTAGGAGAGTGAGATGACGTGGGTGAGCGAGGGCAGCGCCGCGCGGATCTGCTCGACCTCGGCCGCCCGCGACACCGCCTTGTCGCCGTAGCGGTAGCCGTCGACCGCGAAGAGCACGGTCGGCTCGATCTGCTGCCATCGGTCCACCACCGAACGGGTGCCGAACTCCGGCGCGCAGGAGGAGAAGACCGCCCCGAGGCTCGCCGCCGCCAGCATGACCACGTAGGTCTCGGGGATGTTCGGCGCGTACGCGGCGACGCGATGCCCTGCGCCCACACCGAGCCGGCGCAGTCCGTCCCGTACGAGCCGTACCTCTTCCCGTAGTTGGGCAGCGGTCAGCGTGACGGGCGGGCGGGTCTGCGAGTGCGCGATCACCGCGGGCGCGTCGTCCGGGATCCCGGGCATCCGCAGCACGTGCTCGGCGTAGTTGAGCCGGCATCCGGGGAACCACCGGGCCCCGTACACGTCCAGGTGCTCGCCCCCCGGACCCGGCCCCGCGGCCAGAGCGTTCAAGTCCGGCCCCGCGGCCAGAGCGTTCAAGCCCGGCCCGGCGACCAGCACGTCGGAGGGTGGGACGTCCGAGAGGACCTCGAAGTAGTCCCACACGGCTCGCCAGAACCCCGGCAGGTCGGTGACGGACCACCGCCACAGCGCGTTGTAGTTGTCGCAGTGATGACCGCGCGTTCGCTCGACAAACCGCATGAAATCACCCAGCCGGCTCCGTTCGCGGGCGTCGGCTGGCGGGTTCCACAGCACCTCGCCTCGGGTCACGCCCCTCATCCTGCCCGCTGGATGGGGGCTGACCCATGGTGGTCGGCCACATAGCCCGACCGATCCGAGCGGAGGATGTCCGCCCGGCCCCGGCACGCTACGGTGCTGTGCGACGGACCGATAGAAAGAGATAGGGATGCGTCACCTCTGGAGCCTGATCCTGGCGCTGGTGCTGACACCGCTGATCTATTCGGCCGCGGGTGTCAGCGCCGTACGACTGGCCGACGCGGGTGGCTTTGGCGTCTCCGCCGTCATCGGTCTGGCCGCCGCTCTCGTGGCTGGTGGGCTCTACGCGGTGCTGGTGATGGTGCGGCTGTCCCCGGTGGGACCGGTGGTCGCCGGGGCAACGTATCTCGGAGTGACTATCTGGGCTCTGGTGAGCCGGTCGGGCTTTGAGAACTTCCTGCCCCCCGACCTGTTCACCGAGAAAGGAGCGCTGCACCGACCGGTGGGGATGGGCACCGCGCTGCTGGCCGGACCACTGCTGTTGACCGTGTTCAGTGCACGGCGGTGGCGTGGCTCCGACGAGTCCGGCATCGCCGTCTTCGACGCGGCTCCCACCTACTCGACGTCGGTCGCGTCGGCGGCGCCGTCCTATTCGGAGAGCGTCACGTCGGCTGCGCCGAGCTACTCGCCCTCGAGCGGCCCGCCGTCGGTATCGGCCGCGCCGACCTACGAGCCGCCCGTCTACACCCCGCCGTCGTCGTCGGCCACCATCGTGGCGCCGACCCAGGGCCCGGCCTCGCGGTGAGCGCGGGCCCGCGTCACTCGCTGGACCATTGGTAGACGTCGTCCTGGTCGCCGCGGGCGCGACAGCACATCTCCCAGAGGGCGAGCGTGCGGCGTGTCTGCTCGTCGCCGAGCGCCGCCCGGTCCGCGTAGCCGGTGATCTCCTCGTGGCTGAGCACCGCGAACGCGTCGACCACGTCCTCGGGTACCCGCACCAACCACGGACCGTCCCAGTCCCCCGCCGCCCGGTCGGGGAAGACCAACTCGTGGTCGCCGAACTCGGAGATGTCGCGCCCCGAGATCTCGGCGACCAGCCGATCCAGCCCTCCCGCCCAGTCACTGCTGTCCAGGTAGGGCCACCCCGCCGCCGCCGGCCCCCCGACAGGGTCCAAACGGTGCAGATCGTCCTTTTTGGCCGTGAAAACATCGACGCGGGCCGTTGCCACATCACCGCTCATGTGGTCCGATCGTAGGAGCGGTCGAGGCCCCTCGCGACCCCATCCGGCGGACCCGTTCATGGTCATTCGAAGGTGTTGCCGGTGGGGCCATAGGAGTGAAAATGGCCCGGCACTCTCCCGCGGCCGGTGGTGCCTCCGGTGCGCGGTCCGTGAGGGCCGTCCCCAGCGACACGAGGGAATCCGTTGCATTGGCGTAAAAGGGCTACGGAATCCCTTGTCGGCGACCCCTGATCTGTGCCACAGTCCACATCACCTCGTACCCCCGGAGGCCCTTCTGAGCACCTCCCTCCCGGTCCTGCACAGTTTCGTCGGTGGCGGCTATGTCGAGACGAAGGGCGATGTCACGTCGCCCGTGGTCGACCCGGCCACCGGGGAGGTCTACGCGCACGCGGTCGTATCGACCGATGATGACGTCGACCGGGCGATGAGTGCGGCCGAGGCGGCGTTCGAGACCTGGCGCGACACGACCCCGGCGCAGCGCCAGCGCGCCCTGCTGAAGCTGGCGGACGCGGTCGAGGCGCGTGCGGACGAGATCGTCGCGGCCGAGTGCCGCAACACCGGCAAGCCGGTCGCGCTCACCCGGCAGGAAGAGATGGCGCCGCTGCTCGACGAGCTCCGGTTCTTCGCGGGCGCGGCTCGGGTGCTCGAGGGCAGGGCGGCCGGTGAGTACCTGGCCGACCACACGTCGTACGTGCGGCGCGAGCCGATCGGCGTCTGCGCCCAGGTGACGCCCTGGAACTACCCGATGGTCATGGCGGTGTGGAAGTTCGCCCCCGCACTCGCCGCCGGCAACACGGTCGTGCTCAAGCCGTCGGACACCACACCGGTCTCCACCCTGCTGCTCGCCGAGATCGCGGCCGAGTTCCTACCGCCGGGCGTGCTCAACATCGTCGTCGGCGACCGGGGCACCGGCAGGGCCATGGTCGCCCACCCGGCCCCGCGGCTCATCTCGATCACCGGCTCGACCCGGGCCGGACGTGAGGTCGCGACCGCGGCCGCCGCGGACCTCAAACGGGTGCACCTGGAGCTGGGTGGCAAGGCGCCGGTGATCGTATTCGATGACGTGGATGTCGAGGCGGCCGCCGCCGGCATCGCCATAGCCGGATACTTCAACGCCGGGCAGGATTGCACCGCCGCGGCGCGGGTGCTGGTGAGCGAGAAGGTCGCCAGCGACTTCACATCGGCGTTGGCCGACGCGGCCCGGCGCACCCGGGTCGGCGGTCCGGACGACCCCCAGGCCGACGTCGGCCCGGTGAACAACCCGGACCAACTGGCCCGGGTGCTCGGCTTCCTGCACCGGGCGCCTGACCACGCGCAGGTCGTCATCGGTGGCCAGCGCATCGGGGAGAAGGGCTACTTCGTCGCGCCCACCGTCGTCGCCGGCCTGCGCCAGGACGACGAGATGGTGCAGGAGGAGGTCTTCGGCCCGGTCATCAGCGTGCAGCGGTTCAGCGACGAGGATCAGGCCGTACGGTGGGCCAACGACGTGCGCTACGGCCTTGCCGCGAGCGTCTGGACCCGTGACCACGGCCGCGCGATGCGGGTCTCCCGCCGGCTCGACTTCGGCGCGGTGTGGATCAACACGCATATCCCATTCGTCTCGGAGATGCCGCACGGCGGCTTCCGTCACAGCGGGCACGGCAAGGACCTGTCGATGTACGGGTTCGAGGAGTACACCCGGATCAAACACGTCATGAGCTTTCTCGGCGCACCTCGCGAGCCGAGCGGCGAAGCGGGATGAGGGATAGATGACCGAGACTGTGCAGCGGGACATGCCGGCGATCGAGCTCGTTGACGTGGCGAAGACGTACCACGCCCACGGCGAGGACGTCCACGCGGTCCAGGAGATGAACCTCGCCATCGCCGAGGGTGAGTTCTTCTCCCTGCTCGGCCCCTCCGGCTGCGGCAAGACCACGACGATGCGCATGATCGCGGGGTTCGAGGACCCGACGAAGGGCTCGGTCTTCCTGCACGGCGGCGACGTGACCGGGGTCCCGCCGCACAAGCGCAGCGTCAACATGGTCTTCCAGTCGTACGCGCTGTTCCCGCACATGACGGTCCAGGAGAACGTGGCGTTCGGGCTCAAGCGCAAGGGCGTGCCATCCGCTCAGATTCGCCAGCAGGTTGGCGACATGCTCGCCGTCGTCGATCTCGCCGGACGCCAGATGCGGCGCCCCCGTGAGCTGTCCGGTGGCCAGCAGCAGCGCGTGGCGCTGGCCCGGGCGCTGGTCAACAAACCTCGTGCGCTTCTGCTCGACGAGCCGCTCGGAGCGCTGGACCTCAAGCTGCGCCAGCATATGCAGGTCGAGCTCAAGCGGATCCAGCGCGAGGTCGGTATCACCTTCGTCTATGTGACGCACGACCAGGGTGAGGCTCTGACGATGTCGGACCGCATCGCGGTCATGAACGACGGGCGCATTGAGCACCTCGGCACGCCCCGGGAGATCTACGAGCGCCCGGCCACCAAGTTCGTGGCCGGATTCATCGGGACGTCCAACCTGCTCGCGGGCACCGTCGCCGCGATCGACGCCGGCCGGGCCGTCATCCCAGTGGGTCCGGGTGAGCAGATCCTCGTGCCGCTACGGCCGGGCAGCGCCGTGGCGGCGGGCGGGCCGCTGGAGCTCTCGGTCCGGCCCGAGAAGATCGACATGAGCATCGCCGCCCCGTCGGCCAACGACCGGTGCGTGGTGCGCGGCGTCGTCACGGAGGTCGTCTACCTGGGCACCTCGACCAACTACAACGTCACCACCTCGACGGGGGCCGAGGTCATGGTCTTCGACCAGAACGCCTCCAACTCGGAGGACATCGCCTCCCGCGGCGACCACGTCTTCCTGTCCTGGAACCCGCAACACTCCTACCCGATTGGAGCCCAATGAAGGATAGATCCGTCGATCCGGCGTTCCTGCGGGGCGTGACCCAGCGCCGGCTCAGCCGCCGTGACATGCTGCGCATCTCGGGGCTCTCCGCCGCGACGATGGCGTTCGCTGCCGCGTGCGGGGTCAAGGGTCAGGGGACCCCCGCGGTCACCGCAGCCCCTGACTTCTGGGCGGACAAGACCAAGCACGGCACGCTCAACTTCGCCAACTGGCCGCTCTACATGGACACGGACAACAAGCCCGAACTGACCAAGTTCACCCAGGAGACCGGCATCACGGTCAACTACCAGGAGGTCATCGAGGACGACCCGTCCTGGTTCGCCAAGGTCCAGCCCCAGCTCGCGGCCCACCAGTCCATCGGCTACGACCTGCAGGTCATCACCAACGGCTGGGAGTTCACCCAGTTCAAGCAGCTCGGCTACCTGGCGCCCCTGGACCACACCAAGCTGACGAACTTCACCGCCAACGCCGACCCCGTGTACACGCAGTCCTCCTACGACCCGGGCAATGTCTTCAGCGTGCCGTGGGCCTCCGGCATGACCGGCATCGCCTACGACCCGGACAAGACGGGCCGACCGATCACGAAGCTGGCCGATCTCTGGGACCCGGCCTTCAAGGGCAAGGTCGGCATGATGTCCGACGCCCAGGAGATCGCGAACTTCGGGCTCCTGAAGCTCGGCATCGACCCCAAGTCCTCGACGCCGGCTGACTGGCAGCGGGCGGCGGACGAGCTGCAGCGGCAGAAGGACCTCGGCGTCGTTCGCAAGTACTACGACCAGGGCTACGCCGACGCGCTCTCCAACGGCGAGATCTGGGTGACCATGGCGTGGTCGGGCGACATCCTGCAGCTCAATATCTCCAACGGGACGAACCTCCAGTTCGTGGTCCCCGAGGAGGGCGGCACGCTCTGGACCGACAACATGACGATCCCGGTCACCGCCGACAACCCGGTCGACGCGATGATGCTGCTCGACTTCTTCTACCGCCCCGACATCGCGGCCTCGCTGGCCGAGTACATCGGCTACGTGACTCCGGTGCCCGGCGCCAAGGCCCTGATCCAGAAGGATGCCGACGACGCCGACAACGCCGACGACCGGGACTACTTCGAGACGCTCGTCGACAGCCCGCTCGTCTTCCCGGACGAGGCCACGCTGGCGAAGCTGTACCGCTACGTCGAGTTCGCCACGTCAGACCTGCACCAGCAGTTCACGGCGGTCTTCGAGCCGATCACGCTCACCTGACCCCGCACCACACAGGACACAAAGGACAGACTCGAACAGAGGAGCGGCCATGGCCACCCTGCGCGCCAAGTTGGCGCCCTACGCGCTGGTGCTGCCGGCGGGGCTGTGGCTGCTCCTCTTTTTCGTCGTGCCCATGGTGGCGATGCTCTCGCTCTCGCTCCAGCAGGGCGACCTCCTCGAGGGCTACCAGCAGACCTGGCACTGGCGGACCTACACCGACGCGATCAGCACCTACGACAAGCAGATCATCCGATCGCTCGAATACGGTCTCATCACCACGGTCGCGCAGGTGGTGCTCGCCTTCCCGATCGGCTACTACATCGCCTTCAAGGCCGGTCGGAACAAGTCGACCTACCTGTTCATCCTGTTGCTGCCGTTCTTCGTCTCGTTCGTGCTGCGGACGATCTCGTGGCAGTTCATCCTCACCGACGACGGCATGGTGCTGAGCCGCCTGAAGCACTGGGGGCTGGTGGCCGAGAACTTCCACATTCTCGGGACCCCCACCGCGGTCGTCTTCGGCCTGACCTACAACTACCTGCCGTTCATGGTGCTGCCGATCTACGTGGCCCTGGAGCGGATCGACCCCCGCCTCATGGAGGCGGCTCGGGACCTTTACGCCAATCCGGTTCAGGTATTCGGCCGGGTCGTCTTCCCGCTCGCCTTGCCGGGCGTCTTCGCCGGTGTGCTCATGACCTTCGTGCCGGCCAGCGCCGACTACGTGAACTCGACCGTGCTCGGCAGCTCCAGTACGACGATGATCGGGAACGTGGTCCAGTTCCAGTATCTGAGTAGCCAGAACTACCCGACCGCGTCGGCATTGTCGTTCGCGCTGATGGCGATCCTGCTCGTCGGAATCTTCGTCTACGCCCGGATCCTGGGAACGGAGGACGTCATGACGGTGGCGGCCCGATGACCGACGTAGCCCCGCGCACGACTCTGTCCACACTGGACCCCGACGATGTCCCCACGCCCGAGCCGCAGGCCCGGCGGCATCGGAGGGCGACCGGCCGGCGGGCAGAGCGCGCCCTGTTCGTCTATACCTGGCTGGTCATCGCCTGGCTCTGCACCCCGATCGCCGTGATGATCATGTTCGGGTTCAACAACACCCAGGGCCGGTACAACACGGTGTGGAACGGCTTCACGCTGAAGTGGTACGGGAGGCTCTTCGACATCCCGGCATTGAGCGACGCGATCATCAACTCGTTGATCCTCGCCGTGCTGGACATGCTCATCGCCGGCGCCCTCGGCACCATGCTCGGCCTCGCGCTCGGCAAGTACCGCTTCCGCGGTCAGGGCGTGACCAACCTCGTCATGTTCGCGACGATCTCCTCGCCGGAACTCGTCATGGGCGCGTCGCTGCTCTCGTTCTTCGTCACCCTCGGCGTCGGTCTGGGCATGGTCACCATCCTCATCGCCCACGTCATGTTCTCCATCTCGTTCGTCGCCGTGATCGTGCGCAGCCGGGTGATCACGCTGGACCCGAACCTCGAGGAGGCGGCGCGCGACCTGGGCGCCAATCCCTTCACCACGTTCTGGCTTGTCACGTTCCCGATGATCTTTCCCGCGGTTCTCTCCGGTGGGCTGCTCGCGTTCGCGCTGTCGATCGACGACTTCGTGATCACGCAGTTCAACTCGGGCACGACCATCACCTTCCCGCTCTGGATCTGGGGTGCGACGCGGCTGGGTCTGCCACCGCAGGTCAACGTGATGGGGACCCTGATCTTCGCGGTCGGCCTGGTCATCGCCGTCGCCAACGCGGTCGTGGCCCGGCGGCGGGCCCGGCGATGACCCGATAGGGCGATGAGCCGACGCGAGCCGGTGAGTCCAGCCGTTGCCCGGGCACTCGCCGATGCGCGCCCGCGTCCCTACTGGCTGGACCAGCCGGACGCGCCCGAGGCATCCCCGCCGCTGACCGGGTCGACCCGGGTGCATCTCGCGGTCATCGGCGGTGGCTTCTCCGGGCTGTGGACGGCGGTGCTGGCCAAGGAGCGCGACCCTGCTCGCGACGTGGTCCTGCTCGAAGCGAGCACGGTCGGCTGGGCCGCGTCGGGACGCAACGGCGGGTTCTGCTCCGCCAGCCTGACCCATGGGCTGGGTAACGGGGTCTCCCGCTTCCCCGAGGAAATCGATCAGCTTGAGCGGCTTGGTCGGGCCAACCTGGATGAGGTCTCCGCCGCTGTCGCCCGGTATGGCATCGAGTGCGGGTTCGCGCGCACCGGCGACATCACGGTCGCGACACGGCCGTGGCAGGTCGCGGGTCTGCACGAGTACGCCGAGTTGGCGCGCCGGCACGGCGGCCACGTCACGCTGCTGGATACCGCAGCCGTACGGGCCCAGGTCAACTCGCCCACGTACCTGGCCGGGGTCTGGGATCGCGACGGGTGCGCGATGCTCGACCCGGCGCGCCTGGCCTGGGGACTGCGTGCGACCTGCCTGCGCCTGGGCGTGCGCGTGCACGAGCAGAGCCCGGTGCTGGGCATCGACCGGGTGGGAAACCTGCTGCGGCTGCGGACACCGACCGGGTACGTGGACGCGGACCGGGTCGCGCTGGCGACCGGGACGCAGACGGGGCTGCTGCATCGGCTGCGCAACTATGTGGTTCCCGTCTATGACTATGCGCTGATGACCGAACCGCTGACGGCGAGCCAACTCGCGTCGATCGGTTGGGCGAACCGGCAGGGTGTGGGCGACAGCGCCAACCAGTTCCACTACTACCGGCTCACCGGGGACAACCGCATCCTGTGGGGCGGTTACGACGCGGTCTACTACGCCGGTGGCCGGATCAGGCCCAGCCACGACCAGCGCCCGGCAACATTCACGAAGCTCGCCGCGCACTTCTTCGATACATTTCCCCAGCTCGCAGGCGTGAGGTTCACCCACCGGTGGGGCGGCGTGATCGACACATGCAGCCGGTTCTGTGCGTTCTTCGGCCGGGCGTACGGTGGGCGGCTCGCCTACGCCGCGGGGTACACCGGTCTGGGCGTGGGGGCGACCCGGTTCGGCGCCGCGGTCATGCTCGACCTGCTCGCGGGCGAGCCGACCGAGCTGACCCGGCTGCGGATGGTTGGCACCAGACCCGTTCCCTTTCCGCCGGAGCCGCTGCGCACGGCGGTGATCCAACTCACGCGCTGGTCGATCGACCGCGCCGACCGCGACGAGGGGCGGCGCAACCTCTGGCTGCGCACGCTCGATCGGCTGGGTCTCGGCTATGACTCCTGACCGAGCGGGGCCGCACGCTCGATGGCGAGGCGCTGCGCGAGCCGACCCGCGTCGAGGTGACGGCACAGCACCGTGGAGGCACCCGCCAGCAGCGGAGCGACCAGCCACACCGCGGGGTCAGGGTGCTCATCGACGTCGATCAGGACGCGGGCGGGCACCCGGACTGCGCGCGCGATCAGGTCTGTATGGGTCGGCCCGTCGACGAACGCCCGCTGCCCGGGCTCGGTCGCCAGGGCCGGGAGGCGGTCGCCGTACGGGCGTACCTCGACGATGAAGTCCGACGTTGCCCGCGGTGGGCCATCCCGGAACGGCATGCCGAACGGGGCGAGCGCGAGCGCGTAGACCTCGTCCGCGGTCGGGGCGCTCGCGCCCTCGGCGACGAAGCCGACCGCCGCGCTGCCCGCCCCGTCCCGGTCGACGGACAACCCCGCGGCCCAACACCCGAGCAGGACCGCTGCCGTCTGCCAGTGGGGTGGCAGCCGCACGGCCGCGACCTGCCCCGGCGTCACGCCCACGCCGTCGATCAGCAGGTTCGCGGTCTTCGCCACCCAGTTCGCGAGCGTGGCCCGCGAGAGTTCGGCCCGCTCGCCCGTGGCGTCGTCATAGAAGGTGATCAACGGCTGGTCGGGTCGCGTGGCGACGTGGGCCGCGAACGCGTGCACCACCGTGGCGGTCGTCATCGAGGTCACCGTACGGCAGGCGGGTGCTGCGTCGCGGGCCCGCCCCGGGTGAACGCCCGGCGTAGGCTCCGGGCAGGTGAGGCGTCATGCAGGCAGGGCCTCACGCGTGCAGGGCGTCAGGCGTGCAGGGCGCAACGCACGCGAGGCGTCACCGAGCATCGCAGCGAGGAACGAGCGAGGAGCGGACCGTGCCGAACCGGACTGACCCGTTGGGGTCGCAGGTGAGCGGGTCGCCCCGCGTCCTCGTCGACGCGACCAGCGTGCCGGCCGACCGGGGTGGGGTTGGGCGCTACGTCGACGGTCTGCTCGGGGCGCTGGGCCAGCGTGGCGTCAGCCTCGCCGTGGTCTGCCAACGGACGGACGTGGAGCGCTACGAGCGACTGCTGCCGGGTAGCGAGGTGGTCGCCGCACCCGCGGCGGTGACACACCGGCCGGCGCGGCTGGCCTGGGAGCAGACCGGGCTCGTGCTGCTCGCCCAGCAACTGCGGGCGGACGTGCTGCACTCGCCCTTCTACACCTGCCCGCTGCGTGCCGCCTGCGCGGTCACCGTGACCGTGCACGACGCGACCTTCTTCACCGAGCCGGAGCACTACGACAAGTCACGGCGGACGTTCTTCCGCTCCGCCACGAGGACCGCTCTGCGGCGCGCGGCACGGGTGATCGTGCCGAGCAAGGCAACCCGCGACGAGTTGATCCGTCTGCTCGACGCCGACCCGGGACGCATCGACGTCGCCTACCACGGCGTCGACCCGGTCGCCTTTCACGCGCCCAACGAGGAGGAGAAGGCCCGGGTGCGGGCGCGGCTGGGGCTGCCGGAGAGCCCGTACGTGGCCTTCCTGGGCGCCAACGAGCCGCGCAAGAACGTCCCCAACCTCATCCGGGGCTGGGTGCTGGCGTGCAGCGACCGCCGGGAGCCCCCCGCGCTGGTGCTGGCCGGGGGTCAGGGCCACGACGACGAGATCGACCAGGCGGCAGCGGCCGTGCCCGAGCCGCTGCGCCTGCTGCGCCCGGGGTACCTGCGCTTCGGCGACCTGCCGGGCTTTCTCGGCGGGGCGATTGTCACGGCCTACCCGTCCTACGGCGAGGGGTTCGGCCTGGCCGTGCTGGAGGCGATGGCGTGCGGCGCCCCGGTGCTCACCACGCCCCGGCTCTCGCTGCCCGAGGTCGGCGGCGACGCGGTGGCATACACGGGCCCCGAACCGGACGAGATCGCCCGGGACCTGGCCGCCCTGCTCGACGACCCGTCGCGTCGGCGGGAGCTCGCGGCCGCGGGCCTGGCTCGGGCGAAGGAGTTCACCTGGGACGCCAGTGCCGATGTCCACCTCGCGGCGTGGTCGCGGGCTGCTGAGGGCTTGAAAGGGTAATAACCCCCGCAAGTAGGGCATTTTGCCCGCGCTCGGCGTAACGTCAGGCGGCGTGTTGTCAAACGGTGATCTCTTCGCGAGGGACCCGTCAGCTTCAGCCCATTCTGCGGACGACACGATGTCGGGCATGATGGCCGGATGACGTTCTACGCCGTCATCCCGGCAGGTGGGAGCGGGACCCGGCTCTGGCCGCTGTCCCGCGCCGAACAGCCCAAGTTCCTCCACGCGCTGACCGGGCCGGCGCAGTCGATGCTCCAGGCGACCGTGAGCCGGCTGGCACCGCTGTCACCGCCGGAGTGCACCTTCGTCGTCACCGGTGCTGCCCACGCCGCCGCGGTCGCCCGCCAACTGCCCGAGCTGCCCGACCAGAACCTCCTGGTCGAGCCGTCGCCACGCGACTCCTGCGCCGCGATCGGGCTCGCCGCCGCGGTGATCGCCCGACGCGATCCGCAGGCCATCATGGGCTCCTTCGCCGCCGATCACCTGGTGCGCCAGCCCGACGCGTTCGTGGCCGCAATCCGGGCTGCGGTCGTTGGCGCGCAGCGGGGTCTGCTCATGACGGTCGGCATCACACCGACCCATCCCGAGACCGGATACGGCTACCTGCGTTGGGGCGAGAGCGACGGCCTACAGGGCGAGGGCTCGGAAGGCGGCATCGCGAGGGTCGCCGAGTTCAAGGAGAAGCCCACCGCCGACGTAGCGGCCGAGTACCTGCGATCCGGCCAGTACCTGTGGAACGCGAGCATGTTCGTCTGGCGCGTCGACGTGTTTCTCGCCGAGCTCGCCCGCCAGCAGCCGGCTCTGCACGCGGGACTCACGGCGATCGCCGAGGCTTGGGCGACGCCGGACCAGGACGCGGTCATCGGCGAGATCTGGCCCACGCTGCCCCGCATCTCGGTGGACCACGCGGTGATGGAGGGCGCGGCCGACATCGGGATGGTGGCCACCGTGCCCGGCGACTTCGGCTGGACCGACGTGGGCGACTTCCACACGCTGGGTGAGGTGCTCGCCCAGGAGGAGTTCGGCGGCACGGACGACGCGGGCAACGTGATCGTGGCGGAGCCGGACTCCGTATTGCTGCAGGACACGACCGGCTCGGTGGTGGTCTCCCAGTCCGGCCGGCTGGTCGCCATGCTGGGCATGCGCGACGCGGTCGTGGTCGATACGGCCGACGCCCTGCTCGTCTGCAGTCGCAAGCAGGCGCAGGAGATCAAGGGGATCGTCGACGAACTCGAACGCCGCGGCGGCTCGCACTCCCACCTGCTCTGACGCTCGCCCCGATCAAGCGCGGCGGGCCACCGCGATGGCGACGGTCTGGGTGTCGGGGATGGTGTCCTCGTCGTCGAGCTCCACGGAGACGACGGATGTCAGCAGGCCGGCCGCCGCCAGCGCGGTACGCAGCCGGTGCACGTCCATGCCGAGCGCGACGAGCGGCGCCGGTTCGTGCGGGGCGCTGCAGCGCAGGATCAGGGTCGACATGCCCTTCGTCACCACGAGACGCACCACAGTGGAGGATGCGAGTGGGATCCCGGTGAGCGCGGCGACGAGCTGGTCCGGATCCGGTGGCTCGTCCGCGATGCCGACCTCGCCACGTTCGCTGTCGGCCGCGAAGGGAGCGTAGGTGGGCAGGCGCGCGGCCTCCGCCATCCCCGCGGCGCGCGCCTCGGCCGTACCCAACCAGAACAGGTCGCTCGCCGAGTCACGGAGCATCGCCAGCACACCGGGGCCGTCCTGCGCCGGCGATCCGGGCAGGTAGCCCCGCACCACCGCCACCGGCACCTGGTCGAGCTTCCCCTTGACCAGCTCTGCGGCGGCGGCGAGCTCGTCGACCACGGCGGTCTGGGTGATCTGCAGCTCGTTGCCGTAGGGGTCGACCTCGCCCCGGTAGTCGCGGATCGGGGCGAGGCCAGCGGCGCCCAGAGCAACATCGACCAGACCGACGCGCCAGGGCCGGCCCATGGTGTCGGAGACGATCACCGCCACGTCGCGGTCGTACCGATCCAGCAGCGCGGCCCGCAGCGACCGGGCCGAGGCGTCCGGATCCTTGGGCAGCAACACCAGCCGGCTCGGGTCCACATTGGAGGCATCGATGCCCGCCGCGGCCATGACGAAGCCGTGATGGGTGGCGACAATGCTGGTCGGACCGCGCCTGGCCACGACGCGTGCGGTCTCGGCGGCGAGCGCCGCCTCGCGCGCCGCGTCCCGGTCCGGACCCTCGCGCGGCACCTCGACCAGGCGACCCTCGGCTTTGGACACGATCTTGCTCGTAACGACCACCACGTCGCCGTCGCGCAGCCACGGCGCGGCGGTCGCGATGATCGTCGCGAGGTCGTCACCCGGCTCGATGCGGCCGATCCCGGTCACCGGCAGGATCTCGATCACGCCTGGCTCAGACACCGCCCGGGCCCGCCTTCCCGTCCATGGCGACCTCCAGCGCCGCCTCCACCATGGCCTGGGTCGCCCGTTCGTCGGTCATCCACAACGGAGCCGACCGTACGGCGACACCCTCCACTGTGGTCGCGGAATCCACCTGATCGACCAGCCACCCGTCCAGCACGCCGCCGGCCCGGCGAGCACCGTAGAGGCCACCGACCCCAGCGGCGCTGCACTCGATGCCCAGTGCCTCCAGGCACCGGTCCGCCATGCCGCGCACCGGCGCGCCGCCGATGATGGGAGAGAGGCCGACCACCGGTGCCCGGCCAGCGACCAACGCCTCGCGCAGCCCGGGGATGGCGAGGATCGGGGCGATGCTCACCACGGGGTTGCTCGGCGCGAGGAGCACCACGTCCGCGGCGGCGATCGCCTCGAGCACCCCGGGCGCCGGCGCCGCGGCGTGCGCCCCGACGAAGACGAACCGGCGGGCCGGCAGCTCGCCGTGGTAGCGGACCCACCACTCCTGGAAGTGCAGTGCTGAGCCTGCCCCTCCGCGCACCTGCGCGTGGCTCGGGGCTGGGCCTGCCCCTCCGCGCACCTGCGCGTGGCTCTGGGCTGGGCCTGCCCCTGCTTCCACCTCCTGGTCGTCCTGCTCGGCCACGACGACGTGCGTCTCCACCCGGTCGTCGGTCGCGGGCAGCAGCCGCACGCCGGGTTGCCAGCGCGCGCACAGCGCCTCGGTCACCGCGGAGAGCGGGTAGCCGGCACCGAGCATGCGGGTGCGAACCAGATGGGTGGCGACGTCCCGGTCACCCAGACCGAACCAGGACGGCTCGGCTCCGTACGCCGCCAGCTCCTCCTTGACGGTCCAGGTCTCCTTGGCGCGTCCCCAGCCTCGTTCCGGGTCGGCGCCGGCGCCGAGGGTGTACATGACGCTGTCGAGGTCCGGGCAGATGCGCAGCCCGTGCAGCGTGACGTCGTCGCCGACGTTGATGATGGCCGTGACGTCACTGGCCGTCCGCCGAGCCCAGGCACGTACGCCCAGCAGGAAGCGCGCCCCGCCGATCCCGCCCGCCAGCACCACCAAGCGCATGGACACATCCTGCCGCCCACCCTGCCTGGGGGCCCGACCGGGCCGCGTGGAACGTCCGGAGGCCCCGCTGGGCGTGCGCTACGCTTCGGGCCGTGAACCAGCCCGCCGACCCGTATTCCGATGCGTCGAGCGCCTCGCCGGACCCGGCACCGAACCCGAATGCCCGCTCTGCCCGGTCGGTGACCGATCCCCTGCGGCAGGTCGCCGCGTCGGCGCTGCTCGCGGGCAATGCGGTCTTCTTGTTCCTCGGCGTCAGCGACCTGCTCCTGGTCGTCAGCGGGTGGGCCACCGGGTTCGGTGCCCGCAGCGAGACGGCCTTCGACCAATTCGCCGGCCCGCTCGCCGTGGCGTTGCCGCTGCTCGCGATGCTGGTCGCGACCCACCTCGCGCCGCCGCTGGCCCACACCCGCGCGATCCTGCTCGTCGCGCTCGCGGAGTACGCGGTCAGCGCGGTCTTCGGCGTCATCACCTACCTCGGCGCCTTCGCCAACGGCCTGTTTCTGGTCCGGGCGACCTTCGACGGGCTGCTCGGCCGCGCCGTGTGGCTCGCCTTCCTGACGATCGCCGCGGCGGCCGTCTACCGCGTGTACCGCGCGCTCTACCCGTCGCGCCCTCGGCCGACCGCGTACTCGTATGGACCGACGGTGTACGGCAGGCCGTACCCCGGTCAGCCCAGCTACCCGCGGCCCACGAACTACCACGGCTCACCGGCCGAGGCGGGCGCCGTCTATGTCCCGACGGCTGAGACAGCGACGCTGCCACCCGTCCCGGCCGTGCCGTCGCAGCCATCGGCCCCGGTCACCGCACCGCCGCTCGGGGCGCCTCCCCAACCGCAGTCGTACCTGCCGCCGACACCGGTGCCGGCGCCGCTCATACCTGCGCAGGCAGAGCCGCCCGCTGAACCCACCCGACCGATGTCCTGGCCCGGTGGCGCGCCCGAGCAGTAGCCACACCACCATGGACGCTGCCCACCGGCCGGAGCGACGTACGCTTCGCGCATGCCACATGGGTCCCAGGGCCGGGCCGGCGATAACGACGCGGTCGCCACGGCCTCCTCGATCCGGCGGGCACTGCGCCGGGCCACCGAGGGGCGCACCCTCGACATCACCGAGTCCGCGGTGCTGCTCTCGGCTCGGGGCGAGGCGCTGGACGACCTGCTCGCCGCGGCCGGCTCGGTCCGCGATGCCGGCCTCGTCTCCGTTGGCCGTCCCGGGGTGGTCACCTACTCCCGCAAGGTCTTCATCCCGCTGACCCGGCTCTGCCGCGACCGGTGCCACTACTGCACCTTCGCGACCGTGCCCGGCAAGCTTCACGCCCCCTACCTGGACCGTGACGAGGTGCTCGCGATCGCGCGTGCCGGCGCAGCTCAGGGCTGCAAGGAGGCCCTCTTCACGCTTGGTGACCGTCCTGAGGAGCGCTGGCCCGAGGCCAGGTCCTGGCTCGACGAGCGGGGCTATTCGTCCACAGTGGACTACTTGCGCGCCTGCGCGGTGGCGGTGCTTGAGGAGACCGGGCTGCTGCCCCACCTCAACCCGGGCGTGCTCTCCTGGTCCGAGCTGCACCGCCTGCGGCCGGTTGCGCCGAGCATGGGCATGATGCTGGAGACCACGGCGGAGCGGCTGTGGTCGACCCCGGGGCAGGTGCACTACCGCTCCCCGGACAAACAGCCAGCGGTTCGGCTGCGCGTCATCGAGGACGCCGGACGAGTCGGCATCCCCTTCACCACCGGAATCCTGATCGGGATCGGCGAGACGCACCTGGAGCGGGCCGAGTCCCTGCATGCGCTGCGTCGCGTCGGGCGGGAGTACGGACATCTCCAGGAGATCATCATCCAGAACTTCCGCGCCAAGCCGGACACGGCGATGCGTTCCGTGCCGGACGCCACCGTGGACGAGCTCGCCGCGACGGTCGCGGTGGCGCGGCTGGTGCTGGGGCCCAGGGCGCGCATCCAGGCTCCGCCGAACCTGCTCGTCGCGAGCGGCACCGTCGGGGTGCAGGACACCGGGGCGCGGGAGGTGGCCCTGCTGCTGCGCGCCGGCATCGACGACTGGGGCGGCGTGTCGCCGGTCACGCCGGACCACGTCAACCCGGAGCGGCCCTGGCCCGCGATCGAGGCGCTGACGGAGTTGTGCGCCGGCGCCGGATTCGCACTGCGGGAGCGGCTGACGATCTACCCCGAGTACGTGCGGGCCTGGTGTGACGGTGCGCCGTGGGTCGATCCGCGCATCGCCGCCCACGTCCTCGCCCTCGCCGACCCGTCGACCGGACTCGCCCGCGACGGCGTTGCGCCACAAGGACTTCCGTGGCAGGAACCAGACGCCGCCGTGGAGACCGGGCGAGTGGACCTGCACGCGACGATCGACACGACCGGACGGACAAACGATCGGCGCTCGGACTTCGATACCGTCTACGGCGACTGGTCCCAGGTGGCCGAGCACGCCCGTGCCACGGCGGCGCCGACCGTACGTCCGATGACCGATGTGTCCCATGTGGAGAGTGAGGTCGCGGCGGCACTGCGGCTGGCCGAGGCACGGCCGGAGGCGCTGCGTCTGCCCGAGCACGAGTCCGCGGCGATGGCGCTCTTCGACGCCGACGGGGCGGCGCTGGACGCGCTGGTGCGCCTCGCCGACGACCTTCGTCGGGACACCGTCGGTGACGACATCACCTACGTGGTGAACCGGAACATCAACTTCACGAATGTCTGCTACGTGGGTTGCCGGTTCTGCGCCTTTGCCCAGCGGGAGCGCGACGCCGACGCCTACCGGCTCTCGGTCGACCAGGTGGCCGATCGAGCCGAGGAGGCCTTCCGCGACGGGGCCACCGAGGTCTGCATGCAGGGCGGGATCGACCCGAACCTGCCGACCACGGCGTACGCGGACCTGGTCCGCGCGGTGAAGAAGCGCGTTCCGACGCTGCATGTGCACGCCTTCTCACCGATGGAGATCGTCACCGGGTCGGCCCGGGCGGGGGTGCCGGTGGCGGAGTTCCTGACCGAACTGCGCGAGGCGGGCCTGGACACCATCCCCGGTACCGCGGCAGAGATCCTCGACGACGACGTGCGGTGGGTGCTCACCAAGGGCAAGCTGCCGGCCTCGGCGTGGATCGACGTGGTCACCACGGCGCATCTGCTCGGTATCCGGTCCAGCGCCACGATGATGTTCGGTCACGTCGACCACCCGCGCCACTGGCTGCACCACCTGCGGGTGCTCGCGAGCATTCAGGAGCACACCGGCGGGTTCACGGAGTTCGTGGCGCTTCCGTTCGTGCACCAGAACGCCCCCATCTACCTCGCCGGCGTTGCCCGGCCCGGTCCGACCTGGCGCGAGAACCGCGCCGTGCACGCGATGGCGCGGATCCTGCTGCACCAGCGCATCGACAACATTCAGTGCTCATGGGTGAAGCTCGGCGACCGCGGAACCCTCGAGATGCTCAATGGTGGATGCAACGACTTGGGCGGCACCCTCATGGAGGAGACGATCTCGCGGATGGCCGGATCGGAGCACGGCTCGGCCCGCACCGTGGCGCAACTGCACGCGATCGCCGCCGCGGCCGGCCGTCCCGCGCGGGAGCGGACCACCACCTATGGCGTTCCGGTGCGGGCGGCGAAGACCGCGCAAGCACCAGCGCCACGGTAGGCGCCGGCGCCGAACGGCGTCCTGCACTCCGACGCCGTCCTGCCCGATGGTCTCGACTGCTCGGCCGGTCGGTCGAAGCCGCCCCCTCTTTGGGACGGAAAAGCGCGGTAGCCCACTTTTGCCCGTTACCAGCGATGCCCGTCGCTCGGTAGAGTCAGCGCGGCCGCCGGCGGAGCGTCACTGAATGGGGTGGTCAAGGGGCACTAGAGCTGAATGTCCGGCCTGACGGGAATCAGCCCGGATGTCAGCGGATGTCCCGCACGGGGCGAGGGGGATCACCAAGTTCTGCTTGACGCGGCGCGCACTACATGGTTGTAATTCCAACGGGGAAGTTCTACCGGCGGACAGCAGAACCCGCCGGCGCTGCAAACGAAGCACCACGTTGCTCCGGTGCGGACAAGACATCGCCGGAGTGCCTTTCGCTTGGGGGGTTGCGCCGCCAGCCGGCGTACAGCAAGGAGGCAGGTAGGTAATGGAGAACGGCAAGCTGGTCGTGTTGGACCTTCTCGGCACCGCACCGGAGTGGCAGGAACGCGCCCTGTGCTCCCAGACGGACCCGGAGGCCTTCTTCCCCGAAAAGGGCGGGTCGACGCGCGAGGCAAAGCGGATCTGCTCCCGATGCGAGGTCAAGAGCGAGTGCCTGGAGTACGCGCTGGGCCATGACGAGAGGTTCGGCATCTGGGGCGGGCTCTCCGAGCGCGAGCGCCGGCGCCTCAAGCGCCGTGCCGCGTAGACGGGTGTGAGAGGGCGAGCTTCGTCACGCTTCTGCTCGCCATCTCCTTCACCCCGCAATGGGGGCGCTCAGATGTGGTGCTCAGATGTCGATGTCCTCGGGGTCGACCCCGAGCAGGTTGGCCACCTGCTCGATGATCACGTCATGGACCAGGTCCGCGAGATCGTCGCGGTGCGAGGCCCGAAGCTCCAAGGGTCGCCGGTAGAGCACGATCCGCGCAGCCGCTCCGGGCCGGCCGGGTCGAGCCGTCTGCAACTGGGCGAGCGGGACCTCGCCGTCGTCCAGCACCGCGCTGTCGAAGACGTCCAGGTCGG
Organism: Micromonosporaceae bacterium; assembly: GCA_036557785.1. Classification (GTDB taxonomy): domain Bacteria; phylum Actinomycetota; class Actinomycetes; order Mycobacteriales; family Micromonosporaceae; genus DATBGZ01. The sequence goes on from DATBGZ010000088.1 coordinate 34,033, forward strand.
GCGGCACATCCTCCACCGCGAACTCAACCTCGGCCAGTTCTCGCGAGTAGCGCTGCTCCAGCTCCTCGACGGTGTCCAGCACCAGATCGTCGAACATCTCTGCCCGGGTGCGGGCCAGCGGTACCGACGCCGGGACGAGCCGGCCACGCAGGCCCCGACCGTGGCGGTCACGGCGGGGCGGGACCGGCCGGCGGACGCTGCGGATCCTGGTCCGACGCCCTTCCTGCGTTGTCCGGCTGGGCAAGCCGTCGCCGAAGCCGGAGTCCTGCGTCATGACGCCAGCCTAACGGCACGACGCCCGGGTAGCACCGGGGCGAATCCGCGGCCGCATCGGGCGAGACCCGCCGCCGCCCGAACATCTGGTCGGCGTGTCGTGCCGTGGGCCGGTAGGTACTCGACGTGCAGGAGTTACGTTTCTGGTTCGTGAGCGAATGGCACCCCTCCATCGCGAACGGCAGGCACGCTCAGGTGAGTCCGGTTCGGCGCTGCTCCCGCAACGGTTGCTCACAGCCGGCCGTGGCGACCCTGACGTACGTCTACGCGGACTCCACCGCCGTGATCGGTCCGCTCGCCGCCTCCGCGGAGCCGCACTCGTACGACCTCTGTGACACCCACGCCCGCACCCTCACCGCACCCAGGGGGTGGGAGGTGGTCCGCCCCGAGGGCGAGTTCGATCCTCCGCCGCCGGTGCCCGACGATCTGGTCGCCCTCGCCGACGCGGTACGCGAGCCCAGGGGGGCGGTGCGCCGCCGGGATCCGAGCCACACCCCGCCCCGGGCCCGGCGTCCGGCGAGCGAGCGCTCCCACTTGCGCGTGCTCCCACCCCCGGCGACCGGCTAAGGCCCGCCCCCAGGCCCGATCAGTGGCCGAGCAGGCGGTTGACGAGCGCCGCGCGGCGAGCCGGACGGCCCGTTCGTTCCTCCGCCCGGTCCGCGCCGCCCATGACCCGGGTCAGCGCGTTGATCGCGGCGAAGCGCAGCGGCTCCGGCTCCCAGTCCGGTGACCGGTGGTTGACCCACGGCAGTCGGGTCAGGTCGTCTCCCGTTTCGCGGATGAGGGCGGCGAGGGTGCGCCCGGCGAGGTTGGCCGTGCTCACGCCGTCGCCCACGTACCCGCCGCCCCAGGCGATCCCGCGGCGGCGGTCGAACCCAGCGGAGGCGGTCCAGTCCCTCGGCGCGGCGAGCGGACCACCCCAGGTGTGGGTGATCGCGGCGTCCTCGATCGCGGGGAAGAGCTCCCGCAGCGCGGCGTGCAGGGCAGCGTGCACCCGAGGCACCTGGTCGAACCCGGGGCGGATCGCCGAGCCCCAGTGGTATGGCGCGCCGCGCCCGCCAAAAGCGAAGCGGTCGTCCGATGTCCGCTGCCCGTAGATGATCAGGTTGCGGAAGTCGCCGAAGGTCTCCCGGCCCGCCAGACCCGCCTGTGCCCAGAACGAGGAGGGCAGTGGCTCGGTCGCGATCATGAGGGAGTAGAGCGGCACCACGCGCCGGCGCAGGCCGGGCAGGCGCGCCGTGTACGCCTCGGTCGCCCGGACCACGACATCGGCCCGGACGGTGCCGCCCGGAGTCCGCACCATGGCACGGCTACCCGAGCCTGCCGGAACGATCGCGGTCGCCGGGGTGCGCTCGAACAGCCGCACGCCGCGCCCGCGCACCACCCGGGCCAGCCCGCGCACCAGCCGGGCCGGATGGATCGCCGCGCAGTGGGGCGTGTACGTGGCGCCGAGCACGCCGGTCGCGCCACAACGCCGAACCGCCTCGTCGGCCTCCAGCCACGCCAGCTCCAGACCGTACGAACGCGCCCGCTCCACCTCGGCCAGCCCCCGCGCGCGCTGGGCGTTGTTGCGGGCCAGGATCACCGTGCCACCCTTGGCGTAGTCGCAGGCGATCCCCACTTCGCTCGTCACGCGGCCAACTTCGTCCACAGTGGACTGCATCGCGTGCACCAGGGCCAGGCCGGCGTCGCGGCCGTGGCGGTGGACAAGCTCCTCGGGCGAGGTCGGCAGCAGGGCCGAGCACCAGCCCCCGTTGCGCCCGGAGGCTCCGAATCCCGCGATCTGCGCCTCCAGCACGACGATGCGCAGTGTCGGGTCGGCGCGGTGCAGGTAGTACGCCGTCCACAGGCCGGTGAAGCCGGCGCCGACGATGGCGACATCCGCGTCGAGGTCCCCCCCGAGCGCCGGCAGCGCCACCAGCTCATCGTCCACACTGGACATCCAGTAGGACAGTTGCTCGTACCGCATCGGGTCAGACGCGCGTCCACGCCTCGGTGAGCACCGAGCGGAGGATCTGCTCGATCTCGGCGAAGTGCGACTCGTCGCAGACCAGAGGCGGGGCGAGTTGCACCACGGGGTCGCCGCGGTCGTCGGCCCGGCAGTACAGGCCGTTGTCGAACAGCGCCCGGGAGAGGAAGCCGCGCAGCAGCCGCTCCGACTCGTCGTCGTCGAACGTCTCCCGCGTCGCCTTGTCCTTGACGAGCTCGATGCCGTAGAAGTACCCGTCGCCGCGCACGTCGCCCACGATCGGCAGGTCCAGCAGCCGTTCCAGGTAGGACCGGAATGTCTTCTCGTTGGCCCGCACGTGACCGTTGAGATCCTCGCGCTCGAAGATGTCCAGGTTCGCCAACGCCACCGCGCTGCTGACCGGGTGCCCGCCGAACGTGATCCCGTGCAGGAATGTGGCGTCGCCCTTCAGGAACGGCTGGATGAGGCGGTCCGAGGCGATCATCGCGCCGAGCGGGACGTAGCCGCTGGTCAGCCCCTTGGCACAGGTGATGATGTCGGGCTGGTAGCCATAGCGGGTGGCCCCGAAGTACTCGCCGAGTCGCCCGAACGCGCAGATCACCTCGTCGGAGACGAGGAGCACGTCGTACGCGTCGCAGATCTCGCGCACCCGCTGGAAGTAGCCGGGCGGGGGCGGGAAACAGCCGCCGGAGTTCTGTACCGGCTCGAGGAAGACCGCCGCCACGGTCTCCGGACCCTCGAACTCGATGGCCTCCGCGATCCGCTCCGCGGCCCATCGCCCGAACGCCTCCGCGTCGGCGCCATCGTGGCCCGCCGTGCCGGCCGGGGCCCGGTAGAGGTTGGTGTTGGGGACCCGGATGCCGGAGGGGACGAGCGGCTCGAAGTCGGCCTTGATGCCGGGCAGACCGGTGATCGACAGAGCGCCCATCGACGTTCCGTGGTAGGCGATGTTCCGTGAGATCACCTTGTGCTTGCCGGGCTTGCCGACCCGCCTGAAGTACGACCGGGCCAGCTTCCAGGCCGACTCGACCGCCTCGGAGCCGCCGGTGGTGAAGAAGATCCGGTTCAGGTCGCCGGGAGCGAGATCGGCGAGCCGGTCGGCGAGTTCGATCGCGGTCGGGTGCGCGTAGGACCACAGCGGGAAGAACGCGAGCTGCTCGGCCTGCTTCGCTGCTGCCTCCGCGAGCTCACGCCGCCCGTGCCCGACCTGCACCACGAACAGGCCGGAGAGGCCGTCGAGGTAGCGCCGGCCCGCGACGTCGTAGATATAGGGGCCCTCCCCACGCACGATGATCGGGACGGCCGCCTCCTCGTAGGACGACAGGCGGGTGAAGTGCATCCAGAGATGGTCCTTGGCGGCGGCGTCCAGCGCCGTGCCCGCCGGGGCGGCCGTCGTCGCCTTCTTCGCGGCCTTGGCACCGGTCTTGGGCTTGGTCTTCTTCGCGGCGTCCTTCACGATGGTCCCCTAGTCGTTACCTGGTGCCCCAGGCGTAGGTTTGCTTGGCCAGCTTGAGGTAGAGAAATGTCTCGGTCCCGATGACCCCGGGGATGCTGCGGATCTGCTCGTTGAGCAGCGTCAGCAGGTGCTCGTCGTCGGTGCAGACCAACTCGGCGAGGATGTCGTAGCGACCGGCGCAGAGCACCACGTAGTCCACCGCGGGGATCTCCGCGAGTGCCTTCGCCACGGGCCGGGTGTCGCCCTCGACCTCGACGCCGATCATCGCCTGCCGGGCGAAGCCGATCGTGAGCGGGTCGGTCACCGCGACGATCTGCATCACACCGTGGTCCAGCAGGCGCTGGACGCGCTGCCGCACGGCCGCCTCGGAGAGTCCGACGATCTTGGCCATGGCGGCGTACGGCATCCGCCCATCGCGTTGGAGCAACTCGATGATCTGCTTGTTGACGTCGTCAAGAAGTGGTTCGCTCATCGTCCTGGGTCCACGTACCGGTTGTGGCCGGCGCCCGGTTTGGCTGGGCCCGTGGCAGGCTCCAACCCGTACCTGCGTTTATCGCAGATTCTGGCCGTCTTGACAAGGTTTTCCGTCGCACTAGGCTGCCTGTACAAGGGTTTCAGTAGATCCCCGACGAGGCCTTGGATCAGACATGGGGTGCGAAACATGCGGATCCTGCTCGTGGGCGCCGGCGGGGTCGGCTCGGCGGTGGTGCCGATCGCGGTACGCCGCGACTTCTTCGATGCCCTGGTGGTCGCTGACTACGACGGGGCCCGGGCGCACCGCGCGGCCGCGGTCGACGACAGCCGGGTGACGTCCGCGACACTCGACGCCTCGTCGGCCGAGGCGGTGGCGGCGCTCTGCCGTGAGCATGGCATCACCCACGTCGTCAACGCGGTCGACCCACGGTTCGTCATGCCGATCTTCGATGGCGCCTTCGCGGCCGGTGCGAACTATCTCGACATGGCGATGTCCCTGTCGCGGCCCCACCCGGAGCACCCGTACGAGAGCTGCGGCGTCAAGCTCGGCGACGACCAGTTCGCCGTCGCCGAGACGTGGCAGCGCTCGAACCGCTTGGCGCTGGTCGGCATCGGCGTCGAGCCCGGGCTCTCCGACGTCTTCGCCCGGTACGCGGCCGACGAGCTCTTCGCCACGATCGACGAGATCGGGGTTCGCGACGGCGCCAATCTCACGGTTGCCGGGTACGACTTCGCGCCCTCCTTCTCGATCTGGACAACCATCGAGGAGTGCCTCAACCCGCCGGTCGTCTGGGAGCGCGACCGCGGGTGGTTCACCACGCAGCCCTTCTCCGAGCCGGAGACCTTCGAGTTCCCGGAAGGCATCGGCCCCGTGGAATGCGTCAACGTCGAGCACGAAGAGGTGCTGCTCATCCCCCGCTGGGTCGACGCCCGCCGGGTCACCTTCAAGTACGGCCTCGGCAACGAGTTCATCGAGGTGCTCAAGACGCTGCACAAGCTGGGCCTCGACCGGACCACGCCGGTCACGGTCGGCGGGCGGTCGGTGTCACCGCGCGATGTCGTCGCCGCCTGCCTGCCCGACCCCGCGACGCTCGGCGACCGTATGCGTGGCAAGACCTGTGCCGGGACGTGGGTCCGCGGCACCGGCACGGATGGCCAGCCGCGGGAGGTCTACCTCTACCACGTCGTGGACAACGCCTGGTCCATGGCCGAGTACGGTTCCCAGGCCGTGGTGTGGCAGACCGCGATCAACCCGGTGGTGGCCCTGGAGCTGCTCGCCTCAGGGACCTGGACCGGCACCGGGGTCCTCGGGCCCGAGGCCTTCCCACCCGTGCCCTTCCTGGAGCTGCTGGTCGAGTACGGCTCGCCGTGGGGCATCCGCGAGATGACCGCGGCGCGCCCCTAGCTCGTCCCCGACGACGATCGCCGCTCAGGCGAACGCGGTCGCGAGGATGTCCAGCCCGCGCGCCAGCGTGTCGTCGTCGATCACGAGGGGCGGCAGGAACCGCAGCACGTTGCCGTACGTGCCACAGGTGAGCACCAGCAGCCCGGCCGCGTGGCAGGCCGCGGCGATCGCCTTGGTGCGCTCCGCGTCCGGCGGCGGACCATCGCCCGCCGCACGATTGGCGGGGTCGACGATCTCGACGGCGAGCATGGCGCCGCGACCGCGGACCTCCCCGATCTCCGGGTGCTTGTCGGCGAGTGCCTGCAGGGCGGGAAGCATGACCGATTCGATGCCTCGCGCCGCCGCGCAGAGGTCGAGCTCGCGCATCGTCTCGATGGCCGCCATCGCGGCCGCGCAGGCGACGGGGTTGCCGCCATACGTCCCGCCGAGCCCGCCGACGTGGACGGCATCCATCACCGCCGCCCGTCCCGTGACGCCGGCCAGCGGCAGACCGCCGGCGAGCGCCTTGGCCGTGGTCACCAGGTCGGGCACCACGTTCTCGTGCATGGATGCGAACCACGAACCCGTACGGCAGAAGCCGGTCTGGATCTCATCGGCGATGAAGAGCGCGCCGTGCCTGGTGCACCACTGCGCGAGCGCGGGCAGGAAGCCTGGCGCCGGCACGACGAAGCCGCCCTCGCCCTGGATGGGCTCGATGAGCACCGCCGCGACGTTGTCGGCGCCGATCTGCTTCTCGACCTGGTCCAGCGCGCGCGCCGCGGCCTGCGCGCCGGTGCGGCCGCCGTCGCGCAGCGGGTAGGACATCGGTACGCGGTAGATCTCGCCGGCGAAGGGGCCGAACCGGTGCTTGTACGGCATGCTCTTCGCGGTCAGCGCCATCGTGAGGTTCGTCCGGCCGTGGTAGGCGTGGTCGAAGACGACCACCGCGGAACGCCCGGTGGCGTGCCGGGCGATCTTCACGGCGTTCTCAACCGCCTCCGCGCCGGAGTTGAACAGAGCCGAGCGCTTCTCGTGCTCGCCGGGGGTGAGCTCGTTGAGCTGTTCGCACACGGCGACGTACGACTCGTAGGGGGCGATCATGAAGCAGGTGTGGGTGAACCGCGCGACCTGAGCCTGCACCGCCGCGATGACCCGTGGGTCGGCGTGGCCGACGCTGGTCACCGCGATGCCCGAACCGAAGTCGATCCACTCGCGACCGTCCACATCGGTCAGCGTCGCGCCAGCGCCACGGTCCACATAGGACGAAATCGTGCTGCTCACCCCGCGCGCCACAGCCGCGACGCGCCGTCGGTGAAGGTCGTCGGATGTGCTCATCTCACGCCTCACCCAGGAAGTGCATGACGTGCTTGACCCGGGTGTAGTCCTCGAGGCCGTACATCGACAGGTCCTTGCCGTACCCGGACTGCTTGAACCCGCCGTGCGGCATCTCCGCGACGAGCGGGATGTGCGTGTTGATCCAGACACAGCCGAAGTCCAGCGCCCTCGACACCCGCATGGCCCGCCCGTGGTCGCGGGTCCAGACCGACGAGGCGAGTCCGTACTGGACCCCGTTGGCCCACCGGATCGCCTCGGCCTCGTCCGTGAAGCGCTGCACGGTGATCACCGGGCCGAAGACCTCGTCCTGGATGATCTCGTCGTCCTGCCGCAGGCCGTCGACCACGGTCGGCGCGTAGAAGTAGCCCCGTGCCCCCACGCGCGAACCCCCGGTCTGTACCGAGGCGTGGTCGGGCAGCCGTTCCACGAAGTCGCTGACCTTCTGCAACTGGTTCGCGTTGTTCAGCGGCCCGTAGAGCACCTCGCCGTCCTCCGGACCGCCGGTACGGGTGCCGCGTGCCTGCTCGCTCAGCGCGGCCACGAAGTCGTCGTGGGCCCCGGGCCCGACCAGCACCCGGGTCGCGGCGGTGCAATCCTGCCCGGCGTTGAAATACCCCGCGACCGCGATCCCCTCCGCCGCCGCGGCGATGTCCGCGTCATCGAATACGATCACCGGCGCCTTGCCGCCCAGCTCGAGGTGGGTCCGCTTGAGGTTGGGGGCGGCGGCCGAGGCTACCTCGCGTCCGGCTCGGGTCGAGCCGGTGATCGACACGAACTGTGGCGTGGGGTGGTTGACCAGCGCCCGGCCGGTGTCCCGGTCGCCGCAGACCACGTTGAGGACACCCGGCGGTAGGAACTCGGCCGCGATCTCGGCGAGCAGCAGGGTGGAGACCGGTGTGGTGTCCGATGGCTTGAGCACGACCGTGTTGCCGGCGGCGAGTGCGGGGGCGAACTTCCAGACGGCCATCATCATCGGGTAGTTCCAGGGCGTCACCTGGGCGCAGACGCCGATCGGCTCGCGCCGCACGTACGACGTGTGGTTGGCCAGGTACTCGCCGGCCGCCTTGCCTTCGAGCACCCGGGCAGCCCCCGCGAAGAACCGGATCTGATCGATCATGGGCGGGAGTTCCTCGCTCGCCGTCAGCCCCCGCGGCTTGCCGGTGTTGCGGCACTCGGCGTCGAGCAGATCGTCGGCCCGGGCCTCAACCGCGTCAGCGATCTTCAGCAGGGCGCGCTGGCGCTGGGCCGGCGTCGCGTCACGCCAACCGTCGAAGGCGGACGACGCGGCTGCGAAGGCCCGGTCGACGTCCCGGGCGCCGGAGACCGGCGCGGCCGCGAAGACCTCGCCCGTGGCCGGGTCGACGAGGTCGGCGTACCCGCCGTCGACCGGCTCGACGTACTCGCCGCCGACGAAGTTGCGCAGCACCTGCTTCTCGGCCGTGTTCATGGCCATCAGCCCTTCCCAGTCAGCGTTCCGCCGTCATGAAGCATCTTCGACACTGTTTCCATCGCAGACAAGTCATGCCGCAACTGATTCCGTTTTCTCGTCGCCGCCGCGATTCCGGTCGGGTGGATGGCGTCGCGTCCTGCGCCGACCGGTCGCCGAAGATCGGTACGCTGAGCCGAGCGCTCTGTCCGCTGGACCGCTCTGCCCGGTGAACAAGGAGTCCGACATGTCGGATCTAGGCAGCATCGTCAAGGCGTACGACGTGCGGGGAACCGTCCCCGACCAGCTCAACGACGGGGTGACTCGGGCGCTCGGGGCCGCGTTCGTGCAGACCCTGCGCGCGGCGGGCGACCGCAGCAACGCGATCGTCACCGCCCACGACATGCGTGAGTCCTCCCCCGCGCTCGCCGCCGCGTTCAGCGCTGGGGCGCGTGCCGAGGGCGCCGACGTCACCGAGGCTGGCCTCGGCTCCACCGACTTGCTCTACTTCGCCTCGGGCTACCTCGACCTGCCCGGCGCGATGTTCACCGCGAGCCACAACCCGGCCCAGTACAACGGGGTCAAGCTGTGCCGGGCCGGGGCCAAGCCCATCGGCCAGGACACCGGGCTCGCCGACATTCGTGACCGGGCACAGGCCATTGTGGACGGAGCCGCGACACTCGGCGAGCCCGTCGGCACCGCCACCCGCCGCGACCTGCTCGCCGACTACGCGGCGCACCTGCGCAAGCTCGTGGATCTCGCGGGGATCCGCCACCTGCGCGTCGTCGTCGACGCGGGCAACGGCATGGGTGGCTACACGGTGCCGGCCGTGCTGGGCGACACGGTGCTGCCCGCCCTGCCGTTGGAGATCGTGCCGCTCTACTTCGAGCTCGACGGATCGTTCCCCAACCACGAGGCAAACCCGCTGGAGCCGAAGAACATTGTCGATCTGCAGCAAGCGGTGGTGGCTCACTCGGCCGACCTCGGGGTGGCCTTCGACGGCGACGCGGACCGATGCTTCGTGGTCGATGCCGACGGCGAGCCGGTCTCGCCCAGCGCGATCACGGCGCTGGTCGCCACGCGCGAGTTGCGGCGCCATCCCGGTGGCACGGTGATCCACAACCTGATCACGTCCCGGGCCGTGCCGGAGATCGTGAGCGAGTATGGCGGCACCCCCGTGCGTACCCGGGTCGGGCATTCGTTCATCAAGGCGGAGATGGCTCGCACAGGTGCCGTCTTCGGTGGTGAGCACTCGGCCCACTACTACTTCCGCGACTTCTGGGGCGCCGACACCGGCATGCTCGCCGCCATGCACGTGCTCGCCGCGCTGGGGGGCCAGGACAAGCCATTGGCGGAGTTGGTGCGACGCTTCGAGCGCTACCACGCGTCGGGGGAGATCAATACCCGGGTGAGCGACCAGCAGGCGAAGTTGGACGAGGTGCGCTCCGCGTTCCCGGAGGCCACGGTGGACACCCTGGACGGGCTGACGTTGGAATTCCCGGACGGCTCCTGGGCGAACCTGCGTCCGTCCAACACCGAACCTCTGCTGCGGCTCAACGTCGAGGGCCGGTCCGCCGAGCGGATGGCGCAGCTGAGAGACACGGTGCTCACGATCGTCCGCGGCTGAGCCCGGGCTGGTGCGTCGAGGTACGGTAATCGGCGCAACGGCCGGGACGCGAGTGGGAGGACGACGGGTGGACGCGGAGCTGCTGGAGATCCTTGCGTGCCCCGACACGCACCATGCGCCACTGTCCTATGAGGCGGGCGCGCAGACGCTGACCTGTACCGAGTGCGGCCGGATCTTTCCCATCCGCGACGGCATCCCGGTGCTGTTGCTGGATGAGGCGACCCCGCCCACCGGTGGGGCGGCCGGGGCCGACGGCGGCACGGGATGACCGACGCCCCCGGGGCCGGGTGGCCTGCGGGGCACCGCAAGGTCGAGGAGGCCCTGCTCAACGACACCGACCGCCTGATCGCGGCCGACAAGTCGGGGATGCTGCGCGCCATCGCCTCGGCGGGCGCCCAGGTACGGGAGGCCGCGGCGCTGGCCGCCGAGGCGAACCTGAGCTCCCTCGCCGACGAGGGCCGGCCGCGGGCCGTCGTGGTGGCCGGCGTAGGCACCGCGGCCCGTACCGGGGATCTGCTCGAGACAGTCGCCGGGCCGCGTTGCCCGGTGCCGGTGCTCGCCCACCGCAGCGCTGGCGTGCCCGGGTGGGTGGGGGCCGCGGATGCCGTCATCGCGGTCTCGGCGTCGGGCCGCAGCCCCGAGGCGTTCGCCGCGGCCGAAGCCGCCGCACGGCGCGGTGCCCGGCTGGTGGCGATCGGCCCGCCCGACTCGGAGCTGCAGGCGGTGGCGGAGCGCGCCCGGGCACCGTTCGTGCCCGTGCCCCGGCGGGCCCCGGCGCGGGCGAGCCTGTGGGCGCTGACAGTGCCGGTGTTGCTCGCGGCCCGGACCCTGGGCCTGGTCCGCATCGCGGAGGCCGACTTCGCCGAGACCGCGACGCGCCTGGACGAGGATGCCGAGCGCTGCCGGCCCAGCGCCGACTCGTACGTCAACCCCGCGAAGGAACTCGCGCTCGACCTGGCTAACTCCGTGCCGATCGTGTGGGGCTCCTCGCCGTTGGCAACCGTCGCCGCTCGGCGGGTCGGGGACATGCTCTCCGCCAACGCCCGCTATCCGGTCGTGGCCGGATCGCTGGTCGAGGCGGGGCGTGGCCGGGTCGGCCTGCTCGACGGTGTCTACGGCGGGCTCGTCGAGTCGGAGCGCGACATCTTCGCCGACCCCGGCGAGGAGCTCGAACCCACCCGCCTGCGCGTGGTGCTGCTGCGTGACGGCGGCTTGGCCGACGAGGCGACCGATGCGGGCGAACCCTCCGTTGTGGAGGATCGGCGCGCCCGCGCCGTGGTGGAGCTCGCCGCCCGGCGCGGTGTCCGATGTGGAGTGATCCAGGCGGAGGGAGGATCGCCGTTGGAGCGGCTCGCCTCGCTGATCGCGGTGCCCGACTTCGCTTCCGTGTACCTCGCACTGGCGCACGGCCTGGACCCGACCGCCGTCCCGGCGGTCGACGAGATGAAGGAACTCACGCTGCGATGAGCTTGCGAAGCGAGCCCGCATGACCGAGGGCCACGGTCATGGTGGTGGCAAGAGGGCGATCGTCGCGGCCCTCGGCGCGAACCTGGGCATCGCGCTGACCAAGTTCATCGCGTTCCTGCTGACAAGCTCGTCCGCGATGCTCGCCGAGTCGATCCACTCGGTCGCCGACTCGGGCAACCAGGTGCTGCTGCTCGTCGGCGGCAAGCGGGCACGCCGTGCGGCGACGCCGCAGCACCCGTTCGGCTTCGGGCGAGAGCGCTACCTCTACGCCTTCATCGTCTCAATCGTCTTGTTCAGTCTCGGTGGTCTGTTCGCGCTCTACGAGGGCTACGAGAAGGTCACCCACCCGCATCCGATCGACCAGTGGCAGTGGGTGCCGTTGACGGTCCTGGGCGTCGCCGTGCTCATGGAGGCGTTCTCGTTCCGCACGGCGATCAAGGAGAGCAACCCGGCCCGCAACGGCGCCAGCTGGATCCAGTTCATCCGCCGCTCGCGCGAGCCGGAACTGCCCGTGGTGCTGCTGGAGGACTCGGCGGCTCTGGTCGGTCTGGTCTTCGCGCTGCTGGGCGTGGAGCTGACCATCCTCACCGGCAATGGGGTCTTCGACGGCATCGCGTCGTTGCTGATCGGCGCCCTGCTCGTGACGGTTGCCGTGGTGCTCGCGACCGAGACCAAGAGCCTGCTCATCGGCGAATCGGCCACGGGCGAGCACGTGCGCAGGATCGAGGAGGCGCTGGTCGACGGCTCCACGATCGAGCGCGTCATCCACATGAAGACCCTCCACCTGGGGCCCGACGAGCTGCTCGTCGCGGTCAAGGTCGGGGTGGCGGCCAGCGCGACCGCCGGCGACATCGCGGCCGCCATCGACGGTGCGGAGATCCGCGTCCGTACGGCGGTGCCGATCGCCCGCGTCATCTACATCGAGCCGGACATCTTCCGGGGCGCGGTCACCCACTAACGGCTCGACCCACTCGACCGGATCGCCGCGCCGACGGCCGGCGGAGGTGATCTGTGCCACTGTCCCGTCCGGCGGGGTAGCGCGACCGGGGGCGAGCACCGGAACCAGAGGGTGGCTCGCGACTGCCACTCCGTACGCTAGGGTCGGCGCGAACCGGCCACACCAGAGGGGATCGGATGCGTACGGGCAGCACGATGGACGTGATCTGCGAGTGGGCCAGGAGCAACGGGCACGAGTCTGAGCTCGGTTGGCTCGATCGCGACTCCCCCGAGGTGGCGGGCGACTTCCGGGCCGCCGTGGCGCGACCGGATCGCATCGAGACAGTGGAGCGCATCGAGAGCCTCGCCAAGTTCCTGTGGGACGACCTGCTGACGCCCGGGGCGAAGATCGACGCGCCGACCGCCCTCGGGTTCGCCCGGTTCTTCGCCGAGGTCGGCTTCTTCTTCAAGTACAAGCCGTACGGAGTGAAGATCGCCTCTCCGTTTGGATACTCGCTCTTCGATCTCTTCGACGGCCAGGGATTCAGCTTCCAGATCCACGTCGAGCCCAAGTGGGAGGCGTTCCACATCCTGCGGACGAAGGACCGGTCGTTGGTCTACGTCGCCTCACTGCCGGAGTGGCAGGCCGGAGGCAGCCAGTGGGCTCGGGCCTTCTTCGAGCACCGCGATCCGGCCGACCCACCGGCGGTGTGGCGCCCCGCGGGCGGCGACGCCACCGCCATCACCGAGACGCAGACCGTCCACGCGGTGCTTGGCTGCGTCGTCGAGGAGTACGCCGGTTGCTCTGTCGACGCGGTCGAGCGCCTCTACGACCCCTATCCGCGCACGTCGTTCACGCTCCCGACGGCGCATCAGGATCCGGCCGCGTTGCTGCGCGATGCCTATCCCGGTCTGCCCCGGCGGATTCTGCGGCGCCAGGGCGCAGGCTGGCTCGCCGCTCCCGTGCCCACGGGCGCGACCGTCGCACCGTTGATCGACGTGCCGGAGGAGATCTGGGGAGCGCGGGTGCGGTGTGCCGCCGGCGACCGGTACCCGATTCCGGGCAGCGACGAGTTCGTCACCGTCGTCGTGGCGGTCCATGGCGACGCGTTCGTCGAGGTCGATGGCGAGCGGATCGGCCTCGAGCTCGGTCACCTCGTCTGCCTCCCGCCCCAGGTTGACGCTGGGGTCGGCGCGACGGACGGCACTGCGATCGTCGCGGTGCACCAGGTCGCGCGACGCCTGGTGCAGACGGACTGGAGCAGGTAGCACTCGGGCCAGCATCGACGGCCCCGGCCGACGGTGGGCCTCGAACGGGGGATGGCCAGCGGCCCGGCCCAAGCCGTCACCGGGGCAGTCGGGCGACGATCTGGCAATTCCCTGACACCACGGGATGCGCGGTGCAAGTATGTAGTCACGCAGCGTCGTCGCGACTGATCCAGTCCGAGCAACGCGCGGGGGAACCAAACCGGGGGGATAGCACGGGGTGGTCGGACTGGGTGGAGAGTCCACCCATACCGGACCACCCCGTGCGTTATCTTGAGGGCCCTGGTTCCCCGAGGAGTATCTGATGAGCACTACGCTGCCCGCCCGCGCCCAGACCGTGGCCGAAGGCGACTTCAAGGTCGCCGACCTCTCGCTCGCCGCGTTCGGGCGCAAGGAGATTCAGCTCGCCGAGCACGAGATGCCGGGGCTGATGGCGCTGCGGCGGGAGTACGCGCAGGCTCAGCCACTGCACAGGGCTCGGATCAGTGGATCGTTGCATATGACGGTGCAGACCGCCGTGCTCATCGAGACGCTGGTAGCGCTGGGGGCGCAGGTGCGGTGGGCGTCGTGCAACATCTTCTCCACCCAGGACCACGCCGCGGCGGCGATCGTCGTCGGCGCGGACGGCACGGTGGACGCGCCCGCTGGGGTGCCGGTCTATGCGTGGAAGGGCGAGACGCTGCCCGAGTACTGGTGGTGCACCGAGCAGGTGCTGCTCTGGCCCGACGGCGGTGGCCCGAACATGATCCTCGACGACGGCGGGGACGCCACGCTGCTGGTGCACAAGGGCACGGAGTTCGAGACCGCGGGCGGGGTGCCGGTCACGACCGGGAACGACTCGTACGAGTACGGGGTGATCCTCGACCTGCTGCGTCGGTCGCTGACCGAGGACGGCCAACGCTGGACCCGGGTCGGGGCCGGGATCCTGGGCGTCACCGAGGAGACGACCACCGGTGTGCACCGGCTCTACGAGATGGCGAAGGCGGGCTCGCTGCTGTTCCCCGCGATCAACGTCAACGACTCGGTGACGAAGTCCAAGTTCGACAACAAGTACGGCGTGCGGCATTCGCTCATCGACGGCATCAACCGAGCCACCGACGTGCTCATCGGTGGCAAGGTGGCCGTGGTGTGCGGCTACGGTGACGTCGGCAAGGGCTGTGCCGAGTCGCTGCGCGGCCAGGGCGCCCGGGTCGTCGTGACCGAGATCGACCCGATCTGCGCCCTGCAGGCGGCGATGGACGGCTACCAGGTGAGCACATTGGACGATGTCGTCCCGATCGCGGACATCTTCGTCACCGCGACCGGCTGCCTCGACGTCATCAGCGCCGAGCAGATGTCGCGGATGAAACACCAGGCGATCGTGGGCAACATCGGCCATTTCGACAACGAGATCGACATGGCCGGTCTGGCGCGCCGCTCCGACGTGCGCAGAGTGACGATCAAGCCGCAGGTCGACGAGTGGGTCTTCGACGACGGCCACTCGATCATCGTGCTGTCGGAGGGACGGCTGCTCAACCTGGGCAACGCGACCGGGCACCCGTCGTTCGTGATGTCCAACTCCTTCTCCAACCAGGTGATCGCGCAGATCGAGCTGTTCACCCAACACGACGAGTACCCGGTCGGGGTCTACACCCTGCCCAAGCACCTGGACGAGAAGGTGGCCCGGCTGCACCTGGACGCCCTCGGCGTGAAGCTGACCGAGCTGACCAAGGCCCAGGCGGAGTACCTCGGCGTCGCGACCGAGGGCCCGTACAAGCCCGACCACTACCGCTACTGATGAGCCCCGGACCCGGCCCGCTCGAGCGGCTTGTCCGCCGACAGTGGCTTCTCGATCACGATCGCTCGCGAAGTGGGGGGACCCGCTTGACGCGGGGTCGGGGGAGCCTACTAAGGTATGCCTGACCTTAGTTAGGATTGGCTCACTTTAGCGCGGAGGCGGTTCGTGAGCGGCGCACTGCTCGGCCAGTACCTCATCGGGCTCCGGGAGGGGCTGGAGGCGACCCTCGTCGTCACCATCCTCGTGGCCTTCCTCGTCAAATCCGGCCGGCGGGAACGCCTCGGCCAGGTCTGGCTCGGGGTGGGCGCCGCGGTCGTGCTGTCGGTCGGGTTCGGTTTCGTGCTCACCTACGTCGCGGAGGATCTGCTCAGCCACGAGCAGCAGGAGTTCTTCGACGCCGTCACCTCGATCCTCGCGGTCGCCTTCGTGACCTGGATGATCTTCTGGATGCGCCGCTTTTCCCGCCGGCTCGCCACCGACCTGCGGGGCAGGCTGGAGCAGGCCATCGGCCTGGGCGGCCTCGCGGTCGTCGCGATGGCATTTCTCGCCGTTGCCCGCGAGGGTCTGGAGACGGCGCTGCTGTTCTACGCCGCGGCACAGGGCGCGACCTCATCGGTCAACCAACTCACCGGCATCACCCTCGGCGTCGTGACCGCGGTCGCCCTCGGGTTCCTGATCTACGCCGGTGCGGTACGGATCAACCTCGCGACCTTCTTCCGGTGGACCGGACTGGCGCTGGTCCTCGTCGCTGCCGGGATCTTCAAGTACGGCGTGCACGACCTGCAGGAGTCGGGCATCCTGCCCGGCACACGGACGTACGCCTTCGACCTATCCGCCCACTACGACCAGAGCACGTGGTACGGGGCGTTGCTGAGCGGGATGCTCAACTTCACCGCGACGCCGACGGTGTTCGAGACGATCGCCTGGGCGGCCTACGGGCTGCCGGTGCTCGTGCTGTTCCTGTTGCCCGGGCGGCGGCGCCCCACCGTCGCGGCGAGCACGGGCGCGCCACCGAGCGCCAGTACGACCGCGGACGCCCCCGCCACCCCCTGAGCCCCGCCCGCCCCGGACAACGCCCAGAGCCTGCTCATCTCCAAAGGAGACATGTAGATGCATCGTGTAACGCGGACGCTCGCGGTAGTCGGCGCGATCGCCCTCGCCGCCGGGTTGGGTGCCTGTGCCAAGCACGGCGGTGCCGCCACCAACGACGTGACGGTCAGTGCCTCGGAGGAGGCCTGCAGCCTCTCGGTCACCGAGGTGGCCGCCGGGGTCGTGAAGTTCTCCGTGACCAACAGTGGCTCGAAGATCACCGAATTCTATGTGTTCCAGGGCGACCGTGCGCTCGGCGAGGTCGAGAACATCGCCCCGCAGACGACCCGAAGCCTCTCGGTCGAGCTGGCCGCCGGCGAGTACACCGGGGTCTGCAAGCCGGGCATGGTCGGTGACGGGATCAGCTCGCCGTTCACGGTCACCGGCAGCGCCGCCTCGCTGTCGGCCGATCAGAAGCTCAACGACGCGGTGGCGAACTACAAGCAGTATCTGAGCAGCCAGGTGGATCTGCTCGTGCCCGCGACCAAGCAGTTCACCGACGCCATCCGGGCTCACGACATCGCCAGGGCCAAGCAGCTCTTCGCCACCGCCCGGTCCTACTACGAGACCATTGAGCCGGTCGCGGAGAGCTTCGGCGACCTCGATCCGGCCATCGATGCTCGTGAGGGTGACACCGAGGCGGGAGCGCCGTGGACGGGCTTCCACGCGATCGAGAAGCACCTCTGGGTCGACGGTGACATCAGCGGCGACGCCCAGCTCGCCGACAAGCTCGACGCAGACGTCGCGTCCCTGGTCGACCTTGTGCGGGACGTGCAGCTGCAGCCCTTGCAGATCGCTAACGGCGCCAAGGAGCTGCTCGACGAGGTCGCCACCAGCAAGATCACCGGCGAGGAGGACCGCTACTCGCATACCGATCTGTGGGACTTCGCGGCGAACATCGCCGGCGCCAAGGCCGCGGTGGATGCCCTGCGCCCAGCACTCTCCGAGCGTGACGCGTCGCTGATGTCCGATGTGGACTCTTCCTTCACGGGGCTGGAGGACCTGCTCGCGACGCACAAGTCCGGCGACGGGTACGTGCTCTACAACGACCTGAGCGACACGCAGGTCAGGGCCCTCGCTGACGCGGTCAGCGGCCTGGCCGAGCCGATCAGCAAGGTGGCCGCTGCCATCAGCGCCCCCACCCCGAGCACGACCCAGTAGCCCGCCTCCGGTTGTGGTGTGACAAGAGGAGGTACCTGGCATGGCGAGACTCTCGCGGCGGGCGGTGCTGGGCATCGCGGGAGCCGGAGCCGCCGGCGTCGTGACCGGGGGCGCGGTCGGGCTGGCGCTGGGCGACCGCGAGCGCCCGGCGGGTGGCGAGGGCTCCGGTGCCGTCGAGTTCTGGGGCGAGCATCAGGCCGGCATCGTGACCCCGGCCCAGGACCGGCTGCACTTCGCGGCCTTCGATGTCACCACAACCCGGCGCGAGGAGCTCGTGGCGTTGCTGCAGCGGTGGACGGCGGCGGCGGCGCGGATGACCGCCGGGCAGGACGCCAGCCCGACCGGTGCCGTCGGCGGCAGCCCGGAGGCGCCGCCGGATGACACCGGCGAGGCGCTGGGCCTTGCCCCGTCCCAGCTCACGCTCACCGTCGGCTTTGGCCCGGGCCTGTTCCGAGCCGTCGACGGCACCGATCCGTTCGGCCTCGGCACCGCCCGACCGCCGGCACTCGCGGACCTGCCGCACTTCCCCGGCGACGACCTGCAGCCGCAGATCTCTGGCGGCGATCTGTGCGTGCAGGCGTGCGCGAACGATCCGCAGGTCGCGGTGCACGCGATCCGCAACCTCGTGCGGATGGGCTTCGGCACGGTCAGCGTGCGCTGGTCGCAGCTGGGCTTCGGCCGTACCTCCTCGACGAGCGCGGCCCAGGCCACGCCGCGCAACCTCATGGGCTTCAAGGACGGAACCGACAACCTCAAGGGCGAGCAGGCCGACCTCCTCCGGGAGCACGTATGGGTGCAGCCCGGCGACGGACCGTCCTGGATGGAGGGTGGCAGCTATCTGGTCACCCGCAAGATCCGGATGCACATCGAGACCTGGGACCGGACCTCGCTGCGCGAGCAGGAGCAGATCATCGGCCGGGACAAGGCCGACGGGGCGCCGTTGGGCCAGAGCGCCGAGTTCGACCCGCCCGACTTCCAGGTCGCCGGGGCCGGTGGCGCACCCGTCATCCCGGCCGACGCGCACGTCCGCCTCGCGCACCCGGACCAGAACGACGGCGTACGGCTGCTGCGTCGGGGGTACAACTTCGTCGACGGGTCGGACGGCCTGGGGCGCCTGGAGGCCGGGCTGTTCTTCATGGCGTACCAGCGCGACCCGCGCCGGCAGTTCGTGGCGGTGCAGAGCCGGCTCGCCGCCAACGACGCCCTCAACGAGTACATCGTGCACGTCTCCAGCGCGGTGTTCGCCTGTCCGGGGGGTGTCCCGGGTCCCGGCGACTACTGGGGCAGCGCGCTGTTCGGCTGAGCCGGGGCCTTGCCCCGCTTGCCCCGGGGCACTCGGGCCTGCACGGCTGGGGGCGCGATCGCCGCGGTCAGTTCCGGCCACACCATCGCGGCGCGCGATCGTACGGCCGCCAGGTTGCGCATGGCGCGCTGGTGCCGTTCGGCATGGACCGCCGCGAGGTACATCCAGGCCGGTGTCCCGGGTGGTGGCGGGGGATTGACGACGGCGGCGACCTCGCGCGTGAGCCGCTCACCCAGCACGCTGCGGGCAGGCTCGCGCAGCGAACGGTTGCGGGCAAGGAAGCTGCGTACCGCGAAGGCGAGGTCGTCGTCCAGATCAGCCAGGTCGAGGGTCGCGGCCCACATGGTCAGGCCGGGCGGCATGGCGGGCACCCAGCCCCACGCGGTCGGCGTCCGTTCATGGATGACGATGGTGCCCGCGACGTGGTCGCCCACCCGCTTGTTCAACGGATTGGCGATCATCGTCCAGATCGCGACCATCCAGGTGACCGGCGGCAGGAACAGACCCGGAAACTCGATGGAGAGCGCGATCAGGGTTCGGGTCAGCGCCTGCCGGAAGGTCACCGGACCACCGTCGTTCCGGACCACCCGCAGGCCGAAGATCATCTTTCCGAGCGTCCGCCCACGGGTGAGGGTCTCCATCATCACGGGGTAGCCCACGAACACCGCGATGACGACGGCGAAGAGCATCGCCTGGAAGATGGCGGGGTCGGCCGCGACCACTCCGGCGCTGAGGACGAGCAACACGATCGTGCCCACGAGGAAGAGGAGCCACAGCAGGACCACCTGGATGAGGAGGTCGACCATGCGGGCCAGCGCCCGCGAACCAGGGCCGGCGACCCGCATATCGAGGTGCACCGCCTCGCCGGTGACGATCCGGGTCTGGCCCACAGCGTCGGGCGGCATGACGCTCGGCGCGCTTGCCGGCGGGGCGACGGTCACCGGACCAGTGTGACCTACCTGTACCGTTCCACGCAGACCTACCTCGGATGCTGCCGGGGACCCGGAGTGCTGCGGTCAGGAGCGGTCGTGGATCTGGACGCGTTCGTCACCGAGCATGGCGCGGAGTGGAACCGCCTGCAGATGCTCACCACCATGCGTAAGCGCAAGCTGACCCCGCAGCAGGTTGATGAACTGGTGATGCTCTACCGGCGCACGGCCACCCACCTGTCAGTGGTGCGCAGCCGGTCGGGCGACCCGGCGCTGGTCGCCTGGCTGTCCCGGCTCGTGCTGCAGGCGCGAGCATCGGTCTCTGTCTCGGCGGGCTTCTCCGGCGCGGCCGTCGGACGGTTCTTCGCGGTGTCGTTCCCGGCCGAGGTCTACCGAGCGCGTCGCTGGGTCATCGGCGTGGCGATCGGCTTCCTCGCCTTCTCCGTCGTGCTCGGTATCCTCGTGGCGCGCGACAAGTCGATTGCCCTGTCGGTGCTCTCCCAGGAGGACATCGACCAACTCGTCAACAACGATTTCGCCGCCTACTACTCGCAGTACGCGCCACAGAACTTCGCCTCCCTCGTCTGGCTCAACAACACCTTCGTCTCGGCGATCTGCCTGGCGGGAGGGGTGCTGATCGTGCCCACCCTCTACATGCTGTTCGCCAACGCGCTCAACGTCGGCGTGATCGGCGGCCTCATGGTCGGTGCGGGCCGCGCGGACGTCTTCTTCGGGCTCATCACCGTGCACGGACTGCTCGAGCTGACCTGTGTCTTCATCGCCGCCGGTGCGGGCCTGCGCATCGGCTGGGCGTGGGTCGCGCCCGGCCCGCTGCTTACCCGGGGCCAGTCCGTGGCGCGTGCGGGTCGCCAGGCGACCGTGGTGGCGCTCGGAGTCGGGGTCACGCTCGGGGTCAGCGGGCTCGTGGAAGCCTTCGTCACGCCGGCTCCCATCCCGGTCGCCCTCAAGCTCCTCCTCGGTGGTGGGGTCTGGCTCGCGTTCGTGTCCTACGTCGCGGTGGCAGGCGGTTCGGCACTGCGCCGCGGCGAGACCGGCGATGTCGTCGCCTATGAGCGTGAGGCGCTCGCGCCCACGGTCTGAGCCGGCTACAGACGTCCGGCCGCCTTGAGCGCGAGGTAGCGGTCCGTCACGACCGAGGCGAACGTCTGCGCCGGTTCGTCCACAACGGACACGCCGTGCCGGGCCAGTGCGCCGCGCACGCGGTTCAGTTCGGCGAGCCCACGCTGCGCGGCCGCAGCGGTGTGGATCGCGTCAGCGCTGTGGTGGCGGGCCGCGAGCGCGTCGAGGGCCGGGTCGTGCACGGCCGCGACGAACACGGTGTGCCGGCTGACCAGACTCGGCAGCACCGGCACCAGGCCCTCGCCGAGCGCCCCGGGGTCCAGTGTCGTGAAGAGCACGACGAGCGCACGCTTGCGCTCGGCGCGCAGGACCTCGGCCACGACCCGGCCGAAGTCGGTCTCCACGAGGGCCGGCGAGAGCATCGCCAGGGCGTTGTTGATCCGGTAGAGATGCCGGGTCGAGTTCGCCGAGATGTTCACATGTGTGGCAGTATCGATGGCAAGCAGGTCGACCTTGTCGCCGGCGTGGGCGGCGACGCTCGCCAGCAGCAGCGCGGCGTCGATGTGCAGGTCGAGCCGCGGCTCGCCCGAGGCTTCGCTCTCGTCGGTGTACGGGACCGGCGGGTCGTCGGGCCCGGCCGGGGGCGTGGTCGCGATCCGGCCCGCGCTGGTGCGACCGGTGTCGATGACGCAGAGCACGCGGCGGTCGCGCTCTGGCCGCCACTGCTTGCTGACGAGATGCTCCCGGCGAGCGCTGGCGCGCCAGTCGATCCCCCGCGGGTCATCGCCGGTCACGTACTCGCGCAGGGAGTCGAACTCGCTGCCCTGGCCGCGGCCACGCGTAACGACCATGCCTTCGATGATCCGCAGCCGGGCGAGCTTCTCGGGTAGCAGCCGGCGGGAGCGAAACTCCGGCAGTGCCCGCACTGTCCATGGTGGAGTGAGCCGGTCCGCCGCGCGTCGCCAGGTCTGGCGGAACGCCAGCCCGAGTGGACCATAGGACCGCACGGTCACGCGCGCGGCCGGTCGGTCCCCGCGGCGGATGGGCGTGAGCACGGTCGGCAGTGCCGCGGTCTGGCTGGGGTCCAGGACGAGATCGTGCGCGTACGGTTCGCCGGCGCCCGCCGAGGGCACCCAGGCGTCGCGTACCTGCGCCCGCATCGTCCGTACGGAGTCGTTGGTGACGTGCAGCGTCACCGTGACCGAGTCGCCCAGGCGTACCTGGGTCGGGCCTTCGCGGCGCAACCGGACCTCACCGGCCGGCGCCGCGACCAGCCAGTCCAACCCCGTGACCAGGGCAACCACCCCGGCCGCGACCAGGACCGCGGACCAGGGGCGTAGCCCCACCCGGTCCGACACCGCGATGCCGATGCCGCCGAGCACGACGAGCAGCGCGGCAACCCGCCACGTCAGCACCAGATCACCCCCTCGGTCCGCCGCGTGCGGTCACTAGCGGGGGGTGGGGACGGTGGCGAGCAGGGAGTCCAGCACGGCATCGGCCGTGACCCCCTCGATCTCCGCCTCGTGGCGCAGTCGGACCCGGTGGCGCAGCACCGGTCGGGCGACCGCCTTGACGTCGTCCGGCGTGACATAGCCGCGACCGGAGAGCCAGGCGAATGCCTTGGCTCCGGCGAGCAGTCCGGTCGCGCCTCGCGGCGAGGCGCCGAGGTCCAGCGATGGGGCGGTGCGGGTCGCGCGGCACAGGTCGACGATGTAGGCGAGCACCCCGTCGGCGACCTGCACCGTCAACGCGGCATCGTGGGCGGCGGCGATGTCCGATCCGTTGGCGACCGGGGTGACTCCGGCCGCGGCGAGGTTGCGCGGGTCGAAACCGTTGTGATGCGCGCGGAGCACGCCGAACTCCTCGTCGCGGGTCGGCAGCGGCACCGTGAGCTTGAACAGGAACCGGTCCAACTGCGCCTCCGGCAGAGGGTAGGTCCCCTCGTACTCGACGGGATTCTGCGTCGCCGCGACCAGGAACGGCTCGGACAGCCGGCGCGGGGTTCCCTCCACCGAGACCTGCCGCTCCTCCATCACCTCCAGCAGCGATGCCTGCGTCTTCGGCGGCGTCCGGTTGATCTCGTCGGCGAGGAAGAGGTTGGTGAATACCGGCCCGGGCCGGAACTCGAAGGTCGAGGCGCGCGCGTCGAAGACAAGCGAACCGGTGACGTCGCTGGGCATCAGGTCCGGGGTGAACTGCATCCGCTTCGTGTCGAGCGCGAGCGCCGCGGCGAGCGTCCGGACGAGCAGCGTCTTCGCCACACCCGGCACGCCCTCGAGCAGGACGTGGCCCCGGCAGATCAGTGCCAGCACCAGGCCGGTCACGGTCGCGTCCTGACCGACGATCACCTTGCCGATCTCGGCCCGGACCCGGCCCAGGGCCGCGCGTGCGCCGTCGGCGTCGCCGGCCACGACGGCCGGTGTCCCCGGACTCTGCGGTGCCGCGGTGCTGTACGTCACGGTGATCCTCCTGGTGGTTGGGTCGTCGTTCCCCGTGGGCGGGACAAGAAGGCGGCGACGAGCGCGTCGAGCGTGGCGGCGGCGCGGACGAGTTCGTCGTCACGCTCGGGCGCCGGCCCGAACAGGATCAGCTCGGTCGTGGCGGCATCGACGCCCGCGCGCGAGGCAACCGTGCCGATGAACGCGTCGCGCGCCGGGCCCGGTGTTGCCAGCGCGCGCTCCGGCGACGGGGTCAGCGGGTCGACGACGCGGGCGAGCCGGGCGATCGCGGCACTGCGCAGGGTTGCCATGCTCGCGGCCCGGGCCCGGATGCGCCGGTAGAGCCGGCCTCGCCCGAGCACGGCCTCGGCGGCCGGCACGAGCACCGGCAGCGGTTCGGCCACGGGTGGACCGAGCCGGCGGCCGCGCGCGAGCGCGAGGACCACCGCGGCTGCGGCGACGAGGAGCAGCGCCACCCAGAGTTGCTCCGGAAACGCCGCCAGGAGCGGGTCGCCGCCGTTGCGGCTGCGGTCGTCATCGTTGCGCCCGTACTGCGGTAGCTCCAACTGCGGCAACGGGATGCGCACCTCGCTGGCGTGCAGGTCGAGCCAGATCACACGCTGGTCTGCGCTGAGCAGGTTGGTCGCGAGGCCGGCATTGCCGGCCTCGTCGATGCGATCGTTGCGGAACGGCTCGGTCGCGCCGACCCAAACCAGATCCACATGGTTGGCACCCGGGACGTCGAACTCCACGACGCTGCCCCGGTAGCAGTCGGCCGTCTGCCGCGGGTCGACGCCGGTGGTCGTGGCGTCGCCGGTGTCGAAGGTGGCGTAGCTGTCTCTGAGCACGGTGGCCACGCCGGCCCTGCTCGCATACTCGGCGGAGCAGGCCGGCTCGGCCGTGGTCGTGGCCCACCGGCTGTGGGCCACCCCGGCCGGCACCAAGGAGAAGAGCTGACCGAGCAGACCGGGCTTGACGAGGACGACCCGGTGCCGCCCCGACATCTCCGCGAGCGCGAACATGAGCCGGCCGTCCATATAGTCCGGTGCGGGCACGAAGATCGTCGCGTCCTGCCCCGCCGCGGCCGCGACCGCGTCCGCGCTCGAGGTCACCCGGACGATCGTGACGCCACGTGCCTGCAGCAGCTCCGCGAGCTGGCTCGCGCCGTGCCGCCCGGTTCCGGTGGGCGACAGCGTGCCAGGATCGCGGAAGTTCGGCTGCTGGTACGCGTGCATGGCGTAGGTGAGAACCCAGAACACGGCGACGACGCCGAGCGGGATCACGACGTGGTACCACCGCCGTTCGCGGCTGCGGGGTGCCGGCGGTGGGGATACCCCGAACCCGGTCGGGCCGGGGGACACGGGCGGCGCCAGCGCGGGCGCCGACCCCATGGACAGAGCGGTGTGGCTCATCCGGTCACGCTCGCAGGGGACTGCGCCGCGATCTCGGCCACGGCTGCCGCATGCGTGCGCATCGCCGCGTCGTCCGCAACTGTCGCCGGGCGCAGGCCGTACCAGATCTCGGAGAAGATGCCAGCCGCCGCCCCCAGGGGACTGCTCAGCGCCGGGCGCACCCTCGCGCCCACGGCGGCAAGCTCCATGACCGTCCACCCGGGACTGGACGGGAGCAGGTCACGCTCGATGAGCCCGCGCAGCATCGCCCGCAGCCGCTCCCGTACGGCCTCGGCGTACCGCCCCGCCGCGGCGAGCTGGTCGGCGGTGAGGGTGAGCACCTCGGCCGGCAGGTCCGGCACCTCGTCGTCGGGCAGGGTCGGTGTCTGCGGCTCTTCGGTGCCGCGCGGGCGTCTGCGCCACCGCAGGCGCCAGCGCAGTCGCCCGAGACGTCGCCGCCCGGACCGGGCGCGCCGGTCGCGGCGTGCGCGGCGCGCTTCACGGCCGCCGGCCAGGTTCCAGTTCCAGGGCAGCCACGCGGGCCAGAAGTACCACGCCACACCGACGAGGAGAGCGGCGATGATGGAGAGGAATATCAGCGTCGGCACGCTCAGACCGACCGTCTCCGACAGGTCGGCCACCCACTCGTCCCAGGCCCGGGTCAGCGCGTCCATGAAGCCCGCCCACCCAGCCTGCCCACCCGAGAAGCCCGCCCACCCAGCCCGCTACCCGTCATCGCGGTGCCTCGAGGGACGGGGTCATGCCGCGCCGCATGGCCCAGCGCAGCGCGATGTCGAGGCCCTCGCTGCGCATGCGCCCTTCCAGCAGCAGCACGACGTCCAAGCAGCCGAGGACCGGGTAGGCCACCGCGTTCACGACCAGCGCCGCCGCCGCGAGCAGGACTCTGTCCCATGTGGAGGATGGCAGGTCGCCCCAGATCAAGGACACCAGGGCGCGGGTCGCGAGGATCAGCGCGAGGCGCGCCACCGTCCAGCTCGACCAGCCGAGAACGCGGATGAAGGCGGCGCGCATCCCGGCCCGGCCCGCCAACCGCAGCGATCGTACGAGCGCTGAGCCCGGTCCACGGTGCTCGACCACCACCGCCGGCGCGGCGAGTCCGATCAGGCCGTACGGAAGCGGCCACGCGGCGAGCGTGCAGATCCCGGCCACGAAGAAGCCGAGCACCTGTAGTGGTTCCAGGAGCAGGAACGGCGTGGTCGTGATGGCCGCGACGATGCCGACCGCCACCACGACCACCGCGATCGAACCGCGCCGCAGCGGCCGGCGCATCGGCGCGAATCGTCCGAGCAGCGCGGGACCGGCCTGCCCCGCGGCGAGCGCGGCCAGGGTCGAGATCACCATGGCCTCGGTCGTGAAGCCCCCGATCATGAGGGCAGCGAACTGATTCAGACGACCCGTCGCGGGCAGCATGGAGATGTCCTGGTCGGCGAACGAGCGCAGTGGGAACAGCAGCGCCTGCTCGATGACCGCGAGGAGCACCCCCACCCCGACCAGCGGCCAGGCACGCGTCCGCAACAGCGCCACCGCCGCGTCGAGCAACTCACCAAAAGTGAGCGGCCGCAGCGGTATCGCGCCCTCGGTCGGGCGCAGACGCGACACCGCGCCCTCGGTCGGGCGCAGCCGCGACACCGCGCCCTCGGTCGGGCGCAGACGGGTGAGTTCGGACACATGGCCTCCCGGCTCGGGATCGGCGTCATCGTGTCATGCGGCGTCGCGCCTCTCGACCCCGGATCGCGGCGGGAGGGGCGTCGATGGCGCTGCGTGGCGTCGCGAATGGTCAAGTGCCGTGCGGGTCGGGTACTGTCGGCACGGCCCGTCGCGATCGTCGGGCACGGCTGGACGTCGCGCGGCTGCGGCGCGTTTTCCCGGCCAGGCAAGCCGTCGCCGGAGGATGGAAATATGGGCGGCATGAGCGAGCGCACCCGAGCGTATGAGCATGTCGTCCGGCTTTGTGCCCGGTGCTCGCCAATGGCGAAGCGAGGACGGGCATGAGGGCTCGTGTGCTGGTTGTCGACGACGACCCGGCCCTCGCCGAGATGCTCGGCATCGTCTTGCGCAGCGAAGGCTTCCTGCCCTCGTTCGTGGCCGACGGCGAGCGCGCCCTCGCCGCGTTCCGTGACGCGCGGCCCGACATCGTGCTGCTCGACCTGATGCTGCCCGGGATGAGCGGCATCGACGTATGTCGGGCTATCCGGGCGGAGGCCGGTGTGCCGATCGTCATGCTGACGGCGAAGAGCGACACGGTCGACGTCGTGCTCGGGCTCGAGTCCGGGGCCGACGACTATGTCGTGAAGCCGTTCAAGCCCAAGGAGCTCGTGGCGCGGATGCGGGCCCGGCTTCGCCGGGGCGAGGACGCCGCCCCCGAGATGCTCACGATCGGACCGACCGCCAACCAGATCACCATCGATGTGCCGGCGCACACGGTGCTCCGCAACGGCGAGGAGGTCAAGCTCACCCCGCTCGAGTTCGACCTGCTGGTCGCGCTCGCCCGCAAGCCCAGACAGGTCTTCACCCGCGAGGTGTTGCTGGAGCAGGTCTGGGGCTACCGGCACGCGGCGGACACGCGCCTGGTCAACGTCCACGTGCAGCGCCTGCGCGCCAAGATCGAACCGGACCCGGAGCGGCCCGAGGTCATCCTCACCGTGCGTGGCGTCGGGTACAAGGCCGGGACGGCCTGACGGCTGCCATGCCGCGCACCGATGGCGCTGGCCCGTCGCCAGCCTCGACCCGCCCAGTCAACCCGGCGGCCATGCTGGCCAGGGTCCAGCTGACCTGGCGTCGGTCGCTGCAGTTCCGCATGGTCACGATCACGGTGGCCACCGCGGGCATGGTGATGCTCGTCTTCGGGGTTGTGGTGGGATCGCTGATCACCAATGGCTTGGTGGCCTCGCAGGAGGCGACCGCGAAGGCCACGGTGGAGAAGGACTCCGACCAGGCGGTGAGCCTCCTGGAGAGCCAGGTATCCGGCGCCGACGATCCGTTCATCGTCAACAACATCCGCTATGTGGTGAACAAGCTCTCCGCCCAGGACGGCGTGACCCTCTCGATCCTGCCCGAGCCGGTGCCCGGCAAAGACCCGGTCCTGATCCCCTCCGCGCCGCCCGTGCCGGACGAATTCCGGGCCGCGGTGCGGGAGTTCGGCTTCGCCTCGCAGCGGCTCAACCTGGATGTCGGCAACGGGACGCAGCTGTACCTCGTCTTCGGCCGGGAACTACAGCCCGGCTGGGGCGCGGTCCAGGCCTTCTACTTCTTCCCGCTCGACGACGTCGTGGGGCGCACCGGGCTCGTGGCGAACACCATCACGGTCACCGGCGTGGCCCTGGTGCTCGTCGTCGGGCTCGTGGTCTACATCGTGACCCGGCTCGTGGTCCGCCCGGTGCGCCTCGCGGCGCGGACCGCACAGCGGCTGTCGAATGGCCTGCTCGACCAGCGCATGGAGGTGGCGGGCGAGGATGACCTCGCCGCGCTCGCGGCCTCGTTCAACCAGATGGCGGAGACGCTGCAACGGCACATCCTGCGCCTGGAGGAGATGTCGCGCCTGCAGCGGCGGTTCACCTCGGACGTCTCCCACGAGCTGCGTACGCCGCTGACCACGGTCCGGATGGCGGCGGACCTGATCTTCAACTCGCGGGACAGCTTCGACCCGGCGGTCTCGCGCAGCGCGGAGCTGTTGCAGGCGGAGCTGGACCGGTTCGAGAACCTCCTGACCGAGCTGCTGGAGATCAGCCGGTTCGACGCCGGGTTCGCCGCCCTGGACGCGGAGCCGACCAACCTCACCCCGCTGCTGTCCCGCGTCGTCGAGCGGCTGGAGCCGGTCGCGGATCGCGCGGGTGTGCAGATCCACCTGGACCTGCCGGGCGAGCCGGTTGTCGCCGAGGTCGACGTGCGGCGCGTGGAGCGGATCCTGCGCAACCTGATCGGAAACGCGATCGAGTACGGCGATGGCAAGCCGGTCAAGGTTCGGCTCGCGTCCCGCGAGGGCGCCGTCGCCGTCACGGTCCGCGACTATGGCGTCGGGCTGCGGCCGGGCGAGGAGAAGCTGGTCTTCAACCGGTTCTGGCGAGCCGACCCGTCCAGGGCCCGGCAGACCGGGGGCACCGGCCTCGGACTCTCGATCAGCGCCGAGGACGCTCGCCTGCACGGTGGGTGGCTCGAGGCGTGGGGCGCGGCCGGACAGGGTGCCCAGTTCCGGCTCACCCTGCCACTGCGCGCCGGCAAGCGGCTCGTCTCGTCCCCGCTGCGCCTCGTGCCGACAGACTTCCGGCCACCCCGGGAGACAGCGCCCGAGCCGGCGTTCGGCGGCACCGATGAGCGGGCGGCTGCGGGCGCCGCGGCTCCCGCCCGGCGCGATGCCGCACCGGCGGCGAGGGTTCCCGCCGTGCGACCAACGAGCCGGCCGAGCAGCGGCGTCACGGAACCCGCGTCGTCCGAGGGGGGCCGGGCGTGAGACGCAACCACGGAGGACTGGTCGCGCTCATGGTGGTGCTCGCCGTCGCGCTCGCCGGGTGCGGGGTCGGCGCGACCGACCAGCCGGTCGACGAGGGCGACGCGCTGACGGCCGGACCGTCGGTTGCTGACGTGGTCAAACACCAGCCCACGCCGGAGCAGGCGACAACCCCCGGCGACCTGGTGAAGTACTTCCTGGAGGCGGCCGCGGGCGGGGTCGGGGCGAACGACCGGGTCAAGTCGTTCCTCACGCCCAATGCCGTGGGCACCTGGGGGGACCCGGTCGCGCCGGACAACCCACCGCTGACGGTGGTGCGCATCGTGGATGGTCCGACCGTGGAGGCCTCCGTCGGCGACCCACCGCGTACGCCGGTCACGATCAAGTACCAGGAGATCGGCACACTGAGCGACCAGGGCCGGGTCGACGACCTCGCACCCGTCACCACCAGAACGCTGACCTTCAATGTCGTGCAGGACGAGAACGGTAGCGGCTACCTGCGCATCGACAAGATCGTCGGCTGGCCGAACCAGCAACTCCTGCTCAGCGACGACGGTCTGCGCGAGTACTACGACCTGCAGCCGATCTACTTCTGGGACACGGCGTACAACCTGCTCGTGCCGGACCTGCGGTACGTCCCACTGACCCTCAACACCGTCCAGCGCGCCACCAAGATCCTCCAGTGGCTCGTCGCGGGGCCGTCGCCGTGGCTGGCCGGGGCCGCCCGGAGCCTTCCGTCCGGCACTACCAACGAGAATGTCGATAGCGATACCAATGGAGCATTCCTGGTCAGCCTCTCCGCGGAGGCGGCTGGGAACGGGGACGCCGACGCGTTGCGGCGGCTGATGTTCCAACTCCAGTGGTCGTTCTCGTGGCTGCTGGTTGGCGGGGCGCCCAAGGTCGACCTGCGCATCGACGGTCAGTCGGCCACCGTCGATGTGTTGCCGGACGAGTTCCGCAAGTACAACAACGCCTGGTCCTACGGCGACCCGATCCACGAGCCGTACGACATCTCGACCAAGGGCGTCATCGTGACCAGCGGTGGCAGCGCGCCTGCGGTGCTGGGCGCCACCGAGAACAACGACGTGATCTACGCCGCGATCGCGGAGGGCGGATCGGTCGCGGCCCTGGTGCGCAAGGACCAGTCCGGTCGCCGGCGGTTGCAGATCGTCCGGAGCGGCAAGGCGGGACACATTGACGCCATGGTTCCGCTGAGCAGCACGCTGGGCCGGCCCTCGTTCCTGACGCCGGAGACCGACATCGTGTTCGTGCCGACGGGTGGTGGGGACGGACGCCTGCTCGCGGTGTCCCTTGTGGACGGGAAGGCCACCGACGTACGCCCGGGGCTGGTCGGCGTGAGCGCCGCGACCGTATCGCCCGACGGCCGCCGGGTCGCCCTCATCGCGGACGGTCGCGTCTCTGTCGCGTCGCTGTCGATCAGCAACGGTCAGGTGTACCTCATCTCGTCGACGCTGCGGCAGGTGCTCGCGGGCGACTTCACCGCTCGAGCGGTCACCTGGCTCTCCGAGTCGACGCTGCTCGTCGGCGGTACCTCTGGTGCCGACGCGGCGCCGTCCTTGTGGCGGGTGACGGCGGACGGAGTCCTGGCGGACAACATCACCAGCAGCCTGCGCGGCCTGGACGTCACGGACCTGGTCTCTTATCCACTGTGGACTGCCCATGGCCAGGTGGACGTGCTCGCGAACACGCCCCAGGGCGTGTACGCGCTGCGCACGCCTGCCTCCCCGCTGCCGAAGCCGGCGCTGAACAAGCCGTTCTTCGGCACCTGACCGGTACCGGGCTGACGGTGGCGGGGGGCGCCGGGTCGGGGCGGGCGGGGGTCATCGCAACCCTGCTGGACCTTGTGCTGCCCGGCGGGTGTGCCGGATGCGGGGTGGCCGCCCGAACGGAGATCTGTGACGGCTGCGCCGGCGTGCTCGCCGAGGCACCGCAGCCGCGCCGGCCACGCCCTGCGCCGCCCGGACTGCCCGTCTGCGTCGCGGGAGGGGAGTACGACGGTTCGTTGCGCGAACTCATCCTCGGCTACAAGGAGCGTGGTCGGCGCGGCCTGTCGCGGCGGCTGGGGGACCGACTCGCCACCGTGATCCGGGCGGGGTGGCCCGGTCCTGGCCCGGTGGCGTTGGTGCCGGTGCCGGCGACCGCGGCCGCCATCCGGGCCCGGCACTTCGACCATATGATGCTGCTGGCCCGCCGCGCCACGCGGTGCCTGATCGCGACCGGTGTCGACGCGGTGGTCACCTCGCCGTTGCGCGCGCTGCCGCACGCCGACTCGGCTCACCTGGACCGGGAACAGCGCGCCGCCGCGGCGTACCACGCATTCGCCGTGCGCTGGCGCTCGCCCGCGCGGCTGGCCACTCTCGCCGCCGTGGCCGACTGCGGCGCGGTCGTGCTCGTCGATGACGTGCTGACAACCGGCGCGACCCTTGCTGCCACCGCGGGCCTGTTGCTGCGCGCCGGCGTGCCGGTGACGTTCGCCGCCACCCTGGCCGCGACCCGCCGGCACGGCTGAGCCCCGGCCGTTGCGGTGGCACGGCGGAGCCCTCGGCCGTGCGGCGGCGCGCGCAGGGCCCGCGCAGCGGCCAATCAGATCGTGCCTGTTTGGCCGCAACAGGGTGACGGCCCGGCGAACAGGAGTTAGCGTCCACAGACGGGTGGTGTCTCCTGCCGCCCCGCGCGGAGACCGGAGGACGCCCGTTGCGCTGGTGCCAACGTGCGGGAGGTCATGCGTGGACGTCATCGTCAAGGGTCGAAACGTCGACGTGCCGGAGCACTTCCGGGTGCACGTCACGGAGAAGCTGAACCGGGTCGAGCGATACGACAACAAGATCATCGAGGTCGACGTCGAACTGCTCCACGAGCGCAACCCTCGCCAGTCCGACAACTGTCAGCGTGTCGAGATCACCTGTGTCTCCCGGGGACCGGTCGTGCGGGCCGAGGCGTGTGCCCCGGACTTCTACGGGGCGCTGGACAAGGCGATCGAGAAGCTGGAGTCTCGGCTGCGCCGCTCGGCCGACCGCCGGCGGGTCCACCACGGGCGGCACGCGCCACTCTCGCTCGCGACGGTCACCGCGCTCGGCGGGCTTGACTCAGCCGCGCTCGCCAACGGCCGGACGCGAACCGACGCGCTGGTCGTCGAGCCGGCCGGCGGCCTGGCGGTCGCGGTGGACGAGGCCGACGCGGTGGACGAGGCCGAGGCGGCCGACGAGGCGGAGATGGCCGACGACCAGCCGTGGCACATCGCGCGGACGAAGGAGCACGTGGCCGCGCCCATGACGATCGACGACGCGCTGTTCCAGATGGAGCTCGTGGGGCACGACTTCTACTTGTTCCTGGACAAGGACTCGGGCCGGCCGAGCGTCGTCTACCGGCGGCGCAAGGGTTACGACTACGGCGTGATCAGCCTGGTCGCGTGACGCTCGGTTCGCGCAGCCGTACCCACTGGACGTCATCGATGCGCTGGCCGTCCGGGCCCGGGAGGCGAGCCTGCAGGTAGGCCTCACGGATGAAGCCGGCACGGGCCAGCACCCGCTGGGAGGCGAGGTTGTCGGGCGCCGTGCCGGCGATGATCCGGGCGATGCCCGACTGGTCGAAGGTCCAGTCGACGAGCAACCGCACGGCGCGGGTCGCGAAGCCATGCCCCCGGGCCGCGCGGGTCAGGCTGTAACCGATCATGGCCTGACCGGTGACCGCCTCCACCTGCTGCAGGCTGATCTCACCCGCGTACGCCCCACTCACCGCGTCCCGGATCGTCAGGTCCGCCCGCACGCCGGCGAGCCAGTTCGACCCGGCCTGCGCGCAGCGCCGGCGGATCTGCTCCTGATCCGGTGGCACGGCCGGCACCGACCGTGCCACACACTCGGGCAGGATGCGCAACGCGTAGGTGTCGTCGGTGTCGGACTCGGTCGTCGGGCGCAGGACGGCCACGCCATCGGAGAGCTCGCCGCCGTTGACCCCGAAGCCGGGCAGGTCCGGCAGCAGCCGAGCCGTGGGTTCGCCCGAGTCACCGGCCAGCCGGGCCCAGATGATCAGGTCATGACGGGAGCCGTCCCGGCTCTGCCGCGCCCCCCGGGCGAGGCCTTCGCGAGTGAAGCCGGCGGCGATCGCGACCCGCTGGCTGCCGAGGTTCTCCGGCTCGTTGCGCAGCACGATCCGCTGCAGGCCCTGCGCGAGCGCGTGGTCGGTGAGCAGCCGGGTCGCCTCGGTCGCCGCGCCTCGGCGGCGTGCTGACGGCCCGACCCAGTACCCGATCTCGCCGGTGCCCTGCTCCCGTGGGGTGACCCCGACGGCTCCGATGATCCGGTCCGTACCAGGGTCGGCAATGCCGTACGACCATCCGCCCGCGGTCACCGCGGCGGGTGCCCCTTCGCTGATCCACGACCGGGCGTCGTCGAGGGTGTAGGGGCTCGGGAGCAGCGGCAGGAAGCGTTGGGTCAGCGGGTCGCAGCAGCCGGCCAGGACGTCGGCGGCGTCCTCGGCCCGGAAGGCGCGCAACACCACGCGCTCCCCCCGCAGCACCGGGATGGCCACACGCTCTGGCCGCGGGGCCGGGCTTGCACGCTCTGGCCGCGGGGCCGGTCCTTCGCGCTCGGGTTCCATGGCCCGTCATCCTGCCGTATGAGATGATCGCCGCCACAGCTCATTCCGCTGCCCGGCACCCCCCGCGGTGGCGACTGGTCACCGCGCGCGCAACACTGGGTTGCTGGCTGAAGTCGCTGACGCCCGGCATTCACCCTGGGCCATAGGGAGCGTTCACTCGTGTCGATCATCGATAGCATCATGCGTGCCGGGGAGGGCCGGACGCTGCGTCGGCTCAAGGCGGTGGCCGACGCGGTCAACGCGATCGAGGCCAACTACACGGACCTGACCGACGCCGAGCTGCGCGAGTTGACCGACGTGTACCGGGAGCGCTACGCCGACGGCGAGACCCTGGACGACCTGCTGCCGGAGGCGTTCGCCACGGCGCGCGAGGCGGCGCACCGGGTCCTGGGTCAGCGGCCGTACGACGTGCAGGTGATGGGCGGCGCGGCGCTGCACTTCGGCAACATCGCCGAGATGAAGACCGGTGAGGGTAAGACCCTGACCAGCGTGATGCCCGTCTATCTCAACGCCCTGGCTGGGCAAGGCGTGCACGTGGTCACGGTCAACGACTACCTGGCCCGTCGCGATGCCGAGTGGATGGGGCAGGTGCACCAGTTCCTGGGACTCTCGGTCGGGGTGATCCTGCCGAACCGTCCCGCCCCCGAGCACCGGGCGGCGTACGGCGCGGACATCACGTACGGCACGAACAACGAGTTCGGCTTCGACTACCTGCGCGACAACATGGCCTGGCAGGCCGAGGAGCTGGTCCAGCGCGGGCACTTCTTCGCCGTGGTCGACGAGGTCGACTCGATCCTCATCGACGAGGCGCGTACGCCTTTGATCATCTCAGGCCCGGCCGAGCAGTCGGCCCGGTGGTACACGGAGTTCGCGCGGGTGGTCAGCCGGCTGCAGTCCGGCAAGGACGGCGAGGGCGACTACGAGGTGGACCACGCCAAGCGCACCGTGGCGGTCACCGAGCGCGGCGTGGCCAGGGTCGAGGACCAGTTGGGCATCGACAACCTCTACGAGTCGCTGAACACGCCGCTGGTCGGGTACCTCAACAACGCACTGCGGGCCAAGGAGCTCTACAAGCGCGACAAGGACTACATCGTCAACGACGGTGAGGTGCTCATCGTCGACGAGTTCACCGGGCGCATCCTCTACGGCCGCCGCTACAACGAGGGCATGCATCAGGCCATCGAGGCCAAGGAGGGCGTGGCGATCAAGCAGGAGAACCAGACGCTCGCCACGATCACCCTGCAGAACTACTTCCGCCTCTACGACAAGCTCTCCGGCATGACCGGTACCGCCGCGACCGAGGCGGCGGAGTTCCAGAAGGTCTACAAGGTCGGCGTGGTGTCGATCCCGACCCATCGACCGATGATCCGGGACGACCGCCAGGACGTCATCTACAAGTCGGTGAAGGCGAAGTTCAACGCGGTCGTCGAGGACATCGTCGAGCGTCACCACCGCGGGCAGCCGGTGCTCGTCGGCACGGTCTCCGTCGAGAACTCCGAGATCCTCTCCCAGATGCTGCGCCGCCGCGGCATCCCGCACTCGGTCCTCAACGCGAAGTACCACGCCAAGGAGGCCGAGATCATCGCGCAGGCCGGGCGCCGCGGCGCGGTCACGGTCGCGACCAACATGGCCGGCCGTGGTACGGACATCCTGCTCGGCGGCAACCCGGAGTCCCTGGCCATCACCGACCTGCGGGGCCGGGGGATCACCCCCGAGGAGTCGCCCGAGGAGTACGAGGCGGGACTGGCCGACGCGGTGGAGCGGTGGAAGAAGCAGTGCGACGAGGAGGCCGACGAGGTCATCGAGGCGGGCGGACTCTACGTGCTCGGCACCGAGCGGCACGAGTCCCGACGCATCGACAACCAGCTGCGCGGCCGGTCGGGACGGCAGGGGGACCCGGGCGAGTCGAGGTTCTACCTGTCGCTGCAGGACGACCTGATGAAGCGGTTCCGGGCCGCCGCGGTCGAGGCCGTGATGGACCGGCTCAACATCCCTGAGGACGTGCCGATCGAGTCCAAGCTGGTCACCCGACAGATCCGCAGCGCCCAGACCCAGATCGAGGCGCAGAACGCCGAGATCCGCAAGGACGTACTTAAGTACGACGAAGTGATGAACAAGCAACGCCAGGTCATCTATGCCGAGCGCCGGCGGGTGCTGCACGGCGAGGATCTGCACGAACAGGTGCAGCGCATGATGGAGGAGACCTCCTCGGCCTATGTGGACGGTGCCGCCGCGGGCGGTGAGCTGGATCTGGAGCAGCTCTGGTCCAGTCTCAACCTGCAGCTCTACCCGGTCGGCATCACGACCGAGGAGATCGAACAGGAGGCCGGCGGACCCAACGCCATCGACGCGGACTACCTCAAGCGCGTATTCGTCGACGACATCCAGGCCGCTTACGCCCGACGGGAAGAGGAGCTGACGGCCCCGGTCCTGCGCGAGCTGGAGCGGCGGGTGCTGCTCGAGGTGATCGACCGCAAGTGGCGCGAGCATCTCTACGAGATGGACTACCTGCGTGACGGCGTCGGCCTGCGTGCGTACGCCCAGCGGGACCCGCTGGTCGAGTACAACCGCGAGGGCTTCGACATGTTCCAGCAGATGCTGGAGGGCGTGAAGGAGGAGGCCGTCGGCTTCCTGTTCCGGGTCCAGGTCCAGATCGAGCAGGCGGCCCCGCAGGAGGTCAGCGGTGTGGGCGCCGCCCCACGCCTGCTGGGCCGCGGTATCGCGCCGAGCCGGCCGCCGCAGCAACTGCTCTACAGCGCACCATCCGTCGACGGCGAGGCAGGCCGAGGCGAGACCCCGGTCCTGGTGCAGGAGGCACCCGTCGCGTTGCGCGGCGGCGGCGCGGAGAAGGCGAACGGTGCCCGGCGCGGCCCTGCCGTGTCGCCCGGCTCGCCAGGCGCCCAGGCGGCGGCGAAGCGCCCGGCCGCGGGTCAGGTCGTCGGCTCGGCGCCGGCCCGCAACGCACCGTGCCCATGCGGCTCGGGGAAGAAGTACAAGCTCTGCCACGGCGCGCCCACCGCCGGCTGAGAATGCCGCGATTGGTGCCCGGAGCGCCCGCCGGCTGAGGAGAACCGTCACCCGGTGTGTGCGACCATCCCGTGGGCAAGGGAGCCGGTGACGGAGCGGGGTGCCAGGACGGGCGCTCCGGGAGCTACAGAACCTCCATGTGCGTGCACAGCCAGCGGCCGCGGTTGGACTCCAAGCGCATCGCCATGGCCCAGACCTTGCCTCGGCGCGCCATCACGACGGCGAGTTCCGCGACGCCGTCGGCGACATCGCAGACCTGGACCCGGCGGACGGTGACACGGTCCTGGGGCGCGATGCGGGCGGGACGACCGGACTTCGGCGGCGCGTACCTGCCCAGGACGACAGAGGCGCGCGTCGCCCCGTGGCCACGGCCAGTCCCGCTCGGACGCAACAGCCGGTTGGCGATGGCATCGAAGCGCTCCGGGGCGCAGTAGAGCCGCAGCTGCGCGACCGGACGGAAGCCACCCATCACCTCGATGCAGGTGCCCAGCAGGCGCTTGGCGGCAAGCCGCAGCTCACCAGCTCGGGCTGGCTCAGCCGTGTCCCTCCCGAAACTGGGGCCCAGCCCGGGCGCCACCACGGAGACGATCTCCGCGCCCGGGTACCGGGCATCGGGGGCGGCGCCGGGCGGCGGGGTGTGCAGGGGTGCCGTCACCACCGCCATCACCGTCTCCGGCGCCACGCCCGTCTCCCCGGCGCTGTGGCCGGGCTTCCCCCGCGGCCGCTCCGGTCGCCGTACCCGCACCCCCGTGGCCAGGTCCGGCGGCAGCACGCGGCCCGGGACCACCGCGTGGGCGAGGCCGCCGGTGGCACGCCGCTCGTCGTCGGTGAGCGGCTCGGAGCGCGGCGCCGGTCGGATCCGCACCACGGGCGGCTGGTCCGCGCTATCCCGGCCCGCGACCTGTGCGGGGCGTCGTGCCGTCAGAGTCGGCGTCGTGGCCACGGCTCACCTGCTTCGACGTAGTCGGATGACTTCGGTTGCCTCTGGTTGCCTCTGGTAGATGTTTCTACCCGATCGGCCCGGCCGATCGCAAGACAGGCGTGGGCATCGTTTTGCCGGCGCTGGCGATCGGGTGAGGTCATCGCAGGCGGCCCCGCGACGGACGTACGGGTTCGGGGGTCAGGCTTCGGCGCTGTCCGGGAACGGGTTCTTGCGCACGTACTCGGCGGTTGCGCGGTACTGCTCCGCGATCCACTCCTCAAGCCGGGACCGTTCGACGCGCCAGTGCCCCTTCTGGCCGATCTTGATGGCGGGGATCTCGCCCTTGCGCGCCATCGTGTAGATCTGCGTCCTCGTGACGGCCAGCTCCTCCGCGACCTCTTCGAGGGTCAGGAACCGGCCGGCCATGCGCGAACGATACCCCAGTGGCCCCGGAACGCTGCGATTGTGCGCGGTTGCCTCCGGTGCCCTGCCTGCCCCGCGACCGGGGCACGCGATCAGGGCTTTCCGAGCGCCTGGTCGAGTTCGGACGGGTCGTACCAGAGCAGCTCGTGGTCCTCGGCTTCGTCGACCGCGAACTGCGCGTCGGCGTCACCCGCGACGGCGGCCAGCACGGCCGCGGCCGCGGCCCGCACGGCCCGCTCGGCCTCCGCCGCGTCGACGTGCACCGCGGCCACGTCGGAGAGCGCGACCGGTGCGGTCAGCCGTACCGCGCTGGAGCCGAGGTGCTCGGCGGCTCGGACGGCGGCCACAGCCGGGACATCGGCGGCGAGCACGGCCCGGCGGCGAGGCGCGGTCGGGTCGCCCGCGAGCAGCACCAGGGCCTCCTGCGCGGCCCGGGTGAAGGCGACGTACTCGAGCTCCTCGTCGTCGCCCTCGGCATACCACTCGCGCAGCGCGGGGGTCACGGCGTGGGCGTGGACGTCGTCGGGCAGGACGTACGGCTGTTCCCGCAGCCGTGCCAGCAGCGCGAGCGTCGCGGGGAGATAGACCCGGGTCACCGCATCGGCTCGTCACTGTCGCGCGCCTCGTCGAGCTGCCGCGCGTCGTCGAGCTGCCGCTCGTCGTCGAGTTGCGGCGCCTCGTCGGGTGGCGGCGCATCGTCGGCCGCCGGCTCCGGGCCGGGGCCGAGCGTGCGGCCCACGGCGATCATCGCGGCCAGACCGCCCACGAAGAAGACGACCATGGCGTTGCGCAACCGGGAGAACTCCGCGAGATCCACCGCGAACTGGTCGCCCTCCGAGAGTCCACGGACCGCGTTGAGCAGGCCCGCACCACCGATGCGCGTGAGCGCCTCGGTGAGCAGCAGGAGCAGTCCGGGCAGTCCGCCCGCGAGCAGGAACCAGGGCCAGGGACGAGGCCCGTGCCCACGCAGGAAGCGGAACGCGAGCAACCCGGCCACGATGCCCCCGACGATCGCCACCGTGTACGCGAGCAGCCACCCGGCGTTGACCTGCGAGTCCAACGATGTGCCGGCACCGAAGAGCCCGACCAGACCGGGTTGCACGAACCCGACGACCAGGCCCAGCACCAGCACGCCGAGGCAGGCGAGCACGCTCGCGGCGAGCACCGGGCGGGGCAGGACCGCGGCGGCCCCACCGAGCAGGGCGGCGACGCCGATCGTCAGCGCCAGGGCCTCGACCCGCGAATAGGTGCCGTAGCCGAAGACCACCAGCGCGCCGCAGAGGCCGCCGAGCACGGCGCCGCCGGCGAGCCCCGCCAGCAGCCGCCGTGCCGGCGTCTGTCCACCGAGGAACCGCGCGAGCGGGGTCGCGGTGGCCAGCAGTGCCGTCGCGGACCCGGCGAGCAGCGCGGCCGCGACCAGGTTCGGCAGGGCGAAGGCGGCCGCGCCCAGCGCGACGTCCGGTGTCTGTGCGTTGCCCACGACCGAGGCGTGCGAGACGACGAGGGTGGCGGCGAGCCAGATCAGGCCGAGCCCGGCCAGGACGCCCGCGACGATCCCGCCGACCCCGGACTCCCCGTCCGGACCAGCGTCCGCGCCGGCGCTCTCGTCCCGTACGGTCTGTTCCTCGACGGCCTGTTCGTCCACCCGTGGCATCCATCCGGTCGATCTCGCGGCCTGCGCTGCGCGCCACCTGGCTGGCCCGCCGGGCGACGCAGCCACAGCCTACGTTGGCCCGCGAGGGGCACCCCTGGCGGACACCGGCCGGCCCGCGCCGGGCGTGGGAGGATGGCCCACAGGCCGCTGCTGGCCACGGGTCTGCCCGTGACGCACCCGCGGCGGTCGGTTGAGATTCGCCAGACAGGAGCCCGTGATGGACGCCGTGTCCGCCGTGCCGGAGCCGACCAACGAGCCGGTCGCCACCTATGCCCCGGGCAGCCCGGAGCGGGCGTCGCTGCAGCGCCGCCTCGGGGAGCTCGCCGCCGAGCGGATCGATCTGCCCATGACCATCGGCGGCGCCCAGCGCCCGGCCGCTGGCGAGGCGATCGAGGTCGTCCAACCCCACCGGTTCCGGCACGTGCTGGGCGTGACCGGCAACGCCACGCGCGAGGACGCGGCGGCGGCAGTGGCGGCGGCGAAGGCGGCCGCGCCGGGCTGGCGCGAGCTGCCCTACGAGGAGCGGGCAGCGGTCTTCCTCCGGGCGGCGGATCTCCTTGCGGGGCCGTGGCGGGACACCGTCAACGGCGCGACCATCCTCGGCCAGTCCAAGTCCTGCCACCAGGCGGAGATCGACGCCGCGTGCGAACTCATCGACTTCCTCCGGTTTAACGTCCACTTCGGACACAAGCTGCTCGCCGAGCAGCCACTCTCCACCAGGGGCACCTGGAACCGCTTCGACCACCGCCCCATCGAGGGCTTTGTCGTCGCCATCACCCCATTCAACTTCACCGCTATCGCGGGCAACCTGCCGACTGCGCCGGCGCTCATGGGTGCCACCGTGGTCTGGAAGCCGTCGGTGACCCAGGGGCTCGCGGCGCACTACACCATGCGGCTGCTCGAGGCGGCTGGGCTTCCGCCCGGCGTGATCAACCTGGTGACCGGCGACGGACGCGCCGTCAGCGAGGTCGCGCTGGCCGATCCCGACTTCGGTGGGCTGCACTTCACCGGCTCGACCGCAACCTTCAAGACCCTCTGGCGCACGATCGCCGACAACCTCGACCACTACCGGTCGTACCCGCGCATCGTCGGGGAGACCGGCGGCAAGGACTTCGTCATCGCGCATCCCAGCGCCGACCTCGAGGCGCTGCACACCGCGCTGATCCGCGGCGCCTTCGAGTACCAGGGCCAGAAGTGCTCAGCCGCCTCGCGCGCGTACGTGCCCCGGTCCTTGTGGGAGGCCGGATTGCGCGACAGCCTCGCCGCGACCGCGGACGGGCTGCGCTACGGCGATGTGGCGGACTTCGGCAACTTCGGTGGCGCCGTCATCGACCGGCGTTCCTTCGACCGCCTCTCGGCGGTCCTCGACCGGATCAAGAACACCGGCGGGTGCACGGTGCTGTCCGGCGGTACCGCGGACGACAGCGAGGGGTACTTCGTCCGGCCGACGGTGGTCGAGTGCACCGACCCCGGTGACGAGGTCTTCACCACCGAGTACTTCGGCCCGATCCTGTCCGTCTATGTCTTCGACGACGCGGACTTCGAGGCGACCT
This sequence comes from Micromonosporaceae bacterium, assembly GCA_036557785.1. GTDB lineage: Bacteria > Actinomycetota > Actinomycetes > Mycobacteriales > Micromonosporaceae > DATBGZ01. The sequence continues at coordinate 75,475 of DATBGZ010000088.1, forward strand.
TGGTGCAGGCGGAGAGCGCGGCACCGTACGGGTTGACCGGCGCGCTCTTCGCCACCGACCGCCGGGTCATCGAGTGGGCGTCGCAGAGGCTGCGTTACGCGGCGGGCAACTTCTACATCAACGACAAGCCGACCGGCGCGGTGGTCGGGCAGCAGCCCTTCGGCGGCGCGCGGGCCAGCGGCACCAACGACAAGGCCGGTTCGTGGCACAACCTCATGCGCTGGGTCTCACCGCGCGTGATCAAGGAGACCTTCGTGCCGCCAACGGACTTCCGCTACCCGCACATGGGCTGAGGCAGTCCGCACCTGAGCCGACGCTGTCCGTACCTGGGCTGACGCTGGCCCTCACCGTCCCCGTTGGACGGTCGTGCGCGCCACATGGTACGATTCCGCGTTCGCCGTCTGGCGCATGACTCGCCCACGTAGAGGGTAGAAGAACACCCGGTGTCGCTTCCCGGCTGTTCGCCCCCGGAGGCGTTACGGTCTGGAATTGCCCCAGCACCTGGAAGGGAAGCCGAAGCATGTCGTCGACCCGGTCGAAAGATCGTGACCTGATCGCCACGACCGCGAACCTCGTCGAGTTCCTGCGGGACGTGGCCATGGCGCGGCAGAAGCGGGTCGTCGACGTCGCCGACTACAAGCTCGTGCAGTGGTTCGATGGCCTGCCCTCGGAGGTGCGGGTCGAGATCGAGGCCGGCCCGGGCGAGACGCTGCTGTCGATCCCTCGCCACCGGCCGGAGGCGCCGCCAAACCCCGGCAAGCTCGCGTCGTGGCTCGACGCGGAGGAACTCACCAACTCCGATCTCAAGGCGCCGGCACTGAAGGAGCAGGGAGCGGACTGGGCCATTGCCCGCCAGACCGACGGAACGCTCGGCACGCACGGCAAGCTGGTGACCCGGGCCGAGGCGCCCGGCATCCTCGACTCGTACTACACCTACCTGGAGGGCTGGAAGAACTGGGCGGCGCGCGACCGCAAGCACAAGCCGTACCGGACCTGGTACAACGCGCTCGCCGAGGCGGCCCGGCTCGTGCGCGAGCAGGAGGACCAGTACGAGCTGGTCCTCGGCCTCGGGCTGCTGACCTGGCGTACGCCTGGTGGGACCGTGGTCCGCAACCACCTGATCACCACCCGGCTCATCGCGGTCATCGACACGGCCAAGGATGAGGTGCGGCTCATGGTCGACCCCGACGCCGCGACCCGGGCCCAGGACCGCGAGGTGCTCGACGGCGAGGTCGGCTATGACCCCGTCCGGGTGGAGCAGGTGCACGACCAGATCCGCGACGAGGCCGTGGTCACGCCGCTGGTCGACAGCGAGGCCCTGCTCAAGCTCTGGGCCGAGCGCGCGCTGGACTCCGAGACCCGGTACGTCGCCGAGTGGAAGCCGCAACAGGTCGAGGAGAACCCGGTCGTGCGGCTGGCGCCCGCGGTCGTGCTGCGACGGCGCGAGCGGGCCAGCCTCATCGGGTACTACGACACGATGCTGCGGGCACTGCGCGGGGCCAAGGCTCAGGCGCCGCTCGGCCTGGCCCAGCTTGTCACGTCGATGGAGGCGACCGAACGCCTGGCCTGGCTGGAGGAGGAGGGCGCGGCCAGCGGCGAGGTGCTCGGGGCCGACCCGCTGTTCCCGCTGCCGGCCAACCCGGAGCAGATGCGCATCATGGAACGGCTGCGCGGCAACAACGGGGTGGTGGTGCAGGGTCCGCCCGGCACCGGCAAGACGCACACGATCGCGAATCTCATGTCGGCGCTGCTCGCCCAGGGCCAGCGGGTGCTGGTGACCAGCCAGAAGGCGCAGGCGCTGCGCGTGCTGCGCGAGAAGCTGCCGGCCGAGGTCGCCAAGCTCTGCGTCTCCATCACCGATCTCGACCGGGGCGGCTCGGCCGAGCTCGAGGGCAGCGTCAAGGCGATGTCCAACCGGTACGCCGGGTTCGACCCGGTGGCCCATGACGCGCAGGTGGCCAAGGGCGAGCAGCGGCGCCATGAGCTGATGACAAGGGTCGATGAGCTCACCGAGGCCGTACGGCTGTTGCGTGAGTCCGAGACATATCCGCACCCGGAGGTGGTGCCCGGATACTCCGGCACACTCGCCGAGATCGCGGGTCGGCTGCGCGACGCCGCCCCCCGGCTCGGTTGGGTCCCCGTGCCCTTGCCCGATGGCCTGTCCGAGCCGCCGCTCGCAGCGGCCGACGCGGCGCAGCTGCTCGCCCTGCTGACGACCCAGACGCCGGCCCGGTTGGCCCGGACCAACCAGCGTCCGGTGGCGATGGAGGAGTATCCGGGCGTGGCGGATCTGGAGGCCCTGCTGGCCGCGGAGTCCTCGGCCCGCCAGGTCGCCGAGCTCGGTGCCACCGACGTCTCCCGACATCTGTCCAGTTTGGACGAAGGCCTGCTCGCCAGCCTTCTGGCGCAGGTGGAGGCCGCACGCCAGCTCACGAGCCTGCTCGGGCTCGGTCTCGACGCCACGGCCTGGAGCCTCGATGACTGGGCCGTGCGGGCGATCCGGGACGGCCTCGGCGGGCACAACGCGACCCTGTGGGCGCAGATCGGCGCCGGGAGACAGCAGTTGGTCGAGGCCCAGCAGGCGTTGTCGGAGCTGGGCTTCCGCGACATCGCGGTCGGCGGGCCGCCGATGTCGCCGACCGCGCGATACAACGTCATCAGGCCTCTGCACGAGATGCTCCAGGCCGGTGGTCGGCTCCGGTCGACGTTCAAGCCGGTCGAGCAGCGCGACGCCGACCCGGTGCTGGAGAAGACCACAGTGGACGGTCTTCCCATCACCACGGCCGAGCAGGTCGACGTGCTGCACCGCGCGCTCAAGGCGCAGGCGGCGATGGAGACGGTTGGTCGCGGCTTCACCATCGTGGGGGCGACGGTGACGGGCACGCCGGACGAGTCGGTGCACCAGTCGGTGGCCCGGGTCGTCGACCTCTACGCGCGCCTGGATCTGGTGCAGCGCTTCCTCACGGCGGTCACCGCCATCAGGACGGCGCTGACGACCACCCAGTCGTTCCTGCCCCTGACCAGTCCGAGCGAGTGGCAGGACTTCATCACCGCTCTCGATGGCGTACGGCTGCGGGTGACGGCGGACGCCGCGTCCGCGAAGCTCACCGGCCTCGCCGAACGGCTGGCGGCCGATGGCGCGGCGCCGGACGCGCCACCCGAGCTCGCCCAGGCCGCGGTGGCCGTGGCCGGCCGCGACCGGGACGGCTACGCCCGCGCGATGACCGGGCTCGGCGCGGTCGCCCACGAGATCGCCGAGCAGGCCCGCTGCGAGGAGTTGCTCGCCACGCTGCGCAGCCGCCATCCCGCCCTCGCCGAGCTTCTTCTGTCCACGCTGGACAGTGCCGACTGGTCGGAGCGGGTCGCCGCCTGGGACGAGGCCTTCGACTGGGCCCGGGCGAACACGTTCTTCCAGCAGCAGCGACAGGTCGGCCGCGAGCAGCAGCTCGAGGCCGAGCTGGCGGACACGATCAGCCGGCTGCGGCAGGAGGCGGCGTCGCTGGCCGCGGTGCGGGCATGGGGACACTGCCTGCGGCGGATGACCGCGCACCAGGCCCAGGCGCTGCAGGCCTACGAACAGCACATGCGCGCGCTGGGCAAGGGCACCGGCAAGTACGCCGCCAAGTTCCGCAGCCTGGCGCGTCAGGCGATGCGCGAGGCGCGAAACGCCGTGCCGGCGTGGATCATGCCGCTCGACGTGGTGCTGGAGACGCTGGCCCCGATCCGGGACTCCTTCGACGTGGTGATCGTCGATGAGGCGAGCCAGGCGAGCATCGAGGACCTGTTCCTGCTCTGGTTGGCGCCGCGGGTGATCGTCGTCGGCGACGACAAGCAGTGTGCACCGTCGCAGGTACGCCTCGGCGAGCTCGAACCGATATTCAGCAAGCTCAACGCGTACCTCCCCGACCTGCCCGGCTACCTGCGCGATGCCTTCACCCCACGGTCGAGCCTGTTCGACCTGCTGCGCACCCGGTTCGGCGCGGTCATCCCCCTGCGCGAGCACTTCCGCTGCATGCCCGAGATCATCGAGTTCTCGTCGCGCCAGTTCTACGCCGATGAGCCGCTTGTGCCGCTGCGTCAGTTCGGCGCGGACCGGCTGCCGCCGCTGCGCGCGGTGCGCGTCCAGACGGCGGTCACCGAGGGCAGCAACACCCGGCTGCGTAACCCGGTCGAGGCCGAGGCGATCGTGAGCCAGATCGAGCAGTGCCTCGCCGACCCCGCCTACGCCGGCAAGACCATGGGCGTCGTGGTGCTGCAGGGCACCGGGCAGGTCCAGCTTCTGCAGCGACTGCTGCTGGAGCGGGTCGACCCGAAGGAGTGGGAGGCCCGGCGGCTGCGCGTGGGCACTCCGCCGGACTTTCAGGGCGACGAGCGCGACGTCATCTTCGTCTCGCTCGTGATCGCCGAGAAGCGTGCCGCGATCACCGGCACCGAGTGGCAGCGCCGGTTCAACGTCGCCGCATCCCGCGCGCGCGACCAGCTGTGGCTGTTCCACTCCATCGGGCTGGACCAGCTCACGCCCATCGACCTGCGCGCGTCGCTGCTCGCCTACGTGCTCAACCCGCCGCCGGCGCTGCTGGCCGAGCCGCTGGTCGACGTGACCCCCGACGAGCCGCACCCGGCGTTCCGCTCGCTGTTCGATCAGCGGGTCTTCTGTCGGGTCGCTGCCAAGGGCTACCACGTCACGCCCCAGGTCCAGGTCAACGGGCGCAGCATCGACCTGGTCGTGACGGGCGCCAAGGGTCGCCTGGCGATCGGGTGCGACGGCCGGTCGTGGCCGGGCACAGCCGCCCAGCACGCCACGGACCTGGACCGGGAGCGCGAGCTGCAGCGCGCGGGGTGGCGCTTCTGGCGGGTGCGCGAGAGCGAGTTCCGGTACGACCCGGAGGTCGCGCTCGGCTCGCTCTGGTCGACCCTGCGCAAGCTCGGGATCACCAAGTTCGACCCGGCGGACTTCGCCGGGGTCGCCTCGTCCGCAAGCGAATGGACACCCGCGGCGCTCTCCGCGGTCGAGGGGCTCGATGGGCTCGATGGAGACTCGCCCGAGGAGCTCGACGATCTCCAGCTCGCCCGCTGACCGGCGAACTACTCGTCGTCGGCCGGGCCCGGACCGCGCCGCCGGAGCTGCTCGACCGTACCCATGGCCTTGCGGAGCTGAGCCAGCCACTCGTCGCTGTGCTCGCCGACGAGACGCACGCACCAGGCCAGGGCCTCGGAGCGGGACCGGGCAACGCCGGCGTCGACGAGAGTGTCGAGCACGCGCCGCTCGGGCTGGCGGAGCCGGGTCATCACCGGTGCCGAGTAGGTGCTGAACATCCGCGTCGTGGTGCCCGCGACGACGCCCCAGGCGACTTTGCGCCGATACCGGTGCTCGAGCTGTTGGGCCAGGCGGATCCGCCGGTCGCGCGTCTCCTCCCGGAATGCGGCGATGCGCCCGTCCTCGGCCGCGGCGCGCTCGGCGTCGGTCGCCGAATCCGCCACGCTCGGACCGCTCAGCGTGCCCACGATGAGGATCTCGTCGCGGTCGATCACTATCTCGGGTGCGCCGGTGAACCACTCCGACGGCAGTGCGCCCCCGATCCACGCCACCGCGTCGTCGGTCGGCGGTGGCTCCGCGTGCGCGCCTCCCCTGCCTCGTCCGAACGCCTCCATGGCCTCCTCCTTTACGCCATTACACGGCTTACAGCATTACAGCATCACAGGCGAGCCGCAAGAGGGAGCCGTACGCCCGGATGATCACTGTGCCGGCCGGCGTGCACCACCCGTCGCCGGTCACCTGTGCACCGTCGCCCCGCGACGGTCCAGTCGGGACGGTGACGGTCCCTTCGGGACAGTGCACTGTGGAATGAATCTGCCGAAATTCTGGACAGCGGGCCGGTTTGATGGCAGCGTAGGCGCCATGGCAGAAACAGTGAACGCGACCGCGGCTGCCCTGCTCGGGCTGCTGCACGAGGCGCCGATGACCGGTGGCCAGCTGATGGCCTCCGCCGAGCGCCGGCTCGGACCGTACTGGTCGATGACGCGCAGCCAGGTCTACCGGGAGCTGCCGGCGCTGGCCGAGATGGGCTTCGTGAAGCTGGGCAAGCCGGGCCCACGGGCCAGCCAGCCGTACTCGATCACCCCGGCCGGAAAGCGCGCCTTCGCCAGGTGGCTGTCGGAGGAGCCCGGCACGGAGTCCCTGCGCAACCCCGTCGCCCTCCGGGTGGCGTTCGGTTCGCACCACGGCGCCAGCGCGCTCAAGGAGCTCTACGACAAGGCGACCGAGGCCCACAACAAGGCGCTGGCCGAGATCCGCGAGCAGTCCCGGCTCGTGAAGGCCGACGGGGACAACTACGGGGCCGCGGCGCTGGAGTTCGCAGTCGCCTACCACAAGGCGGCGCTCGCCTGGCTGAAGTCCGCCCCGGTGCGCTGAACCTCCTCCGCTCGCGGCCGCGGGGCTCGACGCCGGCGTAGCCGTCTGAGCCGGATACTCTTGGTGGTCGCGACCGAGCGCTTGCGCGAGGTCCATCGAGCACGTCATGCGCGTGCCGAGCGGAGGGAGGCGGGCGCGTGACCAACGACGATCTGTCCGAACAGCTCGGGGGCCTCGACGCGACCCTGCGCAACCTCGAGGTCGTGCTCGACCTTGACCGGATGCGCAAGGAGAAGGCGGAGCTGGAGGAGCAGGCGTCGGCGCCCGACCTGTGGGACGACCCCGCCAAGGCCCAGGGCGTGACCTCCCGGCTCTCCCACGTGCAGAGCGAGATCAACCGGGTAGAGCGGCTACGCTCACGGCTCGACGACGCGACCGTGATGCTCGAGCTCGCCGAGTCCGAGTCCGACGCTGGCGCCGCTGCCGAGGTCGCGGCCGAGATCGTGGTCCTGCGCAAGGCGATCGACGAGCTCGAGGTTCGCACGCTGCTCTCCGGCGAGTACGACGCGCGGGAGGCGTTGGTGACGATCCGCTCCGGCGCGGGCGGGGTGGACGCGGCCGACTTCGCCGAGATGCTGCTGCGCATGTACCTGCGGTGGGCCGAGCGGCACGGCTACCCGACCGAGGTCTACGACACCTCGTACGCCGAGGAGGCGGGGCTGAAGTCCGCGACCTTCGCGGTGAAGACCCCGTACGCCTACGGCACGCTCTCAGTCGAGGCCGGCACCCACCGTCTCGTGCGCATCAGCCCGTTCGACAACCAGGGGCGCCGGCAGACCTCGTTCGCGGCAGTCGAGGTGGTGCCCGTGGTCGAGCAGACCGACCAGATCGACATCCCCGAGGATGATCTGCGCATCGACGTCTACCGGTCTTCTGGCCCCGGCGGACAGGGCGTGAACACCACCGACTCCGCGGTGCGCATCACCCACCTGCCCACCGGCATCGTGGTGAGCTGCCAGAACGAGCGTTCCCAGCTGCAGAACAAGGCGACCGCGATGGGCGTGCTCAAGGCGAAGCTGCTCGACCGCAAGCGCGCCGAGGACGCGGCGAAGATGGACGCGCTGCGGGGCGATGTCGCGGGCTCATGGGGAGACCAGATGCGTTCCTACGTCCTGCACCCCTATCAGATGGTCAAGGACCTGCGCACCGAGCACGAGACCGGCAATCCGGCAGCGGTCTTCGACGGCGAGCTCGACGCCTTCATCGAGGCGGGCATCCGCTGGCGCCGACAGCGTGGCCAGCAGTCGTGATCGCGAGCAGATGTGCGTTATTGATCTCCAATCACGGGCATATGCCCTAGATCAACACGCGGTTTCCGCGACACTCGCCACGCCCATCGCGCATGGTGTTGGCGTTTGAGCCGCGACGCGTAGACTTCCGACCCGTGATTGCGCTTGAGCACGTGACGAAGACGTACCCGAAGGCCCAGCGCCCATCCCTGAGCGATGTCTCAGTCTTGATCGACAAGGGTGAGTTCGTGTTCTTCATCGGGCCGTCGGGCTCGGGGAAGTCAACGATCATCAAGCTGCTGCTGCGCGAGATCCAGCCCACCAAGGGCAAGATCATGGTCAACGGTCGCGAGGTCGGCGGCATGCGCTCGTGGCGCATCCCCCACTTCCGCCGCTCGATCGGCTGTGTCTTCCAGGACTTCCGGCTGCTGCCGAACCGTACGGCCTACGAGAACGTCGCGTTCGCACTCGAGGTGATCGGCAAGACCCAGGCCGTGGCTCGCCGGGTTGTGCCGGAAGTGCTCGAGCTCGTGGGGCTCGGCGGTAAGGAGCACCGCTACCCGCAGGAGCTCTCCGGTGGCGAGCAGCAGCGTGTCGCGGTGGCACGCGCGTTCGTGAACCGGCCGTTGATCCTGCTCGCCGACGAGCCGACGGGGAACCTCGACCCGGACACCTCGATCGAGATCATGCGCCTGCTGGACCGGATCAATCGCACCGGGACCACCGTCGTGATGGTGACCCACGACTCGAACATCGTGAACCAGATGCGCCGGCGCGTGGTTGAGATCGAGAGCGGAAAGATCGTCCGGGACCAGCCGAGGGGTGTCTACGGCTGATGTCCGCCGGCCGGCCCGCGCGTAGCCGCATGGTCCGGCCGTGCCCGCCTGCTGATCCACCGTCCCCGTCGCACTCCCCGGGAAGGAACCGCACCCGATGCGTTTCAAGTACGTGATCAATGAGGTCATGGTCGGCCTCTGGCGCAATGTGACCATGACGATCGCCATGATCATCACGATGGCGGTGTCGCTCACGCTACTCGGCGCCAGCCTCCTGCTGTACAAGCAGGTCGATCGCATGAAGGACGCGTACAGCCAGAACGCCGAGGTCAGCCTCTTCTTCCGGGTGGGGGACACGGAGGAGACCAAGCACGCGACGCCGGAGCAGAAGGCCGCGATCGAGAACGCGCTGGCCAGCGACCCGCTCGTCTCGCAGTACTGGTTCGAGGACAAGACCGAGGCGTACCGCAAGTTCTCGATCCTCTTCGCGTCGACGCCCGACCTGGTCGAGCTGACGAAGTCGGAGGATCTGCCAGAGTCGTACCGGGTCAAGCTCAAGGACCCCAGCACCGTTCCCCAGTTCGAGGCGAAGTACGAGCAGTACGTCAATGACCAGGGCGGCCTGGAGCTGATCCTCGATCAGAAGAAGCTGCTCGAGAAGGTCTTCTCCGTGCTCGGGTCGCTGCAGAAGCTCGCGCTGATCATCTCGATCGTGCAGGCCGTCGCCGCGCTGATGCTGGTCATCAACACGATCCAGATCGCGGCCTACAGCAAACGCCGCGAGGTCGCCGTGATGAAGCTCGTCGGCGCCTCCAACTGGTTCATCCAGGCTCCGTTCGTCCTCGAGGCGGTCTCGGCCGGCCTCATCGGCGCCGTCATCGCCTACGGCACCCTGGTGCTCGCGAAGATCTACATATTCGATTCCGCCTTGGCACCACTGACCTCGGTGCTCACCGAGGTGCCGTGGACCAACGTGAACCTCATGCTGCCGGTCCTCGGCGCCGGCGCGGCCCTGATCAGCTCCATCACCGGCTGGATCGCACTGCGCTTCTACATCAAGGTCTGACGGACGTCGAGGCTGGCACACTCGTCGGGAGTCCGCAGGAGACCAAGATGTCGTCGCCGAAGAACCGGGTCAGGCCGGCGATCCGGTCGCCACGCGCCGTGAGCACCATCAGTCCCGCGGCTGACGCCGTGGACGCTGAGGGCTCGGCGAGGTAGCAGGCGTACGCCTGCTGGGTGTTCGCTCCCGTGGGAACCAGCACGAGTCGGCGCCGGCCCCGCCAGGCGCGACTCACCGTCAGGAACGCGCGGATCGCCGGCACTCCGACGTACTCGTGTGGCGCCGGCGGCATCGCGAGCCAGGCATCGCCCGTCAGCAGGTCGAGGAGGGCGTCGATATCGCGCTCGGCGAATGCCTCTGCGAACCGCTGGCCCAGCGCGCGTTCCTGGGCCGAGCCGGCCGGCGGATCTCGCCTGTCGTCGCGTGCCTCGTCCAGCGCGGCCCGGGCCCGTTGCAGCGAGCCCTTGACCGCGACGGGCGTGGTGTCGAGGATCCCCGCGACCTCATCGGCCGTGTAGCCCAGCACGTCACGCAGCACCAGGGTCGCCGCCTGGCGCGGCGGCATCCGTTGCAGCGCTGCGACCACCGCGAGCTCGATGGCCTCGCGCATGTGGTAGCGCGCCTCCGGCCCCGGCGCGTCGTCCGGGACCTGGTCGAGCAGGGCGTCCGGGTACGGCTGCAACCACGTGATCTCGGAGCGCCGAGTCGGCTCCGGCGGGTCGAACGGTGGCACTGCGGGCGCGGGCACTCGCCGGCCGTGGTCGCGGATCGCGTTGAGGCACCGGTTGGTGGTGATCCGGTACAGCCACGTCCTGATCGAGGACCGGGCCTCGAACCCGTGCAGGGCACGCCACGCCGCGAGCAGCGCCTCCTGGAGGACGTCCTCCGCATCGGTGAAGCTGCCGAGGATCCGATAGCAGTGCAGATGCAGCTCGCGCCGGTACGGCTCGACCAGCTCGCGGAACGCCCCACCATCTCCGCTGCGGGCCTGCCCCAGCAGATCGCTCACGCCCGCCCATCCTACCGTTCCGTTGGGCGCCCCTGCGGTGTCTACCTCTACGAGCCGGCGACCGACCCGGCCACGGGATGAGAGGACGCGAGATGAGCGAGCAGACCAGCCCCGCCCTGCGGGTGGCCCTGGCGTACCACCGGGCCTGGAGCGAGAAGGACATCGACCGTGCGATGAGCTTCATCGCCGACGACATCGTCTGCGATGCGCCGGCCGGGCGGATCGCAGGCGTGCAGGCGTACCGCGCGTTCATGGCTCCGTTCGTCGCGATGCTGCGCGGCACCACGCTGATCGGCGCGTTCGGTGACGAGGAGACGGCCGTGGTCGTCTATGACACCGAGACCGCTCTCGTGCCAAGCGGACCGGGCGCGGAGTGGGTCCGGGTCAGCGACGGCCGGATCACGTACAGCCGGTTCATCTTCGACCGCGTCCCGTTCCAGGCCTCGCGCCCGCCGGCCTAACGGCTGCCGATCCACGTGTTGGCGGGGCGCGGCCCGATGGACAGGTCGCTGACGATGTGCAGCACGTCGTCGTCGGTGAGGGTGACACCCCGCGCCGGGACGCGGTCGAGGACCCCGACCAGCGGCCGGCCGTCGGGCAACGTCAGCCAGAGCATGACGGCCGTGCCGTTTCGGAACCACCGACCCGAGGCCCCTCGCACCGTGACGGGCTCGGTCTGGTAGTCGACGCCTGGGTCTTCCTGACCGTCGATATCGAAGGTGATCACGCCGAACTGACCCACGATCACTTCGAGGCGGGTCCTGTCCGGGCCGGTCTCGTACCTGACCAAGGCACCGGGAAGTGCCGGAAGCCAGCCGAAAGAGAGGGCAACCTCCACCGTGGACACGCCGTCGGGAACCACCGACCGCCCGATCGCCAGCGCGGTCGCGCGGTTGTCCTCGCCTCCGTTCACCGACACGGCAAGGTTCAGACCGCCGCCGGCCTCCCAGAGCAGCACCGGGGTGCTGCCGCTCGGTCCCAGCCCACCGCGGGCACCGTTGACCCGGACCGGGGTGCGCCAGTCAGCGATCCCCCACCACGTGGCCGGAACCAGGTCGAGGTAGATAGACGGTGGCGTCTCCTTCAGAGGGTCGAGCGTCGTGCCCACCGGGTACCACGCGCGGCGCTGCCGCAGTTGATCCAGGCCGGCGGCCACGGTCGTCGAGCGGCCGAGTTCGACGAAGCCGTCCGGTAGCCAGGTCGGTCGGTACCGCATCGGTACCACCGAGTTCCCGGGAGCGGGCGGTGCCGCCGCCGGGGTTGGCAGGTTACCGGGCGTCGGGACGTCGGGCCCGAAGTCCGTGCCGCCGAGAACGAGCCGAGCAGCGAGTACGCCGCCGCCGGCGAGCCCCCCAGCGACGACGAGCCCTCCCGCGGCAAGAAGCGCACGGCGTTGTCGGTGCATCTGGGCGGCACGACCCAGACCGGCACGTACCCGGATCGGATCCGGCGCCCGGTCGGCGAGCCGGACGAAGGCATCACCGATCTCATCATCGATGGTCATCTTCACCCTCCATTAAGGACTGACAGCGTGTCCGGCTTGCGGAGAGCCGCGAGCGCCCGGGCGGCGTGACTGCGCACCGTCGCTTCCCGGCACCCGAGTAGCTGGGCTATCTCGGCATCGGAGCGACCCTCGTAGTACCGCAGGGCGAGCACGGCGCGCTGGCGTGGCGGTAACGCGGCGATCAGCGCGACCAGGGCGTCCCGGGCGGCGACGTGGCGGGCCGGGTCGTCGACCTGCCCGGTCGCGCGCTCAATCGCGTCGTCGGGCATCGGTACGGCTCGCCGGGTCAGCCGACGTCGTACCGAGAGGTACTCGTTGAGAACCATGCGCTTGACGTACGCCTCGGGTTGGTCGATGGCCGCGATCCGCTCCCATCGCGCCTGCACCCGGACCAGGCAGTCCTGGACCACGTCCTGGGCGAGGTGGGGATCACCGGTGACCGCCGTCGCGTACCTCAGGAGCGCCGCGAGCCGAGCGGAGATGAACTGGTCGAAGGTCACATTCGTGCTCCTGGTGCGGCGGACTCGTGCGGGCAAGACTTCGGGCTGCGCGGCGTGTGGCGGGCCTGACGACTCTTGAACGCCGCGGGTCGCCGATTCTGTGCAGTCACCGGAACTGCCCGCCCTGCGACAACGACCAACCGTCGGATCCGGACCGTCCGTGATCACGTGAGCCAGGAGGAGACTGTATGAGCCGCACCCGCGTTCCGCGCCCTGCCCGCACGGGAGCCCGCCGCGCACGGTTGCTCCTCGCCCGGGCCGGCGCCGCCCTCGCCGTGGTCGCCGCGGTCGTGCTGGGCGTAGGCGCCCCGGCCTCAGCTCACGTGACGGTCAACCCGAGCGCGGCAACCCAGGGTGGGTTCGCGAAGCTCACATTCCGGGTGCCGGACGAGAAGGACAGTGCGAACACGGTCAAGATTCAGGTGACGCTCCCGGACAACGCCCCGATCCCGTCAGTCTCCGTGAAACCGGTGCCCGGCTGGACCGCACAGGTGCAGAAGCGGAGCCTCGACACACCGCTGACCGACGACGACGGGGCGCAGATCAGCGAGGTCGTCAGCGCCATCACGTGGACGGCGGCGTCCGGGGCCGAGATCAAACCGGGCCAGTTCCAGGAGTTCGACGTCTCGGTCGGCCCGCTGCCCGACGTGGACCAGATCGTCTTCAAGGCTCTGCAGTACTACTCCGACGGCGACATCGTGCGCTGGATCGACGAGCCGACCCCCGGGGTCGACTTGGAGCATCCCGCCCCGGTTCTGCACCTGACGCCGGCCGCCGACGACCCGCAGGCCGCCGGCGACACCACGACCGGTGGTACCAGCGGTGGCAGCGGCGTGGCGCTGGGGTTCGGGGTCGCCGGCGCCGTGCTGGGCCTCGCCGGCCTCGCCCTCGGCCTGCTCGCCTACCGTCGCACGTCGTCGCCCCCGACCCCCTGACCCGTTGATCTAGGGCCCGGGACCGTGGTTCGATCTTCAACCACGGTCCTACGCCCTAGATCAACTTGAAGGGGGAAAGCCGGTGGACGAGTGAGTACTCACTCAGTTAACGTTCCGGCGTGGTCATCTCCGGCGGCTCCGGCGCGAGTGGTGGCACGCGGCAGCGGGTACCGGCGCTCTCGCCCGAGGAGCGACGGGCGGCACTGATCGCCGCCACCATCCCGCTGCTGCGCGAGCACGGCCCGTCGGTGAGCACGCGGCAGATCGCCGACGCGGCTGGGGTCGCCGAGGGGACGATCTTCGGTGTCTTCAAGGACAAGGCGTCGTTGCTGCGAGCCGCGGTGGTGGCGGCACTCGACCCCGCCCCGCTGCTTCGCGCGTTGAGATCGATCGACCAGGCTCTACCCCTGCGGCGGCGCCTGGTCGCGGCGGCGTCGCTCGTCCGCGAGCATGTCGCCGGGCATGGCGGGCTCTTCTTCGTGGTCCGGGGACCCCTGTTCGCGGGAGACAGGCAGGGTCTGGCCGACGTGATGGCATCGCGTTACCTGATCCTTTATGAGCTCGCCAGCCTCATCGAGCCCGACGCCAAGCTGCTGCGTCGCAGTCCGGCGACCGCGGCCCGCCTGCTCATGTCGTTGGTCGGCTCGCCCCGGGGCGCGTTCGGTGTTCTCGACGAACAGCTCGACGACGAGGAAGTGGTCTCGGTCGTCCTCGACGGCCTGCTCGCCCGTCCATCCACAGTGGACCCGCCATGACCCGGCCACGTCCACCAGCTCCCACGACCTGTCCGAAGAACGCCCTGCCCCGGGAGGCGCCATGCTGCTGAAGCTGTTGCGGAGCCATCTGCGTCCATACTGGCCCCAGATCAGCGCCGTCATGGTGTTCCAGTTCCTGGGGACGCTCGCCAACCTTTACCTGCCGACGCTCAACGCCGACATCATCGACAGCGGTGTGGTGAAGGGCGACACGGGCTACATCATGCGGATCGGCATGCTGATGCTGGGGGTGACCCTGGCCCAGGTCGGCTGCTCCATCGCGGCCATCTACTTCGGCGCGAGCACGGCCTCGGCCCTCGGCCGTGATGTGCGCGCGTCCATCTTCGGCCGGGTCCAGGACTTCTCCGCCCGGGAGGTCGGACACTTCGGTGCTCCGTCGTTGATCACGCGCACCACCAACGACGTCCAGCAGGTGCAGATGGTGATGCTGCTGACGTTCACGCTGCTGATCTCCGCCCCGATCATGTGCGTGGGCGGTGTCATTCTCGCCCTACGCCAGGACGTTCCCCTCTCCGGCCTGCTGCTGGTGATCGTGCCGGTCCTGTTGGCCGCGATCGCCCTCATCGTGTCCCGGATGCGTCCGCTGTACCGCAGGCTGCAGGTACGCATCGACATGGTCAACCGCATCGTCCGCGAGCAACTCTCCGGCATCCGGGTCGTGCGCGCATTCGTCCGGGACGAGTACGAGCGGGAGCGGTACGGCGCGGCGAACACCGAGCTCACCGGCATCTCGCTCGCCGTCGGGCGCCTGATGGCGTTCATGTTCCCCGTGGTGACGCTGGTCATCAACGTCTCCAGCATCGGGGTGCTGTGGTTCGGGGCCGGCCGAATCTCCAGTGGTGGCATGCAGATCGGTGCGCTGACCGCCTTCCTCGCCTACCTCACGCAGATCCTGATGTCGATCATGATGGCGACGGTCATGTTCGTGATGATCCCGCGGGCCGAGGTCTGCGCCGAGCGAATCCAGGAGGTGCTCGACACCGAACCGAGCGTCGCGCCGCCCGCCGCACCAGTGACCACAGTGGACGAACACGGAACGCTGGAGCTGCGCGGTGTGGAGTTCCGCTACCCCGGCGCGGAGGAGCCCGTACTGCGCGGCGTGGACCTGCTCGCCCGACCCGGCCGCACTACGGCGGTCGTCGGGGGCACCGGCAGCGGCAAGACCACGCTGGTGAACCTGGTGCCGCGGCTGTTCGACGTCACCGCGGGCAGCGTGCTCGTGGACGGGGTCGACGTCCGCGATCTCGACCCGGATCTGCTCACCGCGATGGTGGCGATCGTGCCGCAGCGTCCCTACCTGTTCGCCGGAACGGTCGCCTCCAACCTGCGCTACGGCCGAGCCGATGCCACCGACGAGGAGCTCTGGCACGCGCTGGAGGTGGCGCAGGCTCGCGAGTTCGTCCAGGACATGCCGGCCGGGCTCGAGGCGCCGATCGCCCAGGGCGGCAGCAACGTCTCCGGTGGGCAGCGCCAGCGCTTGGCGATCGCGCGGGCCCTGGTCCGCCGGCCGGAGATCTACCTGTTCGACGACTCGTTCTCGGCGCTGGACTACGCGACCGACGCCGCCCTGCGCGCCGCGCTGGCGCGGGAGACCGAACGGGCGACCGTGGTGATCGTGGCGCAGCGGGTCGCCACGATCCGCGATGCCGACAGCATCGTCGTGCTCGACGAGGGGGCGGTGGTCGGCACCGGCACCCACGACGAGCTGATGGCCACCAACGAGACCTACCGCGAGATCGTGCTGTCCCAGCTCACCGAGGCGGAGGCCAACCGGTGAGCACGAGGATCCAGCGCCGAACGAAAGGCGAGTATCGATGACACGCCCAGCGACCGTTGCTTCGGCCCCCACCGGGGTTCCGGCGCCGATGGCGCGCCGGCCCATGATGCAGGGTCCGATGCGTTTCCTGGGCGGCGGCGCACCGGCCGAGAAGGCGCTGAACTTCACCGGCTCGGCGAAGCGGCTGCTGCGCATGATGCGGCCCGAGCGGCGCACGGTCGGGCTGCTGGTCGGCTGCGGAGTGGTCAGCGTGGTGCTTGGCGTGCTGGCCCCGAAGATCCTTGGCCACGCCACCGACATCATCTTCACCGGTCTCGTCGGCAAGCAGTTCCCGGCCGGGGTGAGCAAGGATCAGGTCGTCGCCGGGCTACGGACGAGCAACCCGCGGCTGGCGGACCTCGTCGCGGCTCTGCCGATCGTGCCCGGCCAGGGCATCGACACCCATGCCCTCATTCGCACCATTCTGCTCGCCCTGCTCGTGGCCGCGGCGTCGGCCGTCTTCGGCCTGATGCAGGGACGGCTCGTGGCCCTGGTCGTGCAGCGGGTGGCGTACCGGCTGCGCGAGCAGGTCGAGGCGAAGCTCGGCCGGCTACCGCTGCGCTACTTCGACCAGCAACAGCGCGGTGAGGTGCTCAGTCGTGCCACGAACGACACCGATAACGTGGCACAGACCCTGCAACAGACGATGAGCCAGCTCATCACGTCGGTTCTGACGATCGTCGGCGTACTCACGATGATGATCTGGATCTCGCCGCTGCTCGCGGTGATCGCGATCGTCACGGTACCTGTGTCGGTGTTCGTCACCATGCGGATCGGCAAGAGGGCACAGCCGCAGTTCGTCAAGCAGTGGGCGAACACCGGCCGCCTCAACGGGCATATCGAGGAGATGTACACCGGTCATGCCGTGGTCCGCAGCTTCGGACAGCAGCGAGCGGCCAAGGCGGCCTTCGACGAGCACAACACCAGGCTCTACGAGGCGGGGTTCCGGGCCCAGTTCATCTCCGGGCTGATCCAGCCGGCGATGTTCCTCATCGGGAACCTCAACTACGTGCTGGTGGCCGTCGTCGGTGGGCTGCGCGTCGCCTCTGGGGCGATCAGCCTCGGCGACGTGCAGGCGTTCATCCAGTACTCGCGCAACTTCGCCCAACCGTTGACGGCCGTGGCGAGCATGGCGAACCTGCTGCAGTCCGGGATCGCGTCCGCCGAGCGGATCTTCGCGCTGCTCGACGCCGAGGAGCAGGAGCCCGACCCCGTCGCGCCACGGCGTCCCGACCCGCTGCGCGGGGCCGTACGGTTCGAGCACGTGAGCTTCCGGTACGAGCCGGACCGGCCGCTGATCGAGGACCTCTCGCTGGCGGCCGACCCTGGCCACACCGTGGCGATCGTCGGCCCGACCGGCGCTGGGAAGACGACGCTGGTGAACCTGTTGATGCGCTTCTACGAGGTGACCGGGGGACGGATCACCGTGGACGGTGTCGACATCGCAACGATGAGCCGGGACGAGCTGCGGTCGAACATCGGCATGGTGCTGCAGGACACGTGGCTCTTCGGCGGCACGATCGCCGAGAACATCGCCTATGGCCGGCCCGAGGCGACGCCCGAGCAGATCGTTACGGCGGCGCAGGCCGCTCATGCGGACCGGTTCGTGCGCACCCTGCCCGACGGGTACGACACGCTCCTCGACGAGGAGGCTTCGAACCTCTCCGCGGGGGAGAAGCAGTTGATCACGATCGCGCGGGCGTTCCTCGCCGACCCGACGATCCTGGTGCTGGACGAGGCGACGAGTTCGGTCGACACCCGTACCGAGGTCCTGATCCAGAAGGCGATGAGCTCTCTGCGGTCGGGGCGCACCTCGTTCGTCATCGCGCACCGGCTCTCCACGGTCCGCGATGCTGACGTGATCCTGGTGATGGAGGACGGACAGATCGTCGAGCAGGGCACGCACGCGCAGCTCATCGAGGCCGGCGGTGCCTATGCGCGGCTGTACCGCGCCCAGTTCGCCGCCGCCGTCGAAGTGTCCTGAATGGACGCACGGCTACGCGCGCTCGCGGAGGCGGCGCCGGGGTTCATGCCGGCCGACGAGGGGCTCGCCCTGCACGCGGCGGCGCTGACCGGCGCGCGCCTCGGGCCCCTGCTGGAGATCGGGACGTACTGCGGCAAGTCGACGCTCTACCTCGCCGCCGCGGCGCGGGAGCACGGCACGGTGGTCGTCACCGTGGACCACCACCGGGGCTCGGAGGAGAACCAGCCCGGGTGGGAGTACCACGATCCGTCCCTTGTGGATCCATACGTTGGGCGAATCGACACGCTGCCGGTGCTCCGGCACACCCTGCATGATGCCGGCGTCGAGGACATCGTCATCCCCATCGTGGGCGAGTCCGGTCGGGTCGCCGGCCTGTGGGCGACACCGGTCGGCCTGCTGTTCATCGACGGCGGCCACACCGAGCAGGCGGCCCAGCGCGACTATGAGTGCTGGGCCGGCACGGTTGTGGCGGGCGGTGTGCTCGCCATCCACGACGTGTTTCCCGATCCGGCCAATGGCGGTCAGGCGCCCTACCACGTCTACCTCAGGGCCGTCCACAGTGGGCAGTTCATCGAAGAGTCGGTGACCGGGTCATTGCGCGTGCTGCGCCGCGGCTAGCACGGGCGTCACGGGCAGGTCTGCACGTACGGGGTGTCGGGCGCGTGTGCGTTCCACTCGTCCTTGGTGAGCCCGCCCGCGAGCCGGCAGGCCAGGGCGGTGGGGTCCGGGACGATCTCGCCGAGGCGGCCGGCAGACCACAGGTCGACGGTCGCGTCGAAGGCACCGGTGACGAACCAGTTCCCGTCCGGGCTGAAGGCCACGGCCTCGATGCTGTCGGCATGCGGATGCGCCGAGAAGGCGAGCGTCGGGTTCGTGCGCTGCACGATGTCCCAGATGTCGAGTGTTCCGTCGAGGTTGCCGACGGCGAGCAGGTCGCCGTCCGGGTCCAGCCGTGCGGCCCGGACGGGCGGGGTCTGCGTCGGGGTCCGGGCCAAAGGCAGCGCCGCGGACTGGTTCTGGAGATCCCAGAGCTGAATCGACAACGAACCAGGGCTCACGAGAACCTGGTTGTCCGGCGTGAACATCGATCCCGGGGTGGGGCTGACGAACCCGGTGTCGAGCATCGCCGGCTTGTCTGGGTTGCGCATGTCCCAGATCGCGTCGGCCAGGGCGAGCAGTGAGCCGTCCGGACTGAACTGCGCCGGGCCCATGGTTCCTCCCACCAGGCCCGTCTGTTTCGCCGAGGCGAGGCTCTTGGGCGTCTTCGGGTCGCTGACGTTCCAGATGCTCGACCAGCCGTCTCCGAAGACGACGGCGCCGACCGCCGCGAGAATCGGCTGGCTGGGGTGGAAGCCGACGGCGTAGACCGGCGAGGGCGTGGTCGTGTCCACGATCGCCCGGGGGTGCCTGGCGTCGGTGACGTCCCAGAGCGTGATCCGCCCCTGAGCGTGGAGGTTGTCGATGTTAGTACCGATCCAGCCGCCGGTCGCGAGCAGTTTTCCGTCGGAGCTGAACGCGACCGTCTCCACGCCGCCGGGGACGTCCGTCAGCGTGCTCAGGGACACCGGCCGGCTGGGATCGGTCACGTCCCAGAGCTCCACCGTTCCTGTCTTTGAGAACGCGACACCCGCCGTCGCGACCGCGATGCGGTCCCCCGCTGGGCTGATGGCGACCCCGTTCACGCCGAACTTCGCTGTCACCGTGGACAGGACCACCGGCTCGTTGCCGCCCACTCGCCAGCGCGACAGCGTCGCGTTCGTGTCCACTGTGGTCACTGTTGAGCCGTCCGAGCTGAAGCCGGCGGCCACGACGGAGTTCTTCGCGCCCCGCAGCGTGGTGAGATTGGCGGGCTTCTCGGGATCGCTCACGTTCCATAGGGTCGTCGTCTTGTCGAGGCTTGTGCCGGCGATCGTGCGCCCGTCCCGGCTGAACGCGACGCTCTCGAGCTGCAGGAGGGGTCCGGCGAGGTCGGGCAGCCGGTGCGGATGGCCCGGGTCGCTCAGGTCGTAGAGGCGCACGATGTCGCGGTACGGCAGCGCGAGCAGGGGTCTGGTCGGGCTGAGCGCCACCTCGCTGGTAGCCAGGCCGATCCGTACTCTCTTCCTCGGGTTGGACCGGTCGCCCACGTCCCAGACGGTCGCACCAGACGACGTGGTGTCACCGGTCCCGGTATCGATGCTGACCTGACCGGTCGCGGTGACGAGGGTGTCGTTGTCCGGTGAGAACGCGAGGCCGCCAGCGTCATAGACGCCGGTCATCTTGCTGAGGCTTCGCGGATGTGTGGGATCGGCGATGTCCCACAGCCCGAGCCATCCGTCGCGCTCGAGCGTCGTGATTGGTCCACCCACGAGGGCCAGCGTGCGCCGGTTCGGGCTGACGGCGGCTGCACGGACCGTATCGAGGCCCGAGAGGGTCGCCAGGCGCTTGGGCGCGGTCAGGTCGGCGATGTCCCACAGGATGGCGCTGGTCTGGTCTGTGGTCACGAGCAGCTTCCCGTCCGAGCTGAACGTGGCCGTGACACTGACGCCGGTGTGGCCGGTCAGCTTCGAGGCCCGGGTGGGGTGTCGTGGGTCAGCGATGTCCCAGACGATCAGGTCGGCGGGCTCCGAAGCCTTGTCGGCGTTCGGCGGGGACGGCGGCCGCTCGGAGATCGGTACGTCGGTCACGAGCGCGACGCCGCCGGGGCCAACCGTCGCCACCTCGAGGCCACCCGGATGGTCACCGCCGTCGAGGTCGGCACCGCCATCGAAGTGGGTCTGTTCCAGCGTGTTCACGAGGTCCGCGTGCGCCGTGGGGTTGGGACTGACCGCCAAGGCAGCGAGGCTGAGCCGCAACGACAACTGTGGATCGGTGTCGCGGTAGAGCAGGGCCTCGGCCTGCAGGGCCCGACCGGTCGCCAGCCGCTGGGCCGCCTGTGCCACCGCCCGCTGGTGGTTCGCGACGCGGCTCTGGACGTTCGCGACGACGCCCAGGCTGCAGGAGAGCACGGTCAGCACCGCGAGCACGCTCGCCGCCGACCAGGCCAGCCGCCGCGCGCGGCGGAACGTACGCAGATCCTCGCCGAGCAGATCGTCCTTGGACTTGTGGCGCACGGTCGCCGCCACCGATGCCACGGCGTCGCGGAACAAGGGGTAGCGCAAGGAGAGTTGCACCGCACTGCGTGCCCACCGCAGATCGACCCAGAGCGGCTCGTTGGTGAAGACGCCGGAGAGCACGCGGGGCAGTGCCGTGGTCCGGGCCCAGTCGAAGTCGCGTCCGGCGGCGTTCCAGGCGATCTCGCCATCGGTCAAGACGATGAGGATCGGCCGGTCGGGGCGCAGGTTGCGCGTGCCGGGCGGCCAGTGGTTGGCCTGCAGCCACGCCTCGACCTCCTTGGCCACCCAGGGCGAGGCGGCCGCACCCTGCGACGCCAGCAGGATGAAAGCGCCGGAACGCACCAGCGCCTCGTGAACCGTCGCAAACAGATCCGGGTTGGCGTGCAGGTTCGACTTGTCGTGGAAGACGTTCATCGCGCGCCGACGCCACCACGGCTTGGCGAGCTTCTGCAGCCCGTCACGCAGCGCCGGGGCCAGGCGGTTGTCCGCGCCATGGCTGTAGGAGATGAACGCGTCGTACGTCGGTCGGGGTCGAAAGGGGAGGGGGACCTGGTAGACGCCGCCAGCGGGGAGCACGGATCGACACCCTAACAGCCGGCACGGTCGTCGGGGTGCCCGCGAAACCTCAGGCGGGACGCAGGTCGGAGCAGGCGTCGCAGGCGGTGCTCGTCTCGTCCGGACCGACGGGCAGTGCCGCACCACCGAAGACGTAGGTCGTGGCCGGCTCACCGGCGAACATGGCGGAGGCGAGCAGCACCGCCGCCGCCGTCCACGTGCTGTGCTCGGCGGGCCAGAAGACGTTGTCCGGGAAGACGAAGCCGGTCCAGTACGAACCGTCGTCGTGACGCGTGTGCTGCATGTCGGCGAAGAGCGTGATCGCGCGGTCGCGATCGCCGAGGGCCGCCAACGCCACCGCCAGCTCGCAGGTCTCGGCCCCGGTGATCCAGGGGCGGTCGCTCACGCAGCGCACGCCGAGCCCGGGCACCACGAACGTTGCCCAACCCTCGTCGATGCGTTGCGCTCCTGCTGGGCCCCGCACCGCGCCGCCGAGCACCGGGTAGTACCAGTCCATGGAGTAGCGCTCGCGTGGCGAGAAGCGCTCGGGATGGGCGGCGACGGCGTGGCCGAGCATCGCCGCCGCGAGTTCCCAGTCGGGCTGCGGCTCGTCGCGGCGCCGGGCGAGATCGAGCGCGCAGCGCAGGCTGTGGAACATGCTCGAGCAGCCGGTGAGCAGGGCGTCGGTGCCCGGCGCGCCGGTGGCGTCCACCTCCCAGGTGATCTCGCCGCCGCTGCGCTGCAGACGCAGCACGAACTCCATCGCCGCGGCCACCGTGGGCCAAGCGCGGTCGAGGTATGCGGGGTCGCCGGTCGTGAGCGTGTGGTGCAGCACTCCGACCGCGAGATAGGCGGCGTGGTTGGACTCCCGGCCGCGATCATCCGGCTGCGGCCCAGGCCCGCGGTACGAGCGGTACCACGAGCCGTCGGGGTTCTGCGTGGCGCGCAGCCAGTCGTACGCGGCCCGTGCCTGGTCGTGCCGGCCGGCCACATCGAGGGCCATCGCGGCCTCGACATGATTCCACGCATCGACCTGTCCACCGGGGAACCACGGGATCGCCCCGCTGGGCAGTTGCACGGACGCGATCGCGGCCGCGGTCTGTTCGATCGCCGCCTGGGACAGTCCACTATGCAGACTCGTCATGCGGGCTTGACCAGATAGAGGACGAGGCTCTTGCCGAGCACCGGGTTGAGCAGCCGTTCGGTCCGTCGGGTCCACCATGGTGCGGCCATGATGTCGTGCACGAGCATCCGGTGGTAGAGCCGTACGGGCAGCACCCCGTCCTTGTCGAGGCCGACCACGCATTTGAGCCACCAGTAGGGCGAGTGCAGGGCGTGGGCATGGTGGCTGCCGACGTCGACGAGACCCGCCGAGCGCAGGCGATCGAGCAGTTGCCGCCGCCGGTAGATGCGCACGTGGCCGCCCTCGACCTCGTGATAGGCGTCGGAGAGTGCCCAGCAGATGTGCTCGGGCCACCAGCGCGGCACGGTGACGGCCAGGCGTCCGCCGGGGCGCAGCACCCGCACGGCCTCGGCCATGACCACGCGGTCGTCCGGGATGTGTTCGAGGATCTCCGACGCGATCACGACGTCGAATGCGTCGTCAGGAAACGGTAGGCGGTAGGCGTTCGCCCGCACGGCCAGCGCGTCGGCCGACGGGGGCGCCTCGCCCGTCCCGCGCATCGCCCCGAACATCGTCACGACCCCGGTGAGGTCCATCGGGTTGAGGTCCAGCGCGACGACCCGCGCCCCTCGGCGATAGCACTCGAAGGCATGGCGACCCGCGCCCGCGCCGAGGTCCAGTACCCGCTCGCCGGGCGAGACCGGCAGCCGCCGGAAGTCGACCGTGAGCACGCTCAGCGCTCCGGTGGGACGGGCCGTGTTCCGTGCTCAGCGATGGCCCGCCGGTACACCTCGGCCGTACCGGCCGCCGCGACCCGCCAGGTGAAGCGCTCGACCACGCGGTCGCGTCCTGCGGCGCCGAGCCGCGCCCCGAGCGCCGGGTCATCGAGCACGCGACCGATCGCCGCCCCGAGCGCCTGCGGATCGCCCGGAGGCACGAGCAGCGCCGCCAGGCCGTCCGGCCCGACCACCTCCGGCAGCGCGCCACCCGTGGTCACGACCAGAGGCGTGGCGCAGCCCATCGCCTCGGCCGCCGGCAACGAGAAACCCTCGAAGAGCGACGGCACGACGGCGACGCACGCGCTGCGCAGGTGGTACACGAGCTCGTCGTCGCGGACGCGGCCGGTGAACCGCACGCAGCCCGCGAGCCCGTACCGATCGACGAGGTCGAGCACGGCACCGCCCTGCTTGGGCGAGCCGATCACCACCAGCTCCACGGGCCGTTCCGTGCGCACCTTGGCGATCGCCTCAACGAGTACGGCCAACCCCTTCAGCGGCACATCGGCGCTGGCGGTCGTGACCACCTTGCCCGGGATCCGCGCCACGGACTCGTCCGGCGAGAAGACGTCGACGTCGGCGCCGATCGCGACGATGGTCTGGCGGTGCGGGGGAACGCCGAGGTGCTCGGTGATCTGGGCCGCCGACGCGAGCGAACAGGTGATGACGTACGGCATGCGGCTGGCGACCCGCCGCTGCATCCGCGTGAAGCCGTACCACCGACGCAGCGAGATCCGCCTGGCGCCACGCGCGGCCGAGAGGTCGATCCGACGGTCGACGTGGATCGGATGGTGCACGGTCGTCACCAGAGGGTGTGTGAGTCCGAGCATTCCGTAACCAAGGACCTGGTTGTCGTGCACCACGTCGAATCGATCGGCATTCGCGCGCAGCCAGCGGTGGACACGCAGCGAGTAGGTCAGCGGTTCGGGAAATCCCGCCGTCATCATCAGACCGACCTCAAGCACGTCGATCCAGTCGCGGTACTCACGCAACCGCGGGATGCGGAACGGATCGGGCTCGCGGTAGAGATCGAGGCTCGGCAGTTCCACCAGGGTCACGCCCTCGTCGAGGACGGGATACGGCGGCCCCGACACCACCGTGACGTCGTGACCGAGTCGGCTGAGCTCGCGGCTGAGATGCCGAACGTAAATTCCCTGTCCGCCACAGAACGGGTTTCCCCGGTAGGTCAGCAAGGCAACGCGCAACCCGGCACGGTCGGTCACCCACGCCCTCCACTCACAAGACAGGACCGGTGAGCAGGCCGGCCATTACTCCTACTCCGCGGTAACTGTACGGGAACAGGAAACCAAGCCCGTTGGCTGTACGGCCGGGATTCGTGACGGTTCGTGATGCACCTCGCCTTTCGACTCCGTATCGGCTTGGTAACGGCGTCTGTACGCACAGACGTGCGGGATGCAACAGTGTGAGGACCTCACCCCCTTGTGCCCTGAGGAGGCATCTGTATGGCACGGAGTTCGATCGGAGGCCTGACGCGCACATCGAGATTGCTCGTCAGCCTCTTCGCGGTCGGCGCGGTGTCAGTGCTCGCACTTTCGGCGTGCACGAGCAAGCCGACCAATACCACGCCAGGCAGCCTGGCGGACTGCGGGACTGACCCGGTCAACTGCAACAAGGGTGCGACCGCCCAAGGCGGCACCGTGACCTACACCATCGAGAAGAAGATCAGCGGCTGGAACCTCAACGACGCGCTGTCGAACACGTTCGACTTCGCTGAGGTCCTCGACGCTGTCCTGCCAGCCGGGCCGTTCATCGTGCAGCCCGACTTCCAGGTCGTCAACAACCCCGACTTCGTGTCCTCCGTCGAGGTGACCAGCACCAACCCGGAGACGGTCGTCTACAAGATCAAGCCAGAGGCGGTCTGGGACGACGGCACGCCGATCGACGTCCAGGACTTCATCTACGCCTGGAAGACCCAGAACGGCAAGGACTGCCCGCCGCCGGAGACGGACGCGGACGGTAACCCGGTCGCGGGATCGACCGGCTGCTACCAGGCCTCCACCGCTGGCTACGACCAGGTCGCATCGGTCACCGGTTCGGACAACGGCAAGACCGTGACGGTTGTCTACTCGACGCCGTTCGCCGACTGGAAGCTGCCGTTCGGCACGCTGTACCCGGCGCACATCGCGGCGCAGCACGGTGACATCAACACGGCGGCCGGTCTCGCGTCGGCGTGGAAGTGGTTCAACGACAACGTGCCGACCTACTCGGGTGGCCCGTACAAGATCAGTGACTTCGTCAAGGACACCTCGGTCACCCTGGTGCCCAACGACAAGTGGTACGGCGCGGTCAAGCCGTCGCTGGACAAGCTGATCTTCCGGATCATCACGGACCAGACGGCCGAGGTCCCGGCGCTGCAGAACGGTGAGGTCAACGCGATCTACCCGCAGCCCAACCAGGACATCGTCGACTCGGTCAAGAACCTTCCCAACGTGTCCTACACGCTGGGCCAGGGCCTGACCTGGGAGCACTTCGACCTGAACGGCAAGAACCCGATGCTGAAGGACGCCGCGCTCCGCAAGGCGATCTTCACAGCGATCGACCGTCAGGAGATCATCGACAAGACGGTCGGCCTGTTCGTTCCGGGCCTCAAGCCGCTGAACAGCCACAACTTCGTGCCTGGGCAGGCTGGCTACAAGGACACCATCACCCCGACCGGACAGGGCGCCGGCAATGTCGACGCCGCGAAGCAGATCCTTACCCAGGCCGGCTACCAGGGCGTGGGTACGGCGCTGAAGACCCCGTCGGGTCAGGATGTCAAGCTCCGGTTCCGCTACACGGAGGGCAACACCCTTCGTGAGCAGAGCGGCGAGCTGCTCCAGGCCCAGTTGGCGAAGCTGGGTATCCAGCTGACCCTCGAGCCGCTCACCGACCTCGGTGGCACGCTCGTCTCGGGCGACTTCGACATCATCATCTTCGCCTGGGTGGGTAACCCGTTCCCGTACGCGGGCGGCATCCAGCTCTGGAAGAGCGACAGTGGGAGCAACTACTCGCACTTCGCCGACGCCCAGAGCGACCAGCTGCTGCAGCAGGCGGCGACCAACCCCGACAACAACGCGGGCAACGACCTGCTGAACCAGTCGGACGCCATCCTGTCCGCGGCGGCGTACGTGCTGCCGCTGTTCCAGAAGCCGACCTTCCTGGCGGCCGACACGAACATCGCCAACCTGCGGAACAACTCGACCTCGGTCGGACCGCCGTACAACGTGCAGGAGTGGGGTCTGCGCGCCTCCTGACGCCTCAGGCGTAGGAACGCGTTCCCTCTTCTTCCACACACAGCGGGACCCCGGGTGTCACTGACACCCGGGGTCCTGCCCCAAGAGTGGCGGTGTGTCGCAGGAGGTTCACGGTGTTCGTCTTCATCCTCAGGCGCGTGCTGATCTCGATTCCCGTGCTGATCGGGTCGACGATCCTCGTGTTCATCATTGGCAAGCTGCTGGGCGACCCCCTGCAGGATCTCAGGCTGCGCAACCCACCGGTGCCGGCCGCGACGATTCGCGCCGAGGAGCATCGCCTCTGGTTGGACCGGCCGTTGCCGGAGCAGTACCTGCTCTGGCTCAAGGGCTTGGTGCTGCACGGCAACTTCGGGCCGTCGGTGAACCCCACCGACAGCATCGGTGGCGAGCTCGGCAGCCACATGTGGGTCACGATGCGGCTCGTGCTGGCCGCGGTCTTCATCGCGTTGGTGCTCGCAGTGGTCACCGGCGTGCTCAGCGCCGTGCGGCAGTACAGCCCGTTCGACTACACCACCACGTTCTTCGGTTTCCTCTTCTTCTCCATGCCGATCTTCTGGTTCGCGGCGCTGCTCAAGGCCGGGGGCATCTGGTACAACCAGCACGTCAACCCGGCCACCTTCTTCACGATCGGTGACAGATCGGTGGATGCGCAGTTACCCAACCACGCGTGGTGGACCACGACCTCGGACATCATCGGCCACCTGGTCCTGCCGACGATCGCGCTCGGGCTCGCGGGCTACGCCTCGTGGACCCGGTTCACCCGCGCCTCCCTGCTCGAGGTGCTGGACAGCGACTACGTCCGGCTCGCCCGGGCCAAGGGCCTCTCGTCACGCCGGGTGCTGGTCAAGCACGCGCTGCGCAACGCGCTCATCCCGCTCACCACGGTCACCGCGCTGGACATCGCCGCGCTCTTCGGCGGCGCCATCATCACGGAGTCGGTGTTCCAGTGGCGCGGCATGGGCGCACTGTTCCAGCAGTCGCTGATCCAATACGATGTCTATCTGCTGATGGCATGGCTGCTGGTCACCGCCACCATCGTCATCGTGTTCAACCTCGTCGCCGACCTGCTCTACGGCGTTCTCGACCCGAGGATCCGCCATGCCTGAACCCACGGCCACCACCACCGCCACAAGCGGAACCACGACAAGCGGAACCACGACGACCGGGACGGGGCCAGCGCTGGCGCCAGGATCCCCGCCGCCGTCCGGGCAACTCACCAGGCCCGTCGAGCGCGAGTTCACCATCAAAGAGCGCAGCCAGCTCCGCCAGGCGACGCGTCGCTTCCTGCGTCACCGGGCCGCGGTGGTCAGCCTCGGCGTGCTCATCGCGATGGCCCTCTTCGCCTTCGTGGGCCCGCTCGTCTGGACGCACGACTACCGATTCCTGAACGGACCCAGCAATGCCAAGCCCAACATCCACTACCCGATGGGCACCGACAACCTCGGCCACGACGTGATGGCCCAGGTGATGCGGGGGACGCAGCAGTCGATCAAGGTCGCGCTCCTGATCGCGGTGCTGGCCACCGTGGCCGGCAGCATCTGGGGCGTGGTCGCCGGCTTCCTGCGCGGTTGGGTGGACTCCGGCCTCATGCGGCTGGCCGACCTGATCCTCACGATCCCGGGTCTGGCCCTGGCCGCCGCGATCGCCCGCAGCCAGGCACGCCACGCGAGCTCCGGCTGGTGGATCATCGGGATCATCCTCGGCAGCCTCTCCGCGCCCTACGTGGCCCGCGTCGTGCGCGGCATGGTGCTCTCGCTGCGGGAGCGCGAGTACATCGAGGCGTCCCGCGCGCTGGGCGCCACCAACGGACGGATCATGTCGCGGCACCTGATCCCCAACGCCTTCGCGGTGGTGATCGTCAACGCGACGCTGCTCGTGGCCGCGGGCATCCTCGGCGAGACCGCGCTGTCGTTCTTCGGCTTCGGCATCCAGGCCCCGGACACCTCGCTCGGCCTGCTCGTCTCCGCCGGGCAGGGCGCGGTCTTCACCCGGCCCTGGCTGTTCTACTTCCCGGGCTTGTTCATCATCGTCTTCGCGCTCTCCGTGAACTTCGTCGGTGACGGGCTGCGCGACGCCCTCGACCCCCAGCAGACAAGGCAGCGTCGGTGATCACGAACTTCGAGCCCGTACGAACCGCCCAGACAAAGCCCAACGTCTCGCTCGAAGTCCAGGATCTGACCGTTACCTTCCCCACGGAGGACGGCGAGGTCCACGCAGTCCGCGGTGTCAGCTACGAGTTGCGCCGCGGCGAGGCGCTCGGCATCGTGGGCGAGTCGGGATCGGGCAAGTCGGTCAGCTCGCTCGCCGTGATGGGTCTGCTGCCGAAGTCGGCGAAGATCACCGGGTCGATCAAGTTCCAGGGCGAGGAGCTGCTGGGGCTCTCGGACAAGGGCCTCAGCCGGATCCGGGGTGCCAAGATCTCCATGATCTTCCAGGACCCGCTCACCTCGCTGAACCCGGTGTACCGGGTCGGCAGCCAGGTCGCCGAGGCCGTGCTCGCGCACAACGAGATCTCCAAGATCGAAGCCCGCGACCGCGCGATCGAGTTGCTGCGCATCGTGGGCATCCCGCACCCGGAGCAGCGGGTGGACAACTACCCCCACGAGATGTCCGGCGGCATGCGCCAGCGTGCGGTGATCGCGATCGCCATGGCGAACAACCCCGATGTGATCATCGCCGATGAGCCGACCACGGCCCTGGACGTGACCGTGCAGGCTCAGGTGCTGGAGGCACTCGAGGCCGCCCGGGCCGAGACGGGCGCCGCGCTCGTGCTCATCACGCACGACCTGGGCGTGATCGCGGGCCACGCGGACCGGATCTGCGTGATGTACGCCGGCAAGCTCGTCGAGACCGGTACCGCGGACGACATCTTCTACAACCCCCGCATGCCGTACGCCCTCGGCCTGCTCGGCAGCCTGCCCCGGCTCGACAGCTCCCGCAGACAACGACTCTCGCCGATCCAGGGCTCGCCGCCCTCGCTGGTGAACCTGCCGCCGGGGTGCCCGTTCACGCCGCGCTGCCCGCTGGCGCGCGAGATCTGCGACGAGGTAGAGCCCTCCCTCGTGCCCACGGACAGCCCGCACCATCTGGCGGCGTGCCACTTCCACACCGAGCTCGTCGGCCGCACGGCCGGGGACCTGTTCGGGACGTCATCGGCCGACCCGGAGTTGCCCGAGGTCGCGGACCTGGAGGTAACACAGTGACCGGCGTCTCCGCACCAAGCCAGGTCGCCCCGCCGCCCGTGGGCTCGGCGACGCCGGTGGTCTCGGTGCGCAACCTGGTCAAGCACTTCCCGGTGCGCTCCAAGGGCCTCGTGCGCCGCACGATCGGTGACGTGCACGCGGTCTGCGACATCTCGTTCGACCTCATGCCGCGCGAGACGCTGGGCCTGGTCGGCGAGTCGGGCTGTGGCAAGACCACGACCGGACGGCTGCTGCTCAACCTGGTCGGCGCGACCTCGGGATCGATCGGCTATGGCGGACGGGAGCTCACGAAGCTCTCCCAGCGGGCGATGCGCCCGTTGCGGCGGGACCTGCAGATCGTGTTCCAGGACCCGTTCGCCTCGCTCGACCCGCGGATGACGGTCAACGAGATCGTGGCCGAGCCGTTGCGGATCCACGGTCTGTTCGGCTCCGGCGAGCAGGGCTGGGCCCAGGTCCGGGGCCTCCTGCGCCAGGTCGGGCTCAACCCAGAGCACGGCAACCGCTACTCGCACCAGTTCTCCGGCGGCCAACGCCAGCGCATCGGCATCGCCCGGGCGCTGGCCCTCAAGCCGAAGGTGCTGGTGCTGGACGAGCCGGTCTCGGCGCTGGACGTCTCGATCCAGGCCGGCGTGATCAACCTGCTGGAGGACCTGCAGCACGACCTCGGGCTGTCGTTCCTGTTCATCTCGCACGACCTCTCGGTGATTCGCCACATCGCGCACCGGGTCGCGGTGATGTACCTGGGCCGCATCGTCGAGACCGCGCCGGTGGAGGAGATCTTCCAGAAGGCCACGCACCCGTACACCCAGGCCCTCATCTCGGCGATCCCGCTGCCCGACCCGCACAAGGAGCGCACCCGCAAGCGCATCCTGCTCACCGGGGATGTGCCCAGCCCGGTCAACCCACCCTCCGGCTGCCGGTTCCGCACCCGCTGCCCCAAGTTCGCGACCCAGCTCACGCCGAGCGAGCAGGAGAAGTGCGTCAACGAACTGCCGGCGCTGGTCGATCGCGGCTCCGGCCACCCGACGGCCTGCCACTACGCCGAGGCGCTCAAGCTGGTCTGAGCCGCCCGTCCGGCGGTGTCCGTACAGCGCAGGCCGTTGTACGGTGCGAGGGTGGCAGGTGATCAGATGCTCGACGCGAGGCATGCTGCGGCGACCCGACGCCTGCGCGAGGCGTACGACGCTCTGCCGCCGGGTTCGCCCGTACGGTTGGCCAAGCGCACGTCGAACCTGTTCCGCTTCGGCGCTCGGGAGCGGCTGCCAGGCCTGGACGTCTCCGGGCTCGATGGCGTGCTCTCGGTCGACCCGGTCACGCGCACCGCGCACGTGCAGGGCATGACGACCTACGAGACGTTGGTCGACGCCACGCTCGCGCACGGGCTGATGCCGCTCGTGGTGCCGCAGTTGAAGACCATCACGCTGGGCGGCGCGGTGGCGGGGCTGGGCATCGAGTCCTCCTCGTTCCGCAACGGCCTGCCGCACGAGTCGGTGCGCGAGTTGGAGGTGCTCACCGGCGACGGGCGCGTCGTGGTCGCCAGCGAGACCAACGAGCACGCCAACCTGTTCCGGGCATTCCCGAACTCCTACGGCACGCTCGGCTACTCCCTGCGGTTGGTCATCGAACTGGAGCCGGTCAAGCCGTACGTACGCCTGCGCCATCTGCGTTTCTCCGCCGCCGAGGACTGCCTGGCGGCGATGGGCGAGGTCTGCACGAAGCGCAGCCATGACGGGCAGAGCGTGGACTTTGTCGACGGTACGGTCTTCTCTCCGGATGAGCAATACATCACGATAGGCACCTTCGTCGATGAGGCACCGGCCACCAGCGACTACACCGGGATGGGGATCTACTACCGCTCGCTGCAGCGCCGCGAGGAGGATTATCTGTCGGTGCGGGATTATCTGTGGCGCTGGGACACCGACTGGTTCTGGTGTTCGCGGGCCCTTGGCGTCCAGTCGCCCGTCGTCCGTCGGCTGTGGCCCCGCCGCTACCGGCGCTCCGATGTGTACCGGCGCATGGTCGCCTTCGACCGCCGGCACCAGCTCTCCGACCGGGTCGCGCGGCTGCGCGGGCAACGGCCGGGTGAGTCGGTGGTGCAGGACGTCGAGATCCCGATCGATGCCACGGCGAAGTTCCTCGATGTCTTCCACCGCGACGTCGGCATCACTCCGGTCTGGCTCTGTCCGCTGAGGCTGCGCGCCAGCACCGCCTGGCCGCTCTATCCGCTGGAGCCGAGCCAGCTCTACGTGAACGTGGGCTTCTGGTCGACCGTTTCGCTGGCGGCCGGCCAGGCCGAAGACCACCACAACCGGCTCGTGGAGGAGGCGGTGCACGCGCTGGGTGGGCACAAGTCGCTCTACTCGACCGTGCACTACTCGGCCGACGAGTTCTGGCACCGGTACAACGGTGCCGCCTACCGGGCGGTGAAGGCGGCCTACGATCCGGACGGTCGCCTGCCAGACCTGTACCGCAAGGTCAGCGCCTGATGCCCGGCACCGGACAACTGACATGGCGGAGAGGGGAACGACGGTGACGCGTGCGGACGCCATCGCCCGGGTGATCGCCCGGAACACCAACCAGGTCCAGGTGAAGGTCTTCGACGGCAGCCGGGCAGGGCCGGCCGATGCTCCGGTAACCATCGATTTCCGTTCGCCCCGAGCGTTCAACTTCCTTGCCACGTCGCCGAACCAGCTCGGTCTCGCCCGCGCCTTTGTCAGTGGCGAGATCAACGTCGATGGCGACCTCTACACGGCACTGTCCACATTGGGTAACCAGAGGTTCGACGTTCCCGTCGCCGAGATGCTCACGCTGGTGCGCCAGCTCGGCGGTCTGCGCCTGCTGCGCCGGCCGCCCCGGCCGCCGCAGGAGGTCCGTCTGCGTGGCCGCCGGCACAGCAAGGCGCGGGACAGCCAGGCTATCTCCCACCACTACGACGTTTCGAACAAGTTCTACGAATGGCTGCTCGGCCCGTCGATGGCGTACACCTGCGCGGTCTACCCGACGGCCGCCGCGACGCTCGAGGAGGCGCAGTTCGCCAAGCATGACCTGGTGGCCCGCAAGATCGGCCTGCGGCCGGGCATGCGGCTGCTCGACGTGGGCTGCGGCTGGGGCGGCATGGTCATGCACGCGGCCCGGCACTACGGCGTCAAGGCGCTGGGGGTCACGCTGTCGCGGCGGCAGGCGGAGTGGGCCCAGAAGGCGATCGCCGACGCCGGTCTGAGCGACCTCGCCGAGGTGCGCCACCTCGATTACCGCGATGTCGAGGAGAAGGAGTTCGACGCGATCAGCTCGATCGGCCTGACCGAGCACATCGGCGTGCGGCAGATGCCCGCCTACTTCGCGTTCCTGCACAAGCGGCTGCGTCCCGGGGGGCGTCTGCTCAACCACTGCATCACCGAGCCGGACAACCAGACCCCGGTGGCGCGCAACGGGTTCATCAGCCGCTACATCTTCCCCGACGGGGAACTCACCGGCGTCGGCAGGATCATCTCCGACATGCACGATGCCGGCTTCGAGGTGCGCCACGAGGAGAACCTGCGTGAGCACTACGCGATGACCACCAGGGCGTGGGCCGAGAACCTCGACGCGCACTGGGACGAGTCGGTCCGGGAGGTAGGGCTGCCGAAGGCCCGCACCTGGCGCCTCTACCTCGCCGGGGTCCGGCTCGGCTTCGAGCGCAACCAGATCCAGCTGCACCAGGTGCTCGGCGTCAGGCTGCACGCCGACGGTGGCTCGGACATGCCGCTGCGCCCGGACTGGGAGAGCGCCGCGTAACGCCGAGGGCCGGAGTGCCCGGCCGTACGGCCGCAACCCCTTGTCTTGCGCCCGTTGGCGTGGATGATCAGGGCATGGCCTACATCTTCGACCCCGACGTCGTGCACAAGTGCTCGATGAGTGCCCTCGGCAAGCCGAAGCCCGAGATGTTCGAAGCGTTCGCTGCCGCCATGGAGGAGCACTACCCGGGGCGGCTCGACCACGACCAGCCGTGGATCTTCAGCAACGCCGGCGGGGCGATGATCCAGATGAAGCTGTACTACGCATCGATCTTCGAGTACATCATGATCTGGGGCACCCCGATCGGCTCCGAGGGGCACTCCGGTCGTCACCAGGTGGGGTTCTGGGACACGGTCATCGACGGCGAGATGTGGTATTACGGCGAGGGCCAGTTCGAGAAGCGGGTCTACCGCCCCGGCGACGTCGTGTACGTCGGCCCCAACCAGGCGCGGGCCATGAACTTCACCACGGGCGTCTGGGCGACCGAGTACGCGCGGGGCCTACTGCCACTGTCGGTGCCCTTCGGCATCGCCGACGAGTTGCTCAGCACGCTCGACTTCGCCACCGCGGCGCAGACCCTGACCCAGTACACCTGCTTGGTGGGGCGGCATCTCCGCTCGCCGGGCGCCCACGGCGGCGCGCCGTCGTTCCTGGGCAGCAAGGTCGGCAGCCTCCTCGAGACCGGCGGCAAGCTCGCCACCTGGCTGTTGCGACCACCGGAGCCCGACGACACGATCCCCTCCGACCACCCCGCCTCCGCCTAGCGCCTCCGCCCCCGGGAGCGCTTGACTGGCACGTGTAAGCTTTGCCTTGCACGTGTCGAGAACAGCGGAAGGTGTGGGTGTGGATGTCGACGAGTTGGCCAACCGGCTCGCCGCCGTAGCCAATCCGCACCGACTGCGGATCCTCGCTCAGCTCGCCAGCGGCTCCACGCACGTGAGCGAGCTGGCCCGGCGGCTGGGCATGTCGCGGGCACTGCTCTATATGCACATCCGGCGCTTGGAGGAGGCAGGCTTCGTCTCGGGTCACCTCGAGCTGTCCGCCGACGGCAAGGCCCTGAAGTATTTCGCCATCGTCCCGTTCGAGGTCCTGGTCGACATCGGCGCCGTGGTCGCCGCCGTGAAGGCCAGTCCTGCGTTGGGCGGCATCTCATCCGGCGGCTTGGCGCCGCTGGCGGACGAAGGAGATCAGCGTGCATGACGCTCTGTGGGGGTTAGTGTGGGCGGCCGTGCCCCTCGCCGCGATCGTGGGCTGGATCGTCGTCTCCACGACGAGGACCCGCGCCGGCGCTCGTAGCACCACGGACGACCAGATCGCGACGGCGATCGCCGCATCCGCGGAGACCAACCGGAAGCTGGCCGAGCGCGTGGAGCAGATCGACAAGCGCCTCGCGTCCATCGAGAAGACTCTCAACGACATCCCCGGCTGACCGCCGTTGATCTAGGGCATCGGACCGTGGTTGGAGATCAACAAGCGGTCGTGTGCCCTAGATCAACGCAGCGACGCGGCCTAGATCAACGCGGAGAGCCGACGTGGACGGGCGCGCCGAGGCGGGGGAACGGCTCAGTTGAGAAGATCACCTCGACCGGAACCTGGAAGTACTGGGCCAACCGCAACGCCAGGTGCAGGCTCGGTGCGAACTCGCCGCGTTCGAGGTACCCGACCGTCTGGTAGTGCACCCCGAGCGCGTCCGCGAGTTGCCGGCGCGAGACGCCACGCTCGGCACGCAGCATCGCGATCCGGTTGTAGATCGTCTCACTGGCCACGTGGGATCATCCGCCCCGAGCCGTGGGCCAGCCTCATGTGGCCCGCCTGATCGCCCGCTCCCGCCGCTGCGCGACGCGCGAGCCGGACTCGCGGCGCGCCATGCGACGCAGGATGATCGGCGCGAGGATGATCCCGGCGACCGCCCAGGTGCCGAGCACACCGAGCGTCTCCAGGTGCCGCCACGACCCGGAGATCTCGACCGCCGACAGTCCGTCGGGCAGCAGGGCCGAGCGCATGCCCAGCCCGAGCCAGTAGACGGGGAACGCCTGCGCGAGCCCCTGCAGCCAGGTCGGGAAGTTCGTGATCGGATAGAAGATACCCGATGTCGCGATGAGCCCCATGAAGGGCAGCATGACCAGACCGAAGTTGCGGGGGTTCTCGAACAGCGACCCCACGATCGCGCCCAGCGGCAGCATGGCGACGAGCCCGACCAACACGACCCAGATGAGCGTGAACCACGCGTGGACGGTGTTGACCTGTAGGGAGTGGAAGATGAGCAGCCCGGGGATGAGCTGCAGGGCCAGGCTGATGACCATCATCGCCGAGACGACGGTGATCTTCCCTACCAGGTAGCCGAGCATGCCGTTGGGCGTTGCCTTGGCCCGCAGCAGGGTGCCGTCCTCGCGCTCGACGAGCAGTTGCTGGGCCAGGTTCACCAGTCCGCCGAACGCGATGCCCATGCCCAGGGCACTCGGCAGGGTCCGGGCACCGAGGGAGAAGGTCGTGCCGGGAACCGTGGCATTGCGCATGAACACCATGACGGTCAACAGAAGCACGGTCGGGAACAGGTAGCCGAAGAGGTCCTGGAAGTTGCCGAACGTGTGCTTGAACTCCGTCCAGCCCCGGATCACGCCGACGCGGAACGTGCGCAGTGTGGCGTTCATTTCGCTCCTTCGAAGGCCCGTACGGCGTCGAGCTTCTGGCCGGACTCGGCCTCCCGGACCAGGGCCATGTAGGTCTCCTCGAGGCTGGCCCGGCGTACCTCCAGGTCGGTGACCTGCTCACCGTGCTCGATGAACAGCTCGCGGACGAACCGGGTCGCCTCGTTGGTGGCGTGCACGAAGCGCGCGCCGCCCACGCTCCAGCGGACCTCGGCGCTGGTCGACATGCGCCGGGAGAGCTCGTCCGCCGAGCCGTCGGCGATGATCGTGCCTGCGGCGAGCACCAGGATGCGATCGGCGAGCTTCTCCGCCTCGTCGAGGTCGTGGGTGGTGAGCAGGATCGTGGTATCGTCCACATCGGACAGATGGTGTACCAGCTCGTGGAACTCCCGGCGCGCGTGTGGGTCGAAGCCCGCCGTCGGCTCGTCGAGGAAGAGCAGTTCGGGACGGCCCACGATGCCGATCGCGACGTCCAGCCGCCGCCGCTGCCCGCCGGAGAGCTGACCCACGCGCTTGCCGGCGTGCGGCGTGAGGCCGACCGCGTCGATCAGGGCGTCGGTGTCCCATGGACGCCGGCGCTGGGGCGTGGAGTACGGCTCGTAGTAGGAACCGAGATGGGCGAGCAGCTCGCGCACCCGCCATTTCGCGTGGTCGCGCCAGGACTGCAACACCACCCCGAGCCGGGCCCGCCAGCGCTCGTCGCCGTGCGCTGGGTCCAGCCCGAGCACCCGAACGTGCCCGGCCGACCGCATGCGGAAACCCTCAAGGATCTCGATGGTCGTCGTCTTGCCCGCGCCATTGGGCCCGAGCAGCGCGAGGACCTCACCGCCGCGCGCGCCGAACGTGACGCCGGTGAGGACATCGGTCGATCCGTAGCGCATCCGCAGATCGCGGACCTCGATCGCGAGCGTCTCGTCCCCGGGATCCGTCAACCCGCCCCGCGATCGGGCCTGCTCCACCACCACCACCGTGCCCTACCCCTCCACAGAAGCTGTACGATCTGCAGTACAGCTGCGGCCGAAGATAGCATGTCTGCTACATCGGCGCTAGCCCTGAACCGGGCCGTGTGGAGGCCGGCCGACCAGCTCCGCCCGCTCAGAGGGTGGTGGCGAGGCGGTCGGCGAGCAGGCGGGCGAACCGGGCCGGGTCGGGGAGGTCGCCGCCCTCGGCGAGTACCGCGGTGCCATAGAGCAGCTCGACACTCGCGGTGAGCCCCTCGTCATCGGGCCGCTGCTCCTGGACCTCGCGCAGCCGTCGCACCAGCGGGTGGTCGGGGTTGAGCTCGAGGATCACCTTGCTCGGCGGCACCTCCTGACCCATCGCGCGCAGCATCCGCTGCAACGCTGGCGTCATGTCGGCGGCGTCGGTGACGATGCACGCGGGCGACGTGGTCAACCGGGTCGAGAGGCGGACCTGCTTGACCTGGTCGGCGAGGGCGCCGGTCATGAACTCCAGCAGCCCGGCGAATTCGCCGGTCGCGGGCTCCGGCTGGTCGCCCGGCAGGTCGACCTGTCCTCGAGCCACCGACTGGAACGGCTTGCCGTCGAACGACAGGCCGAGGTCGACCCAGACCTCGTCCACCGGATCGGTCAGCAGCAGGACTTCGAAACCCTTGGCGCGCAAGGCTTCCAGGTGCGGCGAGTGCTCGATGGCCGCACGCGACTCGCCGGTGAGTACATAGATGCTCTCCTGGCCCTGGCTCATCCGGCTCACGTAGTCGTGCAGCGTCACGAGGTTGGCACTGTCGTGTGTGGACGCGAACGAACAGCACTCCAGGATCGTCTCGCGGTTGTCGGCGTCTGATAGCAGGCCCTCCTTCAGGGCCCTGCCGAACTGATCCCAGAACGTGCGGTACCGTTCGGGCCGTTGCGCGATCATCTCCTTGATGGTGCCGAGCACCTTGCGGACCAGTCGCTTGCGGATCACCTGGATCGCCCGGTCGCGCTGCAGGATCTCCCGGGAGACGTTGAGCGACACGTCGTGCGCGTCGACGACGCCCTTGACGAAGCGCAGGTACGGCGGGGTGAGCTCCTCGCAGTCGTCCATGATGAAGACGCGCTTGACGTAGAGCTGGACTCCCCGTCGGGCGTCGGCCCGGTAGAGATCGAACGGCGCCCGGGCCGGTAGGAACAGCAGGGCCTCGTACTCGACCGTGCCCTCACCGCGCATGTGGATGGTCTCCAGCGGGTCGGTCCAGTCGTGGCTGACGTGCTTGTAGAACTCGTGGTACTCCTCGTCCTTCACCTCATCGCGCGGCCGCGTCCACAGCGCCTTCATCGAGTTGAGCGTCTCGATCTCGGTGGTCGTGGTCGGATCGGTCGACCGCTGCACGGCCATGCGGATCGGCCAGGGGATGAAGTCCGAGTAGCGCTTGACGATCTCGCGGATCTTCCACTCGGAGGCGTAGTCGAACAGATGGTCCTCGTCGTCGGCGGGTTTGAGGTGCAGGGTCACCGCGGTGCCCACGGGCGGTACGTCCTCATCGAGAGACTCGATGGTGTAGCTACCCTGGCCATCGGACTCCCAGCGGGTCGCCTGCCCGGTGCC
The DNA here is from genome assembly GCA_036557785.1 of Micromonosporaceae bacterium. Taxonomy (GTDB): domain Bacteria; phylum Actinomycetota; class Actinomycetes; order Mycobacteriales; family Micromonosporaceae; genus DATBGZ01. Next base: position 114,454 of record DATBGZ010000088.1, read on the forward strand.
GGCGCGCCGGGTCAGCAGGCTCACCCGGTCAGCGACCATGAAGCTGGAGTAGAAGCCCACCCCGAACTGGCCGATGAGCTCGGGCGCGACCCGCGTCCCGTCGCTGCCCGTGCCTTCGCGCAGCGTGCGCAGCAACTCCGCCGTCCCCGACCGGGCAATCGTGCCGATGAGGTCCACGACCTCGTCCCGGGACATGCCGATTCCGTTGTCCCACACGGTCAGCGTCCGCTGCGCCGGGTCGGCTGAGATCTCGATGTGCAGGTCAGAGATATCGGCGTCGAGGTCCTTGTCCAGGAACGTGGCCATCTTGAGCTTGTCCAGCGCGTCGGCCGCGTTCGAGACGAGCTCGCGCAGGAAGATGTCTTTATTCGAGTAGATTGAATGAATTACCAACTGCAGGAGCTGGCGGGCCTCGGCTTGGAACTCGTACGTCTGCGGCTGCGGCGACATGTCACTCCTCCACTGGGTGCCCGCACGGATGACCGTACCGACCATCCTATGAGCGAGCATCGGGTCGTACGTCTGTGCGAGCAGCCGATCCCGGCGTTCCGGGGTCGGTGGCCAGGACGGTCCACGAGAATGGACAGACGAGGGGAGGAACGATGACGAAGAACAAGTTCACCGCACCCGGACTCACGGATAACGCGGGCGCTGCCGCGGCAGGTGTGCTCCAGGACCGGCTCACCGCGCTCACTGATCTGCAGTTGACCCTCAAGCACGTGCACTGGAACGTCGTGGGGCCCCACTTCATCGGGGTGCACGAGATGCTCGACCCGCAGGCCAAGGGCGTACGCAAGATGGTCGACGCGACCGCGGAGCGGATCGCGGCCCTCGGTGTGTCCCCGATCGGCACGCTCGGTGCCCTGGCGCGCGAGCGGGGCGGCGACGAGTACCCGCTCGGTCGGGCCGACACGCAGGAGCACCTCGGGGCGCTCGACCGCGTCTACGACGACGTCATCAGCCAGCACCGTCAGGCGATGCAGAAGCTCGAGGACATCGACCTCGTGTCGCAGGACCTGCTCATCCAGCAACTGCACGACCTCGAGCAGTACCAGTGGTTCGTACGGGCGCATCTGGAGGATCCGTCCGGTCGGCTCGCCACCTCCTGAACCGGTGATCGAGGGCACAGCCGTGCGAGATGATCTTCATCCACACGGCTGCGCCCTCGATCACCGGGTCTTGTCTGCGCGCCGCGCTAGGGGGTAGGTTGGACGCTGGGTATGGGAGCGCTCCCATTCCGGGTCGAACCAGGGGTTGGTCGAGATGGCGGGTGGCCTGAGCCGCCGCAGGCTGCTGAGCACGACCGCCACACTCGCGGTCGGCGTGCCGGTACTCGCGGCGTGCGAGCGTCGCGACGCTAACCCCGCGCCGAGCGCGACCGTCGCGCCGCAGGGGCTCACCTTCCCACCCGGCTTCGTCTGGGGAGCGGCGACCTCGGCGTACCAGATCGAGGGCGCTGCCGCCGAGGACGGGCGCGGACCGTCTATCTGGGACACGTTCAGCCACCAGCCGGGGACCATTGTGGACGGTTCGACCGGCGACATCGCCTGCGACCACTACCATCGGTGGGCCGGCGACCTGGACCTCATGCGGGATCTGGGCATCCGGAGCTACCGCTTCTCCATCGCCTGGCCCCGGATCATGCCGACGGGCCGGGGGGACGTCAACTCCAAGGGGCTGGATTTCTACAAGCGACTCGTGGAAGGACTGCACGAGCGCGGCATCGCGCCGATGGCGACGCTGTTCCACTGGGACCTGCCCCAGCCGCTGCAGGACGAGGGCGGCTGGGAGAACCGGGACTGCGCGTCGTGGTTCGCCGACTACGCCGAGGTGATGTTCCGGGAGCTCGGCGCGCAGGTGCCGACCTGGCTGACCATCAACGAGCCGAAGACGATCGTCCAGGTCGGCTACACCTACGGCTCGATGGCACCGGGCAAGCGCGACGCCGCGGCGGCCGCGGTCGCCGCGCACCACCTGGCGCTCGCGCATGGTCGCGCGGTCCAGGCCTTCCGCGCGGCCGGTGTCGGCGGGCGGATCGGGCCGGCGCTGAACCTCGCGCCCGCGTACCCGGCGCAGACCGGCGCCGATGCTCAGGTCGAGCTCGCCGATGGCGTGCAGAACCGGCTCTACCTCGACCCCATCTTCCGCGGCGCGTACCCGACCGACGCGGCCCAGTTCCTCGGTGAGCGGCCATGGGCGGCACTGCAGGGGGTGGTCCGCGACGGCGACCTCGCCATCATCGGCACGGGCGTGGACCTGCTCGGGGTGAACTACTACAACCCTGTCTTCGTCGACAGCCAGGGCGGTAACGTGACGCTCAAGCCCACCTCGATCGCGACGTGGGAGCAGATCTATCCCGATGGTCTGCACGACCTCCTGGTCCGGCTGAACCGCGACTATCCCGGCGTGCCGCTGGTGATCACGGAGAACGGCATCCCGAACGCCGGCGCGGTCGATGTCGCCGAGGGCGTCGACGACCCGCAGCGCGTCGAGTACCTGCGCGACCACCTCGCCGCCGCGCACCAGGCGATCGCGGACGGCGCGAGGTTGGAGGGCTACCACGTGTGGTCGTTGCTGGACAACTTCGAGTGGGCACAGGGCTACACGCAGCGCTGGGGCATCGTGCACGTCGACTTCACCAGTCAGCAGCGCACACCGAAGGGCAGCGCCGCCTGGTACCGCGACGTCATCGCGCGCAACGGCATCTGACGCGCGTGCCGCGTGCGGCGTAACTGCGTTGTGGTCGTTGCGCCGGTCTGCTCTCATGGATGGCGGTCCCGGTCCAGGACTCCAGAAACCTGGGTCACAAGGCGTCGTACATAACGATTATCCTCGAAGTGTTCGCGGACACCCCATCGTGGCCACCGGTCTTTCAGATCGGATTGCTGCCCGGGACCACCCCTACGTAATTTGTGTCGCTCCACCCGGAGGTCATCATGGCGAACCAGCCGAAGCGTCGCGAGGTACTCATCAAGAGCACGCATCGTGGTCTGCGCTATGTCGATGGCCGCCTCATCGAGGTTCTCGAGGCGGGCCGCTACGAGCTGCCCCGGCCCTCGAGCAACTGGGTGCGCCGGCCGGTGGTCGAGATCGCCCAGGTGGACATGCGTGAGCGCGAGCTCACCATCAAGGGCCAGGAGATCCTGACCTCCGACAAGGTCGCGGTACGGGTGAGCATCCTGACCCAGTACCGGGTCGTGGACCCGGTCGCCGCGGTGGAGAAGGTCGCCTCGTACGAGGACCGGCTCTACAGCGACGTGCAGCTCGCCGCGCGGCGTTCCCTGGCATCGATGACCCTCGACGAGATCCTGACCAACCGCAACCAGCTCTCCGAGGACATCCTCGCCGACGTGCAGGTGCTCGCCGACTCGTACGGCGTGCGAATCCTGCGCGCCGACGTGAAGGACATCGTCTTTCCGGGCAACCTGCAGGACATCATGAATCGCGTGCTCGCGGCGCAGCGTCTGGCGGAGGCCCAGCTCGTCGAGGCTCGCACGAAGGCCGAGCGGGAGACGCTCGACGCGCAGACCCGGGCCGAGACCGACCGCATCGCGGCCGCCTCGCGCGCCGAGTCCGACCGGGTCGGAGCCATCGCGAACGCGGAGACGGCACGGGTCGCCGCCGCGGCGCGTGCCGAGGTCGCCCGGCTCGATGCCCAGGCCGCCGCCGAGGCCGAGCGCATCCGGGCCGAGGGCGCGGCGGAGGCGCTGCGGGCGCGTGCCGAGAATGCCGACGCCTACACCCAGCACCCGGCGCTGCTGCGTCTGCAGGAGCTGCAGTCGCTGGCGGCGCTGGCGCACAACCCGGCGGCACGCCTCTACATCGGCTTCGACAAGCACGCGGCCGACGCGGTCGACTGACGCTGACCCGCGCGGGGGCGCGGGTCAGCGCGGCAAGTCGGTGGCGCGGTCAGCGGGGACCACGACGTACTGGCGCAGGGACAGGTCGCGGAACGTGACCGGTCCCCGCGGGCCCGGGACCCGGTCGATGTTGATGCCGGTCTCTGGCACGCCGAGCAGCTTGAACCCGTCGAGCAGCCGGGTGGTGGCGTTCCAGAAGGCCCCGGTTCCGGTGTAGCGGGCGAGGAACTCCCGTGCCGCGTCGCCGTCCTCGGTGACGATGCCAGCGGCGAGGCCGGACGTCTCCTCGTTCGCGATGCGCGCCGCGTCGGCCGGCCCATCCGCCACGGCGATCGTGACCGTGGTCTCCGCGGCCGGGTCCAGCGCCCACTCGTGGCCCATCGGGTGCGGGTGCGGCGCGAGCGAGGCGGCGATCGACGGCTCGCGGGCGGCGAGAAGCTCCACAAGGGACGGTACGAGTTCGTCGTACCGGTCGCGGTGCACCAGCAGCAGGTTGAGGCGGTTGCATACGCCGAGACGGTCCAGGCTCGCCGCGACCAGGGCGTGTGCCTTGGCCACGTCGGCGGCAGCATCGAGATAGAGAACTGCGCCGCCGTCGGCGTGAGCCAGGGTCCGCACCCCGTGCCCCGCGGCGAGCTCGGCGAGGCTGCGGGTGCTCTCCCCGCTGCCGCGCAGAATCACCAGTGGCATCAGTCGCGGGTGTGTCACCAACGCCTGCGCCGCGTCACGCCCCCGCGCCCGCACGAGCTGGATCGCGTCGGAGGGCAGGCCGGCTCCGGCCAGCGCCGGGGCGACGACGTGGTCGAGCAGGGCCGCCGCGGAGGCGAGGGCGGCGGATCCGGTGCGCAGCACGCCCGCGTTACGCGACTTGACCAGTTGCGAGGAAACGTCGACGGTCACGTTGGGGCGGGCTTCGAAGTTGGCCCCGATCACCCCGACCGGCCGGCGCCACTCCTCGAGCACGAGGCCGTGGTCGAGCTCGCGCACAGGACGCCGTACCGGTTCCGGCGGGATCTCGGCGAGGGCGGTGATCTGGGCGGCCATCGCCGCCAGGCGCGGCCGGTCCAGCCGCAGCCGGTCGAGCAGCCCACCGCTCATGCCTGCGGCGGCCGCGGCCCGGCTGTCCTCGGCGTTGGCCTTCAGCACGACGTCGTGGGCCTGGGTCAGCAGGCGTGCCATGCCGCGCAGGGTCGCCTCGATGACGTGTTCCGGCGCCGCGGCGATCGCCGGTGCCGCGGCGTGCGCGGCCCGCACGGACTCGGCGACCTGGGCCGACTCCGGTGTCGCGTCCTCACGCGTGCGCTCCGCGTTGTCAGCCACGGCGCCAGTCTCGCATGCGGGGCACGGCTCGAGCGGGCAGGGCTACGGCGAGACAGGGCCGGCGGGCGCCGCGGGCTCACCGGGAATGAGGATCCACAGGATTGGATAGATGATGATCTGGCTGCCCGGGAGCACCATGAGGATCAGGACAAACAAGATCCTGGCGGTCCAAGGACTCAGGCCGAAGCGGCGCCCCAGGCCGGCACACACGCCGCCCAGGATGCGTCCCTCGCGCGGCCGGACCACGCCCTGACCACGGAAACTGGAATGGATGTCGTCCACCGCTCCAGCATGCGCCCGCCGGTCCACCCCGACATGGGGAATGCGACCCTGAAGCATCCCGGATTTCCGCCGGTCATTCGGCCCCGGGGTCAGCCGGAGAGGGCGCCGAGGCTGGCGATGAGCTCGAGGCGTTCGTCGGTGGTGAGCGCCGCGTAGATCGGTTCGTCGAGGCAGTTCGTCTCGTCTTCGACCGCACGCCGTCGCGGGCCATCGGGCAGCGCGCTGATCTCCTCGACGGTCAGCCCGGCGTCGCGCCAGGCGCTGCGGTGCGCGTCGGCACGGTGGTGGCGCAGCGCGCCGAGCCGGGTGGTCAGCCGTACCGCCGGCGACGCGTCGTCCGGCTCGTACACCGGTGCCAGGGCACGAAACGCCGGTCCACCCGTGGCGTGGCCGGCCTCGAGCAGGCGCCCCACGAGGTCGACGAGTCGGGGCAGTACCGTCAGGCCGGGCATGGTTGCGATCGGCCGCCGGGACCAGAGCTCCTCGGCGCCCTCGCCCACCGCACGCTGCACGGCCAGCGCCAGCTCGCGCCCCGTCGCCGTCAGCCGCCACGTTCCCTCGGCGTCGACCGTCGCGGTGCCCTGGTCCAGCGCGCGGGCCGGGTCGAGCCGGTCGTACGTGGTCACGGCGGCGTAGGCGTCCGCGGGCATCGGCCGCTGCAACAGTCCACAGTAGAAGTCCAGCTCGAGGCCCGGCCGGAGACCGAGCTCGTGGTACACGGACCGGACCCGGTCCCGGCCAGCGATCCGGGCCGTGGCGTAGACCCGGTCCAGCACCGGGCGCAGTTGCCCGGCATAGCTCGCAACCATCGAACCAGGCTATACCCGCCGCGAGGGCGGCCCGCACACCCACATGCCGCATGAGTCCATAGAGGACATTGCTGTCGTGTCGGCAAGATCACGGGGCGGTCCCGCCAGCTATTCCGCCATGGGCCCGGTAGTCGGTCAGGGCACGCGCTACCCTCGGCGGGGTGAGCGACGGCTTGAAGATCACGGGCGTCTGGAAACGGTACGCGAACGTGGTCGCGCTTCGTGACCTGACGTTCAACGTGCGGCCGGGTGAGCTGTTCGGCTTCGTCGGCAGCAACGGCGCCGGCAAGACCACGGCGATGCGGGTGATCCTCGGTGTGCTCACCGCGGACCAGGGCGAGGTGACGTGGGCGGGACGGCCGCTGACGTTGGACGACCGCCGGCGCATCGGCTACATGCCGGAGGAGCGCGGCCTCTACCCCCGGATGAGGGTGGCCGAGCAGTTGGTCTACCTCGGTCGCATGCACGGCCTGTCGAAGGTGGAGGCTGCCGCGGCGACACAGCGGTGGACGCGCAGGCTCGGCGTGGCCGCCCGCAGCGACGACGAGGTGCAGAAGCTGAGCCTGGGCAACCAACAGCGGGTCCAGCTCGCCGCCTCCCTCATGCACGACCCCATGCTGCTCGTCCTCGACGAGCCATTCTCCGGGCTCGACCCGGTCGCGGTGGACGTGATGAGCGACGTGCTGCGGGAGAAGGCGGCGGCCGGCACCCCGGTCCTCTTCTCCAGCCACCAACTGGACCTCGTCGAGCGCCTCTGCGATCGCGTCGGCATCATCCGCGCGGGCGAGATGGTGGCGGTGGGCACGGTCGACGAGCTGCGGGCCGACGGCATCGCCCAGCTCGTGGTCGAGGCGCCGGCGGCGCCGCCGGGCTGGGCATCGGGCCTGCGCGGCGTGCGGGTCATCGCCCACGAGGATGCCGTCACGGTGGTGGAGCTCGATGCCGGCGCCGACGATCAGGCCGTGCTGCGGGCGGCGCTGGCGACCGGCCCCGTCCGCTCGTTCGGCTACCGGCGGCCGTCGCTGGCCGAGCTGTTCCGCCACGTCGTGAGCCAGGAGGCGACATCGTGAACAGGCTGGCCTCCGCTACTCGCGGCGCCGCCTGGCTCGTCGCGAGCCGCGAGATCACGACCCGGACCCGGACGAGGGCGTTCCGGTTCACCACCGTCGCGATGATGCTCGCGATCCTCGCGGCGATCCTCATCGCGCGCTACACCAACCAGGGACCCGGCAGCGCCACGGTCGGCTTCGCCCCCTCGGTCAGCACGCTGGAGCAGCAGTACTCCTCGCTCATGGCCGCCGTGAACCAGCCCGTCACAGTCTCCACAGTGGATCAGACCACGGGCGAGCAGCAGGTGCGCGACGGCACGCTCGACGCGCTGGTGACAGGCACGCCCGAGAGCCTGCAGGTGATGGTGGACAAGGAGGTCTCGCCCACGCTGCATGACACGCTGACGGTGCTGGCCCGGCAGAGCGTGCTGAGCGAGCAGATCAGCGCACTGGGCGGCGACCCGACCGCGGTTGCGGCAGCCGTCGACCGCGCGGGCGTGCAGGTGGTCGCGTTGAACCCGCCCCGGCAGTACCAGACGCAGCGCCTCATCATCGGCGTGATCGTCGGAATCCTCCTCTTCATCGCGCTGTCGGTCTATGGCCAGAGCGTGGCGGGCGGCGTCGTGGAGGAGAAGTCCAGCCGGGTCGTCGAGCTGCTCCTGAGCACCGTTCGGCCGTGGCAGCTCATGCTCGGCAAGGTCGTGGGCATCGGCCTGGTAGGTCTCACCCAACTCGTGCTGGTCGGCGGGGTCGGGGTCGTGGTCGGACTCTCCAGCGGGGTGCTCACGATCCCGCCCCAGGTGGCGGCCGGGCTGCTGGTGTGGGCGGTGGTCTGGTTCCTGCTCGGCTTCACCATCTATGCGCTGATGTTCGCCGCCGTCGGCGCGCTCGTCTCACGCCAGGAGGAGGTCGGCGGGGTCGCGGCACCGATGATGATGCTGCTCGCCGTGCCCTACATCCTCGGCGCCTTCGTCCTGCCCAGCCACCCCGACAACACGGTGCTGCAAGCACTCTCCGTGGTGCCGTTCTTCGCGCCGATCATGATGATGGTGCGGCTCGCGCTGGGCGGTGTACCGGTGTGGCAGGTCGCGCTGTCGTTGCTGCTCACGGCCGCCACCCTTGTCGCCATGGTCCGGCTCACCGGCCGCATCTATGCCAACGCCGTGCTGCGCACGGGCGGGCGGGTGCGCGTCCGCGACGCCCTGCGCACGTCGCACTGACGGCGGACGGTGGCATGCCATGGAAGGCGAGATTCAGTTCACGCATCTCGACACCGAGATCTTCGACGGCGCGGGAGTGACGAAGCGCGAGTTCGTCGACTACCTTGACGCCGCAGCCGACCGCCTCGTCCCCGTGCTCCGCGATCGTCCACTCTCGACGGTGCGGGTCCGGTCGGGCCAGGAACCATTCATGCAGAAGAACCTCCCGCGCTACGCCCCAGACTGGATCCCCACGGTCTCCATCTGGGCTCAGGCATCGCGTCGCGAGGTGGCCTATGCGCTGTGCAACGACCGGCGCACGCTGCTGTGGTTCGCCAACCAGCGCGCAGTCGAGTACCACCCCACGCTCGTGTGCGCGGACGACTGGGAGCATCCGACCCACGCCGTGATCGACCTGGACCCGCCGTCGGCCGACGCCTTTGGGGCGGTCGTGCGCGTGGCGCTGCTGGTGCGCGAGACGTTGCGCGGCGCGGGAGTGGACGCGGCGGTCAAGACCAGCGGGGCCAAGGGCCTGCACGTGTACGTGCCCCTGAGCGAGACCCGGGTCGAGGACGCCGCGGCGGCCACCCGGGCGCTCGCGTCCCGCGCCGAGCGCCTCGACCCGCAACTCGCCACGACGGCCTTCGTGCGGGAGGAGCGCGGTGGCCGGGTCTTCCTGGACGCGACCCGGGCAGGCGGCGCGACCGTGGTGGCTGCGTACAGCCCCCGTGCGCGGCCGGGGCTGCCCGTGTCGTTCCCGGTCTCCTGGGACGACCTCGACCGGGTCGAGCCCGCGGACTTCACCGTACGGTCGGCCGTGTCCATCCTCGGCGCCGGCGACCCCTGGGCGGACCTGATGCCGGCGCCGCAACGCCTGCCGGCGGACCTGATCGATGAGGGTCACCAGATTCCTATCGCCCGAGTCGCGGCCATGCACGCGGGCAAGCGTCGCAAGCGCGCAGCCGGCGGTTGACCGGCCAACCGGGCGGCGACACGCAGCTCCGTTTGACAGGAGCGGCTGCGGGAGTCACTCTGAACGCATGTTCAGAACGCTCGTTCAGAGCGACCACGTTGAGGTTGCCGTGGTCGGCGGCGGGCTGGCCGGGATGGCGACGGCTCTGCGGCTTCAGGCGGCAGGGGCCCGCACGGCCGTCTTCGAAGCGCACGGGCACGCCGGTGGCTGCGCCGGCTACTGGCGTCACAAGGGATTCTCGTTCGATGTCGGCGCCACGACTCTGGTCGACTTCACGCCCGGCGGCGTGGGCGGTGAGCTGCTCGAGGCGGTGGGCATGCCGCCGCTGCGGGCGCAGGTGTTGCCGGGCTACCAGGCGTGGTTGCCCGACCGGCGGGTGAGCCTGCATCGCGACCACGAGCTGTGGCACCGCGAGCGGCTGCGGGCATTCGGCGACGACGTGGCGCACCGCGACCTGTGGCGACTGCTGGACCGGCTGGCCGACGCGTTCTGGCGGGCCAGCCGCGACGGCATCCGGATGCCGGTGCGCCGCCCGTCGGATGCGCTGCACGATCTGCGCGTCGTGGGTCTGCGCGATGCTCCACTGCTGCGTCACCTGGGCGCCACGGTGGGTGGCGCACTGCGTCGCCGTGGCCTGCAGCACGACGCGCCGTTGCGCGGCCTGCTCGGCATGCTCGTCGAAGACACCGTCCACAGTGGTCTGGATCGGGCGCCGCTGATCAACGCGGCCCTCGGCATCACGATCCGTGGCGCCGGCCTGCTGCGCGCCGAGGGTGGCATGCACGGCTTCTGGCGTGGCCTCGTGGGCCGGTACCGGGCGCTCGGCGGGGACCTGCGTGTCGCGAGCACGGTGTCCCGGGTGGATCCCGCCAGCAGTGGCTACCGGATCGCCACCCGGCGGGGCGCGGTATTGGCGGACACCGTTGTCTTCGCGGTGCCGGCGCCGACCGTCGCCGTCATCGCCCCGGCCCTGCCGGTGTCCCGGCGGCTGCGCCACTACCTGGACCGGGATCGCGACGGCTACGGCGGCGCGATCGTGGTCTTCCTCGGCGTGCGCGAGTCCGAAGTGGATGGACAGACCTTCACACACCACCAACTGCTGCACGACTACGGACAGCCGCTCGGCGACGGGAACAACATGTTCCTCTCCGTCTCCGCGCCGGGCGACACGCTCAGCGCACCCGAGGGGCATCGCGCCGTCATGATCTCCACGCACACGGCCCTGCACGACTGGACCGGGCTCGGCGACGACGAATACGCGCTGCGCAAGAAGGAGATCGGCGAACGCCTGGTCGGCTACGCCCGTCGGGTCTACCCCACCCTCGGCGATCGGCCGGCGGTCTACGACGTCGGTACCCCGCGCACGTACGAACGCTTCGCCGCTCGGCCATCCGGGGCCGTCGGTGGCGTGCACCTGACCCCACGCAACGCCAACCAGTTCGCGATCCCGCACGACCTCGGCGGACGTGGGGTGTGGCTCGTCGGGGACACCACCTGGCCCGGGCTCGGCACTGTGGCCTGCGCGCTGGCGAGCCGGCACGTGGCCGAGGGTATCCTGCGCGAGAGAAGGCGAGCGCGATGACACTTCTGCCCACATTGGACGATCTTGGCACTGACCTGCTGCACACCACGGCGTGGCAGCGCCGGCGAACCCTCGCCCGCCCGTTTCTCGGGGTCGCCGTGTTCGCCGTCGTGGCGTGGCTCGGCTGGTGGTGGCTGACACCGTTGGTGGTGTTCGGCATCTTCGTGGCGATCGTGACCGCGACGCACGACGTCGTCCATCGCGGCCTCGGGATCTCGGAGCGGCAGACCAGCGTCTGGTTGTTCCTGCTCGGTCTGCTGCTGCTCGAGAGTGGGCATGCCTACCAGATGACGCACCGCCAGCACCACCGGCTGTTCCCAAGTCCCGAGGACCCCGAGGGGTATCCGGCGAACCTCAGTCTGTTCGGGGCTGTCCTTTATGGACCTGTGTTTCTGGTCCGGCTGTGGTGCTGGTCGCTGGTCCGGGCGGGGTGGCGGAGTCGGTGCTGGCTCGTCGCGGAGGCGGCGGCACCGGTGCTTGCGGTAGCCGGCGGCATCGCGCTGTGGCCGGTGACCCCGTACCTGCTCGGCTATGCCGTCATGGCGATCGTCGGGAGTTGGGTCTATCCCCTGTTGACGGTGTACCTGCCCCACCACGGCTACGGGGACGAACCGCTGAGCCAGACGCGAACCCTGCGCGGTCGGGTGATCCCCGCGATCTTCCTGGAGCTGACGTACCACCTCGAGCACCACCTCTATCCGCAGGTGCCCAGCCACAACCTGCCCGAGCTTGCGCGCCGGCTGGAGCCAATCTTCGCTCGTGCCGGGGTGGCACCCGTGGCGGTGCCATGACCGCGACCTCCCCGGCCGCTTCGGCGAGGCCGGACGTGCGGGAGAAGGTGCTGCGCACCGCGGTCCGCGCCTTGGCAACGGATGGCTTCGCCCGTACCACGGCGCGCAGCATCGCCGCGATCGGTGGCTTCGCTCCGGGCGTCATCTACTACTACTTCGCCGACCTCGACGCGCTGCACGTGGCGGCGATGGAGTTCACCAGCCGCGACCGGGAGGAGCGCTATCGCTCGGTCGTGCTCGGCGCGCCGGACGCGGTCACGCTCGTGGCGCGGCTGCGGGTGCTCTATCGGGAGGACACCGAGTCCGGCCATGTGGAGGCGATCCAGGAGCTGATCGCGGCGGCTCGTCCGGGCTCGCCGCTGGCCGCCGCTGTGGCGGAGCACACGAGGCGGTGGGAGGCGCTGGCCGAGGAGGTGCTCCGGTCGCTGCTGCGGGGCTCGCCGCTGGCCCGGCTGGTGAAGCCCGCGGTCGCGGCCCGCGCCGTCATCGCCTACTTCCTGGGGCTGCAGACGCTGACCTATCTCGATGGCGACACGAGCCGGCCCGAGGCGGCCTTCGCCCAGGCCGCGCGCCTGGCGGCCGCGTACGACAAGCTGCCACGCATGCGCAAACGGGCCGCCCGAGCCGTGTCGTAGGCTGGGCCGCGTGTTCGAGCGGCTCACGGGGACCGAGCGGCGCTGGGTGGTCGGCGGCGTCGTGGCGGCGCTGCTCGCGGTCGTTGGATTCGCCGGTCCGTGGGGGCCGCGCATGATCGACCTCGAGGTCTACCGCGCCGGGGCCGACGCGCTGCGCCACGGCACCGACCTCTACGCGGCCTCGGAGCCCAGCACGGGTCTGGTCTTCACCTACCCGGTGTTCGCGGCGATGCTCTTCGTCCCGTTCAGCCTGCTGCCCGACTCGCTGGCTCGGGGCGCGTTGACGCTGCTCTCGCTCGGTGCTCTCTTCGTGGTCGTCTACCTCACCGTGCGGCACGTCCGCCGCGCCCGTAGCACGGCCGGTCCGCGGGGCACAACCCTGACGTGGAGCATCGGGCTGTCGGTGGGCGCGATCGCGGTGCACCCCGTCTGGGAGACGCTCACGTTCGGCCAGGTGAACGTGATCCTGGCCGCGATGGTGATGGTCGATCTGCTCACCACCCGCACGGGTCGGTGGCGCGGGGTTCTGGTCGGCATCGCGGCCGGGATCAAGCTCGTGCCCGGCATCTTCATCGTGTATCTGCTGGTGACCGGCCAGCGAAGGTCCGCGCTGTATGCCGCGTTGTCCACGCTCGCCACGGTGCTGATCGGGTTCGCGGTGCAGCCGGGACCGCAGTGGGCCTTCTGGACGCGCTATGTGCGCGATCCCGACCGTACGGGCGGCATCGCCTACGTGACGAACCAGTCGTTCCTCGGTGTCTCGGCCAGGCTGCTGCGCGACCCGCACCCGCCGGGCGCGTTGAGCCTCGCCCTCGGCGTGTTCGTCCTCGTGGTCGCGCTGCTGCTGGCGGCGCGGCTGACCCGGGCCGGCGACGCGTTCACGGCGGTGACCGTCGTCGCGGTCGCCTCGCTGCTCGCCTCGCCGGTGTCGTGGAGCCACCACTGGGTCTGGGTGGTGCCGTGCCTGGGGACCCTGGTCGTCTGGGCGCGCACGGGCCGGCCCGGCGCATGGCGGTGGTGGGTGCTGGGCGTCGTCGCCGCGATCGTCGCCTCCGGGCCGATGCAGTTCACGCCCAAGGAGCAGTTGCGTGAGCTGCACGACACGCTCCCGCAGCAGTTCGTCGCGAACATCTATGCGTTGCTGGCCCTGGTCTTTCTCGGTTGGCTGGCGGTACGGACGCTGCGGACCGCCGATCGCAGCGTCACCGTGTCGCCGGCGTCCGCGCCCACAGCCTGATCGACGTATTCGCCTACGTGCTGCAATAGACAGGCGCGGCGCCGGCCCGGCGCCTGTCTGCTGAATCCTGCACCCGCGTTGGACCCGGCCGGGCCCAGGAAGTCACTTTTTGGGCAGCCCGGGTCCGCGCGGTGCCCAGGAAGTCACTTTTTGGGCAGGCCGGGGTCCCGCGCGGTGCCCAAATAATGAGTTCTTGGCCTGGGGCCGGTGGCTCCCCGCCCTGATGTCGGTCCGCCCGACAAGGCGTCCGGCTACCGCCAGATGTCGGTGATCGGCGTCCGCTGCGCGGCGCTGCCGAGGGCCGATAGGCCGTACGCTGCCTCGATCGTGCGCAGGATCGCGTAGTGGTCGATCCGTTCGTCGAACGCGCCGACCTTCACGTGCTCACCGACGACAACCGTGAATATCCTGTTGTCCCGGGCGCCACCGTCCTCGTCGAGCGTGACGATGAGCACGCTGTTGTGCGTCTTCGCCCACTGCACGTACGCGTCGAGGTGGTCGCGGGTCCACCGGTCGCCCGTGCTGATCGGGCAGTCATGCATGTCATTGCAGAGGTTCGGCACCACGTACGCCAACGTCGGCAGCGTGGAGAAGTCGGTCGGGAACGCCGAGAAGGGCTGATTGCTCGTGTCCGGCACGTTGTCGAAGTCGACCCAGCCGTTGTGCTTGCGCGCGTACAGCCCGGCCGCCGAGCAGCCCGTGAAGCCGGCCGCTGGCATGCTCTCCGAGTAGCCCACGAAGCCGAGCCCGGCCGCGAGGAGCTGGTGCGGCAGGTTCTCCTTGCCGCGGAACTGTTGCGGGCACGCGTCGCTGGTCACGCCCTGGGTCGAGCCGGAGATGATGGCGACGTAGTTGGGCTGGCTCGGGTGGGTGATCGCGAACGAGTGGGTGAACGTCGCCCCCTGCCGAGCCAGCGAGTTCAGGTAGGGCGCCTCGGCACTGCCGTTGATCGACGCGTAGTCCTTGTTCTCCAGCATCAGCAGCACGATGTGGTCGGGCCGCGTCACGGCAGGCGGCTGGGCGGCTGTCGTCGGTGCCGGCGTCGTCCCGGTGGTTGCCGGTGGCGGCCCGCCCTCCGTTGGTGTTCTGGGCGCCGGGGGTGCGCCCGTGCACCCGGCGGCTACCAGCAACGCCGCCGTCAGCAGCGCTGCCCGGCCGAGGACCCGCCCGTGCGTCACGACCGGGATTCTGCCACCCCCGGCAGGACAAACCCTGGGTGCGTGAGCAAAGCGGCGCGTGGGTGTGTGGCCCATGCGCCGCGCGTGCTGGCTGTGCGATCAGAACAGGCCGAGTGGCTTGCTGCCGTAGGAGACCAGCAGGTTCTTGGTCTGGCTGTAGTAGTCGAGCATCATCCGGTGGTTCTCCCGTCCAATACCGGAGATCTTGTCGCCGCCGAAGGCCGCGCCAGCGGGGTACTGGTGGTAACAGTTGACCCAGACGCGGCCAGCCTTGATACCGCGGCCCATGCGGTACGCTCGGGTCCCGTCCCTGGTCCAGACACCCGCACCCCGGCCATAGAGGGTGTCGTTGGCGATGACAGTCAGGCGTCATCGGCCACCATCGCTGGATGGCCACCCGCGATCATCGCTGGGAGCCGGACGGTCCGCTGACTGCGGCCCAGGCTTGACGCAACGCCGCTGCCCCCGATCCGTGCAGGGCCCGAGGTCCCGCACCAGCCGAGCAGTCCTGCCTGCCCGCTCTGGTCGGCCCGCAACTGTTTGGCCGTGGGACTGGGCGTGTCGCCCTCGGTCAGCCGGGGTGTTGGGCGAGGATGAGCGTCACCTGCCTGTCTCGACACCGGTGGACCCGACATGCCCAACCGCTGGACCCAGCCGCAGATCGACCTCGGCCTACCCGTGGACCCGCCCATGGGATTCGGCAAGTCCGATGTCGTGCGCCTCTCCGGCGTGACCGCCCGGCAGTTGGACGACTGGGTACGCAAGGGCACGATCGTGCCGAGCGTCCGCAACCCCACGGGCTCGGGACACCGCCGGCGCTATTCGTTCCGCGACGTCGTGGCGGTCCGGGTGCTCAAGCGACTGTCGGACGTGAAGATCCCGCCGCGCGATCTGACGCGGGCGGTGCAGACCCTGCGCCGCCTCGGCGACGACGACCTGGCCGCCGCCTGGCTCGTCACGGACGGGCACACGGTCTATCAGTGCCACTCCGGCAGTGAGGCCATCGACCTGCTGGCCGGCGGCCAGGGCGTGATCACCCTGGTGCTCAGCCTCTACGTGACCGAGGTGCGGTCCAAGCTGCTGGCAGAGCCTGCCCCGGTGGCCAATCTGGCGCGCGCCCGAGCGACCCGGGGCCGCGCCGAACGCCCCGACTCGGCGGCCGCCCCGGCTTAGCCGACGCTTAGCCGTGCCGGGAGGCGGTGGACCAGCCGAAGTGGTCGAGCGGGCCGTGGCCCTTGCCGAGCGTCCACGTGGCGCCGCCGGTGACCGCCCGGTGCACGAACTGTTTCGCCGCCGCGATGGCATCCATAGTGGACATGCCCTGGGCGAGGCCGGCGGTGACCGCGGAGCCGAACGAGCAGCCGCTGCCGTGGTTGTTGCGGGTGGGCACGCGAGGGGCGCGCAGTTCGGTCAGCGTGCCCCCCACCGCCACCACGTCCACGGCCTCGCCGGGAGTGTCCGTCACGGCGTGCCCGCCCTTGACCACGACGGCGCCCGGCCCCAGCGCCGCGAGCTGCTCGGCGGCCTCGCGCTGCTGAGCCAGGGTCGTGATCGGGCGCCCGATCAGCACCTCCGCCTCGCGCAGGTTGGGCGTCGCCACGGCGGCGTGCGGCAGCAGCAGCTCGACGTAGGCGCGTTCCGCGTCGGGGTCGAGCAACCGGGCGCCGCTCGAGGCGACCATCACCGGGTCGACCACGAGCTGTGGCAGCCGGCCGGTGGCGGCGAGCTGCGCCACGGCGCGCAGGATCGGCGCGGTCGCGAGCATGCCGGTCTTGGTGGCCGCCACGGGCAGGTCAGCGAGCACCGCCTCGATCTGAGCCACCACGAACTCCGGGGGAACCGGGTGCACGCCGGCCACGCCGACCGTATTCTGCGCGGTCAGCGCCGTGATCGCGCTCGTGCCGAAGACACCCAGCGCGGCGAACGTCTTCAGGTCGGCCTGGATCCCCGCGCCACCACCGGAGTCCGAACCGGCGATCGTCATGGCCACGGGCGGGTTCTGCGAGCGTGCCAGTCGATCATTCGCGCTGCTCATGGGCCACCTCCGACAGGGCCGCCAGGTACGCGGCGACGATGGGGGGATCACGCAGCACCGGCCCCATCACGGCCACGCCGTACGCCCCGGCGCGCACGCACTCGGCCACGCACTCGGGCGCGACGCCACCGAGGGCGTAGACAGGCAGGCCGGACGGGCAGAGCGCGGCGAGTCCGGCCGGACCGAGGACGGGGCCGTAGCCGGGCTTGGACGCGGTCTCGTAGACCGGCGAGACGAAGATGTAGTCACACCCTTCGCCCGCAGCGACTCGAACCTCCGGCTCGTCATGGCAGGATCTGCCCACTATGGACGGTCGCGGGTCGGGGAAGGGCTGGTGCGCGGAGAGGTGCACGGCGGGGCCGGTGCCGCCCGCGACGATGAGGCGGCAGCCCTCGGGCAGGACGGCCCGCAGCGCCGCGGCGAGCTCGGCCCGCTCCCAGGCCGGGAGGTCACGCGCCCGCAGTACGAACCCGCGCGCGCCATGCTCCGCGGCCGCGGCCACGATCTCCGGCAGTGGCTTCGTGGCGCTGTTCACGTCCGCGATCACCATGAGCCGGGGCATCCCCGCGATCCGGGGCGGCCCGGCGATCGGGGGCATCCCGGCGATCGGGGGCTTCCCCGCGATCTTGGGCTGAGCGCTGTGATCGGAGATCGACTGACGGCGATGATCCCACGATCGCGATGCGGGGGTGGTCACAGTTCGGGCATGCCTGTGAACGGGGTGGATGCCTCGGCGTACCACCGACGGGGGATCCGCCCCGCCCGGAACGCGGCCCGCCCGGCCCGCACGGCATCGCGCATGGCGCAGGCCATGAGCTCGGGGTCGCGGGCCCGGGTCACCGACGTGGCGACGAGGACCGCGTCGCAGCCCAGCTCCATCGCGAGCGCGGCGTCCGAGGCGGTACCGATGCCCGCGTCGAGCACCACGGGTACGGTCACCGCCTCGCGGATGAGCGCGATGTTGTGCGGGTTGCGGATGCCCAGGCCACTGCCGATCGGCGCACCGAGCGGCATCACCGCGGCGCAGCCGACCTCCGCGAGACGCCGGGCCGTGATCGGGTCGTCGTTCGTGTAGGGCAGCACGACGAACCCGTCGGCGACCAGCTTCTCGGCGGCGTCGAGCAGCTCCACCGGGTCGGGCAGCAGGGTTCGATCGTCGCCGATGACCTCGAGCTTGACCCAGTTCGTCTCGAAGGCGTCGCGGGCAAGCTTGGCGGTGAGCACGGCCTCGCGGGCCGTCATGCATCCGGCGGTGTTGGGCAGCAATCGCACCGTGCAGCGGTCCAGGACGGCCTGCAGCGCGCCGCCCAGTGACGCCTCGACCCGTCGCAGCGCCACAGTCACGAGCTGCGTGCCGGAGGCGATGATGACGTGCTCCAGCACCTCAAGGCTCGGTACGCCTCCCGTGCCCAGCAGCAGTCGCGACTCGAACTTCTCGCCGCCCAGCTCACATTCGTCGCCCACGTCAGCCTCCCGCCTGCGGCGCCAGCACCTCGACCGTGTCGGCGGCCCCGAGCGGCGTGGCGTCCCACTCGGCCCGCGGCACCACCTCGCCATTGCGGGCCACCGCGACCCGGCGCCGGTCGTCGACCCGCGCCCGGACCAGGTCTCCCACGCTCGAGCCGTCCGCGACCTCAGCCACCGTGCCGTTCACCGTGATCCTCACCGTGACCCTCCCGTGTGGACATTGCTGAACCGGTCCGCGCCGAAGCCCTGTGCCACCTCGGGCAGGGCGCCGGAGACGAGTAGGTCGGCGACCGCGTCGGCGGTGACCGGTGTGAGCAGTACGCCGTTGCGGTAGTGACCGGTCGCCGCGACCAGGCCGGGCAGCTCGGTCGGGCCCAGGATCGGGGCGTTGTCCGGCGTGCCCGGCCGGAACCGCACCAGCGTCTCGGTGAGCTGCGCCTCGGCGAGTCCCGGCAGCACCTCGATCGCGTCCCGGAGCAGGTCATGCACGCCGCCCGCAGTGACCCGGCTGTGCCAGCCCTTCTCCTCGGAGGTCGCGCCGACGATGACCTCGTCGCGTCCCAGCGGTACGAGGTATACGTTGCGTCCCCTGACCAGCGCCCGCACGGTCCCCGCCAGCAGCGGTTCGCCCTCGACCGCCCGAACTCGCAGGATCTGGCCACCGACCGGGCGCACGGGCAGCGCCGGCGCACCGGGAAGTTGGGCGCTGGCCGCCCCGACGGCGAGGACCACGGTGCCACCGTGCACCACCGAGCCGTCCGCGAGCGTGACACCCACCGCTCGTCCATCCTGGACAGTGACCGCGGCGACGGGCTCGCGGAGCAGCGCCGAGGGCGGCAGTGCCGCGAGGAGCGCGGCGTGCAGGGCCCGCCCATCGACGGAGTAGTCGGAGGCCGCGTGCACGGCCCCCCGAAGGCGTGGGGTCAGGCCCGGCTCGATCCGCCGTGCCTCGCCGGGGGTCAGGCGGGTGGCCCGCAGGCCCAGCTCGCGGTGGTAGCGGTGCAGCTCGTCCAGGGCCCGCATGTCATCCGCGTCGAAGCCGACGAGCAGCGTGCCGGTCGTCCGCAGCCCCACCGCGCGCCCGGTGGCCGCCTCCAGCTCGGCCGCGAAGCCGGGGTAGCGGTGTAGCGACTCCTGGCACAGGCGCAGCAGCCGCTCCTCGCCGTACGTCGCCTCGGTCACCGGGGCGAGCATGCCGCCGGCCGCGTGCGAGGCGCCGGAGCCCGGGTCGGGGTCGACCACGCTCACCGACAGTCCACGCTGGACACACCGCCAGGCGATCGCCGCGCCGATCAGGCCGCCGCCCGCGACAACGACATCGTTCATCGCAGCTCCTCCAGCAACCGCCGCGTCGCGTCGGCTGGATCCGTCGCGGCGGCGATCTCCGAGACCACGGCGACGCCGTACGCGCCGGCGGCTCGCAGCTCCGCGACGCGCGACGCGGTGATGCCGCCGATCGCGATGACGGGCACCGCGACGGCGCTAGCGACCGCGCCGATCCCGTCCGGGCCCAGCGGTGAGGGCAGCCCGTCCTTTGTGGACGTCGCATATGCCGGCCCCACGCCGAGGTAGGAGGCGCCGTCCGCTACGAGCTGTTTGGCCCGTACCGGCTCCCGTGCGGTGCCACCGATGATGTGGTCCGGCCCGGCGATGCGCCGTGCCGCCGCGACCGGAAGGTCGTCGGCGCCGAGGTGCGTGCCATGCGCGCCGATCGCGAGCGCGATGTCCACGCGGTCGTTGACCAGGCACGTCGTCGCGTGCCGGGCGCAGACGGCGACGAGCCGGGTCCCGAGGTCGTAGAGCTCGCGGTCGGTGGCACCCTTCACCCGTAGCTGGACCACCGGCGCACCCGCCTCGATGGCCAGGGTCGCGGTGTGCAGCGCGTCCCGCCCGGCGCGCGCGTCGGTCAGCACGTGCAGACGTCCGATCACGCGGCATCCGCCTCCGGCCGGGCCTGCCCGCCGGCACCGCGCCCTCGGCGGACGATCAGGGGCACGCTCAGCGCGGCGGTGAGCGCGGCCGCGACGCCGAGGCTGACCAGCGATGCTGAGAAACCCGAGAGCGCCGAGAGGTGCAGGTCGGCCTGGCGGGCGCTCCACCACGTGGTCCATCCCGCTGCCGTCCCGGTGAAGATGGTCGGGGCGGTGAGCTGGTACGCGGCGAATCCGGCTACCCACGGCACGAGCAGCCAGGGCCGCCAGGGGGCGTTCTCCGAGGTGTCCCACGAGCCCGCGGGAGTCAGGTAGTACACCACCACGAAGACGCCCACCAACGGCACGAAGACCGCGCCGATGAGGTAGAGGAACGGCTCGTACCCCACGATGTCGACCGTGAAGGCGAGCACGGTGGCGACGACGCCGACGACGAGCGCGAGCAGGCGCCGGTCCAGTCGCGGGGCGACGTTCTGGGCCGAGATCGCGGTTGAGTAGACATTGGCGAATGCCTCGTCGACCTCGACGAAGACCAGTACCAGTACCGCGAGCGCGCCGAGCCGGATGGCGAGCAGGGCGTCGACGACGTCCAGGCCCGCCGAGCCGTACGCGGCCAGGGCGAGGGCGCCGAGCAGGAAGAAGGCTACGGTCGCGACACCGTACCCGACGGCCGAGCCGGCGAACGCCGACCGTCCATTTCGGACGTGCCGGGTGTAGTCCGCGGCGAGCGGGAACCATGAGACGGGCAGCGCGATCACGATGTCGACCGCGGACCAGAACGAGATCGCGCCCGCGGTGGTGAAGTCCGGCAGCGGATGGGACAGCACCTGTACGAACAGGTAGACCACGCCGGCGAGCGCCACCCAGACCGCGTAGCGGGCCAGCACCCGCATGGCTCCCAACGGCCGCAACGCCATCAGCGTGGCCAGGGCCCCGGCCGCGAGCACGAAGGGCCACGTCGACATGTTCAGGGCCCTCGATGCCGCCGAGGCGATGATCACGATCTCGAAGGTCGCCCAGCCGATGCACTGCATGATGTTGAGGACGGTCGGCAGCGCCGAGGCGTGACGTCCGAGCAGGCCGCGCATGAGCACCATCGCGGGCACGCCCTCACGGGCGCCGGCCGCCGCGCCGAGGCCGAGCAGCACCGAGCCGATCACCGCCCCGACGACGATGGCGAGCAGCGTGGCGCCGAACGGGTTGCCCGGCAGGACGACGTAGGCCGCCGCCACCGGCAGCAGCAGGCTGATGCCGAGGTTTCCCCACAGCCCCAGCGTGTCGCGCAGCCCCAGTGGCGTGATCGCCGGCTCGGCGAGCGTGATGGGTGCGTCCAGCGGTGCCACCGTGGTCCGCGTGTCGGCCGTTGACGTTGACATGTCGTCTCCCTACGCCGGCATTACCCGGTCAGGTTCGATCGGTCGGCGGTAGGTTGGTCCGCCCTCTCAGCCCGGCCATCCCCGAGCTCCCGTTGCACAACTGGAGCCACTGTAACCAATCCCCGGCTCCCACCGGTAGTCACCCGGTGTCTACCACCGCGTAACATGGTCGAACGGGCCAACGACCGTCCCGGGCTACCATCGACGGTTATCTTCCGGGGAGCAGCCCGTGCCCGACCCCAGCGGTTTCCTCAAGTACCCACGCCGTACGGCGCCGTACCGTCCTGTCCCGATCAGGATCAGCGACTGGCGCGAGGTCGGCGAGCGGGCCGACCCCGGGCTCGCGGCGGAGCAGGCGACCCGCTGCATGAACTGCGGCATCCCCTTCTGCCATCAGGGCTGCCCGCTGGGCAACCTGATCCCGACGTGGAACGACCTGGTCTCCGCGCGGCGGTGGGCCGACGCGAGCGAGGCGCTGCACGCCACCAACAACTTCCCTGAGTTCACCGGCCGGCTCTGTCCGGCGCCCTGCGAGGCCGCCTGCGTCGTCGGCATCGCCGACAACCCGGTCGCGATCAAGCAGGTCGAGGTCGAGATCATCAACCGTACGGTCGACGACGGCCGGCTGGTCCCCATGCCCGCGCTGCGGAAGACCGGCCGCTCGGTGGCCGTGGTGGGGTCCGGGCCGGCCGGCCTGGCCGCGGCCCAGCAGCTCGCCCGAGCCGGGCACGCGGTCACGCTCTACGAGCGCGGCGACCGGATGGGCGGCCTGCTCCGGTACGGCATTCCCGACTTCAAGCTGGAGAAGGTGCACATCGACCGCCGGCTGCGCCAGCTCGCCGCCGAGGGGGTGCGCTTCGTCACCGGCTGCACGGTCGGCGTCGATCTGACCGGCCAGCAGTTGCGCGACCAGCATGACGCGGTCCTGCTTACCTGCGGCGCGCTGGATCCCCGCGACGTGGGCGAGACCCCGGGGCGCCGGCTCGCCGGCATTCACCAGGCGCTGGAGTACCTCGAGGGCGCCAACCGCGTCGTCGCGGGCGACCTCTCCGAACCCCCGATCACGGCAGCGGGCAAGCACGTGATCGTGCTGGGTGGCGGCGACACCGCGGCCGACTGTCTGGGCACCGCGCACCGGCAGGGTGCGGCGAGCGTGCACCTCATCGAGGTGATGCCCGAGCCGCCGTTGGCCCGCGATCCGACGCGTAACCCGTGGCCGACCTGGCCGGTCATCCTGCGTACCGCGTCCGCGCACGAGGAGGGTGGCGAGCGCATCTTCGGCTCGGCCGTGGCGCAGTTCCTCGGTACGGGCGACGGTGCTCTGCGCGCCGTGAAGATCGTGGACGTCACGCTCGGCCCCAACGTCACGGTGAACCCGGTCGAGGGGACCGAGCGAGAACTCGCGGCGGACCTGGTGCTGCTGGCGATCGGCTTCGGCGGCACCGAGCCCAGCCCGCTGGTGTCGCAACTCGGGATCGAGCGCAACCCGCGGGGCACGCTCACTGCGGAGGAGGGCTGGCAGACGAGCGCGCCGGGCGTCTTCGTCGCCGGTGACATGCGCCGCGGCCCATCGCTGATCGTCTGGGCGATCGCGGAGGGGCGCTCGGCCGCCGCCGCCGTGCACGCCTACCTCGGCGGTGCGGGCAGGCTCCCGGCGCCGATCACGACCACGAGCGCACCCATGGCCGTCCCCCGACGCTGACCGCGAACCGCCGGTTCAATGCCTGTTGCGGGCCCGGAGCGCCTCCAGGGCCTTGTCGGCGTGCGTGTTCATCCGGAGTTCACTGTGGACGACCGCGAGCACGCGGCGGTCGGTGTCGATCACGAACGTCATCCGCCTGGTGGGGGCGAACCCGATGTCGCGCTTGACGCCGAACCGCTCCCGCACGCCGCCGTCAGGGTCGGAGAGCAACGGGTAGCCCAGGGTGTGCTTCGCGGCGAAGCGCGCCTGCTTCTCGACGGCGTCGTGGCTGATGCCAACCGGCTGTGCCCCGACCGCGTGGAAATCGGCCGCGACGTCGCGGAAGTGGCAGGCCTCGGCCGTACAGCCGGTGCTCATCGCGGCGGGGTAGAAGAACAGGACCACGGGACCGTTCTCGAGCAGGGCCGAGAGCGTGCGCGGCATACCCGTCTCATCGAGCAACTCGAAGTCCGGGGCGAGGTCGCCGACATCCATGGCGCCAACAGTAACCGGATGGACGATGTCGCGAGGCGGGACGGGTTGGCTGACTGCTCCTAACCTAGCGGGGGTGGACCGGACGCGCCGGACCGATGTGAGGAGCCGGGTCGATGAGCGCTGAGCATTTTCTCCCATTTCGTCGCACCGACGTGGTCGCGATGTGCGCCGACGAGCTGCCCTCCGGCGAGCAGCACCAGTTCCGGTCGTTCAGCCGGCTGCTCGCGAGCCTGATCCACCACCGGTTCGCCAGACGGATCGAGACGCTCAAGGACGCCTACTACCCGTTCCAGCCGCAGTCGGACACCCGGACCGTACGGGTCGTGGACGCGGCGGCTCGCGAGGTGGCCCGGGCCCGGGTGGAACAGGAGCTGACCCAACTGGCCACCGCCGCCAACTACATCCCGATGTCGCTGGCCGAGGTCGAGGAGGCGCTGCGCCGCAGTTCGGTGCTCAAGCTCCGGCTGGAGATCGACAAGTCTGACGTGGACTCGGTGCTGCTCTTCCGCCGCGGCGAGACCCAGGAGACCCGGGAGGAGAAGGGCCTCTTCGGGCTGTGGAAGAAGACCGTGAGCTTCCCGCAGTACGCCCGGGTGCTGGTCTACACGAAGTTCAAGGAGGCCCAGCACTTCACAAACCGGGAGGCCGAGAAGCTTCCGTTCCGGCCTGGATCGATCATCGTCAAGCTCTTCCAGAACGTGCCCCGGGAGGATCTTGAGATGATCTTCCCGAACGTACGGATCAGGATGCGCCTGGTCGACAAGATCTTCATCGGTGTGCCGGCCGTCGCCTCGGGCATCGTCGTCATCATCGCGAAACTGTTCGCCGTCGTCACGTTCCTCTGGGGGCTGCTGATCTTCTGGCTCAAGTTCAACCCCACCGAGCCGGACATCAGCAGGACGAAACTGGCCACGACCGGGCTCGCGTTGTTCGCGGTCGGCACCTACGTCGTCCGCCAATTGAGCAACTTCAAGAACCGCAAGATCTCGTTCATGAAGGCGCTCTCGGAGAACCTCTACTACCGCAACCTCGACAACGACGCGGGCGTCTTCCACCACCTGCTCGACGCGGCGGAGGAGGCGGAGGTCATCGAGGCCGTGCTCGCGTACCACTTCCTGCACCAGGCCGGCACCGCCCTGACCGCCGACGAGCTCGACCAACGGGTCGAGCAGTGGTTCGTCCGGCGGTGGAACACGCGCTTCGACTTCGAAGTCGACGACGGCCTACGCAAGCTGCGCGAGCTTGGTCTCGTCACGGTCATCCCCGGTGCGCAGGAGCGGCTCAGTCCGCTCTCCCTCGTCGACGCGACCCGGGTGCTCGACCGGCTGTGGGACGACGCGTACACCGACGGCGAGCCCGCCACCGTGCAGCAGCCGGCGCTCGGCGACCTCGCCGCGGCAACCCCGCCCGCCTTCGCCATGCACCCCGTGCCGCAGCAGGGCGGAGCTCCCGCGCCCAACCCCGCCACGTAGGCCGGGGCCGGGCGCGGGCGGCGGGTCAGCGCATCACCGAGGTGCGCACGAGGGTACGGATCTGGCGCAGCAGCACTGACAACGGCGCCAGATCGGCGGAGGAGTCGGCCAGCGCGGCCAACGCCTGAGTCGTGCGGGCGACGTTCGCCTCGTTCGCGTGCTCCCACTGGTCCACCCGGGCGTCCGCGCCATCCGACGCCTCGGTGGCGGCGAGGACGACCGCGGTGAGCTCGGCCAGCGCGGCATACAGGTCGTACCGCAGCGCCATGCGGGCCATGGTCTGCCAGCGATCCTGCCGCGGCAGGGCTGAGATGCGCGACAGCAGATCGTCGACGCGGAACCGGTCCGACAGGACAAAGTAGACGCCGGCCACCTCGGTCAGATGGGCCTGACCGGCCTCGGTCGCGAGGTCGAGGCCGGCGCGCTCCGCGACCTCGACGACGTCGAGCAGGCCGAAGGAGTACAGGATCCGCGTGCCCCAGTCGGCCACGTCCTTCGGCAGCCCCGCGGCCACGAGCCCAGCGGCGTGGGCGAGCAACGTCTCCCGCTCCCGGCCCTGGAAGAGCTCGGCCAGCCTGGGCAGCAGTGCCGACACACCCGGCCGGAACCGGGTGATCTCGGCGGTGACGTCGATCGTGGTCCGGTTCGCCACGAGCCACCGCACCGCCCGGTCCACCAGCCGACGCACCTGCAGCAGCAGGTCGGTCTGGGCGAGCGCTGGCGCCGTGCCGTCCAGTGCCTGGACGGCACCCCAGAACGCGCGCAGGTCATAGACGTCGCGCACCACCACATAGGCGCGCAGAATGTCGGCGACGGTCCCACCGGTCTCCTCCTGGGCCCGGTACAGGAACGACAGGCCGCCCCGGTTGAGCGCCTCGTTGACCACGCTCGTGGTCACGAGCTCACGCCGCAGGCGATGCCCCGTCATGCGGTCCGAGTAGCGCTGGCGCAGGGGCGCGGGGAAGTACTCCTCGAGCACCGCCGTGGTCCAGTCGTCGTCGGGCAGGGTCGTGGTCTGCACATCGCGCGTCGTGGTGATCTTCGCGTGGGCCAGGAGGACCGCGAGCTCCGGCGAGGTCAGCCCGGTGGCCGAGGCGTGCCGGGCCGCGAGCACGTCGTCGGCCGGCAGTCCGTCCAACACCCGGTCCAGATGCCCCGCGCGTTCCATGTCGGTGATCATGCGGCGGTGCACCGGGAGCAGCGACACCGCCTCCTCCCGCTCCGCGCCGAGCGTCTCGGCCTGCTCGTAGTTGTCGCGCAGCACCAGAGCGCCGACCTCGTCGGTCATCCGCGCGAGCAGTTCGTCGCGGTCGGCCATGCTCAGGGAGCCGTCGGCCACCGCGCCGCCGAGCAGAATCTTGATGTTCACCTCGTGGTCGGAGCAGTCGACACCGGCGGAGTTGTCGATGAAGTCCGTGGCGATGTGGGCCTGCCGTGCGCCCACCTCGTCGATCGACCCGCCGCGCAGCGCGTACTCGATCCGGCCAGCCTGGGTCAGCCCGAGGTTGCCGCCCTCGGCCACGATCCGTGCCCGTACCTCGGCTCCGTTGACCCGCACCGCGTCGTTGCTCTTGTCCCCGACATCGCTGTGGCTCTCGCTCGTCGCCTTGACGTAGGTTCCGATGCCGCCGTTGAAGAGCAGGTCCACCGGTGCCCGCAGGATCGCCTTGATCAATGCGGCCGGAGCGAGTGAGTCGACGTCGTCGTCGATACCCAGCGCCCGGCGCATCTGCTCCGAGATCGGTATCGCCTTGGCGGTGCGGGGCCACACTCCGCCTCCCGCCGAGATGAGCGAGCGGTCGTAGTCGTCCCACGACGACCGTGGCAGGGCCGCGAGCCGCCGTCGCTCCACAAAGGGACTCCCCGCGGCTCCGCCCGCCCGACCGGAGCCCGATACCACCGGATCCGGATCGACGAAGACGTGCCGGTGGTCGAACGCGGCCACCAGCCGCAGGTGATCGGAGTAGAGCAGTCCGTTGCCGAAGACGTCGCCGGACATGTCCCCGATACCCACCACCGTGAGCTCGGTCTGCGCCAGGTTGATGTTCATCTCACGCAGGTAGCGGCGGACCGACTCCCAGGCGCCACGCGCGGTGATCCCCATCTTCTTGTGGTCGTAGCCGGCGGAGCCGCCGGAGGCGAAGGCGTCGCCGAGCCAGAACCCGTACGACGCGGAGATCTCGTTGGCGATGTCCGAGAACGCGGCGGTTCCCTTGTCGGCGGCGACCACGAGGTAGGGGTCGTCGGCGTCGTGACGCACCACATCAGGCGGTGCGACCACCTGGCCGGCGACGATGTTGTCGGT
The DNA here is from genome assembly GCA_036557785.1 of Micromonosporaceae bacterium. Lineage (GTDB taxonomy): Bacteria > Actinomycetota > Actinomycetes > Mycobacteriales > Micromonosporaceae > DATBGZ01. The sequence goes on from DATBGZ010000088.1 coordinate 142,131, forward strand.
GACATCGAGCAGGCTCGCCATGAACTGGCGGTAGCACGAGACGCCCTCCTCCTCGAACTGCCTGCGCTCGCTGGCGGGAGGTGCCTGCTTGAGCACGAAGCCGCCCTTGGCGCCGACCGGCACGATGACGGCGTTCTTCACCGTCTGCGCCTTGACCAGGCCGAGGATCTCGGTGCGGAAGTCCTCCCGGCGGTCGGACCAGCGGATGCCGCCCCGTGCCACGGCCCCGAAGCGCAGGTGCACGCCCTCGAATCGCGGCGAGTACACGAAGATCTCGAAGCGCGGCCGGGGCGCCGGCAGATCGCCGATCGACTGCGCGTCGAGTTTGAAGGCGACGTACGGCTTGGGTCGGCCATCGGAGGCCCGCTGGAAGAACGAGGTGCGCAGCGTGGCGTGCACCAGGGTCAGGAAGGAACGCAGGATCCGGTCCTGGTCGAGCGACGCGACCGCGTCGAGATGGTGTGTCACCTGCTCGGTCAGCTCCCGGCTGCTCGTCTCGCGGTCCGTGTCGCCGGCGCGTGGGTCGAGGCGGGCGCGGAACAGGTCGACGAGCAGAGCCGCCACCCGCGGGTAGGCGGACATGGTCGCCTCCATGTACTCCTGGGAGTAGACCGTCCCGGCCTGACGCAGGTACTTGGCGTACGCCCGCAGCACCACCACGTCGCGCCAGGTCAGGCCGGCGCGCAGGACGAGCTCGTTGAACTGGTCCACTTCGGACTCACCGCGCCACGCCGCGGAGAAGGCGTTCTCCACGTTGGCGCGCAGGCTCGGCACGTCCCACTCGCCCTGCGGCAGGCGTAGCCCGAAGTCGTAGAGGCGTACCGGCTTGCCCGGCAGCGTGATCTCGTACGGGTTCTCGTCGACCACGGCGACGCCGAGGGAGTGCAGGACGGGCAGCACCTGGGACAGCGTCATCGGCTCGGCACCGGCGCGGAAGACCTTGAACCGTACGTCCTCGTCGTTCTTGTGGCGGCGATACAGGTGCACCACGAGCTGGCCCGGCTCCTCGATCAGCTCCAGCTTGGCCAGATCCTGCATCGCCTCGAACGGGGTATGGGCGTCCTTGTACGTGTCGGGCAGTGCCCGGCGGTACGTGTCGAAGAGCCGCCGCGCGTGTTCACCGCCGATGCGCAGGTCCAGCGCGTGCGAGAAGTCGTCATCCCACGCCCGGGTCGCGGTGGCGACCTGCGCGGAGAGCGCGTCCGTGTCGATCTCGGCCGTGCGCGCGCCCCGGTCGCTGCCGGTGCGGACGATGTAGTGCAGGCGGGCCAGCGTCGAATCGTTGACGCGCGTCGTGTAGTCCAGACCGGTGCCGTGCAGCTCACGCAGCAGGATCTCCTGGATGCGCAACCGGTTGGCGGTGGTGAACCGGTCCCGGGGAAGGTAGACCAGGCAGGAGATGAACCGGCCGTACGGGTCGGGACGCGCGAAGACCCGCACCTGGCGCCGTCCGGCGAGCCGGAGCACCCCCATGACCGTACGGAACAGGTCCTCCGTGGCAGTCTGGAACAGCTCGTCGCGTGGGAAGTCCTCCAGGATCGCCAGCAGCCGCTTGCCCGAGTGCCCGCGCTCCGAGAGCCCGGAGCGGTCGATCACCTCGGCCACCTTGCGCTTGACCACCGGCAGGTCCTGCACCGAGGTGCGATAGGCCGTGGTGGCGAACAGGCCCAGGAACCGTCTCTCGCCGCTCACATTGCCCGCGGCGTCGAACGTCTTGATGCCGATGTAGTCCAGATAGGACGATCGGTGCACGGTCGAGCGGGAGTTCGCCTTCGTGATGGTGAGCAGGCGTCGCGCCATGAGTCGAGACACCGCATCCGGGCTCATCGCGGGTGCCGTGGTGGTGCCGGTCGGGTCTCGACGCAGGATGCCGAGTCCTGTGCCCGGCACGGCCTCGAGCATCTGCTCCGGTGGCCCGGCCTCGACCGGGCTCGCCTGCCCGGCGCCCGGCTCGTCGGCTGCGGGTGTGCTGCCCGCATCCGTCGGCGACACCGTGCGGCCCGCGGCATCGGCACGCAGCCGGTACTCGCGGTAGCCGATGAACGTGAAGTTGTCGTCGGCGAGCCAACGCAGCAGCTCCACCGAGTCGGTGATGTCCTTGTCGGGCACGGGCAGGGTCAGGACCTCGGCGTTCCCGCCGGTGCGGCCGGCCCGCTCCAACTCGTCGGCGAGGTCGAGTGACTTGGCGCGCATGGGCTGCCAGTCCTCGACGGCCTCGCGTACGTCGGTGAGCACCCGCTGCAGGTCGTCGCGCAGGCGGGTCACCGCCGCGTCGTCCAGCGCGGTCACCTCGACCCGCATCCAACTCTCGACGGTCTCGTCGGGGCCGGCGTCGTCTGGATCGACCTTTGCATATATCTGCGCGAGTGCGCCACCCGCCGCGCGACGCACGACGACCTGCGGGTGGGCGAGCAACTCGATGTCGAGCCCCGCCGTGGTGACCGCGGCCGTGACGGAGTCGACCAGGAACGGCATGTCATCGGTGACCACGAGAACGGCGGTGCGGTCCCGATCTCCCGCGCGGACCGCGCTCGCCAGGCTGCGCTCGAGCGCCAACTTGAGCTGCCCGGGCCGGCGCTGCTGGGCGAGATCGATGTGAGCCGTCACCGCCGCGAGCATCTGGCTCGCCGTCCGGCCGTCCAGATCCTCGTCGGGGACCAAACGCCAGAAGCGATTGACCATGTCGGCGAGGTCGGGTCCGTCGCTGCCGCCGGCCGCCGCGAGTGCCATCGCGTCGGTGATCAGGCGTTCCAGGTTCGGCACCGTCGGCTCATCCTCGCCGTCGTCGCGCGCTGACCGGTCGAGTTCCTCGGGATGTTGGGGATCCTCACCGGTGATTCGGATCTTGGTTGGGTCGGCGAGTGGGGCTCCGGGGAGGATCGGCTCGCCCGTCGTGGCCTCGCTCGGTGTGGCGTTTGTCGGGTGCAGGGTGGAGCCCGCGGAACGCCCGTCCATCTGACTTGTCTCCTTCTGGAGCCCGACGACGTTGTGGGGCCCGAGTGCCAAGCCTAGGACGCTCTGCCCAGCCGTAGCCGTGGGCAGTGCCTGTCAATTCAGGGCGCCGCTCCTGTACGGATTCGGACCCTTTGAACACAGTAATTCCTATAAGCCCTTACCGGGTCGCGACGCTGGTCGGTGTTGCGCACAATTGCCCCGTGCCGTTCCCCTCATCGAAGCGCCGCCGCCGGGCACTGCTCCGGCTACCGGTCGTGCTCGTTCTCGTCGGCGCCGGGCTGGTCGCCTGCACTCATGACCCGGGGCCCGCGCCGGCGCTCCAGGCTTTCGTCGACGGCTGGTCGGCGGGCCACCTCGACGGGGTCGCGATCGAGTCTCCCGACGGCACGCTGCTGGCGCCCTCGGACGTACTGACCCAGGTCGCTGCCCTCGCCGGCGACCTCGACGCGAAGCGGGTCAAGGCGACGGTTGCGGCGCCGCCGCAGGCACACGACGGACGGGCGAGCGGCAGCGTCAACGTTGAGTGGACCGTCGTCGATGGCGTCGGGTGGCCCTATCAGACGACCGTGGATCTGCACCAGGTCGATGGGGCTTGGCGGATCGTCTTCACGCCGGCGACCGTTCATCCGCAACTGAAGGCCGGCGAGCATCTGGCGGTCGACCTGGTCGGCGCGCAGCGCGGGGCGATCCTCGACGGCTCAGGCGGGGCGATCGTGAGCCCGCGCCCGGTCATCATCGTCGGCATCGAGCCGGGGCGGGTCAAGGACCAGGCCGCCCTGATCGCGGCGCTGGACTCCGCCTTCCGCTCGATCGGCACCCCGATCGACCTCTCGGACCTGCCGGACCAGCTCGCCGCCGCGAAGCCGAACGCGTTCGTCACGGTCGTGACCCTGCGCCGCGAGGCGTACGAGCAGATCCGCAGCCGGATCCACGACCTGCCCGGCACGGTATTTCGCGAGGCCACCCTCCCGCTCGCCCCGACCCGGGCGTTCGCCCGGGCACTGCTGGGCACGGTCGGCGACGTGACCCGCGAGCAGCTCGACGCCGCTCCGGGCCGCTACTTCGTCGGCGAGCAGATCGGGCAGTCGGGACTGCAGGAGAGCTACGACGATCTGCTGCGCGGCCGGCCAGGCCTCACCATCACGGTCGGGGGTGCGCAAGGCGCCAGCGGCCAGGCGGCAGCACCCGCCGAGGTGCTCTACCACGCCGATCCGACGCCGGGCACGGCGTTGCGCACGAGCCTGGACCAGAAGGTCCAGTCGGCCGCCGATGCCGCGCTGAGCGGGCAGTCGAAGCGCGCGGCGCTCGTGGCCGTGCGGGTCAGCGACGGGGCGATCCTCGCCGTGGCGAACGGGCCGAACGGGGGCGAGGTCAACCTCGCCTTCACCGCCACCGCTCCGCCGGGCTCGGCATTCAAGATGGTCACCGCGCTGGCCGTGCTCCGGATGGGCGTCACCCCTGACACCCCCGTCGCGTGCCCGAAGACCTTCACGGTGGACGGGCGCACGTTCACCAACTCCGGCGGTGAGGAACTCGGTACGGTGCCGTTCCGGACCGACTTCGCCCAGTCCTGCAACACCGCGTTCGCCTCGCTGGCAGTGCGTCTGGGCCGTGACGGCCTGGCGCAAACCGCGGCGAGCCTGGGCATCGGGACCACCTGGAACCTCGGCGTGCCGGTCTTCACCGGCTCGGTGGGGGTCAATGAATCCACTGTGGACGCAGCAGCCGCGGCCTTCGGCCAGGGCACCACGCTGGTCAGCCCGGTATCGCTCGCCGTCGCGACCGCCGCGGTGGCCCGCGGCTCGTGGCGCACGCCGTCGCTGCTGGTCCAGCTGCCCTCCGGTGCACCGACGCCGACTCCGTCGCCCGGGCCCGCCGGCACGCCTCCCGCAGATGGCACGGCACTGCAAGCCGATGCGGTGACGGCCCTGCACGCGCTCATGCGCGAGGTTGTGAGGTCGGGTACGGCTACCGCGCTCGCCGACGTTCCGGGCCAACCCGTCTACGCCAAGACCGGAACCGCGGAGTTCGACAACAACCCCGCGCACACCCACGCGTGGACGATCGGGTGGCAGGGCGACATCGCCTTCGCGGTCTTCGTCGAGAACGGTGGCAGTGGCGCCGGCACGGCGGTGCCCATCGCGGAGTCGTTCCTGCGCGGCCTCGGGTAGCCAGAGCCTGCATGGTTGGATGGTGCCCGTGTTCACCTTCGGCGCCGCCGCGGATGCGGCCGTACCCTACGACGACGCTGACCTCGTGGTCATCGTCGAGGACGCGACCGTGCGGCGGGGCAACTCCCGCCTGCTGCACGGCGTCTCCTGGTGGGTGGCGCAGGATGAGCGATGGGTGGTGCTCGGGCCCAACGGCGCCGGGAAGACGACGCTGCTCAATCTCGCCGCGGCCCGGCTCTTCCCGACCTCGGGCACGGTCCGGGTGCTGGGCGAGACCCTCGGTCGCGTCGACGTCAACGAGCTGCGCACGCGGATCGGGCTGACCACGGTGGCGCTGCACGACCGGATTCCCCCGGATGAGGTCGTGCTCGACGTCGTGCGGACCGCCGCGTGGGGTGTCGTGGGCCGGTTCCGCGAGGAGTACCACAGTCTGGACACCCAGCGGGCACGCGACCTGCTCGAGCAACTCGGCGCGACCGCACTCCGCGCTCGCCGCTACGGGACGCTCTCGGAGGGCGAGCGTAAGCGGGTCCAGATCGCCCGGGCGCTCATGACGGACCCGGAACTGCTCCTGCTCGACGAGCCGGCGGCCGGTCTGGACCTCGGCGGCCGGGAGGACCTGGTGCGGCGCTTGTCGTTGCTGGCGGCCGATCCGCACGCACCAGCAATGGTGCTCGTGACGCATCACGTCGAGGAGATACCGGTCGGCTTTGACCATGCCCTGTTGCTCCGTCAGGGCTCGGTCGTGGCGCAGGGGCCCATCCGCGCGGTGCTGACGAGTGAGAACCTCAGCGCCACCTTCGACGCCCCGCTGCAGGTCAGCTTCGCCGACGGTCGCTTCGCCGCTCGGGCGGCCTGAGCGGTCAACTCGACCGGGGCCGTCGGCGGCGCTGGACGTACTGGTCGGCGAGCGCGGGCGGCGCCGCGGCGAGCCATCCATCGGTGATCGCTTCCCGGAGCGTGGGCCGTGAGACGACGCGCAACTGGACGAGGATGGCGGCGTAGCCGTTGAAGTGCGGGATCGTGAAGATCCCTTCGCGGCCCTCCGCGACAACCGCCTCCTTCTCGGCCAGGTCGGCGACGACGGTGGCGATGATCGGCCCTTCCGGCGGTATCTGGTCGCCGTACCGCTTGATGTCGGCCCTACTGAACCGGCGTTCCCAGGCGAAGACCTTGCCCTGCACCGACCAGGCGCGCTGATCGTGTCGAACGACTTCGATGACCTCCGGCAGTGCCAGCGCGATGCGCGCGGCTTCGTTCAGAGTCGCCACGCCCGCAACCGTACCTGGCCGCTGTCCGATGACGTGCCGTAGCTTGCACCGCCCGGCCGGGGTCAGGGAGCCTGAACGGGTGAGCGACACCGAGTCCCTCAAGGCCGCCGATCGCCGGCTGCAGGCGGCCCAGCTCGCCGCCGATGCCGAGGCGCTTGATGCCCTCATCGACGACCGCCTGGTCTTCACCGGCCCCGACGCGCGGCTGTACTCCAAAAGGGACGATCTCGAGCTGCAGCGCTCGGGTCGGCAACGGTTGACCGAGGTGACGGAGGACGAGCTGTCGGCCGTCGTCGCCGGGGATACCGGGGTCACCTTCTTCCGCGGGCGCCTGGCCGGGAGGTTTCAGGGCGCACACTTCACCGCCGATGTGCGCTACACGCGGGTCTGGATCCGCACGCCCGCGGGCTGGCGCCTGCTCGCCGCCCATGTCAGCCCCTCCGAAGGCTGACCCGCGCTGCTCCACTGTGGAGTGTCTCAGCCGCGCCCGGCGCGGCGCAGGGCGCGGACGTAGCGGTCGGTGACGAACGCCTGGATCCGGTGGGCCACGGGACCTCCCAGGCGCGACAGCAGGGTGGCGGGCCGGGAGAACGCCCGGATGCTGAGCCAGACGGCGTCGTCGTCCGCCCATTCGACGACGAACGCCTCCTCGCCGCTCTCGGGGTGACCCGACAGCGTGCCGTAGCCGAACCCTTGCCGACGAGGCTCGTCGATGACATAGACGATGCGGCAGGGCGCCACCAAGCCGAGCACGGGCGGACCGAGCCGGACCACCACGACCGCGCCGACCATCGGCCGCGGCGGCGCGGCGAGCACCGTGAGCCCGGCACCGCGGTGCATCTGCCAGGCGAAGAGCGCCCGGCCGGCCCGGTCGAAGCTCGCCTGACCCTCGCCGATCCGCTCCCGTCGTACGACGTGACGGTAACCGGAGGGCAGTTGCGCGCGCGTCGCGCCGTGCTCGGCGTACGTCAGCTCCGCGGTGGCGTACCTGGCAGCATGTGCGCGCGGCATGCCCAGATCATCGCCGATCGCCACGGGTCCCCGGCGCTGCGCCCGCTGTCCTACCCCCGCGGAGTGGACCGGCCTTGCGACCGATGATGGTGCGCAGGCCGCGCGGCAGGGGAAACTGCGGGTCGTCGAAGGTGGTGCCGACGCTGGCCGTCACGCCATGGCGAGCGAGGAGATCGGGAACCGTCGACGTATCGAGCAGGACGGTGCGGTGGAACTCGTCGCGCCGACGGTAGCCGCCACCCTCGGCCTGCACGAACGTGGTGATCGCGCGGTCGAACCGTCCGGGTTCGGGCTGGCTGAACCGCGTGATGATGGCCCAGTCGTCGCCGACCCGCCCGTGCGGCGCCGCCCCCTGACGCAGCGCGCCCCACTCCAGGTCGCACAGATCCACCGCCAGCACCCCGCCCGGCGTCAGGGCATCGGCGAGTGCGCTGAGCCCGCGCTCGATCGCCTGCACGCTCGGCAGGTAGTTCAACGCGTGTCCGATCCCGACGATGGCGTCGGCGGCCGGGATGGGATCGGCGGGCAGCACCAGAGTGCGAACCTCCTCCGCGCGCGGCACGGCGGAGCGGGCCAGGTCGAGCATCGCCGGCGAGGCATCGGTCGCGATCACCCGGTGCCCCCGCTCGACGAGGTACCGGGTCAGCAGGCCAGAGCCGCAACCGATCTCGAGGACCATGCCCGAGCGCTCCCGCAGCGGTTCGAGAAGGGCCAGGATGCCGGGCGCGCAGATGTCGGCGTGGAAGCCGTAGCCCTGGTCGTGTACGTACGCGAGGTCGGTGCGGTATATCGGCTCGTCGCTGTCCATCCGGCCATCATCCCGCCCCGCCCGAGCCTGAGCCGGTGCCGGCAGCCAACAGCACCCGACCCCATCGACGAGGTTCCACGCTTCTGATCGGAGCGGGGAGAGGCCGAAATCAGGCTGTGTCCTGGGCGTCGCGCAGGCGTTGCCGGGCGCGCTGAATCTGGCGCAGGGCCTTGCCGACCTCGACCGCGTTGGCCTTCCACAGCAGGACCGGGCCATCATCTGTGGCGATCCACAGCTCGTGGTGGCGCTTCTCAAGGTAGATCGCCACGGGGTCGAGCAGTCCGATCGAGCCAGCGAGCAGGAGCACCAACGGGGTCGCGAGCAGCCAGGTCCAGTTCCGCGTGAGCCAGCCGGTCAGCCCTACGCCGCCGATGAGCACGAGCATGGCGCCCGTCGCGAGCGCGCCGGTCATCCAGCGGCCGCCGCGGGCGGCCTGCCTGCGGGTCACCCAGGCCTCCCGCACCCCGGCCATGGGGTACCGGCCGGTCGGGGTGCGTATCCACTCGTCGGATACCACGAGCCCGGGTGCGTCAAAGAGTCGAGACATGATCACCGCTTTCAATACCAGTCTCCATTCTGCTGCTACGGCGCTACCGGAACGTACGCTCACCTGACGACGAGGGCGTGCGCGCAGCAGGCAGGAGGCCGCGGTGGGAGACTTCGTACGGCTGGAGAAGGCGGATGGGATCGGAACGATCCGGCTGGACCGGCCACCGATGAACGCGCTCAACGCGCAGGTGCAGGACGAGCTCGTCGCGGCCACGCAGGAGGCGGCGCTCGACGAGACCGTGCGGGCGGTCGTCGTCTATGGCGGGGAGAAGGTCTTCGCGGCCGGCGCGGACATCAGGCAGATGCTGGAGATGTCGTACGAGGACATGTCGGCCCGAGCGGGCGCGCTCAGCGCCGCCCTGGGCGCGGTGGCCGGGGTGCCGAAGCCCGTCGTCGCGGCCATCAACGGGTACGCCCTCGGCGGCGGCTGCGAGATCGCGCTCGCCTGCGACTGGCGGGTAGCCGCCGCTGACGCGAAGCTCGGCCTGCCCGAGATCGCGCTCGGGGTGATTCCCGGCGGCGGCGGGACGCAGCGCCTGGCCCGGCTCGTCGGCTCGGCCCGGGCCAAACAGCTCGTGCTGACCGGACGTCTGGTCGACGGCACCGAGGCGCACGCGATCGGCCTGGTCGACACGGTCGTGCCGGCGGGCGAGAGCGTCTACGAGGCGGCGCTGGCGATGGTGCGCCGATACGTCGACGGTCCCGCACGGGCGATCCGTGCCGCGAAGCTCGCCATCGATGGCGGCCTCGGCATGGAGCTGCCGCGGGCGCTGGAGTGGGAGAGCCAGCTCTTCGCGGAGCTCTTCGCGACGGAGGACCGCATCGAGGGCATGACCGCGTTCGTCGAGAAGCGCAAACCCACCTTCCGGGGCCGCTGAGGCCGCCTGTCGCGGGATCTCCTAGAGTTACCGGCGAGTAGCAAACCGGCGAGCGCTTTGCGGGAGGCAGCCATGACCGAGCACGAGACCGTCGAGGGCCACGGCGGGCAGCTCGCCCTCGCCGCGCTCGCGCCGTTCGGGGTCACCGAGCTGTTCACCCTCTCGGGCGGGCACGTCTTCCCGCTGTACGACGCCGCGCACACTGATGGAATGAAGATTATCGACGTACGCCACGAGCAGTCCGCGGTCTTCGCCGCCGAGGCAGTCTCGAAGCTCCAGCGACGCCCCGGCCTCGCGGTGCTCACCGCCGGACCGGGGGTCACCAACGGCGTCTCCGGTATCACCTCGGCCCACTTCAACGGCGCGCCGGTGGTCGTCCTCGGCGGACGCGCGCCCCAGTACCGCTGGGGGGCGGGGAGCCTGCAGGAGATCGACCACGTGCCGCTGCTGGCTCCGGTGACCAAGTACGCCACCACCGTCACGGCTACCGCTGACATCCCGGCCGTGCTGCGGCGTGCGGCCATCACGGCCCTGAGCCCGCACCGGGGCCCCGTCTTCCTTGACCTCCCGCTGGATGTCGTCTTCGACAAGGCGACCGCGCCGCTGCCGACAGATTCCACAGTGGAGCCTCTCGAGCCCGATCCGGAGGAGGTCGCCAAGGCGGCCGCCCTGCTCGCCGCAGCGCAGCGCCCCGTTATTGTCGCGGGCTCCGATGTCTATGCCGGCGACGCGATCGCGGCCCTGCGCGAGGCGGCGGAGTCGCTGCAGATCCCGGTCTTCACCAACGGGATGGGGCGGGGCAGCCTGCCGCCCGGTCACCCGCTCGGCTTCAGCAGAGCGCGGCGCGCGGCGCTCAAGGGCGCCGACGTCGTCGCGGTCGTCGGTACGCCGCTGGACTTCCGCATCAACTTCGGCGACTTCGGCGAGGCCCAGGTCGTGCACATCGTCGACGCGCCGAGCCAGCGCGCCACGCACACCACGCCCGCCGCCTCGCCCGCGGGTGACCTGCGGCTTATCCTCTCGGCGCTCGCCGACCACCGGGGAGTCCGGGCCGACCACAGCGACTGGGTGGCCCAACTGCGGGGGATCGAGGAGGCCGCGCAGGCTGCCGAGGTCGCCGAGCTCGAAGCCGACACCGACCCGATCAAGCCGAGCCGGGTCTACGGCGAGCTGCGTAAGATCCTCGATCCCGATGCCGTGACGATCGGCGACGGCGGGGACTTCGTGTCGTACGCGGGCCGTTACCTTCAGCCGGCGCAACCCGGAACCTGGCTCGACCCTGGGCCGTACGGCTGTCTCGGGACCGGCATGGGCTACGCCATCGGAGCTCGGGTGACCTACCCCGACCGGCAGATCTGCGTGCTCCTCGGGGACGGTGCGGCGGGATTCTCGCTCATGGATGTCGAGTCGCTGGTGCGACAGCAGTTGCCGGTCGTCATGGTCGTCGGCAACAACGGCATCTGGGGGCTGGAGAAGCACCCGATGCGGCTGTTCTACGGCTACGACGTCGCGGCAGACCTGCAACCCGGACTGCGCTACGACACGGTGGTTCGGGCGCTCGGCGGAGCCGGAGAGACAGTATCGAAGCCGGCCGACATCGCGGCGGCGCTGCGCCGGGCGTTCGACGCCGGCGTGCCGTACCTGGTCAACGTGCTCACCGACCCCGACGACCAGTACCCCCGCTCGGCCAACCTGGCCTGAGGCGTTCAGAAGCCGGCGCGCAGCCGGGCGGTGAAGGCTTCCAGCGCGTCGCGGTAGCGTCTGCGCCGCGGGGGCTTGCTGGCGCGTGACACGGCCGTGGCGGGCCGATGCCGTGCCAGCAGCGCCACGAGCAGCGTGGTCGGGACCCAGAACACCTCGAGCGAGATCCGCCACAGCGATGGCGGCACGGGTACATAGGGGAGCATCCAGATGCCGCGATCTATGGCTCCCAGGAGTGCGAACACCCCCATGGCGCAGGTGAGGAAGCCCAGCCCCGGGTGTCGCTTGCGATACAGCATTGCCCCGAAGACGACCCACCCGACGCCAAGCAGGTTGAGCCCGATCGCGGTCAGCAGCGACGCCGGGTCCACAGTGCCAAAGATGCCCACGACAAGACCGGCGACGCACAGCAGGAGGCCGAACGCGCCCGCGGCCGACCACCGCAGCACGCGCCACCACGCGAGAAGGAGGGCCAGCCCGATGAGCACCGCCTCACCGACCACAGCCCGTACCTCGATCCGGCCCAGACCCCGCGCGCCGTACCAGTCGCAGCCACTGGGCAGTTGAGCGGCCGCGGGGTCGAAGCGTGAGCAGACATAGAGCTTGAGCACCTGGACCGGCTCGCCGACGTACCGGGCCGGGGCCCGGCCGGAGGGGAGGTTGTCCGCATCGCAGGACGGCAACACGCGGGGCGCGGAGCCGGCAACCGGGTCCTGCCAACACGAACCGACGCCCTGTCCGTCCCACCAGAAGTCCATACCGTTGCGACCCGGGGTGCCGTCCGGGCTCACACCCAGGTGGTTGCCGTAGTACCGGTTGTGGTGCGACGTGTCGACCTGTGCGCCGAGCCGCCGGATGCCGTGCAGGATTCCGGGCTCCCAGGCGCTGGCGAACCCCACGTAGTCGTTGCCGTAGACCCAGTTGTCGCGCCAGGTGTCGTAGTTGCCGCCCAGGTTGAGGACCCCGGTTCCGGGCGGCACGCCGACCGCCGGGCAGACCACGCCGTCGGTGTCGCCGCGCTGGTCGTACGGCTTGGCGCAGGTACCGTCGCGGACAAAGCCGTAATAGTTCGCGTTGTTGTTGCCGATGGAGTTGCCCTCGAACAGGGCGTGGTTCTGGGGCAGGGCCGAGCTACGGCCGGAGGCGCTGCTGGTCGACAGACCCACGCTGTTGTGCAGGAACCGGTTGTCGTGCGCCCAGACCGAGTCCCCGGCCGTGCCCGAGTAGCCCTGCACGTTGTCATGGCCATAACAGTTATGAATCTCTATGGCATAGCGGGTGACGTCGTAGCGGGCGTTGGCGTTGAGGTTCGGGGTCGAGTCGGCCCGGATGCCGGCGTTGCCGTTGCCGTACGCCTCGCAGCCCGAGAGCAGCCCGTGGTCGTCGGCTCGGGCGAGGAAGCCGGACCCGCCCGTCCACCGGCCGAGCATCGACTCGACCGCGAAGCCGTCCGTGTCCCTGATCAGCAGCGCGTTTGCGGTGGCCCGCTCCACGGTGAAGTTCCGTAGGTAGATCCCCGGCGACTGGTCCACGAGGAGCGTGTTGAGCTTGCGGTACTGCCCGGTGATGACGACATCGCTGGGCGCCGCGCCCGTGCCCTCGATCTGCAGGTTCTTCTTTTCGAGGATGGCGACGAGATTCTGGTTGTTCGGGCACCGGACCTGCTGGTCGTGGTCGAGGACCGGGTCGCCCGCAGCGCCCGGTCCGGCCGCCAAGCTGGCGCAGTCGGCGCTCGGGTCCGCGAGGCTCGGTTCCTCGCGGTACTCACCGGGCAGAACTTTGATGATCATGCCCGGTGACGTGACGTGGTTGACCGCCTCCTGCAGGTCATGGAACCCGTTTGCCTGGCACTTGGTCCACAGATCCTGGTTCGCCTTGAGCAGTTTGCTGCTGTACGCGGCGGTCCGCAGCGTGAAGTCCACGACGTCGGTCGTGCAGACGAGCAGGGCGGAGCCGGTGGTGCGGTACTCGGGGACGGTTCCGGCGTCCTCGGGTGCCGTCGTCCCGGCATCGTCCCGGGCCCACGCAACTCCGGGCGCCAGCGAGGCCATACCTGCGAGGACAGCCGTCAGTACCAGCGGCCAACGCCTCATGGGCGCCCACCCTAGGGGTGGTCACCCATCGGCGCAACGGTTGGACTCAGCCGTCGGTCGGCGGCCTCTCATCAGTCGTTCGGCTCTGCTCCCCTGACCGGAAGTCCCGGTCGGGCGGCCGGGGAGGGTTTGGCCTGGGCGGTGGGGTGGTGCGCAGCCGGGAGAGGAACTCGGGATCGTCGTCCGGCGCGAGCGGGCGCGGACCCGCTGGCATCTGCGGCGTCGTCAGCGGCCCGGACCCGCGTCCGGGTCGGCCGAGCCAGAGGTAGAGGGCGGGGCCGACCACGGGTAGCAGGACGATCGTCGCGACCCAGGCTCCTCGGGGCAGGCGTCTGACCTCGCCGTGCTCGGCGGACAGAGCGCTGATCAGCGCCACCGCCCCGAGCGCCAGCGCCAGCAGGAACGCGAGCAGAAGGAAACGCGCCATAACGTGCATCATGCCCGCGGCAGGTTGCGGGCCCATCACGGGGGACTGTGAGCGTCACACCACGAGCACGGCAACGACGAGACCGAGCGCCGCGACCACGATCGCGACGACCGCGGCAGCGCTGCCCACCGGGGCGGCGCCCCGGCGAACGATCGTCAGTGCCCGGACCCGCCGGTGTGCCACGGTCAGGAGCGCGACCCAGCCCAGCGCGACCAGACCGAGCCCCGCGACGGCGGCTGGCCGCGCCCCGCTGGTCACGACGCGACCCGTCGCCAGCAGGGCGACCACGGTGACCGAAAGCGTCAGGCGCCGCCAGGACAGCCGGGTGCGCTCGGCCTGCAGGCCCGGGTCGCCGGGGGCATCGGGATCGACCATGTCCGTACCCACGCCGTTCCTAGGACCGGATGGCCGTGGTGACGACGAGCGCGAGCAGGACGACAGCGCCCGTGGTGATGATCAGCGCGAGGACGGTGGGGAAGCGCGACGGCGGCAGCGGCTGGCCGACTCGCATGGCCCGTTCCGCGCGTGCCCAGTGGTCGATCGCGCGCAGCGCCACCGCGCCGCCGACCACGAACAGCACCACGGCGATCGCTTCGCGCACATGTGGCCAGCGCAGTGGCGGGACGAACGCCGCGACGGCCAGGCCACCACCGATCAGCGCGAGCGCGGTGCGGATCCAGGCGAGGAAAGTGCGCTCGTTCGCGAGCGAGAAGCGGTAGTCGGGCGTCGTACCGACCGTCCCCGCCTCGCTCGGGTCGAACCACCCACGCAGGGTGCGCTCGACCCACCTGTAGCTGCGCCGCACCCCGCCATTGTCCGGCCGTCGCCAGGGCGCCTGTGGTCGGTGCCATAGGGTGTCCGTACCGGCAGCCGCAGTACATTACCGACAGGTAACATCTGGCCGTCACGTCCCTGCATAGAAACCGTTGGAGAGCGATGAAGATCGTTGTGCTCGTCAAGCAGGTGCCGGATTCGGGGTCGGAGCGGAGCCTGCGTGGTGACGATGGCACCGTGGATCGGGCGTCGGCGAACAACGTGATCAATGAGATGGATGAGTACGCGATCGAGGAGGCGCTGCGGTTGCGGGAGGCGCTCGGT
>DATBGZ010000089.1:0-178765 GCA_036557785.1 Micromonosporaceae bacterium
TGGCCCGGCAGCTGCCCGGCGCGACCCTGGACCCGGGCGGGCTGGCCGAGCACCTGATCGAAGAGGTACGCGCGATCGCCCCGGTCGACCGGGTCGCGGTGCTCTCCGGCAGCGGCGGCGGCCGGCTGGTGGTGCTGGCCCAGCACGCCGGTGGCGAGCGGGTGGACTGGGAAACGTCGCTGGACGCCGACTCCGCGATCGCGGACGCCTGGGCGAGCCAGCAGCCGCAGGTGACCGCCCGGTCCCAGGTGCGCTCGGCCGGGCGGGGTGACGTGACCGCGCTGGTGGTGCCACTGGTCAGCGGGATCCGCACGATCGGCCTGGTGACGATGGAGGCCGACCGGGCCGGCGCCTACCCGTCCGCGCTGGTCAGCAAGATCACGACGATCGCCGGAGCGGCCGCGTTGCGGCTGGAGGCGGCGCTGCTCTTCGACGACGTACGCTCGCTCGCCACCAACGAGGAGCGCCAGCGACTGGCCCGGGAGATTCACGACGGGGTGGCCCAGGAGCTGGTCATGGTCGGGTACGGCATCGACAATGCGCTCGCTACGCTGCCCGCTGGCGCGGCCGAGAGCGGCGCCGACCTGCGCGCGCTGCGCAACGAGGTCACCCGGGTCATCACCGAGCTCCGGCTGAGCCTGTTCGAGCTGCGCAGCGAGGTGGACCGGCAGGGCGGGCTCTCCGCGGCGATCGCCGAGTACGCCCGGACCGTCGCCTCCGCGGGTGGGCTGCGAGTGCACTTCTCGCTGGAGGAGTCGACCGCCCGGCTACCGGCGGCCGTCGAGGCCGAGCTGCTGCGCATCGCCCAGGAGGCGATCACCAACGCGCGCAAGCACGCCGGCGCCCAGAACCTCTGGGTCAGCTGCGAGGTCGACCCGCCGTACGCGCGGATCGAGGTTTCCGACGACGGCGCCGGAATTGGCCAGGACCGTCCGGAAGGCCGGTTCGGCCTCGCCATCATGGCGGAGCGAGCCGAGCGCATCCGTGGCCAGCTCGAGATCACGCCCCGGGCGGCGAACGGTACCTCGGTGGCGGTGGTCCTCGGTGCCCCGCCCCGACGCGGTACTTTGTGAGCGCTCGCGCCGCGCTGGCGGCTTTGTGAGCGCTCGCGCCACCCTGCACTTTGTGAGCACTCGCGAGAGCGCGTAGTTTGTGAGCACTCACGACATAGCGACGCCAGACGGGACCGACGTGGCTCACCGGACCGCGACTGAACGACGCTCCAGATCCAGGGGAGTTCATCGCAGATGACGACCGCCACCACACCGACGCCCGGCACCCGCACCAAGGTGCTTCTCGTCGACGACCACGACCTGATCCGCAAGGGCCTGCGCCACGCGTTCGAACGGGACCGCAACTTCGAAGTGGTGGGCGAGGCCGGTACCGCCGCCGAGGCCATCCGCCAGGCCGGGGCGCTACAGCCGGATGTCGTGATCATGGATCTCCGCCTGCCTGACGGCAGTGGGTTGGAGGCGACCCGCGCGCTGCGCAAGTCCAGCGCCACGGTCGGGATCGTGGTGCTGACCATGTACGCCGGCGACGACCAGCTCTTCGGGGCGCTGGAGGCGGGCGCATCGGCGTTCGTTCCCAAGACGGCGCCGGCCGACGAAGTGGTCGCGGCCGCCCGGCACGCGGCCTCGGCGCCGTCAGCCTTCACCGCCGCCGACCTCGCCGAGGCGATGAAGCGGCGCCTGGC
This sequence comes from Micromonosporaceae bacterium, assembly GCA_036557785.1. Lineage (GTDB taxonomy): Bacteria > Actinomycetota > Actinomycetes > Mycobacteriales > Micromonosporaceae > DATBGZ01. The sequence continues at coordinate 1,697 of DATBGZ010000089.1, forward strand.
ACCGGCCGGCCCGCAGCTCTCGCCCCGGGAGAGCCAGGTGTTGCGCCTGCTCGCCGAGGGCATGAGCGTGGCCGGCATCGCCAAGCAGCTCTTCGTGTCCGAATCCACGGCAAAGACACATATTTCGAAGCTTTATGAGAAGCTCGGCTCCGCCAACCGGGCCCAGGCCCTCATGACCGCGTTGAAGCTGGGTCTGCTCGAGGCCCCGGACACGCCGAAGTTCTGACCTGATGGGACGTCACTCCACGGACGGGCTCGACTCGTTCGATACTGACTGGCGCGCCGACCATCTCGGTGCCGCCCGGCGCGGCGAGCACCCGCTGATGCTCGCCGCCATGCGCTCGGGCTGGGCGGTGATGGGCGACACGCAGTTCCTTCCCGGCTACACCCTGCTGCTGTCCAATGTGGATGGCGCGATCCACCTCACCGACCTGACCCGGGCGCAGCGGGCGCAGTTCCTGCTCGACCTGGGGGTGTTGGGCGAAGCGGCGATGACTGTCCTTAACGGACTGGATCCCTCGCTGCGCCGCCTCAACTACGAGGTGCTCGGCAACCGGGACCGGTACCTGCACGCCCACGTCTTTCCCCGCTACGGCTGGGAGGACGAGGAGCTGCTCTCCGGGCCCGTGTGGCACTACCCCGCGGACCGGTGGACCTCGCCGCGCGACGCCTACAACGACGAGCACGAGCCCCTGCGCGAGGCGATCGCCAAGGAGTTGCAGCGCGTCATGGCCGAGACCTACGGCCCGTGACGGAGCCCGAGGGCCGGCAGGGCGGGGTCAGAGAGTTCCCGGCGGCACAACCCATTCGGTCGGTTGGCCCGTCACGGCACTGATGCGGTCGAAGTCCCCGTCGTAGTGCAGGACACTAGCGCCGTGCGCCTCGGCGGTGGCCGCGATGATCAGATCAGGCAATGGGAAGTTGCGATGCTGGCTGGTGCGAGCGAGCAGGCGATGCACCTCGAGGGCACGGTTCAGGGCGGCGGTCGTCACATCCATCCACCGGTGGCCGTGCATCACGCCCCAGAGGGCCTCGTGGCCACGGGGGTCGGGCGCGTTGTTGAGGAACTCCAGGGTTGTCATCTGGCACGCAGCGAGGCGGCCCTCGCCCAGAAGCCGTTCGAAGCGTTTCCGCACCTGCGTGTGCCGGCCCTGGAGCACATAGATCGATGTATCGGCGAGGTAGACGGTACCGGCCATCACGCCACGTCGGCACTCGTCGGACGGGCGTCTTCGGCGAGGCTCGACAGGTCTCTGCCGCCGCGGTAGCGCCACGCGTGCTCCGAGCCTTCGAAGTCCATCTCGACGCTGTCGAGCACGGTGATGAGGTCCGCGGCGCGCCGCCGCAGTGCGAAGGCGTGCAGGGCCGCGTTGATCGTCGCCACCTTCGTGTCGGTGCCGAGAACCGCCTGTGCGTCGCGCAGCCACTCGTCGTTGACGTCCACCGTGATGCGTCCCATGACGATCAACATACACCAGTGCAAGCCGGGAGCAGGCACCACGTTTCCGCTCAGCCACACACCAACGTCATCGCAGGTGACGCACCGCCGGTTCAGCCGGCGAGCAGGGTGGTGAGGCGGGCGGCCTGCTTCTCCCACTGCCACTCCGCCTCGACCCACACCCGTCCGGCCTCACCCATCCGGGCCGCGAGTCCGGCGTCGGCGAGCACCTCGCTGAGCCGCTCGACCAGGGCGCCGCGGTCCTCGCCGGAGACAATGAACCCGGTCTCACCCTCGACCACCGCCTCCGGCGCCCCGCCCGAGTCGCCGCCGACGACGGGCAGTCCGGTCGCCGACGCCTCGAGGTAGACGATGCCGAGCCCCTCGACGTCCAGCCCGCCCCGACGGGTACGGCATGGCATCGCGAAGACGTTCCCGGCGGCGTAATGGGCGGGCAGATCGGGCCACGGCACGGAGCCGGTGAAGACCACATGCTCGGCGACCCCCTCGTCCCGGGCCAGGGCCTGCAGCGTGGTCCGGTACGGCCCGCCGCCGACGAGCAGCAGCGCCGCGTCGGGGACCCGGCGTCGCACCGCAGAGAGGGCACGGATCAGGCTGTCCTGCCCCTTGCGGGGCACCAGACGGGAGACGCAGACGATCACCGGCCGGCCGCGCAGGCCGTACCGACGCAGCACGGCCGTGCCATCGACCGTCGGGTGGAACGCGTGCGTGTCGACCCCAGGGGCCAGGTGCTCCAATGTGGTCAGATCGCCGAGCGCGCGGGAGAGCCGGGAGCGCGTGTACTCGCCCAGGTAGGTGACGACGTCGACCCGGCGGGCGATGCGCCGCAGCATCGCCCGCGCACCGGGCAGGGCCGCCCACCCGGTCTCGTGGCCGTGGGTCAACGCGACCGCCCGCCGCACGCCCGCGCGCTCGCGTAACCCACCGGCGAGCAGTCCCAGCGGCGCCGCAGCGCCGAACATCACCCGGTCACAGTCGTAGTCGCGAGCGATCTCGGCCGCACGGCGTGCCACGGTCGGTGTCGGCAGCAGCATCGACGTGTCCTCGCGCACTACCGGGAACGGTTGCTCGGCATCGAACTTCTCCCACCCGTGCCACCGTGAGGCGTAGACGACGAGCGAGCCACGCGGCTGGCGTACGGCGAGGTTGTGCACGAACTGTTGGATGCCACCGGGTCGGGGCGGGAAGTCGTTCGTGACGAGCAGGGTGCGGCTCATCGCTCGCCCCGCGCGTACGCCCGCGCCTCCGCCATCCGCTCCACAATGGAGGGATGGCTCGCGAAGATCAGGTAGTGCCAACGCGGCGGGTCGACATCGGCGAGGTTCGTGGTCGCCAGACGCTGCTCCATCTGCTCCACCGTGGCGGGGTCCTGGGTCAACTCCAGGGCATGGGCGTCGGCACGCGCCTCGATCCGTCGGGTGAGCAGGTTCTGCAGCGGCAGCGACACCAGCCCCGCGATCGTGGCGATCGCCACCACCAGCGCGAGGGCTCTGGGCTCCACAATGGACGAGACGTGGGCCCGCCGCAGCAGGCCGGCCCACGAGCCCAGCAGGTAGAGCGCGCAGACGGCCGCCGCGGCGCCGAAAGCGCCGATGAGCGTCCCGGTGAGGACGTCGTTGCGCTTGGCGTGACCGAGCTCGTGCGCCACGACCGCCTCCACCTGCTCCGGCGGCGCCTCGCGCAGCAGGGTGTCGTAGACGACGATGCGCCGGGTCGGCCCGAGGCCCGAGACGTAGGCGTTCAACGCCGTCGTTCGGCGCGACGCGTCGGCGACGAGCACGTCCCGTACGGGCACACCATCCCGGTCCGCCATCGCGATCAGGCTCGTGCGCAGCTCGCCGTCGGGCATCGGGGTGAATTTGTTGAAGATCGGCTCGACGAGCACGGGGAAGACGAAGCTGAACAGCACCATGAGCCCGCCCGCCCCGGCCGCGCCCGCCGCCCACCACCAGCGCGGCCACAGTCGCGTCAGGCCGTAGAAGCCGAGCAGGGTCACCGCCCCGACCACGGCCGCCACGGCATAGCCCTTGAGGAGGTCGACCGTCCAGCCGGTCCACGTCTGGGTCGACAGGCCGTAACGGCGCATGATCGCTTCTCGCCAGGCCGCGACGGGCAGCGTGGCGAGTTCGCCGATCGCCACCAGCACAAGGCCGCCCACGAGTACCTGCGCCACCCACCCGCCGCCGAACGCCCTCCCTACCGTCTCGATCAGGCGGGCGCCCACCGGGGTGAGTCCCAGACCCAGCGCCACGACGAGCCCGATGCCGAGCGTCACGTACATCGTCAGCCGTACGGCCGCGGAGAACTGCCTTCCGCGCGCGACCGCGTCCGTGGGCAGGCTGTGCAGCGCCTCGAGCTGATCGGACCGTGGTGCGGGCGGCATCGACCACGGCACCCGCAGCGCCGCGACCACCCCGACGACCACGACCAGAGCTACCAGCGACGCGACCGCCCAGCCCCGGGGACCCATGCCCGGAACCCTATCCGGTCCCTGATCACCCGCCGTGCCGGAAAGGGACGGTGCTCGCGGGGTTGGCTCAGCGCGGAACGGTTGCGATCCACGCGTGCGATCACGCGCGGGCGATGCGGCGCAACAGGGTGTCGGAGGAGAGCGGGTGGGCTCCGTGGCGGCGCACGCCGTCGGCCACCTCCCGGTCCGAGGAGACGACCACGACCGGCCGGCCCGGCGGCTCCGCCCGGACCAGGGCCCGGATGAGCTCGTCCGCGGTCTGGCCCTTGCGGCTGAACAGGACGCGCAGCCCACGCGGGATGCCTGGCACGGCGTTGAGCTTCTCGGCTCCGTCGAAGACGACGGTCGTCTCGGCCCCGGTCTGTGCCGCGATAGCGGCCAGCGCGGCGATGAGCCGGCCCCGCTGCTGCTCGAGCGAGAGGTCCCCGAAGCCGCGTTTCGTGACGTTGTAGCCGTCCACGATCAGGTGCGCCCGGGGCAGGGCGAGGAGCTGGTCGAGCCGGGCGGGGTCGTCGGCGTCCAGGGCCCGGGCCTCGGCACGGCCGGGCTGACCGGGGCGTTGGGCGAGCGCGTCGGCCACGTGGTCGGCCGGCAGCGTGGTGGCGGGCTCGAGGGCCAGCTCCCGGCGCAGCCCGACGGCGGCCTGGCCGATCGTCTCCAGCAGCAGCCACAACCGGGCGTCGTCGACCGCCCGGGCCTCCTTGGCGAGGGCGCGCGACCCGCTGGCGGTGAGCTCCGCCTCGATGAGCCGCGCCCGCACCCGACGCAGCTCGGCCTCCGCCTCGGCGGCCGCCCGCGTCGCCCGGCCACGCTCCGTCGCGAGCAGCTCGGTCGCCTTCCGCTTCGCGGCCTCGGCCTCCCGGAGCGCGCGGGTCAACGTCCGCACCTGATCGCGCAGGCCATCGGCCTCGGACCGCAGCCGGGACAGCTCGTCGCGCAGCTTCTCCGCCTCGACGCGGGCGACGGCCCGTTCGTGCTCGGCCCGGATCACCTGGTGCTCGGCCGCCCGGAGCTGTTCGATCACCGCGGCGCTGTCCGCGTCCGCACGCAGCGTCTCGGTGATCTCGGCGAGCGTGCCACGCCACCCGTCGGGTCGGACGAGGTAGGCCAGTGCCGCGACCTCGACCGGGTCCGCCGCGCCCGGCGGGGTGCCGTCACGGACCGCCGCGCCGAGTTCTCCGGCGCCGTCGATCACCCGCTGCGCCGCCCGCTGCCGGAACGCGAGATCGGCCCGGAGCTGGGCCGCGATCGCCGGCCCACCCATGCGGGCCCGACGGGCCGGCGCGAACTGGGCCACCTTGCGCAGCGATGCGGGAATCTCGTCGGGCGCCATGCCGCCGAGGGCGGCGGCGACAAGCGCGATCACCCGGGCCCGGACCGGCTCGGGCAGGGTGGGCTCGCCCTGGTCATCGGCTGAGCCAGCGCCCCCGTCCAGGACAGAGGACAGGGTCGCGGTCTGCTCGACCTCATCCTCCTCCGGCACGCGTCCAGTGTGTCACCGATGCCACGGCCGGCGCGCCACCATACCGGGCGACCTCGAATGGACGTCCGTGGCGGAGATATCCGATATGACCCAACAAGATACGGGTGGGGCGGACGAGAAAATAGTCCGATCGTACGAGGTTTCTGTCCAATCGGATCATGCGAATGTCAGTAAGCTTGGAGTTTCCGACACCCCTCACGGACGCCGGAGGTGGCTCATGGACTTCGACCTTGACCGAAGTCCGCGGGCCGCCCTCACGGCACTACGGTGGGTCGAGGGTGTCACACACCGCGTGAGGGCGGCCCTGGTTGGGCGCCGGCTGAGGTCGGACCCGGTCGCCTATCTCGTCCGAACGCACCGCGGCATCCATCCGCGATCGCACGCCGGCGAGTTGCGCCGCGCCTATGACGTGGCCGAGCGCATGCACCGCGGTCAGGTGCGCAAGAGCGGCGAGCCCTACATCACCCATCCGCTGGCGGTGGCCCAGATCCTCGCCGAACTCGGCATGGACACCACCACGCTCGTCGCCGCGCTGCTTCATGACACGGTCGAGGACACCAGCTACACGATGGACGAGCTGCGGGCCGACTTCGGCGGTGAGGTGGCGCTGCTCGTCGATGGGGTCACCAAGTTCGAGCGGTCCTTCTACGGCGCGGACGCCGAGGTCCACACGATCCGCAAGATGATCGTCGCGGCCGGCACCGACGTACGGGTGCTGATCGTGAAGCTCGCCGACCGCCTGCACAACATGCGCACGATCGACGCGCGGTCGACGGCCTCGCGGGTTCGCATCGCCCGAGCCACCGAGGACGTGCTGATCCCGCTCTGCGACAAGCTCGGCATCCAGGTGCTCAAGCGCGAGCTGGAGGACAGCGTGCTGGCGGCCGTGGAGCCCGAGGCGTACCGGCAGTTGCAGGCATGGGTCGGGCACCGTCCAGAGTGGACAATGTACACCGACGACTTCATGGCGCACGTCGTCGCCACGATCAAGTCGGCGAAGATCCCCGCGCACGTCGTCGCCCGCCCACACCACCTGCACACGATCTGGGCGGAGACGATCGCGGAGGGCTCCGGCGAGCCGTACGAGTTGCCCCGCATCGCGATCATCGTGAACGGCCCCGACAACGACTGCTACGCGGCGCTCGGCGCCGTGCACACGGCGTGGCGCCCGGTGGCGGCACGGTTCAAGGACTTCATCGCCTCGCCGAAGAACAACCTCTACCGCTCCCTGCACACGACGGTGATCGGCCCGCAGTCGCGGGCAGTCGAGATCCAGATCCGGACCGAGGAGATGGACCGCGACGCCGTGTACGGCATCGTCGCCGGGTTCCGCTTCGGCCGACGCGGCGGGGCGCATGCCGCGAAGGGCCGCGGCGCGCGTGCGGTGGCCCCTGCGGTGCGTGGGCGCCCGGACCACCTGGACTGGCTGCGCAACCTTGTCCAGTGGCAGGAGCAGGCCGTCCACCCGATGCGCTTCATCGAGTCACTGCGATGCGACCTCACCGAGGATCAGGTGCAGGTCTTCATCAGCGGCGTCCGTGACCCCGCTGTGCAACGCGGCGAGGGCCTGGGTGCCGACGGCGCCGAGCTGCCGTGGGCGGGCACGCGCCTGCTCCTGCCGTTGGGCGCCACCCCGGTCGACGTCGCCTACGCGCTCGGGCCAGACATCGGCAACCGGTGTCTGGCGGCCACCGTCAACGGGCAGTTCGCTTTCCTCTCCTCTCCACTGGCCGATGGCGACGTGGTCGAGATCCACGCCGAGGACCCGGTCCACGCCGAGGGCCCCTCCGCCGAGTGGCTCGACTTCGTACGCACGCCACAGGCTCAACTCCATATCGAAAAGCATCTGGGCGTGCGGGACGTCCCCGAGAACGCCGCTCCCTTGCCGCCGCAGCACCGGGCCGTCGTGGGCCTGAACGCGATCCGGATGGAGCTGCACTGGCGGGAGCGGCGGCTGGCCAACGAGCGGCTGCTGCACGAGGTCACCGCGGCGCTGGGCTACCCCGACTCCACCACGCTGTGCGTGGCGGTCGCCGACCACGTCATTCCCGCCGCGCGGGTCGCGGACCTGCTCATCGAACGGGCGGAGGGCCCCGGCGTGCTCCCGGAGATCGCGGAGGACACCCCCGGCGCCGATGGTCAGCCCGCACCGATCTCCCCGGTCCCCGCGCGGAGTGTGGGCGCTGGTGCCCCGAGCGTGGCCGCCGCCCCGTAGCCTGTCCCCCATGGTTTCCCCGGCGACCGCCAGCTCCGGCCGCCCGGCTGCGGCGGCTACGCGAGGAACCGACGCACCCGGCCCGCCCACCGCCACGCGCCGCGCCAAGGCGCTGGCCCACCGGCTCGGCTACGGCGTCTATTTCCTGATCCCACACAGACTGCGCCGAGCCCTGGTCCGCGTCGTCATGGCCCGCTACACGGTCGGGGCCGTCGCGCTCGTCCGCGACGCCGAACAGCCGGGACGGCTGCTGCTGCTGCGCCACCCGCGCTCCGCCGGCTGGTCGCTGCCGGCGGGCCTGTTGCAGCGGGGCGAGCGACCGGTGGACGGATGCGCCCGTGAGCTGGCCGAAGAGACCGGCGTACGCCTGCGGGCAGAGGACCTCACCCCCGCGGTGCCCAATGCCGTGGTCCACTCCCGAGCCATGGTGGTGGACACGGTCTTCGAAGCGCGGGTGCCGGCGTCGGCCATCACCATCGAGGTCGACGGTGCCGAGGTCGCCGAGGCGGGCTGGCACCGGCTGGACAACCTGCCGCCGCTGACAACGGCCGCCGCACGGCTGCTCTCCTACTACGGCATCGGCCCGTACACGGACTACCCCGAGGTCCGCATGTGATCTGTGCGGTCGTGCTGTGCGCTGGTGAGGGCATCCGGCTGCGCCCGATCACCGCCGTCCTGCCCAAGCCGCTGTGCCCGGTGGGCAACGTAGCGCTGCTCGACCGGGCCCTGCGCCGGCTCACGGAGCACGCGCTGGTCGGGCCGCAGCGGGTCGCGGTCAACACGTGCTATCTGGGCGAGCAGGTCGCCCGGCACGTCGACGGGCGGGCGCACATCTCGCGGGAGCCGGGCCCGCCGGCGTTGGGCACCTCGGGCGCGCTGCACCACCTGCGCGATTGGATCGCCGGCCGCGACGTGCTCGTGCTGAACTCCGACGCGTACCTGTCCGGATCCGGGCGCGACCTGCGCCCGCTGCTCGACGGTTGGGACCGCCGGACAGTACGGGTGCTGAGCGTGCCCACCGGGGATCGGGCACCCGAGTTCGGCGATCGACGCTTCGCCGGGGCTTCGCTCCTGCCCGCCGACCTCGTGGCGGATCTGCCCGCCGGACGCTCGGACCTCGTGCTGACCCTCTGGCGTCCCGCGCAGCGGGCGGGCCGGCTGGAGCTGGCCGCCTACGACGGTCTCTACCTCGACACGGGCACGCCCGCCGACTACCTGGCCGCCAACCTGCATGCCGCGGCGGCGGCCCCGCTGGGGTCCCTGATCGACCCCGACGCCGTGGTGACCGGGCGCGTGGACCACTGCGTCGTGGGCGCGGGCGCACACGTAGCCGGGTCGGTGACGCGCTGCGTGGTGCTTCCCGGGGCCCGCGTCGCCCGCGCCGAGGTGCTCGCCGACGTGATCCGCCTCGGCACCGACACGACCGTGAGCGGGCCGGCGACGGCACGGTACGGTCAGCGAGACGAGGTCGGACCCGCACGGGGACCCGCACCGGAGGAGGAGCCGTGATCACCGCCATCGTGCACATCGACTGCGAGACCGATGCGATCCCCGAGGTGGCTGATCGGCTGGCTGCCCTGGACGGGGTGAGCGAGGTCTACTCCGTCGCCGGCCACGTGGACCTCATCGCGGTCGTGCGGGTCCGCGACTTCGAGGACATCGCCCGCGTCATCGCCGGCGGCATCAGCAAGGCGCCGGGTGTGGTGAACACCGAGACGTTCATCGCGTTCCAGGCGTATTCCAAGCACGACCTCGACGCCGCGTTCGCGCTCGGCTTCCCCGCCGCAGACTGACCCTCGCCCCTACCGTTGCGGCAACCGGAAGCCGAGGTCGGGGCTGATCGTGGCCGTGTCCATCTGGGCCTTCTGCAGCCGGCCCGAGTAGTCCCAGTTCAGGGCCTGCCACCGGGTGAACTGGTCGAGCACCCACCGCCCCGACTGGCGCGAGCCGTTGCCCGAGCGCCCGTTGCCCCCGAACGGAAGATGCGCCTCCGCGCCCGAGGTGGAGTTGTTGACCGAGACCATGCCCGCGCCGATGCCGGCCCGGAACCGGAATGCCTCGGTGGGGTTCGTGGTGTAGATGGAGGAGGACAGACCGTACCCCGGGCGGTTCGCGAGCTCGATCGCCTCGTCCAGGTTGCGGTACGACGTGACGGACACGATCGGGCCGAACGTCTCCTCGAGGAACAGTGGCTCGTCCGGGCCGACGCCGTCGACGATCACGGGGTGGTAGTAGAGCCCGGCATCGGGGTCGCCCACGAACCCGGCCCGCGGACGTTGCGCGCTGATCCGCCCCACGGCGCTGGAGCCGAGCACCCGGTGCCCCGGGCCGATCCAGTCCAGATAGGACTCGTAGCGCTCCGCGAACCGGGGCGAGAGCATCGGTCCATAGAGGACGGCCCGGGTCGGATCGCCGATCGCCGACTGTGACACGGCCGCCGCGAATGCCTCCACAAAGGACTCGTGCATGCTCTCGTGGATCAGCACGGTACCGAGCGAGGTGCACCGCTGCCCGGCGGTGCCGAAGCCACCGAAGAGCGCGCCCTCGACCGCGAGCGCCAGGTCGGCCGACGGCGTGACCACCATCGGGTTCTTGCCGCCCAGCTCGAGGCAGGGCGACTGCAGGTGCCGCCCGCACAGCTCGCCGATCCGCTCACCGACCACCGTGGAGCCGGTGAAGCCCACCTTGTCGACCGTACGGTCGTTCAACGCGGTCGCGAGGCCGTCGAATGTGGACTCACCATCGGCGTGCACGACCTGGAGCACTCCGTCGGGCAGGCCGGCGGCGGCGAAGAGCTCGTACATCGCGTGCGCGGACGCCGCCGCGTACTCGGCCGGCTTCCAGACCGCGGTGTTGCCGCAGAGCAGCGCCGGCACGAGGTACCAGGACGGCACGGCGACGGGAAAGTTGCCGGCGGTGACCACAGCGGCCACCCCGACCGGCACCCGGAACGTGAAGAGCTGCTTGTCGGGCATCTCGCTGGGCACCGTCTCGCCGTAGAGCCGCCGCCCCTCGCCCAGGAAGAAGTCGCACGTATCGATGATCTCCTGGACCTCACCGCGCGACTCGGCCAGCGGCTTGCCGACCTCGCGCGTCACGAGCGCGGCCAGCGCTTCCTTGTTCTGGGTGACGATGCGGCCGATTGCGGAGATCACCTGCCCGCGGATCGGGGCGGGTACGGCGGCCCAGGCCGGTTGGGCCGTACGGGCGGCACGACAGGCGGCGGCGAAGGTCTTCGCGTCGGCGAGCTCGACGCGGGCCACGATGTCGTCAAGCCGGGCCGGGTTGACCGAGTCGACGACGCCGGCGACGGCCGGGGTGACGCCCGACGCCAGCGCGGAGGAGAGCGTACGCATCCGCCCATCGTACGGGCCGGCGCCGGGAGCTACCCGCCGGTAACTTGGCGCTGCCACGCGACGTTGTCCGCACTGTCCCGGCTGCGGCGTGCCCTTCCCGCGACGCTCCTGGCAGACTGCTGCTATGACCCTCTTCGACGTGCCGGAGACCCTCGAGCCCGGTGATCTGGACGACCTGCGCGAGTACATCAGGATCCAGGTGGCGGCGGGCTACCGAGCGGTGCCGGACGTCGTGGAAGAGGCGGTGGAGGTCTTCGCGGACACCACACTGCCGCCGGCGGCGCTGCGGGATGCGGCAACCTCCGCGGCCGATGAGGCCCTCGCCGCGCACCTGGCTGACCAGGCGACCTGGCCCGCCACCACCGACTGCGACCGGCTCGATGCCGCGTTCAGCGCCCTCGAGGCCGCCGGTGTGGTCGCGCGCCAGAACTTCAGCTGCTGCGGCAACTGCGGCGCGACCGAGATCCACGAGGAGATGGACGCGGCAGCCGACCAGGGTGCCACGGTTCGCGGCTACACGTTCTTCCACCTGCAGGACACCGAGCACGCGGTGGACGGCGACTCGCTGTTCCTGAGCTACGGGTCGGCCGACAACGACCGCGAGGCCGCCATCGCGATCGGGCACGAGATCGTGGCCGCGCTCCGCGACCAGGGCCTGCAGCCGGCCTGGAACGGCCGCCACGCCAACCGCATCGGTCTGCCGATCGTCTGGCGCCGCCGCCGCACCGCGGGCTGACCCGCCCGGACCCGCGGGATCAGGCGGCGACGAACTTCAGCACCTCGTAGACGAGGAAGACGGGCCAGACCAGGGCCTTCAGCACGCCCAGCACGCCGCCCCAGAAGCTGTCGGACGACTGGATGTAATAGATCATCGAGCCGATCAGGCCGAGGAAGTACACCAGACCGCCACCACCACCGCGGTTGATCACCTTGCGCGTGTCGCTCATGACGCCTCCTGCCTCGACGGTTTGTCCGGCCTTTGTCAGCGTACGCAGCGGCGCCATCGTCAGCGCTTGGGCGGCTTCGCCTCCTCCAGCGATCGCGGCGCGTCGGCCGGCGAGACCGGCGTCGCCGCCGGTGGCGGCGGCGCCGACTTCTCGATCGGGCGGAAGAAGCCACGCACGGCCGGGCCGAGGGCACCGATCTTGTTCATCTTCTTCGGCACCGGGGCACCCGTGTACTCCAGGTGGTTGCCGGAGAGCGGCTGATGCACCTCGATGAATCGGCCGTCGGGCAGTCGCTTGATGATGCCGGTCTCCACGCCGTGCGAGAGCACCTCGCGATCGTGTTGCTGCAGTCCCAGGCAGATCCGGTACGTGACATAGAACGCGATCGGTGGTGCGATCAGCAGGGCGACGCGGCCTCCCCAGGTCATGGCGTTGAGGCTGATGTTGAGCTTCTGGGCGACCACGTCGTTGCCGCCGGAGATCGTGAGCACCATGAAGAAGGCGATGGCCATCATGCCCAGCGCGGTCCTTGCGGCTGTGTCCCGGGGACGCTGCAACAGATGGTGTGCCTCGCGGTCCCGGTAGATCCGACGATCTATCTGTGGATAGAAGATCGCCAACATCGTGAGGACACCGGGCAGGACGACAGTCGGCCAGAACATGCCCGGAACCGTGTAGGGACCGAGGTGCAGATCCCAGTCCGGCATGAGCCGGGTCGACCCGTCCAGGAACATGACGTACCAGTCGGGCTGGCTCGCGGCCGAGACGACCTCGCCCTTGTACGGCCCGAACAGCCAGATCGGGTTGATCTGGATGAGACCACCGAGCAGGCCGATCACGCCGAAGATGAGCAGGAAGAAGCCACCGGTCTTCAGCGCGAATGCCGGCACCATCCGCACCCCGACCACGTTGTGCTCCGTGCGTCCGGGGCCGGCGAACTGGGTGTGCTTCTGTTTGACCATGAGCGCCAGATGCACGGTGATCAGGGCGAGCAGGAGGGCCGGCACGAGAAGCACATGCACGATGTAGAGCCGGGGAATGATCTCCGTGCCGGGGAACTCCCCACCGAAGAGCGACAGGTAGGTCCAGGTGCCGATCACCGGAATCGACAGGATGATGCCCGTCGCGATCCGCAGGCCGGTGCCGGAGAGCGCGTCGTCGGGCAGGCCGTAGCCGCAGAAGCCCTCGAAGAAGCCGAGCCAGAACAGCAGGACGCCGATGACCCAGTTCAGCTCCCGCGGCTTGCGGAACGCGCCGGTGAAGAAGATCCGGAACATGTGCACGAGGATCGCGGCCATGAACAGCAGCGCGGCCCAGTGGTGCATCTGGCGCATGACCAGGCCGCCGCGCACATCGAACGAGAGATGCAGCGACGAGTTGAAGGCCTGGCTCATCGCGGTGCCGCGCAGCGGCGCGTACGAGCCGTTGTACTCGACATCGGTCATCGATGGGTCGAAGAACAGCGCCAGGAACGTGCCGGTGAGCAACAGCACGATGAACGAGTAGAGCGCGATCTCGCCGAGCAGGAACGACCAGTGGTTCGGGAAGACCTTGTTCAGCGCGCGCCGCAACAGGGTCGCGCCCTGCAGGCGCTCGTCGAGGCCGACGCCGACCGAGGCGGGCACCTTGGCGAGCTCGAACCGCCTCTTCCTCGGACTCATGACGTTGCCTCCTGTTGGTCGATCTCGACCGGTCGCTCCCAGTAGGTGGGTCCGATCGGCTCCAGGAAGTCTGAGCGGGCCACGAAGAAGCCGTTCTGGACGTCGAGCGGAAGCATCGGCAGCTTCCGGTTGGCGGGTCCGAAGATCGGCTTGGCCTGATCGATGATGAGGAACTGAGACTGGTGGCACGGGCAGAGCAACCGGTTGGTCTGCTGCTCGAACAGGCTCGCCGGACACCCGGCGTGGGTGCAGATCTTCGAGTACGCCACGAAGTCCTGCCACATCCCGTTCACCACCGGCTTGGCCACGCTCTGTCCCGCGGCCAGCCGCTGCTCGGACTCGGCGATGCTGGCGCGCAGTGCGGCCGCATCCTCGGGAGCCAGGTGGATGAGCAGCACCGGTGAGTCGGCCCACTTGGTCGTGGAGCCGCCCGGGATGCCGGGGAAGACCGTCATCTGCCCGCGCGGGTTCACGTCCTCGGGGCGGATCGGCGTGCCGTCGTCTCGGGTCAGCGCCACCGCCTTGCCGTCGTTGTTCGCCGGGTTCCAGCCCGTGGTGAGCAACGGATGCCCGTCGCTGGGGTTCTTGAGCAGCCCGCCGACGAGCGGCGCCACGGCCGCGGCGCCGAGCCCGGCCGCGGGCAGCAGCAGGGCTGCCTTGATCAGGGGGCGACGCTTGACGCCGGTCTCGTCGACGACGTTCATGATCGTCGCACCGGTCAGCTTCTGCTCGTCGTAGGGCGATGGCCCGTCGTGGCGGTCCTGGACGACCTCTTCGCTCGGCAGCAGCTTCTTGGCCCAGACGATCACGCCGAGGCCCATCACGACCATGGAGCCGCCGAGGGTCGCCCCGAGGATAGGCGTGTAGAGCTTCGAGGCGACCGGGCCGTACTGGTACCGGAACGGCCACCAGATGTACGCCACCACGAACCCGATCGCGAGCAACCCGGCCAGCACGAAGAGCAGGGCGACGGTGCGCTCGACGCGCTTCTCGACCCGCGACTTCTTGCCCAGCGGGAACGCCGGCGCGTAGTGGACGATCTCCATCCCGTCCCGCCGGATGCCCTCGCGGACGAGGTCGAACCGGGTGTTGCGGGGATCGTCGACATCAAAGCCCTCGCCGCCGGAGCCGTGCCCGCCCCCGACGTCGACGGCCGATCGCCCGCCCAGGTGCTCAGTGCTCACAGTGCCCGCCTTTTCCGTTCGCCACTGTACTGAGTCGCTCGCGACCGCGGGGCTCGCTGGCCCTGTCTGCGCGCTCTCACGTCTGCTTCCCCACAATCCAGAGCGCGGCGAAGACCAGTGCCGTGATGCCGATCAGGAAGATCGCCAGGCCCTCGGCCACCGGACCGAGCCGGCCGATGCCCCAGCCGCCCGGGTCGGGATCGGTCTGCAGGTAGTGGATGTACGCGACGATGTCGCTCTTCTCCTGGGGCGAGAGCTGGTTGTTCCCGAAGACCGGCATGTTCTGCGGCCCGGTGAGCATGGCCGCCCAGATGTCGCGCGGCGACGAGTGCTCCAGCGACGGGGCGAACTTGCCCGATGAGAGCGCGCCACCGCCGATGCCGAACGCGTGGCAGGAGGAGCAGTTGACCCGGAACAGCGTGCCGCCGCGGGCCACGTCGCCGCCCGCGTAGAGCTGGTCGTCGGGAACGTTGGGCAGCTCTGGCCCGCCGCCCAGCGACTGGATGTACGCGCCGATCTGCTGGGCCTCCTGCCGGCTGTAGAGGGGCGTGCGACGCTCGATCTGCGCGCCCTGGCCGGTGGCCGGCATCCGCCCGGTGGCGACCTGGAACTCGACCGCGGCGGAGCCGACGCCGATCAGGCTCGGCCCCTTGTCCGGCACCCCCTGGCCGTTGCGACCGTGGCATGAGATGCAACTCTGGTCGTAGATCGCCTTGCCCGCGGCGATGTCGGCCGGCGAGGCGGTCGGGTCGGCCCAGGCCCGCATGCCCGGGGCGACCGCCGTGTAGATGCCGCCGACCAGAACCAGCGCAAGGGTCATCCGAACGGCGTTGCCGGTGCGCCGCTGCCACCGGCCGCGCGACCGGGCTGCGCCCGGCGCACGTGGCACCGTGGCGCTACCGAGGCGGCGCATGGTCTGCCGCATCCGGCTCCATGGAGCTGTCGAGGTCATGGCCTCACCTATGGTCGGTATCAGGTTTGCGTCTGGCGGCCGGCACCCGACCGGTGGCCGGGTGCACCGAGCATCACTGCAACAGGTAGATCATGGCGAACAGCGCGATCCACACCAGATCGACGAAGTGCCAGTAGTACGAGACCACGATCGCGGCGGTCGCCTGCGCGGGGGTGAACCGGCTCAACGTCGTACGGATCATGAAGAGGATGAAGGCGATGAGGCCGCCCGTGACGTGCAGGCCATGGAACCCGGTGGTCAGGTAGAACATCGAGCCGTAGCCGTCCGCGTTGATCTTGATGCCCTCGTGGATCAGCATGCGGTACTCATTGACCTGACCGAGCACGAAGATCAGACCCATCACGAACGTGAGGGTGAACCAGCGGCGAAGGCCATGCACGTCGCCGCGCTCGGCCCGGAACACACCGATCTGGCAGGTGACCGACGAGAGCACCAGGATCGTGGTCGGGATGATGGCGTAGCCGACGTTGAGATGCTGCGTGTGCTCGGCCCACAGCTCCTGGCCCTTGGGCGAGGCCCGGATCGAGAAGTACATCGCGAAGAGCCCGGCGAAGAACATCAGCTCGCTGGAGAGCCAGACGATCGTCCCGACGCTGACCATGTTCGGCCGGGTCAGCGAATGGATCTGGTTCTTGGGAAACGCTTGGGCCGCGGTCACGCGGTCATTATTCCCCCAGATCTTGCCCGCGCGTGCCGGGGGTGGCCGGGCGCGTCGCCCAGGCCAGCGACAACCCGCCGGACGGGCGTACCCGGTGGCTTCGGCCGCACCAACCAGGGCATAGCCTGCCCTGGTGACCACGCTGGGTACTACCGGGATGGCCTGGTACGGCGGCGTTCTGGCTCATGCCGGCCATGACGAGCTGACCCCGCTGACGCCGGTGACTTTCTTCACCCGTGCCGAACCGTTCTCGCTGCCGACGCTGCTCATGCTGGTCGCGGCCGGGCTCTACCTGGCGGGCGTGGTACGGCTGCGCCGCAGGGGCGATGCCTGGTCACCGGGGCGTACGGCGTGTTACCTCATCGGTCTTGCCCTGATCGGCCTGGTCACCGTGACCGGTCTCGAGGCGTACGACACGAGCCTGCTGTCCGTGCACATGGTGCAGCACATGGTGATGTCGATGGTCTCGCCGATCTTCCTCGCCCTCGGCGCACCGGTGACGCTCGCGCTGCGCACGCTGGGCCCACGACCGCGCTCGGCGTTGCTGACCGTACTGCACAGCCGCGCCGCGCGCCTCTACTCCTTCCCGCTCGTCTCCGGCGGCATCTATGTGGTGACACCCTTCGTGCTCTACTTCTCCGGGCTCTACCGGCTCTCGTTGCAGCACCCGACCGTGCACACGTTGGTGCACATCCACCTGGTCGCCGTGGGTTGCCTGTTCTACTGGCCGCTCATCGGCCTGGACCCGGTGCCCGGGCGCCAGCCCTACCCCATGCGGGCGTTGATCATGTTCCTGTCGACGCCGTTCCACACCGTGCTCGGCCTGACCGTCATGCAGAGCAGCAACCTGCTCGGCGGCGACTGGTACCCGTCGCTGGACCTGCCCTGGGCCGATCCCGCCGGCGACCAGCGGCTCGCCGGCGGGATCCTGTGGGCCGGCGGGGAGTTCGTGGCGGTGGCGATGCTCGGCGCACTGGTCGTCCAGTGGATGCGCCAGTCCGAGCGGGAGGCCAGGCGCATCGACCGGGCCCTGGACCGGGCGGAGGCCGAAGCCGCCGAAGCCGCCCGGCACCCCGACCGCCCGACCACCTCGGTAGCATCGACGGTAGAACCTAGCGCGGAGAAGGATCGATGACGGCGGAGATTCAGCGGCGGTTGCGTCCGAGCGGACAGACCGGACCCGTACGGTTGAGCACGATCCTGGTCTTCAGCGACGACGCGCAGGTCCGGCACACCATCAGGCTCGCGATCGGCACCCGGCCGGCGCCGGATCTCCAGGTCCGGTTCATCGAGGCGGCCAGCCACGACGAGGTGATCCGGCTCGTCGACCGCGAGGACTTCGACCTGCTCGTCCTGGACGGCGAGGCGGCGCCGTCAGGCGGACTCGGCATCGCTCGTCAGCTCAAGGACGAGGTCGACGACTGCCCGCCCACCTGCGTGGTGATTGCCCGGGCCGCGGACCGCTGGCTCGCCGCCTACGCTCGGGTGGACGCGACGCTGAGTCATCCGCTCGATCCGATGACCACCGCCCAGACGGTCGCCACGCAGCTGCGCAACCGCGCTGCCGGCGTGCCGTCGCTGCGATAGCGGAGAGGCGCCGTGACCCAGCGCACCTGGCCGAATCTGGTCGTCGCGCTGATGCGTGGCGAGGAATTGTCCACACAGGACACCGCGTGGGCGATGTCGGAGATCATGTCCGGCGCGGCGACGCCCGTCCAGATCGCCTCGTTCGCGGTGGCCCTGCGCGCCAAGGGCGAGACCGCCGGCGAGATCGCGGGGCTCGTCGAGGCGATGCTCGATGCCGCCACGCCGGTGGACCTCGCGGCCGTGCTCGGGACCGCGTCGGCGCGCGACGCGGTGGACGTCGTCGGCACCGGAGGCGACCGCGCCCAGACGGTGAACATCTCCACCATGGCCGCGGTCGTGGCCGCGGCAGCCGGGGTACGGGTCGTCAAGCACGGCAACCGCGCCGCCTCGTCGTTGTGCGGCACAGCCGACCTGCTCGAGCACCTCGGCGTCCCGCTGGACCTCACGCCCGAGGCGGTTGCCCAGTGCGTGGCCCGGGCCGGGATCGGCTTCTGCTTCGCGCCGCGGTTCCACAGTGGACTTCGGCATGCCGCGGTCGCGCGCAAGGAGATGGGCGTGCCCACGTTCTTCAACTTCCTGGGCCCGCTGGCGAACCCGGCCCGTCCCCGCGCTGGCGCGATCGGCTGCGCGGACGTGCGGATGGCCGCCATCATGGCCGAGGTCTTCGCCCAGCGTGGCGACTCCGTCCTGGTTCTGCACGGCGAGGACGGCCTCGACGAGCTCACGGTCACCGCGCCGACCCGCGTCTGGGCGGTGACCGGCGGGGCGGTCACGCCGCACACCATCGACGCACTCGACCTCGGCCTGGCCCGGGCGAAGCCGGAGTCGCTGCGCGGGGGCGACGCCACCGTCAACGGCCAGGTCGCGCGCCGGGTCTTCGACGGCGAGACCGGGGCCGTGCGTGACGCCGTGCTCGCCAACGCCGCAGCGGCACTCGTCGCCTACGACATGACCAGCGCGGACGTCGGTGACCTGGTCGAGGCACTCGGTACGGCTGCGGGACGGGCCGCTCAGGCGATCGACTCCGGGGCCGCCGCGCGCACGCTCGACACCTGGGTCAGCACCGCGCAGTCCCTTCGCGCCGCGACCTGAGGCGCGCGCACCCGACGTGGTGGACAGATCGGAGCCGTCGCCGCGTCCCTACGACATGCAGACCGGGATGCGACCGGGATTCGAGGAGTACGTCGCCGCGCGCAGTGGCGCGCTGCTCCGCTTCGCCTATGTGCTGTGTGGGGACCGGCACCTGGCCGAGGACCTCGTCCAGGAGGTGCTGGTCAAGGCCCACCGGCGGTGGTCGGCGATCGAGGCTGACAACCCTGAGGCGTACGTCAAGCAGGCCCTGGTACGCACCCACGTCTCGTGGCTGCGCCGCCGCGCCTCGTCGGAGGTTGCCACGGCCACGTTCGTGGAGGGCACGGGCGGCGGCTTCGACGAGGCGCACGCCTCGCGCGACGAGGTGTGGGCGATGCTCGCCAGACTGCCGAAGGCGCAGCGGGCGGTCCTGGTGCTGCGATACTTCGAGGATCTTGACGATCGCCGGATCGCCGAACTGGTCGGCGTGTCGACCAGCACCGTACGCACCCACGCCCACCGCGGGCTGGCCACACTGCGGGAGACGCTGGCCCAGAAGGCGAACGAGGCGCCAGCCGGGGCCGGCATGGTCGACAGCGTCCGGCGCGGGGCCGCGAGGGCGGCGCTACGGCGGCGGGCCGTGACGGCGGGCGGGATCGCGGTCATCCTGGCCGCGCTGGTCCTGCTCATCCCCCTGCTGGTGCCCGACCGTCAGCGGCCGCCCATCGAGCCGACGCCGAGCGCGACGGTCACCAGCCATCTGGCGCTGGTGCCGACCACCGCACCAGCCTTCCCGGCCGCCGTCACGTACCTCCCGCCGGGACTCGACCCCGCCGCTCACGTCTGGATGAGCGACGGGCAGCTCTACCTCTCGTTCTGGACCACGCCCCCCGCCGATGAGGCCATCTCAATCCATGCAAGCTCGTCCATGAGCGAGGGCCCCGGCCCAAACGGGCACACGTCCTCGGTCACGGTGCACGGCGCGTCGGCGAACCTCTACGAGTGGCGCACGGGTGAGTCGACGGCCGCGGTGGAGTGGCAGCAGGACGGGCATTGGCTCTATGCCGACGCGCTGCGCCGTGGCGGTGTGAGCGCCACCGAACTCGTGCGCCTCGCCGATCGCATGACCTCCGGGAGCACCACCAACGCGTCGAGCGTGCCGATCGCGCGCATCGCGAGTTTCGGGCTGCCGCCCGGCTACACCCCCTACGAATGGACCGACTCAGGCGTCTGTGCCCGACCCGCCACGACCGAGTTCACGCCGTACCTGTGCGTCGGCCTGGTCTCGGCGGGCGAGGTCGCGCAGTTCATGCCCCACACCCAGGATCTCGTCATCGACGGCGACGCCGCGTTCGTCTACCGCATCGCCCCGGGCTCCGGCGGCGCGCTCCCGTACGACCCGGGCAGCGAGTGGCTGGTCGTGCAGCGGCCGGACGGGACGTTCGTCGGGATCAGCTTCGGACCGCTCTACGGGTACCCGGAGCCCCTGTTCACCACGGACGATCTCATCGCCATCTACCACGCGGTGACGTTCCAGCGGTGAGGCAGGGGCCCGGCGGGCGTTCAGCGCGGAGGTCGGCTGCTCGCGCGCGGCGTCCGGACGATGGCCGGCGAGACCGGTATCTCCGGCAGCGGGCCCACGCGCTGGCCGCGCGAGACCATGTCGGCGTTCGCCTCGTGCAGGGCGCGGTCGAGCACCTGGTGCATCCGCAGCGCGCTGACGTGCTCCAGGGCGGCCTTCGCCACGTCGTAGGGCCGGCGGGGCCGTAGCGACTGCATGATCTTGAAGAGGATCGGCAGCAGCTCGACAAGCAGGAAGATCGTCCGGAATGCCACCACGGTCGGGCCCATGGGCGTCGGCGGCATGAGCCAGTTGCGGACCACGCAGAACGGCTTGGTCGCGCCCCGGCACGCCGGTATCGGGTCGGGTTCGAGCGTCTCGGGATTGGTGTCGTAGGTCAGCATCGTCAGGGCCGCCTGCCGGCGCAGCAATCCCTGCAAGGGATTCTCGTTCGTGACCGCGGCGATGGCCTCGCGCTCCGCCTGGGCGTCCTCGTTGTCCTGCCGGGTCAGGGTGTCGAGCGCGACCTGGTTGTTCTTGCTGACCAGGCTCCGCCGTGCGTCGAGGTCCGCCTGAGTGCGCGCCTGACGGGCGGCGAGGTCGTCGACGATCTGCTGTTGCAGGTCCCGCAGCGTGGACAGGCTCCGGGTGGCCGGGCCGTTGCCGGGCCGGCCGGTCGTGGAGACCGCCTCACCGTCGCTGAGCGTTCCCTGGTAGGCGATCCCGTTCTGCTCGGCCGCCGCGGCCGCGTGGTAGATGCCGAGGTCGTGCCGCGCGTTGTCCAGACGCGTGGTCAGGTCGGCCAGCTCGGTCGTCAGCCGAAGGATGTCGGGGTCGTTGCTGCCGGTCAACTGCTCCCGCTGCGTCTGCCGATCCGCCGACCGCTGCTGGTAGAACGCCGTGATCTCGTCGACTCGTTGGGTGCGCTCCTGCCCCTCCAGATAGGACGTACGCGCGTTGACCTCCGGGGCGAAGACCAGGAACATCGCCATCTCCGCCACGATGAAGCTCGTGGCGATCGCCAGGGCAACCCGGAACGAGCCGAGCACGGTGACCCACGTCAGTTGCCGGACCCGGGACGCGACCGGGGAGACCGGCCCCTCCGGAAGGACGTGTTCCCAGGGGGTGCCCGGGAACAGCCGCGTGAGCGTCGCGATATCGCGGCGGCTGAACCGGTGCGGGTTCAGGCTGCCCGAGACCAGGGCACGGTCCAGGAACAGGATGCCCGCGCCCCAGGCCAGGCCAACGATGATAGTCAGCGCGGACGCGACGAAGCGCCCGTAGACCAGGAAGCTGGTCGCCGCGGCGCCCGCGACGGCCGCGACGCTGGCCGTGAGAAGGACCAGGTTGCCCTGGACGGAATATTCCCGTGAATCAATGGGCGCCTGCTCCAGGACGACCGTGTCGACGCCCGAGGCCCACAGCGAGAGGCGCTGCAGCGGCCCGCGTCGCTGGCGCGCGTACCGCTGCGCGAGCTTCTCGGCGTCGAGGTCGGGCGGGACCGGGCGTGGCTGCTCGACCGGCGCCTCCTGCTCGGGAATGTCGTGCTCGGATCCCTCCTCCGGAGTGAGATCTGCCGTGGCGGCCTCGTCCGGAACGAGGGCTACCGTCGCCGGCTCGTCGAGCGTCTGGACCCGGGGCGCGAACTGCTCGGCCACGCGGCCCGCGAACTGCCCGGTTGGCTGGTCCTCGGGCGCCTCATCGTCGGGCGCCTCAGCGCCGCTCCGGTGGGCCGCGACCGGATCCCGCTCGCCGCCGGCCGCGTCGGCAGTGTGCCGCGATGCCCATGGGTCGGTCCCCGACGGCCGGTCCCAGGAGGACCCGACGCGCTCGGGCAGGTCGTCGGAACGGCCGCTGACGTCATCCATTCGCGTCCTCCGATATGACGGCATCGACGCGTCGGCGCAGATGTCCCCGTGTCGGCCCGGGATGAGAATCGGGCCTGACCGTGACCATACGACACGAGGGCCGGGGCCCGGGTACCCGGATTTCCGGCGATTCGGTACCGCGCAACAGCCGTGCGGCGCGACGAGCGCGTCAGTGGGCCTTGCGAGCGCCCGTGTAGTACTCGAAGAGCAGACCCGCGGCACCGGCCAGGATCCCGAGCACGCCGAGCGCGATGATCCACCATTGAAGATAAACGATGCCAACGCCGGCGATGAGCGTGGCCACGGCGATCCCGAACGGGTAGTAGCTGCCCGGGCTGAAGAAGCCGATCTCGCCGGCCCCGTCGGCGATCTCCGCGTCGCCTCGGTCCTCGGGGCGCGGGTCGATGCGCCGGGCGATGAACCAGAAGTATCCGCCGCACATCAGGCAGAGCAGGCCCGACAGGAACAGCGCCACGACGCCGATCCACTCGATCGTGTGCGTCGGCGAGTCCGTGTAGGTCCACCACGCGTAGACCCCGCACGCCAGGAAGAGGAAGGCGGTGACGAGAAGGAAGATCTTGTACTCGCTGCGCATGTCAGGTCCTCAGCTCGCGCCGGCGCCCTCAGGCATCACGCTTGGTCGGGAAGGGGTGCGTCGTCACGGCGAACGGCTCCTGGCCGATGGCCCGCAGGGCGTCCGGGGTGCTCGCGCCCTGCTGCTTGGCCGCCAGCCAGCGCGCGAAGTCCTCCGGGCTCACGGCGCGTACCTCGAAGTTCATCATCGAGTGGTAGGTACCGCACAGCTCGGCGCACCGGCCCACGAAGGCGCCCTGCGTCTCGATGGTGGTCTGGAAGCGGTTGACCACGTCGCCCGGGAAGACGTCGCGCTTGAAGAGCAGGTCCGGCACCCAGAACGAGTGGATCACGTCGGGTGAGTGCTCCACGAACTCGATCCGCTCGCCGGTCGGCACGACCAGGACCGGGACGTAGTCGCTGTCGCCGACCGTCTCGACCGGCCGCCCGTCCGGCCCCAGGGTGCCGGGGTAGGCGAAGGTCCAGTTCCACTTCGCGGGCTGCACGTTGACGACGAGGTCCGCGGGTCCGAGCCGGTTCACGTCGGTCTGCACGACGACCGTGTAGTAGAAGAGGACCGCGATGACGAGGAACGGCGCGATCGAGTAGACGATCTCGATGGGCAGGTTGTACCGCGTCTGCGGCGGCAACGCGTCACCACGCTTGCGGTACCGGATGACGCACCAGAAGATCAGGCCCCAGACGAAGACGCCGACCGCCAACGCCGCGATGACCGACCCGATCCACAGGTTGAACATCTTGTGGCTCTCGGGCGTGATGCCACCCTTGGGCCAGCCGAACGCGAAGGCGTCGTCGACCGAGCACCCCGTCAGCGCCCAGAGCGCCAGCAGCGTTGTGCCGACGACGGCTATCGAGCGCCGTACGGCAGCACGGGAACGGCCCCGCTTTCCGGCAACCACCTGACCCGGCCTCCTCGCACCGCGAACGATCAAGCGCAGACTACTCGACCACCTGGTGCCCGAAGGCGAGGGGTCGGGCGAGTCACCGGGTGGCTCGCGGCCATGGTTACGGTGGGTGGGTGGGCACCGCGGGAGACCAGGCCGTACCGGGCACGGCCGGTGCCAGGGACGAGAAACCCGTACGGAATGGCCAGCCGACGCCGACGTACTTCGATGCGGCCAGTGCGGTGCCGCTACACCCGGTCGCTCGGGCGGCGCTGGACGCCGCGCTGGACGACGGCTGGGCCGATCCGGCGAAGCTCTACGCGGCCTCGCGGCGCGCCAACCACCTGCTCGAGGCGGCTCGTGGCGCCGCGGCCGAGGCGATCGGCTGCCGGCCCGAGGAGCTCACGTTCACCCCTTCGGGCGCCGACGCCTGCCAGCGCGCCGTCGCCGGGCTGCTGCGTGGCCGGCGGCGATCCGGCGACACCCTCGTGCATTCGGCGGTCGAGCACTCATCGGTGCTGCACGCGGCGCAGGCCCAGGTCGACTCCGGGGGCCGGGCCGTGTCGGTGCCGGTGGACCGGCTCGGCCGGCTGTCGCTGGACGCGTTCGAAGCGGCGGTGCGAGAGCCCGGGACCGCCGCGGCAGCGGTGATGAGCGCCAACCACGAGGTCGGCACGGTGCAGCCCATCGACCTCGTGGCATCCCTGTCTGCCGTTGTCGGGGTACCGCTGCTCGTCGACGCGGCACAGTCCCTCGGGCGGGTGAGCGTCCCCGAGGGGTGGTCCGTGCTGACCGGCAGCGCCCGCAAGTGGGGCGGCCCGGCTGGCGTGGGGCTGCTGGCCGTGCGAGCCGGGACGCGCTACGACGCTCCGGCGCCACCACCGGTCTCCGTACCACTGGCCGTCGCCGCGGCGGCGTCCCTGCGGGCCGCCGTGGCCGAGGCCGGGGCGCAGGCGGCGCGGCTGTCCCCACTCATCGACCGCATCCGATCAGCCGTGGCGACGAACGTGCCGGATGTCGAGGTGGTGGGCGACCCCGTGCACCGGTTGCCGAACCTCGTCACGTTCTCCTGCCTCTACGTCGACGGCGAGGCGCTGTTGCACGCGCTTGACCGGCGCGGCTTCGCCGTCTCGTCCGGATCGTCCTGCACATCGTCCACACTGGACCCCAGCCACGTGCTCGTCGCGATGGGCGTGCTCTCCCATGGCAACATCCGGGTATCCCTGCACCGGGACACGACCGAGTCCGATGTGGACAGATTCGTCGAGGAGCTGCCGGGCATCGTCGCCGCGATCCGGGCCCAGGCCGGGGCGAGCCGGCTGTGACCACCCCCGACCCCGCGCCCCCCGCCACCGATCCCCCCTCCCCGCGATCTTGGGGTTATCGCGACGAGACGATCTCCGATCGCGACGATTTGCCCAAGATCGCGGAGAAGGAGGAGGCGCCTGAGGTGCTCGACTGCCGGGGTCAGCGCTGCCCGCTGCCCGTCATCGCGCTTGCTCGTCGGTTGCCGTCACTGCCCGTCGGAGCGGTCCTGCGGGTGCTCGCCGACGATCCGGCCGCTGCCAACGACATCCCGGCGTGGTGCCGCATGCGCGACCACGAGTACGTCGGGGCCAGCGACGGGCCGGCCTACGACGTGCGCCGCCGCCACTGAGGGGTTGGTGCGAGACGCCTTCTTAACCAAGGTAGGCGTTGACGTCCGCGGCGCTCTCGTCGCCGTAGGACTCGGCGAGCCGCTTGAGCAGCACATCGTGGCGCACGTCGTACTCCTGGGCACCCGCGGTCTCCAGGACCAACGCGGCGACGAGTGAGCCGACCTGGCAGGCACGGTCGATCGCGAGCCCCCAGCTACGCGCGGCGAAGAACCCTGCCCGGAACCCATCGCCGACGCCCGTCGGATCGACCGGGTTCACCCCGTTCGCCACCCGGACCTCGATCGGGTCGACGTCGCGACCCGTCACCCGGACGCCGTTCACGCCCAGCGTGGTGATCCGCAGGTCGACCCGGTCGAGCACGGCAGCGTCGGAGAGCCCCGTCTTGGCCTCGAGCAGCTCCTTCTCGTACTCGTTCGTGATCAGGTAGCTGGCCCCGTCGAGGAGGCTCATGATGTCCTCGCCGTCCATGCGCGCCATCTGCTGCGACGGGTCGGCGACGAAGGCGTACCCCCGCTCGCGGCACTCCTGTGTGTGGCGCAGCATCGCAGTCGGGTCGTTGGGGCTGATGATCACGAGGTCCAGACCACCGAGGCGGCCGGCGACCGGCGCCAACTCGATGTCGCGCGCTTCGCTCATCGCGCCGGCATAGAACGACGCGACCTGGTTGAGGTCGTCGTCCGTGGTACAGACGAACCGGGCCGTGTGGGCGAGCTCGCTGACGTGGACCGAGGTGCAGTCCACGTTGTGCCGCTCCAACCAGCCCCGGTAGTCGAGGTCGAAGTCCGCGCCCACGGCCCCCACCAGTGCGGGGCGCAGGCCGAGCAGCCCCATGCCGAAGGCGATGTTCGCGGCGATGCCGCCCCGCCGGACCACCAGGTCGTCGACGAGGAACGAGAGCGAGACCTTGTCGAGATGCTCGGCCATGAGCTGCTCGGCGAACCGGCCCGGAAAGTGCATGAGATGGTCTGTGGCGATCGAGCCTGTGACGGCGATTCGCATCGTGTGACCTCAATAGGTGTCGGGGAGGGGGGCAGCGCCAGCCTATCGAGGCCCCAGACGCCGACGACCGGCGCACCCGGATGGGTGCGCCGGTCGCGCGGGTCTGTCGTGGCGCCGGATCAGGCGGTCTTCTTGCCGAACAGTTGCTTCCCGGCCGCCGAGATCGGCGCCCAGGCCACCAGCACCGAGGCGGCGAACGCCACCAGGGCGAAGATGATGAGCAGCCACACACCGAAGCCCGTGCTGGCGTCGGCGCCGGCGACGGTGCCGAGGAAACCGAGCGCGTCCTTGGCGTCGCTCACGTCCGAGAGCGTCGAGGTCCACTCGATGAGCGAGAAGAGGAACAGGAGGAAGCCGAGCACGGGCGCCGTGAACCACGGGAGCTTGACGGACCCGAGCTGGATTCCCCGGACCGTGATGAAGGCCAGCGCCGCGACCGCGAGGCCCAGCAGCAGGATCAAGGTCGCCATGCCGCCGCTCTTGTCGAAGCCGTTGCCACTCGTGCTTGATTCGCCGCCACCGATGCCCTCGAACGCGGGGATGCTGAAGGTGACAGTCGCCCACGGGAAGAAGACAGAGATCGCGGTGATCAGGCCGGCGAGCACCTGGATCCACTGCAGCGTGGTGCCGCTGAGCTTGGCGAGCGGGCCCGGCAACGCGCTGGCTGCCGCGGGCTGGGGCATCGACGGGGGCTGCGCTGCGGTGGGGTCGTACGAGGGGGTTTCAGACATTTTGTCCCAACTTCCGGGGGTTACCGCGCTGACGTGCTGACCATCATGGCGGACGATCGCAAACCGCGCAGACACCCTACGGCCAGAAAACGCCGTTGGGAACACCGACACGCGACAATGCCCGGCATTCCCCTGCACGGAAGCCAGACTGTCGTCACCTGACTACAGGCTGTTATGAGGCCTGGTCATTCCAGGCGATGTACGGCGCTGACTCAGGTCAGTGGAAGGAGTCGCCACAGGCGCACGAGCCGGTGGCGTTGGGGTTGTCGATCGTGAACCCCTGGGCGTCGATCCGGTCGACGAAGTCGATCGTCGCGCCCATCAGGTACGGCAGGCTCATCCGGTCCACCACGACCTCGACCCCGCCGAAGCCGGTGATGTTGTCGCCGTCGAGGCTGCGCTCGTCGAAGAAGAGCTGGTAGCGAAGGCCGGAGCAGCCGCCCGGCTGCACCGCCACCCGCAGCCGGAGATCGTCGCGGCCCTCCTGCTCGAGCAGCGCCTTGGCCTTCGTCGCGGCGGCGTCGGTCAGGACGACGCCGGTCGCCTGAGTCGCGGTTTCGTCCGAAACGGGACGGGGAGTCGACTCGGTCTGCGGGCTCGTCACGGTTCTGCTCCCTTGCCGGTGAAGGTGTGCTCGGTCGGGCTGTGTGCCACTGGAGGAACACGGGGGCTCCCGGCCGGCATTCCCCATGCTACGCGCTGTCCCAGGCGCGTCCGCAGGGCCGCTGTCGCGCGAATGGCGGAGTCTGCCACATCACAGTCCTGGGGCCACACGACCCGGTGGTGGGTGAAGGACGCCATGCGACGATCGATCCGTGACCGTGCCCGCCAACGCGATACGCCCGCCCGCACCCGGCCTGGAGCGCCCGCCGGGCATGGGGTTCGAGGAGCCGTCCGGCACGCCGGTCGCCCTGCTCCTGCTGGGGCGTGGGCAGGATCCCGCCTCCGAGAAGGGTGTCGAGTGTCCCGGCGTACTGCCCGTACCCAGCGAGCCGACCCTGGTGGCACGGGCGAAGGCGGCGAAGGCGGCTCTGGGCGACCGGCTCTTCATCCTCGGCCACCACTACCAGCGCGACGAGGTGATCCAGTTCGCCGACGTCACGGGTGACTCGTTCAAGCTGGCTCGCGAGGCGGCCGCTCGGCCCGATGCGCAGTACATCGTCTTCTGCGGCGTGCACTTCATGGCCGAGAGCGCCGACATCCTGACCTCGGCTGCGCAGCGCGTCATCCTGCCTGACCTCGCCGCGGGCTGTTCGATGGCCGACATGGCGGCGATCGAACAGGTCGACGCGGCGTGGGACGTGCTCGCCGACGCCGCGGTCGCCGAGTCGACGGTCCCGGTCACATACATGAACTCGACTGCCGCGATCAAAGCCTTCTGCGGCCGCAACGGCGGCGTGGTCTGCACGTCCTCCAACGCCCGGCGGGCGCTGACCTGGGCATTCGAATCCGGACAGCGGGTGCTCTTCCTGCCCGATCAGCACCTGGGCCGCAACACCGCCGTGCGCGAGCTCGGTTGCGACGTCGACGACTGCGTGCTCTACGACCCCCGCAAGCCGCCGAGCCCCCGCCAGCTGCGCGAGGCGAAGATGATCCTCTGGCGCGGGCACTGCTCCGTGCACGGCCGGTTCACCCGCGACTGCGTCGACGAGGTACGGATGCGGGTGCCGGGCGTCAACGTGCTGGTGCACCCCGAGTGCCGCTACGAGGTGGTGACCGCGGCCGACTACGTCGGATCGACGGAGTACATCATCAGGACAATCAACGAGGCGGCGACCGGCACGGCGTGGGCCGTCGGCACCGAGCTCAACCTCGTGCGGCGGCTCGCCAACGCCCACCCGGACAAGGAGATCACGTTCCTTGACCGTACGGTCTGTTACTGCTCGACCATGAACCGCATCGACCTGCCGCACCTGGTCTGGGCGCTCGAGGAGCTTGTGGCGGGGCGCGTGCCCAATGTCATCACGGTCGATGCGGACGTGGCCCACGACGCCCGCGTGGCGCTGGACCGGATGCTCGCGCTGCCCGCCTGAGCGAGCCGGTAGACAGCATCCGGTCAGTGTCGCGACACGGTGCGTAGCGACACGCGGATCGACGCGCGGCAACGCACGGCTTGTCTCCCACCGCACTCAGCGCGGCGTTATGCTTCGCGGCGATTCGATCTCCCCCGCCCGTACCGACCGGAGGTTCCGTTGGCGACTCACGTGCAGGGTGACGTGCTGCGGGTCCACGGGGACACGCCGCTGCGGGGCGAGGTAAAGGTCCGCGGGGCCAAGAACCTGGTATCGAAGGCGATGGTGGCCGCGCTGCTCGGCGAGGGATCCAGCCATCTCTACGACGTGCCGCGCATCCGCGACGTCGAGGTCGTCAGCGGGCTCCTGGAACTGCACGGCGTGCGCGTCACGGAAGGCACCGAGCCGGGTGAGCTCGTGCTCGATCCGACCAACGCCGAGCGCGCCAACGTGGACAAGATCAACGTCCACGCGGGGTCGAGCCGCATCCCGATCCTTCTCTGCGGGCCGCTGCTGCACCGTCTGGGCCACGCCTTCATCCCCGACCTCGGCGGCTGCCACATCGGCGATCGCCCCATCGACTTCCACCTCGAAGCCCTGCGCAAGTTCGGGGCGGCCGTCGAGAAGGCCCCCGAGGGCATGCACCTCACGGCCCCGAACGGGTTGCGGGGCACCAAGTTCGAGCTGCCGTACCCGAGCGTGGGGGCGACCGAGCAGGTGCTGCTCACCGCCGTGCTCGCCGAGGGCGTGACCGAATTGCGCAACGCCGCCGTCGAGCCAGAGATCATGGACCTGATCTGCGTGCTGCAGAAGATGGGCGCCATCATCAACGTGCACACCGACCGGGTGATCGAGATCGAGGGCGTGACCCGGCTGGACGGGTACAAGCACCGGCCCATCCCCGACCGCATCGAGGCCGCGAGCTGGGGCGCCGCCGCGCTCGCCACCGGTGGCGATGTCTTCGTCCGCGGCGCACGCCAGGCCGACATGATGACCTTCCTCAACGTCTTCCGCTCCGTCGGTGGCCGGTTGGAGATCAACGACGGGCCCGACGGCGGGATCCGGTTCTGGCACCCCGGCGACGAGCTGCACGCGGTCGCGATCGAGACGGACGTCCATCCCGGGTTCATGACGGACTGGCAGCAGCCGATGGTGGTGGCGCTCACCCAGGCCCGCGGACTGTCGATCATGCACGAGACGGTCTACGAGCGGCGCCTCGGTTACGCCGAAGCCCTGAACCTGATGGGCGCCACGATCCAGACCTACCGCGAGTGCCTCGGCGGCACGCCGTGCCGGTTCGGGCGACGCAACTTCCGCCACTCGGCGGTGATCGCCGGGCCGACGAAGCTGCACGCCACCGACGTCGAGATTCCGGACCTGCGCGCCGGCTTTGCCCACCTGATCGCGGCTCTGGCCGCGGAGGGATCGTCAACCGTCTACGGGGTGAGCCTCATCAACCGCGGCTACGAGGACTTCGAGGCCAAGCTCGGCGCGCTCGGCGCCCACGTCGAGCGCATCGATCGCTAGTCTCCCGCTGGTCACCGGGACTTCGCGGCACGTGCCGGGCGTCGGCTAACCTTGCCGGCGTGCAGTTGTCGTTGCCGTTTCGCCGCAAGCAGTCCGCGGACCCGGACCAGAACGCCGTCGAGGAGGTCGAGTCGACCTCCTCGGCGCCACGCGCCCGCGCGTACACGCCGAGCAAGCGGGAGCTAGGGCAATCCACGCCGAAGCGGCGCACCAGCGGCCGCGTCGTGCAGCCGGCGCCGACAAACCGGCGCGAGGCGCTCAAGCGCATGCGTGACAAGGATCGGGAGGCGCGGGCCGAGCGGCGCGCCGGCATGCTCGCCGGCAAGGAGGAGTTCCTGCCCGCGCGCGACAAGGGGCCGCAGCGGGCCCTCGTGCGCGACATCGTCGATTCCCGGCGCAACGCCGCGAGCTGGTTCCTCCCGGGTGCGGTCCTGGTGATCCTCGGCTCGTCCGGGGCTTGGCCGGCAACGGTCCGGCTCGCGGCGAACCTCTTCTGGGTGGTGCTGGCGGTCGGCGTGGTTGTCGACAGCGCGCTGCTGAGCATGCGGGTCAGGAAGGTCCTGCTCAAGCGCTTCCCGAAGGCGGACCGGCCACCCCGCTCGCACTACTTCTACGCGATCATGCGCGCGTTCCAGTTCCGCCGCCTGCGGCTGCCCGCGCCCAAGGTCAAGGTGGGCGACCGGGTCGACGCATAGCCCCTGCTGCGACCTGACCATTGGGTCAGTGGATGCCGAGCAGGCGAAGAGCGGCGGCCACACCCGCGGCGAGGAGAACGGCGACGGCGAATGGCGCGCGCAGCAGACCCGCGACGAAACCGGCCAGGACCCCGGCGGGGCGGGCGATTCCGGCGAACCGGCCGGCGTCGGTGAAGGCGGCCGTCGCGGCCAGTGCGGCCAGCAGCGCAACCGCGGCGTACGGCAGCAGCCGGGTCAGGCCCTGCCCGAACTGCGAGCCCCGCCCCGGCTGTGTCGGTACCGTGGCCGTGCCCGCCGACGGCGCCGGCGAGGCAGGAACCCGTTTCGCGAGCAGCACCCCGCTCAGGCGCAGGCCGTAGGTGCCGGCGCCCAGCACCGTGATCACGAGAATCAAAGTCGCCGTGCTCATGACACCGCCTCCGGCGCGCGGGCGTCCTCGGCGGCGGCCGCGGGGGCCGCGGGCAGTCGTCCTACCGCAGCCAGGCCGAGCAGGCCGAGCATCACCGGCAGCCCGGCCGGGAGGACGAAGGTGGTGGCGACGGCGACGGTCGCGGCCACGGTGGCCACGCGCAGGCCGGCCGCCTGACGCAGGCGCGGCGCGATCAGCAGCAGCAACGCCGCCGGGAACGCCGCGTCCAGCCCGTACTGGGCGGGGTCGCTCACCGACGACCCGACTGCGACCCCGATCAGCGTCCCGGTCTGCCACACCAGAAAGATCCCGATGCCGGTGAACCAGTACGCCGCGCGGCGGCGCTGACCATCGGGCTGAGCCAGGGCGAAGGCGACCGCCTCGTCGACCATGACGTGGCTGCCGACGAGCCGGCGCCACCACGACCTGCCCACGGCGTCGGAGATCGTGAGGCCGAAGGGCAGGTGCCGGGCGTTGAGCATCAGTCCGCCGATGACCGCCGCGATCGGGCTGCCGGCGGCGACCAGCGACACCGCGAGGAACTGTGAGCCGCCGGCGAAGACGAACACGGAGAAGGCCACCACGGCCCAGGCGGGGATGCCCGTGGCCGTGGCGATGGCCCCGTACGAGATGCCGACGAAGCCGGTCGCGGCGACCACGGTGAGGATGTCCCGCACGGGCCCGGGGCCCAGCGTTCGCCACGGCGGGGCACTCCGGCCGCTGGTGTTCGCCATGGAACGCCTCATGTTCGGTATGGTGAACGGCGGAGGATCGTTCGTCAAGTCGAACACCCTGGCGTCGTGAGCGAACGGAGCGCCCGATGGATGGGCCATTGAGCAGACCGTCGATGAGCGGGGCGTCGGCGAGTGGGGCGGATCCGGCCCGTGCAGCCGAGGCCGGCCCGCCGCTGGCCTCGATCGCCGCCGCGCTGCGGCTCGAGCGCGAGCGGGCGGGACTGACGCTGAGCGAAGTCGCACGACGCGCAGGCGTGGCGAAGTCGACGCTGTCCCAGCTCGAGTCCGGCACCGGCAACCCCAGTGTCGAGACGCTCTGGGCGCTCGCCGTGGCACTCGGGGTTCCGTTCAGCCAGCTCGTCGACCCCCCGACGCCTCAGGTCAGGATCCTCCGCGCGGGCGAGGGTGTGCAGATCCACGCCGAGCTCGCGAAGTTCGCGGCGACGCTGCTCGCCGCCGGGAGCCCGCACGCCCGGCGCGACCTGTACCTCATGCGGCTGGAGCCCGGTTCGGTGCGCGCGGCCCAGGCACATCTGACCGGCAGCGTCGAGCACGTGATCGTCGCGGGCGGGCGGATGCGCACCGGGCCCTCGGAGGCTCCGATCGAACTCGCGGCGGGTGACTACGCCACGTTCCGGGGCGATGCCCCGCACTGCTACGAGGCGCTGGAGCCGGGCACCTGGGCGGTACTGGTCATGGAACATCGCTGACGTCAGAGTCCGGAGTGGATCGAGCGCTCTGGCCGCGAGGCTCATCCTGGACGCTCTGGCCGCGAGGCCGGGGAGCCGGGGAGAGGTAGAGACGGGCGACCACGTCCTCGATGTCGGGCTCACTGATAGCGATGTCCCGCAGCCCGCCGACCTCGGCGAGCGCCGCGACCAGGGCACCCGCCGGCGTACCGCCGTCGAGGCTGAAGGTGAGCACACGGCCGTCGGGCGAGGTGCCGGCGAGCTCGACACCCGAACGCGCTACGGGTGATGCCAGCGGCTCCTCCAGCGTCACCACGACCGTGCGCCGGGAACCATATCGTGCGTGCAGCGACTCCAGTGTCCCGTCGTGCACGACTCGACCGTGGTCGATGACCACGATGCGCCGGCAGAGGCGCTCGACGTCGCCGAGGTCGTGCGTGGTGAGCACCACCGTGGTGTCGCCACGGTCGCGCAGCTCGGTCAGGAACGACCGTACGGCCTGCTTGCTCACCACGTCGAGGCCGATCGTGGGCTCGTCGAGAAAGACCACCCGCGGGTCGTGCAACAGCGCGACCGTCAGCTCCGCCCGCATCCGCTGACCGAGCGAGAGCTGCCGGACCGGAGTGTCCAGGAAGGAGAGTTCGAGCTCACGCGTGAACCGGGCCAGCCGCGCGGCATGGTCCGCCGCCGGCACGCGCCAGATGTGCCGGGCCAGCTCAAACGAGTCCCGCAGCGGCAGATCCCACCACAACTGGGTGCGCTGGCCGAAGACGACGCCGATCTGCCGTGCCAGCCGCTGCCGTTGGCTCACCGGCACGAGCCCGCAGACCCGCACGTGACCACCGCTGGGCATCAGCACACCGGTGAGCATCTTGATCGTGGTGGATTTGCCGGCGCCGTTCGGGCCGAGGAAACCCAGCAGCTCGCCGGCGTCGACCTGCAGGTCGATGCCGTCCACGGCCATGACGGTCTCGCGATGGCGCCGCAGCCGCCCCACCCGCCGGCTGACGGTGAAGGCGCGGCGCAGTCCGCGCACGTCGATGACCGGTGTGCGGGCGCTTACATCGATGGTCATGATCCTGCACTCCGATACTGCCGGACACCGAAGCGCCAGATGACGCTCGCCACGAGCAGTGCGACCGCCGCGACCGCCGGCGACGACCACGCGACCCAGCGCGGCAGCCCGAGCGGATCGGGCCGGCCGAACAGCGCCAGGGCCGGGTAGTAGCTCACGAACGCGAAACCCAGGCCGTACGCGAACACGTGCCGGAACACCCGGCCGTACACGGTCACCGGGTACGACGTAAAGTCCCGTCCGCCGTACGTGAAGGCGTTCGCGAACTCACCCGAGTCGATCCACCAGAAGGCGACCGTGGCGCAGGCGACGAAGATCGATCCGAACAGGACCGCCCCGGCGACCGGCGCGAGGACGACCAGCGCCAGACGCGCCGGCGTGAGGGCGAGGTGGGCGCGCGTCACCGCGACGACGAGAACGATCAGGGCGACGGCGGTGCGGCCGAGCCGCCGGAACGCGAAGCCGGAACTGAGCAGCTGCCCGAGGACGGAGAGCGGCCGCACCAGCACGGCGTCCAGCCCACCGGCCCGGATGACGTTGCGGAGCTTCTCGATCTCCCCGACCGCGAGATCCGCGAGGGCGAAGGCCAGGCTCGACAGGCCGAACATCACCAGCACCTCGGTGGCGCTGAACCCACCGAGACCAGCCGTGACCTGAAAGATCGCGAGAATCGTGGCGAGGTCGAGCAGAGGCACCAGCCCATTCGTCATCAGATCGATGGCGAACGATGCTCGATACGCGGTATAGGACCGGATCTGGGCCACCACCAGAGCCCGGTAGACGCCCGGGGCCCTGCGCCCGCTAACCACCCTGGACCACCAGCTTCGCGGTCGCGCGCTGCTGGACGAACCAGCACAGGCCCAGCAGAGCCGCTGCCCACGCGGCCTGACCCCCGACGAGCCCGAGCAGGACTCGCAGCGAGCCCCGCTCGACGATGACGTCCAGCGGTGCCTGCAGCATCGACGGGAACGGCGTAGCGACCCACAGGGCCAGGCGCAGCGGTCCGGGCAGGAAGTGCAGCGGGAACGCCAGGCCCGCCAACAGCGTCGTGCCGAACGTCCAGGCCGTGACCACGCCGCGCACGTCGAGCAGCCAATAGGCGGTGGCGTTCACCAGGAACCGGGCCGCGAAGCAGACCACGACCGCGAGCGCCACCGAGACCACGAAGAGCGGGTACGTGGCGACCCGGTGCGGGACGGCGATCGGGAAGAACAGCGCGCCGACCACGACCGGGACCAGGAACCGGGTCAGCGCCGCGTGCCCGGCCCGGCCCAGGTCGCCGCAGAGGTAGGAGAGCACGGGGTGGACCGGCCGGAGCAGGTCCGCGACCACATCCCCGGAGCGGATCCGGTCCCCGAGCTCGGTCCAGCCCCACAACGCCACCACGCCGATCAGGCCCTGCGACACCCAGGTATAGAGGGCGAGCTGTGCCGGGTCGTAGCCGGCCACCTGATCCGCGCCGCTCGATTTCGCGGCGGAGAGGAGGACGAAGCAGCGCAGGAATCCGAAGACCGTGTTCGTCGCGAGCGCCGCGAAGGTCGCCTGCCGGTAGGTCGCGTAACGCCGAAAGCCGGCCCGCGCCATGGCTGATCCGGCAGCCAGCCCGGCCCAGCGGGTGACACCGGAGATCGCTGCGCCGGTAGCGGTCGGTGAGGTCAAACCCGTAACCTCCGATCGCGGACCGCCAGACGCCGACACCGACAACGGTTGGTTCACCGAATAGAGTGGGCACCAGCACGCCCGGTGCTGGCCAGCCGGTCCGCACCGTAGCGCGCCCACCGCGCCACAGCAGCAGAATTCTGCCGTCCCGACCCCCGACGAGGTGACCGGCGTGACCGACGACCGCTACGCCGAGCGGCCAGACCGGCCCGCCTGGGCGTCGTTGCCCACGATGCCCTGGTCTCAGGTGGAGCAGGCGGTACGTCAGGATGAGCGCGGGCGCTACCCCGTCGTCGACCCGGCCCCGGCACAACGCGTGCCGGAGCAGACCGTACGCCCCCCGGCCGGTACGCCGGCCGTCGACGCCGACGGCGAGGCCGACCCCGAGCACGCGCTCGCGAGCCTGCGGGTGACGCTCGATCCGATGACGCTCTACGAGGTGCCCGACAACCTCTACGAGCTATTCAAGATCAAAGAGTCGCTCACCGAGCGGGTCAACGCGTCCAACGACAACGCGGCCCGGGCCCGGCTGCTTGGCCTGCGCTCGGTCGTGGGCCGCTACCTGGGCGAGCTGCAGGAGGCGCACAACGACGGGAAGATGGCGCTGGCCCACGCCGAGGCGACCGGGCAACTGCGCCGGACCGCTGTGGCACAGTGCCGGCTCGCCAACGTGCTGGTCCGACTGCGCCAGCTCGACGAGGCGGACCAGCTCTTCACGCTCGCCAACTCACCGGAACTCCCCGACCGCCTGCGCGCGCACATCCATCACTTCGCTGGCAAGTGCGCGTTCGAGCAGGACCGCTACATCGAGGCGTGTCAGCACTTCGAGAAGGCGCTCGAGCTGCGCCGCGACGGCGATCCCGAGCTCGTGATGGCGACCGAGGTGGCGCTCGACGCCCTGTTCAGCCGCGTCGCCCAGCGCGGCTGGGGACCCTACCCGCGCAGCCGCGACGAGATCCTGCGCACGCACAAGCCACCGGCGCCAACCTTCGAGGAGCGCTACGACCGCTGGGGCTTCCGCAACGACGACGGCAGTTGGCCGATCGGACCGCAGTTCGCCGACGCCCAGCCGTTCCGGGACGGGGTTGCCTGGGTCCGGCCGGTGGGCATCGAGACCTGGGGGCTCATCGCCGAGGACGGTCGGCTGCTCATCGACCCCCGCGCCGGCTACCTCGGCGTCGCGAGCTTCTCCGACGACGTGGCCTGGGTCTCGACCGACGGTACGGGCGGGTGGTTCGCGATCGACAAGGCGAACCGGGTCGTGATCCAGTCCGCCTTCGACGACGTACGGCCGTTCCGCCGTGGGATCGCGGTGGTGCGCCAGCACGGCAAGTGGGGCGCGGTCGAGAAGAACGGGCGCCTCGCGCTGCAGTTCGCGTTCGACGGCTTCGCCACGGGCCTGGCCGACGGACGCTACGTCGAGGGCTTCACCGACGAGGGCCTGGCCATCGTGGAGGTCGCCGGGCGCAAGGGGGTCATCGACCGGACCGGTCGGGTCATCGTGCCGATCGCCTACCCCACCCTGGTCATCCACCCGGTCGCGTTCCTGTTCACCGATCCCGCCCACCGGTGGGGTGCCCTCGGTCGTGATGGCTCGCCACTCGTGGAACCGATCCACGCTAGCCGCCAGTCCGTTTCCAACGACCTCGAGACACTGCTCGCCGACACGCGCCCCCTGCTGTAGGCAAGGGCGCCACGGCAACACGGACCGATAGGCTCCCGGCATGGAGTTTCGTCATCTCGGCCGGTCCGGCCTGCTCGTCAGTGAGATCACCTACGGAAACTGGATCACCCACGGTTCCCAGATCGAGGAGGACGCCGCGGTCGCGTGCGTGCATGAGGCGCTGGACCTTGGTATCACCAGCTTCGATACGGCCGACGTCTACGCCGGCACTCGGGCCGAGGCGGTGCTGGGGCGGGCGCTGAAGGGTCAGCGCCGCGAAGGATTGGAGATCTTCACCAAGGTGTACTGGCCCACCGGCCCGGGCCGCAACGACCGTGGCCTGTCCCGCAAGCACATCATGGAGTCGATCAACGGCTCGCTGTCGCGGCTGCAGGTCGAGTACGTGGACCTCTACCAGGCACACCGGTACGACGTCTCCACTCCGTTGGAGGAGACCATGGAGGCGTTCGCCGACGTGGTGCGGGCCGGCAAGGCGTTCTACATCGGTGTGTCGGAGTGGACGGCCGACGAGATTCGCGCGGCACACGCCCTCGCCCGGGAACTGCACGTTCCGCTCGTCTCCAGCCAGCCGCAGTACTCGATGCTGTGGCGGGTCATCGAGGCCGAGGTCGTACCCACCTGCGTCGATCTCGGCATCAGCCAGATCGTATGGTCGCCGATGGCCCAGGGGGTGCTGACCGGCAAGTACCTGCCCGGGCAGCCGCCGCCTGCGGGATCGAGGGCCACCGATGAGAAGTCCGGCGCGCGCTTCATCGGGCAGCTGTTGACCGACGAGGTCCTGACCGCGGTCCAGAAGCTGCGGCCGATCGCAGACCAGGCGGGGCTGACCATGAGCCAGCTCGCCATCGCGTGGGTGTTGCAGAACCCCAACGTGGCGGCGGCGCTCGTCGGGGCGACCCGGCCGGAGCAGTTGCGCGAGACGGTGAAGGCGGCCGGCGTCCGGCTGGAACCCGACGTGCTGAAGGCGATCGACGAGGTGCTCGACCCGATCGTCGAGCGTGATCCGGCAAAGACGAAGGCGACCAGCCCCGCGGCCCGCCCCTGAGCAGCCAACGATGGGTCCCTCGCCGCGCGGCGGCGAGGGATCCTTCGTACGGCTCGGCTCAGTCCCAGAAGCGCAACAGGTCGTAGCCCGTGGAGGCGAGATCCCGGGGCACGCCGATCGCGTCGCTGAGGAAGCGCACCACAGCGAAGAAGATGCCGCCCAGCGGCGTATAGAAGAGCGCGAAGAGGATCAGCAGCCCGAACGGCGTGATGTAGTCGAAGAGCTTCGCGACGTCTCCGGAAAGCCATGGCCGCACCGCGTTGCCACCGTCCAGGCCCGGCACCGGCAGCAGGTTGAGCACCGCCGCGGTGAGCTGCAGGAAGGCCAGGAACGCCACCGAGGCCCAGAACGTCAGGTGCGGGTACACATCCACCCCGATCGCGAACGGGATGGTCAGCAGCAGCAGGAACACGATGTTCGCGGCGGGCCCGGCGAGGCTGATCAGGCTGTTCTTGCCCCGTCCGTTGATGGCGTGCCGGTCCACCCAGACCGCGCCGCCGGGCAGCCCGATGCCGCCGAGCAGCAGGAAGAGGATCGGCAGTCCGATGGAGAGCAAGGGATGGGTGTACTTCAGCGGGTTGAGCGTGAGGTAGCCCCGGCCGGCAACCGAACGGTCCCCGGACCGGTAAGCGAACAGCGCGTGGGAGAACTCGTGCAGCGACAGCGAGACGACCCAACCGGCGACCACGAACAGCAGCACGTTCACGGTCGCGTTGCCGAACTCGTACCACGCCATGGCACCGCCGGCTATCCACGCCGCCACGAGAGCCAGGAACACCGGGGAGGGGCGGTATGCCGACCGTCGCCCGATGAACGACACCGGCCTGACGGTCACTTGCCCGCCTGCAGCAGGCTCATCCGGTACTCGACCCGGTCGTCCTCGACCAGGACCGCGGTCACCACGCCATTGGCCACCAGATCACGCCAGCTCTGTCCGATCCACGACTCCGCATCGGACTGGCTGGGGAACGACTCGCTGGTCCCGGCGTCCCGGCGCCCGTCCTCGGTGCTGTTGCCTCCCGAGCCGGCGGGCTCAGCCTCGTATCGCCATGTCCACGCCATCACGCCGTCTCCTCGCTACCCGCGCAGTCGCGTCCGGCGATGGCCCCGGCTCGGCGCGACGCAGTTTCCGCAAGCCAGGGTACGGCCCTGCGGGTCGAAGCCGGCCGAAGCGGCGGCGCGCGGGTAACGTGTTCGCCGTGCAGCCCACCGCCGATCCCGTGCTGGACGACGACCTCACGCCCGCGTCCGGCGCTGACCCGCGGGACGGCGAGGCGCCCCGGACGGGCCGGGCGAGCGCGGGCGTCGAGCCGGAGGAGCGACCGGAGTTCCTGCCGGGCATCGCGGTCCCGCTGCCGGACGAGGCGGCGATCCTCGCGGCGTGGGAGCGCCTGTCCGCCATCGACATCGGCGTGAGCGCGCCGACCATCGCGGGCCTTGGCATGCTCGCCGAACCGGTCGCCTTCATCGCCGGCGTGCAGGCGCATCCGTACCCACGCCCCATCCTCTCGACGCGCGTCGTGCACGTGACGGGCTCCCATGCCGGCGGGCTGGCCACGGGATCGGTCACCGATCCGCGCGACTCCGTGCCGTTGCAGCAGTTGGCCGCTGGCGCCGGAGCGGGCATCGTCACCCTCCAATGGGAACCGGCGGCCGGGGCGATCGAGGTAGCGGACGCGATCAGCTCCCGCCAGCTCGATGCCGCGATGCGTTCTGGGTGGGCAGAGGCGGAGCGTGCCGCGGACGAGGGCATCGAGCTGCTGATCCTCGCCGCGGGGGGCGCTGGCCAGTCCGCGGCAGCGGTGGCGGTGCTCTCCGCGATCAGCGGCTATGAGACGAGCGCGTTGCTGGGACGCGCGGTCACGCCCGCGGGCGTCTACGACGACAACGCGTGGATGGCCCGGGCCATCGCCCTCCGCGACGCGATGCACCGCGTACGTCACCGCGACGGCGACCCGCGTACGGTGCTCTGCGCACTCGGCGGCGCGGACCTCGCAGCCGCCACCGGCCTGCTGCTCGGTGCCGCCAGCCGTCGCCTGCCTGTCATGATCGACGGGCCGGTCGGGGCGGCGGCAGCGATGCTCGCCAACGACTTCGCGCCGTTCATCCGGCGCTGGATCATGCTGCCCGACTCCGGGCGCAACGTCGCGGTGATCGTCGCCGCCGAGGCCCTGGAGCTGCGACCCTGGATCGACATGTGCCTGGACCTTAGCGAGGGCGCCACCAGCCTGTCGGCGCTGCCGCTGCTCCAGATGGCGCTCACGCTCGCCGGTGCCGGCACACCCGTCGAGCCCGGGCTGCCCCGTCTCGACGCGAGCCCGGTCTATGTCGGCGTGGCCCGCCCAGTCGAGCCCGCCGAGGAGGGCGAGGAGGTCGAGGAGCCGCAGGAGCGCCCGGCTCCGTCCGCCGCCCTGACCGCCCCGACCACGAGCATCGGAGAGAAGGCGAAGGCAACGGCGCGCCCCGCCCCGCCCAAGCCCACCCCACCGAAGGCCGCGCCCAAGGCGGCGAAGGCGGCCGCGGCCAAGGCGAAGGGCGCGGGCGGCAGGTCCGGCCCGGCGCGGTCGGGCCCGGCGAAGGCGACCGGCGCGCCGAAGGCGGGCGGCCGCACCGCGTCGGGTCCCCGTCCCGCCGCCAATGCCGCAAGTGCCGCCAGGACCGCCGGTGCGGTCAAGCCGGCCGACGCAGCCAGGCCGGCCGACGCCGACCAGCGCGCCGGCGCCATCGGCGAGGACCAGGCGGTGCCGACGCCATCGGCCATGACCAGTGCGGGTACGCGCGACACGAGCACCGTGGCTGAGGACTCCACGGTTGACCACGCCAGCGCTGACGGCGCAGCGACCAGCGGCGCCGAGGCGGGGGGCGCCGAGGCCGGTTCCGCCGCGCCCCGCCCGCGCAAGCGCCCGTGACGGCGGTCGCCGGGCATCCGATCGAGGTGCCCGTGCCGCGAAGCGTCGGCGCGTACTACGCGGTACCCACGATCGACGGGTCTGCCTCCAGTGGAAGCCTGGTCGCCGCGGGCGTTGGCCACGTCGAGGAGTCGCTGCCCAGACCGCTGCCGCAGCCGCTCGTCCAGGTGCATCGGGTCGACGAGCTACCACCCCTGCCGACCGAGCAACTGGCCGCTGCCGGCGCCACGGACGAGCAGCTCGGGCGGGTACGCGGAGCCACCCACGTGGTGCTGGTGTCGGTCGGCGGGCGCCCGGGCTGGCCACCCGCGCATGAATGGATCGCCCGCAGCCTCGCGGCCGGCGCGGCGCAGCGGTTGGGAGCCGACATCGTCGATCTGATCGCGGGCCAGGTGCTCGACCCGACCGCCGCGCGGACGAGCCTGCCCGACTCCGAGGGGCTCGTCTGCCTCGCCGACTGGGTCGGGGTCGAGGTCTGGCCGGAGCCGACCGGGTATTCGTGCACCACCTCGGGGCTGCGCCGCTTCGGCTTGCCGGAGCTGCAGAGCCTCGCCACGCCGGCCCAGTTGGTCGACGCGTGGGGGCGGGCGATGGTCGGCATCGCCTGGCGCCTGCTCGCCCTCTGGCGCGATGCGCTACCGCCGCACGGCCCGCTCCCGGAGCTGGTCACGGTGCCGGCGCTGCTGACGGTCACCGACACCGACGTCATCGAGGCACACACCGCGATGACGGGGGCGGGCGGCCCTCGCCCCGGGCGGGCGAGCTACGCGGCTGCGGGAGCTGCGGCGGCGGCAGTGACCGTACGGCTCGTGGCCGCGGCGGCTGCCCAGCCGGATCCGGCCGGCCCGTACCTGGCCATCCACCCGCCCGCTGACCGCGCTGCCGGGTCCAGCGCTGACTGGCCGAGCATGGGTCGCTTCCTGTCCGACGCGTGTGAGGTCCTCTTCGGACAGTCCGGGCTGGCACCGCGACCCATGGCAGACCCGACGCTGGAGCAGGCAATCGCCACGGCTCGCGCGGGTCTGGCCGACGTCCGGGACCGGTACGCCAACGGGGGCTTCGCCGCCGACCCCGGCCGCGGCATCGGACGACGACGACTGCTGGTTCGGTACGCCCTCGCCACCGACGAGGCAATCGAGTACGCATGGGCATATGTGACATCGTGGCGGGATCCGTTCCGGATCCTCGCGACCAGCGCCACCGACTCGGTGAACTTGCCCCGGCTGCGCGCCGGCCGTCCGGTCGTGCTCGACGCGGCAGCCATCGTCGACTGGGCAGTCGAGCAGGAGGGCCTTGGCATCGTCGAGGGTGCATTTACGCTCTCCACCGCCTGACCGTGAAAAGGCCCCGTCTGGGGTCACCACACGACGCCCGTCCCTTATCAGAATTTGTGGGCGAGAATTGCGCTTGGCGTCTGAATTCCGGGCGACAAGTGTGGCCGGCGTGCCCGACGGATCTCTTGATACACAAGGGATCTGCGGGAATCACCATCACCCACATCGCTGAACATCGCGCTCGTATTGCCACAGGGCGGACAAAGCTTTGATGTGAGGTGTGTACTCCCTTTTGCAGACGAACCGTCTGATCAGATCGATGTGAGGGAGGCACCATGACATCCAGGCGGCTAGCGCGTGTCGCGCTCGCCGTGGTCGCGACGGGAGCACTGGGTCTGTTCGTGACGGCGCCGGCTTGGGCGGATAGCTCGGGCTCGACGAGCACGCATGGGTCCAACGGCGACGGGCATAACCCGAAGCCACCGATCGTCGTCCACCCACCGTCCCACAAGCCACCGGCGTACCCGCCGACGCACAAACCGCCGACGCACAAACCGCCGACGCACAAGCCGCCGGTGCCGTATCCGACGCACAAGAAGCATCCGCCGAGCAACACTCACACGAAGCCGACCACACACACCACCAAGCCCACACACACGACCAAGCCACCGACGACGAAGACCACCACGACGGCACCAAAGACGACAGCCGCCACCACCACGAGCGCGGCAACGGCGGCCGGCGTGCGGGCCGCGCCGACCACGTCCGCGCCGACGCTGGCCAAGACGGGCAGCAACGCCACGGGCTTCGCCGTCGCCGGAGCGGCGATGGTCGCGGGCGGATTGTTCCTGCTCGGCCTGGTGCGGCGACGCCGGACTCAGGAATAGGCAGCGCGCGATTCATCAGCACGACCGCACTCATCTGCACGACCGCACGGAGGGCCACCCGGTAGGGCGGCCCTCCGGCTGGTTGCCCAGCGGGTGCGCCTCAGGTGCGCACCGAGGAGGCCACGAAGGGCGGTCGGACGACCCGCATCAGGCAGCGACGGCCGCGAATGTCAACCCCGACCTCGGCTCCCGGTGCCGGCCCGGCCGACGTATCGAGAAAGGCGAGCGCGATGCCGGTACGCAGGCTCGGCGAGAACGTGCCGCTCGTGACCTCGCCGATGACCTCGTCGCCGTTCTTGGCGAGCACCGACATGTGCGGCCG
Source organism: Micromonosporaceae bacterium (assembly GCA_036557785.1). Lineage (GTDB taxonomy): Bacteria > Actinomycetota > Actinomycetes > Mycobacteriales > Micromonosporaceae > DATBGZ01. The sequence goes on from DATBGZ010000089.1 coordinate 45,977, forward strand.
CGGAATGCCCCGGTCCAGCGCCAGCAGCCCCCGCAGCCGCCGGCGCGGGCCCGCGGCCTTCTCGGCGAGCAGGGTCTCGCGGCCCCAGAAGGCTGGCTTGCTCCAACCGACCGCCCACGTGAGCCCCGCCTGAACCGGGGTGATGTCCGGCGACAGCTCCTGACCGTGCAGGGGATACCCCATCTCCGTACGCAGCGTGTCGCGGGCGGCCAGGCCCGCCGGCAGCAGTCCGTGCCCCTGTCCGGCCTTGACCAGCGCGTCCCAGACCGAGCCAGCGTGCTCGGCCGGCACCACGAGCTCGTACCCGTGCTCGCCGGTGTATCCGGTGCGCAGCACGACGACCGGGACGTCCGCGAAGCGCGCGACCTCGAAGCTCAGATACGCGTGCGCGGTGGGAAGTCCGAGCTGGGAGAGCACGGATGGCGATGCCGGGCCCTGCACCGCGAGGATCGCGTACGACTCGTGCTCGTCGCTGATCTCGATGCCGGTGTCGGCCGCGCTGTCGCGCAGCAGCCGCACGACCGTGGCCGTGTTCGCCGCGTTCGGGACCAGGAGCACGTGGTCATCGGAGTAGCGGTAGGCGATGAGGTCGTCCACCACGCCGCCGTCGGAGTTGCAGCACAGGGTGTACTGCGCCTGCCCAGGACCGATGCGCTGCAGGTCGTTGCTGAGCCGTGCGTTGAGAAACGCGGCAGCGCCCAGACCGCGCACCGTGGCCTTGCCCAGGTGCGAGACGTCGAAGAGCCCGACCGCCTCCCGCACGGCCGCGTGCTCCTTGAGCACCCCACCGCCCGCGTACTCCAGCGGCATCTCCCAACCGCCGAAGAGCGAGAACTTCGCCCCCAGCGCCACATGCCGATCGTGCAGGGGTGAGCGATGAGGGTCGGGCCGCGCTGCCGTCATTCCCGCAACCTACTGGTCGCGCGCTGCGGGCTGCCGCATCGACCCGCGGTTGATCCGCCGGTAGCGTCGCCACGGCAGCGGCTAGAGTCCTACTCGCCGCACCCGGCGCGGCCGTACCCCGAACCGCGCGTGACACACTTCGGCGGACCTTGGAGCCGAGAATGCCAGCACTGCACCTGTCCGACACCGACCCGGCAGAGCTACCCGTCGACGCCATCGTGGTCGGGCTCTACGCGACCAACGGCGGCACCGGCGGCTCGGCGCCTCTGCTCGCGCCCGGGGCGGAGAGCGTCGCGGTCGCCTTCGAGGGCCGGCTCGCGGAGACCTTCGCGCTGCTCGGTGCCACCGGAGGCGCGGGCGAGGTGACCAAGCTGGCGAGCCTGGGTACGGTCTGCGCGCCGGTGATCGCCGCCGTCGGGCTCGGTCCCGTGCCGGGCGACGCGGGGATCCCGACCGAGACGTTGCGACGCGCCACGGCCGCCGCGGTGCGCGCCCTTGCCGGCTCGGCCAAGGTCGCGGTCGCGCTGCCCAGCCCCGACGACCACGACGGCCAGGACGGCCAGGAGACGATCCGCGCGATCGCCGAGGGGGCGCTGCTCGGCACCTATCGGTTCCCCGGATACAAGACAAAGCCGCAGCCAAGCCGTCGCGACCCGGTCAAGTCCGTGACCCTGCACGTCGCCGACGCCGCCGACCGGACCGCCAAGGCTGAGGTCAAACGCGCCGCCATCGTCACGGCGGCGGTGACGCGTACCCGCGACTGGGTCAACACGGCGCCCAACGAGCTGCGGCCCCCCGGCTTCGCGGCGCAGATCGCGCAGGCGGCCGCCGACGCCGGGCTCGGCGTCGAGGTGCTCGACGAGAAGGGGCTGCGCAAGGCGGGGTACGGGGGCATTCTCGCGGTCGGGATGGGCTCCGAGGCGCCGCCCCGGCTCGTGACGATCTCCTATGCGCCGAGGGGGGCGACCCGGTCCGTGGCGCTGGTCGGCAAGGGCATCACGTTCGACACCGGCGGCTACGCCGTGAAGCCGGCGCAGGGCATGTGGGAGATGAAGGCGGACATGTCCGGCGCGGCCGCGATCACCTCGGTCGTGATCGCGCTCGCCGCGCTGAAGCCGAAGGTGCGGGTCACCGCCTACGTCCCGATCGCGGAGAACATGATCTCGGGATCGTCGTACCGACCGGGCGACGTTGTCACCATGTACGGCGGCAAACGGGTCGAGGTCCTCAACCCGGACGCCGAGGGCCGCATGATCCTCGCCGACGCGATGGTGCGGGCGCAGGAGGACGCGCCCGATTACCTGCTCGAGACATCGACGCTCACCGGCGGCCAGGTGATCGCCCTCGGCAAGAGGGTCGCCGGAGTCATGGGCGACGAGCGCCTCTGCGAAAGGATCCGGGCCGTGGGCGATCGCGTCGGCGAGCCCGCGTGGCCCATGCCGATCCCCGACGAGGTCCGCAAGGGCATGGACTCCGATGTCGCCGACATCAGCCAGACCAACGCCGGGATGGACCGGGCCGGCCACATGCTGCAGGGCGGCGCTTTCCTGCGCGAGTTCGTCGAGGATGGCCTGGCGTGGGCACACATCGACATCGCCGGGCCGGCGTACCACGCGGGCGAGCCCACGGGGCATTGGAGCAAGGGCGGCACCGGCGTGCCCGTACGCCTGCTCCTGGCGCTCATCGACGACATCGCTGCCCACGGCTGAGTGTCAGCAAGGTGCCCCAGCTATCGCCCCAGCGTTAGCAAAGGTGCCTTCCTCGCATCAGGCTTGGCCGGCCTTGCGACGGCGCTCGTCGAAGTCGCGCTTGCGTTGTGGGTACCCCGTCAGCGCCACGTCATAGACCGGGATGCCCATGCGGTGGCCCCACGTCCGGGCGGCTTGGGGGCTGGGAACCCGACGGCGAGTCCACTCTCCATCGTGGGCGATGAGCATGACCGTGACGTCGGTGACCGTGGTCTTGGGCTCGAGGTACGCCTCGACTCCCTGCCGGTTGGCGATGAACTGCTCCAGGTGCGCGAAGTCGTCCTGGGCGGTCAGGCGGCCCGCTGGGGTGGCGGAGCGACGACGGAACCAGGCCACGGGACCCTCCTCAACACCCAGTACGCCGACTGCGACGTGCGGCCATCGCCCGACCACGGTACGCGAGCAGGGCGCGGCTGACACGCCCCGACAGCCTCGGGGGTGTCGGTATCAGCGCTCCGTCTGGCCCCGGCGGTGTTCCGGGGCTCACGTCGCAACGGGGCACAACGGGTGACAAGATGGCGAAGCAAGCTTCTGTGGTGGGTCTGGATGCCACCGTCCGCGCTCAAGACAACTGGAGAGCAGCCATGTCTGACGGCCAGCAGCAGTTCGATGTCGTGGTGTTGGGAGGCGGCAGCGGTGGGTACGCGACCGCGCTGCGGGCCGCTCAACTGAACCTGTCGGTGGCATTGGTCGAGCAGGACAAGCTCGGCGGCACGTGCCTGCACCGCGGCTGCATCCCGACCAAGGCCCTGCTGCACGCGGCCGAGATCGCCGACCAGACACGCGAGTCGGAGCAGTTCGGCATCCGGGCGCAGCTTCAGGGCATCGACATGGCCGGAATCAACACGTACAAGGATGGCGTCGTCTCCCGCCTCTACAAGGGACTGCAGGGGCTCGTCAGCGCTGCGAAGATCACGTATGTGTCGGGCAGCGGCCGGGTCGTGGGCCCCCGCACGGTCGAGGTCGCGGGTCAGCGCTACGCCGGCGCGAACCTGGTGCTCGCCACCGGCTCGTACTCCCGGACGCTGCCGGGGCTGGAGATCGACGGCGCACGGGTGGTGACCTCCGAGCACGCGCTGACCATGGACCGTGTGCCGCGCTCGGTGGTGGTGCTCGGCGGCGGCGTGATCGGGGTGGAGTTCGCCAGCGTATGGCGTTCCTTCGGGGCCCAGGTCACGATCGTCGAGGCGCTGCCCCGGCTGGTCGCGGCCGAGGACGAGGAGTCGAGCAAGGCGCTGGAGCGGGCGTTCCGCAAGCGCGGCATCGAGGTCAAGGTCGGCAAGCCGTTCGAGAAGGTGGAGCACACCGTGGACGGCGTGCGGGTGACCATCGCCGGCGGTGAGACGATCGATGCCGAGCTGCTGCTGGTCGCGGTCGGGCGCGGGCCGGTGACGGGGAACCTCGGCTACGAGGAGCAGGGCATCGCCATGGATCGTGGCTTCGTGCTCGCCGACGAGCGCCTCCGTACGAACCAGCCCGGCGTCTTCGCCGTAGGCGACATCGTCCCGGGGCTGCAACTGGCCCATCGCGGCTTCGCCCAGGGCATCTTCGTGGCCGAGGAGATCGCGGGACTCTCGCCGCGGCCCATCGACGAGACCGGCATCCCTCGGGTCACCTACTCCGACCCCGAGATCGCATCGATGGGTTTGACGGAGGCGAAGGCGAAGGAGCAGTACGGCGCCGACAAGGTGAGGACCTACACCTACAACCTCGGTGGCAACGGACGCAGCCAGATCCTCAAGACCGCAGGCTTCGTGAAGGTCGTGAGCCTGTCCGGCGCGGGCGCGGGGGGCACCGGCTCAGACGGGCCCGTCGTGGGCGTGCACATGGTCGGTGCGCGCGTCGGCGAGCTCGTCGGGGAAGCGCAACTCATCTACAACTGGGAGGCGTACCCTGCGGAGGTGGCGCAGCTGGTGCATGCCCATCCCACGCAGTCCGAGGCGATCGGCGAGGCGCACCTGGCGCTGGCCGGCAAGCCGCTGCATACCCATGCCTGAACCGGTGAGGGAACTTGCGCGGCACTCCGCGTTCGTCAAGACTGAACGTTTATAGCTACTGAACGCCAGACGGGACCGTCCACGAAGGAGTCAGTTCACATGCCGGTATCGGTCACCATGCCCCGGCTCGGCGAGAGCGTCACCGAAGGGACGGTCACCCGGTGGCTCAAGCAGGAGGGCGACCACGTCGAGGCCGATGAGCCCCTGCTGGAGGTGTCGACCGACAAGGTGGACACCGAGATCCCCTCTCCGGCGTCGGGCGTGCTGTCGCGCATCGTCGTGCGAGAGGACGAGACGGTCGCGGTCGGCGCCGAGCTCGCGGTGATCGCTGGCGAGGGCGAGTCGGTGCAGGCGCCGAGTCAGGCACCGGCCGCCCAGGCCGAGGCGACCCCGGCCGCGCAGCCGGCGCCCGCACCGCAACCCGCCCCCACGCCGGCCCCCGCCCCCGCCCCAGCGACGGCCCCAGCGACGGCCAACGGAAGCGGACCCGCCACCGCGGTGAAGATGCCCGCGCTGGGCGAGTCGGTGACCGAGGGTACGGTGACCCGCTGGCTGAAGAAGGTCGGCGACTCCGTGGCCGCCGATGAGCCGCTGCTCGAGGTCTCGACCGACAAGGTGGACACCGAGATCCCGTCTCCGGTCTCGGGTGTCGTCTTGGAGATCAAGGCGGCGCAGGATGCGACCGTCCCGGTCGGCGCCGAGCTCGCGATCATCGGCACGCCCGGTGCCGCCGCACCCGCCCCGCCGGCTCCTCCCGCTCCCGCAACGGCCGCCGCGCCCGCCGCGGCCCCGGCGCCACCCCCGCCTGCCCCCGCCCCCGCACCGACGTCTCGACCCCACCCCGCTGCCGCGGGTGGCGACGGCGAGAGCAACGGATACGTGACACCACTGGTCCGCAAGCTCGCCGGTGACCTCGGCGTGGACCTCGGTTCGCTGGTCGGCACCGGGGTCGGCGGCCGGATCCGCCGCCAGGACGTGCTCGATGCGGCGGCCCGCGCGACAGCCGCCAAGGCCGCCGCCCAGCAGCCCGCTGGTCAGGCTCCCGCGCCCGCCGCTCCCGCCGCGGCGCCGGCGCCGAGCGAGCTGCGCGGCCGCACCGAGAAGATGTCACGACTGCGCGCGGTGATCGCCAAGCGGATGGTCGAGTCCCTGCAGGTCTCGGCGCAGCTGACCACCGTGGTCGAGGTCGATGTCACCCGCATTGCGAAGCTGCGCGACCAGGTGAAGGCCGACTTCCAGGCCCGCCAGGGGGTCAAGCTGTCGTTCCTGCCGTTCTTCGCGCTCGCCACGGTCGAGGCACTGCGGCGCCACGCGGTGCTCAACGCGTCGATCAACGCCGACGAGGGGACGGTCACCTACCACGACGCCGAGCACCTGGGCATCGCGGTGGACACCGAACGCGGACTGGTCGTGCCGGTCATCCGCAACGCGGGCGACCTCAACCTCGCCGGCCTCGCCAAGCGCATCGCCGACCTCGCCGAGCGGACCCGGACGAACAAGATCAGTCCCGACGAGCTCTCCGGCGGCACGTTCACGGTGACCAATACCGGCAGTCGCGGTGCGCTCTTCGACACGCCGATCATCAACCAGCCGCAGGTCGGCATCCTTGGTACCGGCTCGGTCGTGCGCCGGGCGGTGGTGCTGCAGGACCCCGACCTCGGCGAGATCGTCGCGCCGCGCTCGATCCTCTACCTGGCACTCTCGTACGACCACCGCCTCGTCGACGGCGCCGACGCGGCCCGCTTCCTCACCACGATCAAGGAGCGACTCGAGGCCGGCGCCTTCGAGAGCGAGTTCTGAGCACATCCCCACACGGGAGGCCGCCATGCGGGTCGTGATGGCGGGGTCGTCGGGGTTCCTCGGCTCGCACCTGCGGGCCAACCTCGCTGCCGACGGTCACGAGGTCATCCGGCTCGTCCGGCGTGCCCCGGCCGCGGCCGACGAGCGCCGCTGGGACCCCGGTACGGCGTTGGACCCCGAACTCCTCGCCGGAGCCGAGGTCGTGGTGAACCTCGCGGGTGCGGGGGTCGAGGACAAGCGATGGTCACCGGCCTACCGGCGGGTGCTCGTGGAGAGTCGGGTGCAGCCCACCAGGACGATCGCCACCGCGCTCGCCGCGCTGTCAGAGCCGGCCCGGCCGCGGCTGCTGCTGAACGCCTCGGCGGTCGGGTTCTACGGCAACGCCGGGGACACCACGGTTGACGAGACCTCGCCCGCGGGGCTCGGCTTCTTCCCAGACGCGTGCCGGGACTGGGAGGCGGCGACCGGACCCGCCGCCGACGCGGGCGTACGGGTCGTCCTGCTGCGCACGGGACTGGTGCTCGGCCACGGCGGCCTGCTGCGCCCGCTCGCGCTGACCACACGGCTGTTCCTCGGCGGCCCGCTCGGCAGCGGCCGGCAGTGGATGCCGTGGATCTCGATGACCGACTGGCTCGGTGCGGTCCGGTTCGTCATCGGTCGAGCCGACATCGCCGGACCGGTGAACGTGGTCGGTCCGGATCCGGTGCGCAACAAGGACTTCAGCCGTGCTCTCGGCCGGGTGCTGCACCGGCCCACGCCCTGGCCGGTGCCGCGGCTCGCGCTGCGTATCGTGCTCGGCGAGTTCGCCGACGAGGCGCTGGTCTCGCAGCGGGTGCTGCCGGGCGTGCTCGCCGCCGCGGGCTACGCCTTCCAGCACACCGACGTGACCTCCGCCCTGCACGCCGCCCTCGCCGCCTGACGGGCGACCGCTCCGCCCTCAACGCCCCCTGGGTCGACCGGCGGCGCTGGATAACGCCTCGTGCCGGCCACCGCGTCGTGCGAGACTGCGCACGTCAACGTTGGACCGAGTCAGCAGGAGCAGACATGCGAGCAACCACCACATCCATCCAGTTCGTGACTTCGATCTGTTGGAGAGGTGTGGCGGTTGCCGCGACGAACACTGAACCTGGGGATTCTCGCGCATGTTGACGCGGGAAAGACAACGCTGACCGAACGCCTGCTCTACCAGGCCGGGATCATCGACGCCGTCGGCAGCGTCGACGAGGGGACGACCCGTACGGACACCCTGGAGCTGGAGCGGGCGCGCGGCATCACGATCAAGGCGGCCGTCGTCTCCTTCGACATCGATGACGTGACGGTCAACCTCATCGATACTCCCGGACACCCCGACTTCATCGCGGAGGTCGACCGGGTGCTGAGCCTGCTCGATGGCGCGGTGCTCGTGCTCTCCGCGGTCGAGGGGGTCCAGCCACAGAGCCGGGTACTCATGCGAGCGCTGGGCCGGCTGCAGGTACCCACGATGCTCTTCGTCAACAAGATCGACCGCGCCGGCGCCGACGCCGATCGGGTGCTCGCCGCGATGGGCCGGCGGCTGAGCGCGGCGGCCCTGCCCATGGGCACCGTCGTGTCGGCGGGCACGCGGGCGGCGCAGTTCCTGCCGTACCAGGCGGAAGACCCCGCCTTCCGGGCGAGCCTGATCGAGCGGCTCAGCGAGCGGGACGACGCTCTGCTCGCCGCCTACGTCAGCGACGAGGACGGCGTGAGCGCGGCACGCCTGCGGCGGGGGCTGGCCAGGCAGGCCCGGCGGGCCCAGGTGCATCCCGTCCTGTTCGGCTCCGCGGTCACCGGCGCCGGCGTGACCGAGCTGATGGCCGGGCTCGTGCAGTTGCTCCCGACCCGGGCGGCGGATCCGTCTGCCGAGGCTTCTGGTCGCATCTTCAAGATCGAGCGCGGCGCCGGTGGGGAGAAGCTCGCCTATGTTCGCATGTTCGCCGGGACGGTCCGGGCCCGGCAGCGGCTGCGCATCCACGGCCCCGATGGGGAGCTCATCGCCGGCAAGCCGACGGCGATCCGCGTCTCGTGCCGCGGTGGCTGGGATGCCCGCACCGCGGTGCGCGGGGGTGAGATCGCCAAGCTGTGGGGCCTTCCCGGCGTCCGCATCGGCGACGTCATCGGCGTCACGCGTGACCTGGTCACGACCCTGCCGCCGCCGACCATGCAGACGGTCGTCGCACCCGTGCGGGCCCGCGACGACGGGGCCCTGCGCGCGGCCCTGGCCCGGCTCGCCGAACAGGACCCGCTCATCAATGTCCGAGCCGACGACACCGGACGCGAGGTCAGCGTCTGTCTCTACGGCGAGGTGCAGAAGGAGGTCATCGAAGCCACGCTCGCTGCCGACTTCGGCATCGCGGTGACGTTCCGCCAGACCACCACCATCTGCGTCGAACGCCCTGCTCGCTCCGGCGAGGCGGTGGAGATCCTCAATGGCGACGACAATCCGTTCCAGGCCACGATCGGGCTCCGGATCCGGCCCCTGCCACCCGGGTCAGGCATCGCCTTCCTGACGGCCGTCGCCCCGGCGACCATGCCGCTGCACATCTACAAGAACGCCGAGAATTTCACCGCGGCCATGGGTTCCTACGTCCGCGACGCCCTGCATGAGGGGCGCTACGGGTGGCAGGTCACGGACTGCGACATCACGTTGTTCCACTGTGGATACTGCGTCGCGGATGGCCCGCCATCGCGACGTGGCCCGGACAGTACCGCGGCCGACTTCCGCGGCCTCACGCCGATCGTGGTGGCGCGGGCGCTCGAGGACGCCGGAACCGTGGTCTGCGAGCCGAACCTGCGGGCAAGCCTCGAGGTTCCGGTGTGGTCGATCAGCGGCGTGACGAACGCTCTCGGCCGGTTGGGCGCGGTGGTGCGGGCGCAGTCGGTGCGGGAAGACCTCGCCACCATCGAGGCGGGGATGCCGGCGGCGCGGCTGCACCGGCTTCAAGTGCAGCTCGCGGCCCTGACCGCAGGCGACGGGGTCGTGGAGTCCACATTCGACGGTTACCGTCCCGTACCGGGAGAGCCGCCGGTACGGCCCCGCGCCGACCGGCCGGTTCCGCGCTCCGTGGGTCCCCATTCCCACCCGTGAGCTGGCCCGGGCCTTCACGATCGGTGGGAATAGGCTCGTCCCGGTAGGCAGGTCTCCGGTGACAGGAGGATCACGGTGCCAGCGCCCTCGCAGCCGCTGCGGAAGCTGGGCTTTCTCACCATCGGGCTCTTCGACGAAGCGGACCCGGCGGCCGGCCATGAGTCGACCCTCCAGATCATCCAACTCGGCGAACGGCTCGGCTTCGACAGCGCCTGGGTACGCCATCGACACCTGCAGTTCGGCATCTCCTCGCCGATCGCGGTGCTCGCCGCGGCGAGCCAGCGCACGAGCCGCATCGAGCTCGGCACCGCGGTGACGCCGCTGGGCTGGGAGAATCCCCTACGCCTCGCCGAAGATCTGGCCACAGTGGACATTCTCTCGGCCGGCCGGCTCAATCCAGGAGTCAGCGTCGGCGCACCGATGCACTGGGACGACGTGCGGCAGGCGCTGTACCCGGACACCGCCGACCGCGAGGACTTCAGCTACCAGCGGGTGCGGCGGCTGCTCGACTTCGTCCGCGGCGAGAAGGCCACACAGTTCAGCGGCGCCGAGGGGTTCGAGGTCTTCTCCGAGCGGGTGCAGCCACACTCCCCCGGCCTGGGCAGCCGGCTGTGGTACGGAGGTGCCAGCCTGCGCTCGGCGCAGTGGGCCGGCGAGAACGCGATGAACTTCCTCACCAGCAGTGTCGTGTCGATCGAGGAGAGCTCCGCGCAGACTGCTGGTACCGACTTCGCGCAGATCCAGCTCTCCCACGTCCGTGGCTTCCGCGCCCAGCACCCCGACGGCGAGCGTGCCCGCGTCTGCCAGGGGCTGGTGGTCATCCCGACCGACACGGCCACGGCAGAACAGCGCGCGAAGTACGCCGAGTACGCCGCGAACCGACTCCCGCGCACCACGACCCCCCAGGGCCCGCGGCGCCTGCTGTTCTCCCCGGATTACGTTGGCACGTCCGATCAGCTCACGGAGCGTCTCTACGCGCATGCGGCGTTCCAGGAGGTCGACGAGGTCGCGTTCGCCCTACCGTTCACGTTCGAGCACGACGACTACGTGCAGATCCTCACCGATATGGCCACGACGCTCGGCCCCGCCCTCGGTTGGCGCCCAGCGGCCTGAACCACTCGGCGCCAGAAGGCCCGAGCCGGCGCCCCGCGGCCGAAGCCGCGGGGCGCCGGTGCGATCACACGATGGGCTGCCACGGCCCGTTGGGCTGGCCCGGCGGTTGGTTCCGGTTCCACCACTGGGCCCGGTACTTCTCGCCCTGGTACTCGACGACGTCGCCGGTGTTGTAGACGCCGGTCGGGGTCCACAGCGCCGTGCCGTCGGGTGCCGTGGCGACCTCCGCCCACGGCCCGGTCGGGTTGCCGGGCACCTGGTTGCGGGTCCACCACTGGGCGATGTACGTGTGGCCCTGGTACAGCACGCCGTCTCCCTGGGTGAAGACCCGCGATGCGGTCCACAACGACGTTCCGTCGTCCGCGGTCGCGATCTGCTCCCACGGACCGTACGGGTCGCCCGGCTTTTGGTTCTTCGTCGACCACTGCGCCAACCAGAACGAGCCCTGGTAGGTCACCCAGTCGCCGAGGTTGTACGTCTTCGACGCACTCCACGGGGCCACGGTCGGACCGACCAGCTGACCCACGCCCCACCGGGCGGTGGTCTGGTAGCCGGTGCCCGTCGGCTCGGCCCAGGAACGCACGGAGGTGCGCGCGCCGGCCGTACCGTCGTTGACCTGGAAGTCCAGGCCCTGGAACGTACCGAGCCCGGCGTGGCCGAGCAGGGTCACCGCCGCCTCGACGACATACCCGGTGTCGGTGCGCTTCGTCGCACTCCGCAGGCGGGACTCCTGCGCGGCGGCGTCGCCCGTGCCGAACGAATGGACGTTGTTCACGTTGATGCGCATCTGCGCGTCCTCGTCCCGGTAGGAGCCGTTCTTGGCGTTACCCGGGTCGATGAACAGCTCCACCGAGTCCTGCTCGTAGGCGTTTGAGGAAGAGACATCGATATTCGGATCAGTCACCTCCGCCAGAACGTAGAGGGTGTCGTTCTGCCACAGGGTGCGCACGTTCGCCGTGGCGCCATCGGTGTCCCCTGCCTGCAGGGTGTCGGTCTGCACGGTGTTGGCGTCGGCCCAGGCACCGTCGATGGTGCCGTCGATCACCGGTGCCTGCCGTGCCTGCACCACTTCGAGGTAGGAGAGCGGTTCGATGAACGACAGGGTGCCGAGCGCGCCCGGAGAGTTCCACGCGGCCACGACCGTGCTGCCGTCGAGCACCCGCACGTCAAGCGTCCCGGTGCTGCCCTGCGTCACGCCGGAGTGCGGCAGGTGGACGATCGCCCGCCAGCCGTCACCGGTGTCGTCCACCACTCCGGAGACATCACCGGTGCCGTCCTTGTGGAACGTCAGGACCGATGAGCCGTACTCGAACTGGATCGCGTCGCTGCTGTCGCTGGCCACGCTGACCAACGCCGTGAGGTGATCCTCGTTCCACCGCACCCCGAACGACCCGGCGTCGCCGATCGCGATCGGCGGCAGCTGCCGCCACTCGACCCCGTCGAACGCCGATGTGTTGAGCGCGACATCCCCCTGGAACACGTTCGCCGTGCGCAGGTGCGGCGGAAGATTCGCCGGGTCGGCGATGCCGTAGTAGGCCGGCTTGGCCTGCAACTGGCCGTCGAAGATGGTCGGGTCCTGCGTCGAGCGCCACGACCGGGCATCGTCGATGCCCCAGACCGTGACCGAGAACATATCGTGCGCCCGGAAGACGGCGAAGGCATCCCGGTAGAAGTACCCCTGCTCGACGATCTCCGCCTGGGTCACCGGAGTCGGCAGCGTGACGTCGAACTCCGTCACCGCCTGCAGCACCGGCAGGTTGGCGAACCGGTCCAGCGCGGCGCCGAGCGACGACACCGGGGTCGCGATGCTCAGGTGGAACTGGTGCCCCACCCCGTCCACCGGCACGTGCTGGTCCAGCAGGTGCTGCACCAGCGCGTAGTACCGGTCCTGCTTGCCGCCCTGCTCGGAGTTGTAGTCGTTGATGAACAGCTTCACCGGCCGGACCGACCCCGAGGCGGCGTTGTCGATGTTGAACGCCTGGTTGGCGAACTGGAAGGCGAGGTTGATGTAGTTAGCTCCGAGGATCTGATACCACTGGTTGGTGCGCAGCCCGTCCGGGTTGTCGGTGCTGTCCGCGACCGCTTCGTTGACCACGTCGAAGGCGACCAGCGGGTTGCTGGCACTGCCGAACGGCCCATAGTTGGTGGCGAGCCAGTTGGCCACGTTGAAGATGTGGTCGTGCAGGCGCTGGGTCGCGATCGCCTGCCCGGCCGCGTCGGCCTGCAGCGGGTTGCCCTGGTCGTCCTCGAAGAACCAATCCGGGGTCTGCTGGTACCAGACGAGCGTGTGGCCGTAGACCCGCAGGTGGTTGGCCTGTGCGAAGTTCATGATGGCCACCGCGTCCGGCGCCGGACCGAAGTTGTGGTCCGCGTCGTACCAGGCGTCCGGCTTGAAGTGGTTCTCCGGCGTGACCTGGTCGAAGTGGCGCAGCAGCAGCTGCGACGAGTCGCCGGTGGTCTCCCGGCTGTCGATCGCCACGCCGACCGGGAAGTCGACTGTGTCCTTGATCGGGGTCAGTGGCTGGATGACCGCCGGCGGCGGGATCTCCACCGTGATGTCGTCGAAGTAGAGGTCACTGGTGTTGCCCGTGGCCCCGTTCTGGTAGCTGGTCTCGAAGTAGAGCAGGGCACTGTCCGCCGCCGGCACGCTGAAGCTCGTTTGGATCTGCGTGAATCCGGTGTTGGTGACGGTGTTGAACTGGCCGAGCGTGGAGAACGTCGTCGCGCCGCCCGTGGTACGCGCCAGGCTGAGCCAGACCGCGTCGGTGGCCTGGCCCGGCGCGAACCGCACCCAGGCCGTTAGCTGGTAGGTCACGCCCGGCTGGGTCAGCGAGGTCACGTCGAGTCCGATGCCGTCACCCTGGCCATGGCGATCGGTGACCAGCACCGAGTGGGTCCCGCTGTGCGCGAAGTCGGTGGAGATCTCCACCGTCTGCGGGTCGGGGCCGCCCTGCCGCGGGACCCAGCCATTGAGACCGTTCTCGAAATCCGTGCTGCTGATGATGCCCGGGGGCGGGCCGGTCAGCGGCGTGGTGACGAGGATGTCGTCGATGAGGTACGTGTACGGCACGTTCGGGTCGAGGTTGGCGGTGCCGATGTAGACCTGCAGCGTCGCCGGATCGGTGCCCGCGGGCGCGGTGCCGGGCGCGGTCCAGTCGGCGGTCACGGTAGTCCAGCCATCGGCCGTCATCGTCGTGTTACCGATCCACTCGAACTGCGGCTTCATGACGAACCGCACGCCCGCGGAACCGGCGGTGCCCGACGCGAGCCGGGCCTTCATCGACAGCGTGTAGGTCTTGCCCGGCTGGAACAGGCCGGTCGGGCTCTGGATGCCGACGAAGTCCGCGTCGCGGTTGTTGACGCTGAGCACCTTGCCGCCGTCAGGGCCGTCGACGACAGTCAACGTGTCGGAGCCGCCGCCGCTCTGCGTCCAGGTCCCGGTGGTGCCGTCCTCGAAGTTGACCGCGCTCACTGTCGTGACCGGTGGCGCCGACGGAGGGCCGGTGATCAGGATGTCGTCGAGCAGGAACGGGGTCGTGGCGCCTTCCGCCTCGACGTAGAGCGTCGCGGCGCTCTGGTCGGCCGGGAACGTGTAGTCGCCGCCGATCTGCACCCAACTGTCGGCGGAGGTGGTGATGCTGCCACCGACCCAGTCGTACTGGTCACCACTGCCGTCGGACGGCGCGCCGGCCGGCCTGTGCTGCACGGTGAAGTGGATGCCCGTCGTGCCGGGGGTGCCGGTCGGTAGCTTCGCCCAACCGGTGATCGAGTAGGTGACGCCGGCGCTGAGCCGTGACATCGCGTCGATCGCCGTGCCGTTCCAGTTCGCCGTACGGCCGGTGACGGACAGACTGTGCGAGCCGCCATGCGCCTCATCGACGATTGCCAGGGTGACGTCGCCGCGTGGTCCCCACGGGTCGAACGAGCCACCCTCGAAGTCATTGGAGAGCAGGACGGCGTCGTCCCCGTTCTGGGCGGTCGCGACGACCGCGGCGGTGACCGACCCCGCGACCAGGGCCAGGCTCACACCGATGATCGTGGCCAGGCGCCTTCGGGATTGTCGAGAACGTTGTGGAGAACGATATCCAAACCGCATGGACGGCTCCCTTACACGAGCTGGACGGAGGTTTGCTGTGATCGGTGCCTAGGGGCGCCTGGGGAAACACGGACGAAACCCAGACTGCGGCATGCTATCCACATCCCCGGATTCCGTCGAGTCGAGCGGGCACCACAAACCTGGGGCCCGTCCCGCCCGGGAACGCCGAAGGGGTTGCGCCGTCCGTACGGTCGTGCTTTTCTATGCCGGGGAGGTCCGATGAGCAAGGGCGATGAGACGCGGCTCGCGGTGCTCGAGCAGGCGGTCGAGGTGGCCCGCCGCGTCGGGCTCGGCGGGCTCACCATCGGCACGCTTGCGGAGCAGGCCAGGCTGAGCAAGAGCGGGCTGTTCGCACACTTCCGGTCCAAGGAGGCACTGCAGCTCGCCGTGATCGAACACGCCTGCACGGAGTTCCAGGCGGCCGTGGCACGCCCGACCTTGCGGGCGGCACGCGGCGAGGCCCGGGTACGGGAGCTGTTCGAGCGCTGGTTGGAGTGGGACTCGCGACCGGGCGGCTGTCCCTTCATCGCCGCGGCGACCGAGTTCGACGACCAGCCCGGGGCGGTTCGCGACCAGTTGGTACGCGACCTGCGGGATCTCTTCGACATGATCGCCACGGTCTTCCGCACCGGGATCTCGGAGGGCCAGTTCCGCCCCGACACCGACCCGGAACAGTTCGCGCAGGACTTCTACGGCGTGATCCTCGCCAGCCACCACGCCCAGCGGCTCTTCGGTGACAAACGGGCCGCGCTGCGCGCCCGGCACAGCCTGGAGGCCCTGCTCGCCGACGCCCGGGTCACCGCCTGAGCACTTATCCCAGCGCCGAGTGCACATACCCAACCAGAGAGGCATTCCCATGACCCAGACCGCGGCTTCGGTCTCGACAGAAAAAAGCACGATCGTTCGTACGCCGAGGGCGGCGTGGCCGACCCGCGCCGCATTCGCGGTGCTCGAACGGATCGTGCCGGCGGTCGGGGGACGCTGGGCGCAACGGCTGTGGTTCACCCTGCCGCCGCGGCACGCCCCGAGCCGGCAGTCTTCGGGCGCACTCTTCGCCGCGACGGTCGATGGCCATGAGGTGGTCGGCGAGGCGTGGGGGGACGGTCCGCCGATCTACCTCGTGCACGGGTGGGCCGGCCACCGAGGGCAGTTCGCCGACTTCGTCGAACCACTGCTCGCCCGGCGGCTCCGGGTCATCGCGTTCGACATGCCGAGCCACGGCGACTCGGCGCCGGGGGCGCTGGGTCCACGGTCGTCCTCGTTCCCGGAGTTCACCGCGGCCCTGCGCGGCGTGGTCGCCCGGTTCGGCCATCCCCGCGCCATCGTCGCGCATTCGGCCGGCGCGGTCGCGGCGGCCGGGGCGCTCTGCGACGGCATGCCGGCCGACCGGCTCGTGCTCCTCGCCCCGATGGCGAGTCCGACGTCGCAGGCCCGGCGCTTCGCGGCAGCGCTCGGCCTCGGCGCTCGGGGCTTCGCCCACATGGTTACCCGGATCGAGCGGCGCGTCGGTGCTCCGATGCGGCACTTCGACCTGCCGGAGCTCGGTCGGGCGGTGGCGATGCCGCCCACCCTTGTGATCCACGACCGTGACGACCGGTCGACGTCCGTCGCTGACGGCGCCGCGATAGCGGCAGCGTGGCCACAGGCCCGGCTGACGGTGACGACGGGACTGGGCCACAACCGGCTACTGCGCTCGCCGGCCGTCATCGCCAACGTCGTGGACTTCGTCGCCGGCTGAGGACGCCGGCTACTGGGGCGCACCCTCGCGGCCCACGACCTCGTCGATGAGCCCATACTCCTTCGCCTCGCCAGCGGTGAGGATGCGTCCCGTCGACAGATCGTCCTCGACCCGGCTGCGGGGCTGGCCGGTGACCTCCGCGATCCGGACGACCATCTCCTCGAGCTCGCGCAGGTACCGTCCCGCGGCCGCGGTCACCTCGTCGGCGGTGCCCGCGACCGTACCGACTCGCGGTTCGGAGAGCCGGACCCGGGCATGGGCGAGCGCGAGCCGGCGTTGGGCCGACGCCAGGACCGCGAGGGCGGCACCACCCACCTCGGAGGTCACCACCGCGTGCACGGGCGCCGCCGACGCGTCGATGGCGTCGACAATCGCGAAGGCGGCCGCGAGCTCGCCGTCGGGGGCGGAGAGGTAGAGCTGGATCGGCTCAGGCGCCGACAAGCCGAGCACGAGAAGGGCGCTGGCGACGTGACTGGCCATGGTCGCGTCGACGCGGCCACGCACGAGCACGATGCGGCGGTCGAACATACGCTCGTCCAGCCACCCGGCGCCCGCCTCTGGCCCCGGGAAAGGACGTCCTGGTCCGCCGGGCTCGGGGCGCTCAGGATACGGCTCGCGGCGGGCGTCGATGACCCTCACCCGGGAAGCCTAACCCGCCGGGATCGGCCGGCACCCGATCCCGGCGAACCGGTTGCGAGGCCGAGACGCCGCGCGCATGGTGGGTGCTGACCGAGCACGATCACGGCGCGACACGGGGAGGCGCCATGTTCGCACGCACCACGAGCCTGACCGCCGGGCAACCGGGCATCGACCGCGGCATCCGCTATGTGCGGGACGAGGCGTTGCCGATGCTGCAGGACATCGATGGGTGCATCGGCATGTCGACGCTCGTCGACCATGCCACCGGTCGCTGCATCATCACCTCGTCCTGGCAGTCGGCCCAGGCGATGCGTGCCGGCCATCCGCGGATCCGACCCGTCGAGGACCGGTGCGTCGCGGCCTTTGACGGCATGGAGTCCACTGTGGATGAATGGGAGATCGCGCTGATGTTCCGCGCCCATACGTCGGACGAGGCAGCGTGTGCACGGGTCTCCTGGATCGAGGGGGATCCGGACACCATGAGCGACACGATCGACGCGTTCCGCGCCTCCATGTCCGACGTGGAGCGACTACCGGGCTTTGCGAGCGCCAGCCTGCTGCTCGACCGTACCGGCGGGCGTGCCGTGACGACCGCGGCGTTCGACACGGCCGCGGCGATGGCCAAGTCCCGCGCGAAGGCCAACGAGATCCGTACTCGCGCCGCCGACTCCACCGGCGCCTACGTCATCGAGGTCGCCGAGTTCGAGCTCGCCGTCTCCAACCTGCGGGTCCCTGAGCTGGTCTGAGCCGCCGGAGAACCTCAGCCCGGGACCGTCACCCACGGCGGCGGGCCGTCGAAGCCGAGCGAGTGCAGTTCGAAGAGGACGGCTGCCTCGACCCCCACGGCGGTCCCGCCCTGCCGGGCGGCCCAGGTCAGGAAGGGCGCCGGGTCGAATGCGTCGGTGCCCAGGCCCCTGGTGTACTCGCTGTGCGCGGCGAGCGAGGCGATCCCCCGCCGCAGCGGATCGCCGGTGACGTCGACGCCGTGGGTCGGGGCCGGCGACCCCGCGAAGCAGACGTACCGCACACCTCCCCAGGGCTGCAGGCCCTCCTCCAGCAGCTCCGGGAAGATCCATCGGTTGCCCGCGTCACGCACGGCGTCCAGCACCGCCAGCCCGACCGCCCGGTGGTCGGCCTGGTTGGTCATCCCACCGACCATCCGGACGTCAAAGGCGCCAGAGACCACGACCTCGGGCCGGTGCCGACGGATCGCGCGAGCGATGTCGCGGCGCAGCGCCAGCCCGTACTCGACCACCCCGTCGCGGTAATCGAGAAATTCCACCACGTCGACGCCGACCTCGCGAGCGCCGGCGCGCTCCTCGCGCTCACGGACGACGGCGGCCTCGTCGGGGTGCAGGGAATCGATCCCGGCCTCGCCGCGCGTCACGAGCAGGTAGCTGACCTGCTTGCCCGACGCGGTCCACCGCGCGACCGCCGATGCCGCCCCGTACTCGATGTCGTCGGGGTGTGCCGCGACCGCAAGACACCGTTCCCAATTCTCCGGCAGCGCCGGCAACAGATCAGCCATAGCGGATACCGTAGCGGGGCAAGACCCGCCTCAGGCAGGAGGCTCGTCCGTGGATCCGACGCGGCTGCACCCGCAGGCCCGGGCGGCGCTGCACGCCCAGCCGCACGAACCGCTCACCGTCGCGAACATCGCCGCGGTGCGTCAGAGCATGGTTGACGCGACCCTGGCCGAGGTCGGTGCCGGGCCATCGCTGGACCTGGTGGTCGACGTCGACGCGGGTGGCGTGCCGGCCCGCCTCTACCGCGAGGGGAACACGGAAGGCGCCGCGGTTCTCCTCTTCGTCCACGGTGGAGGGTGGGTCATGGGCGATCTCGACACGCACGATGGCCTGTGTCGGCACCTGGTCGCCGCCTCTGGGTGGGCGGTGCTCGCGGTGGCGTACCGGCTCTCGCCCGAGCATCCGTACCCGGCCGCGCTCGACGACCTCTCCCGCGCGTTGGCGTGGCTGCGCTCCGGGGGCGGGCAGGCATACGGGCTCGATGGCCGCCGTGTCGCCATCGCCGGTGACTCCTCCGGCGCGCACCTCGCCGCAGTCATCGCCCGGCGGTCGCGTGACGCCGGTGCCGGCCTCGCCGCGCAGGTCCTCATCTGCCCGGTCATCGATCCCGCGGCCGAGTATCCGCCGCTGGACGACTATGGCCTGCACCGGGCCGAGATGGCGTTCTTCTGGAACGCGTACGCGCCGGCGGGCGTGGACCGTACCAGCCCGGACCTCGACCCGCTGCGCGCCGACCTGTCCGGCCTGCCCCCCGCGGTCATCGTCACCGCCGAACTCGACCTGCTCTGCGCGGAGGGCGAGCGGTACGCCGCCGCGCTGCTGCGGGCCGGCGTGCACGTGGTCGCCACCCGGTACCAGGGCCTGCCGCACAACTTCGCGCGCAAGCTCGCCATGTTCGACGCGGCGCACGCCGTGCTCGCCCAGATCGGCGCGCTGCTGCGGCGCTGACCGGTCACAACCCAGGGAAGGCCCGTCGCAGTGCGTCCAGATCGATGCCGGTCACCTTCAGCGGCGGCGTGTGGGCGGCGTCGAGGCGGCCGTACACGAGGCGGATGAGGGCCTCGGCCGGCAGCTCGAGGGACGCGGTCGGGGCAGCGGCCTCGCCCGGCTCGAGGCTGATGTTGTCACCAAAGCTGAGCGTGAAGACCCGGTCCGGGTCGCTGGTCACCACCCGCACCACCGCGTCCAGCCCGTCGGGCTTGCCGGTGAAGCGGGCCAGCCGCCCTACCGCGTCCACCACGAACGGCACCGACTCGGCACCGATGGTCGCGGCCGGGTCGAGCGCGACCGCGACGTCCCAGGAGTGCACGGCGTGCTCGTTGAGTCGCAGCCCTGCCAACTGCTCGGCGCTGACCTCGCCGATGAAGGAGCCGAACCGGATCTGGTTGCGCTGGCGATCGTCGAGCGACTCGAACCGCTTCACCAGGCTTCGGTCCGACGCGATGCCATCGGCGACCTGGGCGGGCGGCTCCTTCGCGTTCCACCGGTCCCAGATCGGCGGGTTGGCCTCCCGCCCCGGCGCCGTCGCTCCCGCCAACCCGGCGTCGACGGACAGCGCCATGATCTCGGCGCCCGAGCCGAGGTGCGAGAGCACCTGGGCGATCGACCATTCAGCCGGGTAGGCCTGGGCGACGAACTGGTCCGGGCTCAACCGGGCGACGAGCGCGGCCAACCGGTCATGGGAAGCGCGCAGCGCGCCTATCGGGTCAGACATAAGTGCCTCTCGAACTCCTGAGCCGTCAACCACCTGAGCCTAGCGCCCGCGATCGCGATGCCAGGCGGGAGCCATCCGTGCGCTGCGGCGCCCGGCGTCCGGAGCCGGGCTAGGCTCGTCATCGTGACCCAGACTGTTACGCCCGCCCCGGCCTCGCGGCCAGAGCGTCCAGGCCCCGCCAACGCGAGTGGACTCACCCTGGTGCGGGCGGGCCTCGTCGAGTACCGCGCGGCCTGGGACGAGCAGCGTCGGCTGCACGAGTCCGTGACCGAAGGCGTCTGCGGCAACACGGTGTTGCTGCTGCAGCATCCGAGCGTCTACACCGCCGGTAAGCGCACGGAGCCACTCGACCGCCCGCTGGACGGAACGCCCGTCATCGATGTCGACCGTGGCGGTAAGATCACCTGGCACGGACCGGGGCAGCTCGTCGGCTACCCGATCGTCCGGCTGCCCGACCCAGTCGACGTCGTGGCGTATGTACGCCGGGTGGAGCAGGTCCTCATCGACACATGCGCGGATCTGGGTCTGGCGACCACCCGGGTCGAGGGACGCAGCGGGGTATGGGTGCTCGGGGACGAGCGCGGCCCCGACCGCAAGGTCGCCGCGATCGGGATCCGCGTCGCCCGTGGTGTGACGCTGCACGGCTTCGCGCTCAACTGCGACTGCGACCTGCGGGCCTTCGATGCGATCGTGCCGTGCGGCATCCGGGACGCCGGGGTCACCTCGCTGTCGGCCGAACTCGGCCGCCCCGTCACGGTCGACGAGGTGATCCCGCTGGTGGAGCGCCACCTCACGGCGACGATCTGACCCAATCGACCGGCACCTGTTCGTCGACCAGGACGAGACGACCAGGGCCGCGGTGGAGACGGTCCTGGTCGCTCGTGCGGACGAGTTGCGGGTTTATGCGATCGCGGGCGTGAGGTTCGTGCCGGCTTTGACCATCACACGTCGTAGTACAGCGCGTACTCGTGTGGGGTCGGGCGCAGCCGGATCGGGTCGATCTCGCTGTGACGCTTGTAGTCGACCCAGGTCTCGATCAGGTCCGGCGTAAAGACGCCGCCCTCGAGCAGGTAGCTGTGGTCCTGCTCGAGCGAGTCGAGCACCTCGGGCAGGGATCCCGGCACCTGCTTGACCGACGCGACCTCCTCCGGTGGCAGGTCGTAGAGGTCCTTGTCGATCGGATCCGGGGGCTCGATCTTGTTGCGGATGCCGTCGAGGCCGGCCATCACCATCGCCGCGAACGCCAGGTAGGGGTTCGACGACGGGTCCGGCACGCGGAACTCGATCCGCTTCGCCTTCGGGTTGGTGCCGGTGACCGGGATGCGGGTGCAGGCCGAGCGGTTGCGCTGCGAGTACACCAGGTTGACCGGGGCCTCGAAGCCGGGCACCAGGCGACGGTACGAGTTGACGGTCGGGTTGGTGAAGGCCAGCAGCGACGGTGCGTGATGGAGCAACCCGCCGACGTACCAGCGCCCGATGTCCGACAGACCGCCGTAGCCGGTCTCGTCGTAGAAGAGCGGCTCGCCGCCCAGCCACAGACTCTGGTGGGTGTGCATGCCCGAGCCGTTGTCACCGAAGAGTGGCTTGGGCATGAACGTCGCGCTCTTGCCGGCGTGCCAGGCGGTGTTCTTCACGACGTACTTGAACAGCTGCAGTTGGTCGCCGGCCGCCAGCAGCGTGTTGTACCGGTAGTTGATCTCGGCCTGGCCGGCCGTACCGACCTCGTGGTGGCCACGCTCCACGGTGAACCCGGCACCGATCAGGTTGCGCACCATCTGGTCGCGCAGATCGGCGTAGTGGTCGGTCGGCGGCACGGGGAAGTAGCCGGCCTTGTACGCGGTCTTGAAGCCGCGGTTGCCGCCCGGCTCCTCCTTGCCGCTGTTCCACCAGCCCTCGATCGAGTCGATGTAGTAGAACGCCTGGTTGGGTCCGGTCTCGTGACGGATCGAGTCGAAGACGTAGAACTCGGCCTCGGGGCCGAAGTAGGCGGTGTCGGCGATGCCGCTGGAGGCCAGGTAGGTCTCGGCCTTCCTCGCCACGTTGCGCGGGTCGCGGGAGTACGGCTCGCGAGTGAACGGATCGTGGATGAAGAAGTTCAGGGCCAGCGTCTTCTCCACCCGGAACGCGTCGATGAACGCGCTCGCCACGTCCGGCAACAGTTGCATGTCCGACTCGTGGATCTGCTGGAAGCCCCGGATCGACGAACCGTCGAAGGCGAGGCCGGTCGTGAACACGTCCGCGCCGAACGACTCGGCCGGCACCGTGAAGTGCTGCATCACGCCCGGTAGGTCACAGAAACGGACGTCGACAAACTTAACACCCTCGCTCCTGATGTACCGGAGAAGCTCGTCGGGGTTGGCGAACACTCGTCCTCCTGTGTTTCGGATGCTCGCGACTGCGGGGCTCGCTGGCGCTCGCTCCTCGCGCTCGCGGCTGAAGGTTCTCAGTTGGCTGAGGTGACTGGTGTTGTGGCGGCGGTGCCTGGCTGCGATGGAGGCGACCGTAGGCCGAAGGCATTGCCCAGCCGTGTCCCGAATGTTTCGGCCACGTTACGCCGATCTCTGTTCTGGGCGAGGCCTGTCCACGCTAGCGCCGCAGCCGGCGCGTCATGTCGGTTGGCCGGACGATCCGCCCAACGGGACCGTCAGCGCGGTCCGCCGCGCATGGCTCGGAAGGCGCCCTTGGGCGGGCGCATGTTCTTGGGGATGGCGCCCTTCGGCAACTGCGGGCGGGCGGTCAGCGCCTTGATGCGTCGATCGAGGGCCGCCACATCCTTCGGACCCAGCGTGCGGGGCAGCTTGACCAGCGTCATGCGCAGCTTGCGCAACGGCACCTGGCCCTCGTCGTTGCCGATCATGACATCGCGCAGGTCCGCCGAGCCGATCACCTTGGTCAGGCGCTTGCGCTCCTGACCGATGAGGTTGCGCACCCGCGACGGGTTGCCCTCCCCGAGCAGGACCACGCCGGCCCGGCAGACGACGAGATGGACGAAGTCCATCTGCGTCGTGGAGGCGAGCGCTGGTGTGACCCGGAAGTCGCCGCGCATGTTCTCGACGATCCCGGCGGCCGCCCCCGGCTGGCCCTCGGCCTCCGACATGAAGGCACGGTTGGCGCGCAGGTTGAGCACGACCAGCACGCCGAGCACCAGCAGCATCACACCGAGGGGGATGGCCAACCAACGGGCCACGAGCCACAGCAGCGTGGTGAGCACAGCGGCGAGCACGGCCGCGACGGCGACGAGCGGGACGAACCACTTGTCCCGTTTCGCGGTGAACTGGAACACGAGGGGCAGCTGCTTGAGCTGCTGGAAGAACCTCGGGTTCTCCTGCGTCGCCTTGGCCATGCAATGAGTCTATGTGGGATCGCCGCGTCCGCGACCAGCGGTCACATCGCGCTGCGCGCCAGGACCGCTTGTTGGTAGAGCCGGCCGGCACGGTAGGAGGAGCGCACGAGTGGGCCGCTCATCACCCCGGCGAAGCCGATCGACAGCGCCTCCTCGCGCAGCTCGACGAACTCCTCCGGCTTCACCCAGCGCGCCACCGGGTGGTGACGCGGCGTCGGTCGCAGGTACTGGGTGATCGTGACGAGCTCGCAACCGGCCTCGTGCAGGTCGCGCAGGGCCTGGGAGACCTCGTCGCGCTCCTCCCCGAGGCCGAGGATCAGGTTCGACTTGGTGACCAGACCGGCCGCACGTGCCTGGGTGAGCACGTCGAGCGAGCGTTCGTAGCGGAACGCGGGTCGGATCCGCTTGAAGATCCGCGGCACGGTCTCGAGGTTGTGGGCGAGCACCTCCGGCGCGGCGCCGAAGACCTCGGCGAGGGCGGCGGGCTCGCCGTTGAAGTCGGGGATGAGCAGTTCGACACCGCAGCCGGGGATCAGGCCGTGGATCTGCCGTACGGTCTCGGCGTACAGCCAAGCCCCGCCGTCGGGCAGGTCGTCGCGGGCGACCCCGGTGATCGTCGCGTACCGCAGTCCCATGGTCGCCACCGACTCGGCGACCCGACGGGGTTCGTCGGCGTCGAAGTCAGCCGGCCGCCCGGTGTCGATCTGACAGAAGTCGCATCGGCGCGTGCACTGGTCGCCCCCGATGAGGAAGGTGGCCTCGCGGTCTTCCCAGCACTCGTAGATGTTGGGGCAGCCCGCCTCCTGGCAGACCGTGTGCAGACCCTCGCGGGCGACCAGTCCTTTGAGGTGGGTGAACTCCGGGCCCATGGTCGCCTTGACCTTGATCCACGGTGGCTTGTGTTCGATCGGCGTCTCGGAGTTGCGCGCCTCGATCCGCAGCAGCCGCCGCCCATCCGGAGCGGCGACGCCGGCTCGCCCAGCACTCCCGCCCGTCGTCGTCACGCCCGCCAGCCTAAACCTCCAACCCGTGGGTAACGCCGTCTCCGACAAGCGACGCGGATCACGTCCCGCCGGCCTGCCAGCGCAAAAGGGGTTGGCCCGGGTGGTTAGGGTCTTAAGCACCGGCGATGACGGAGTTGACATCCCCGAGCCGGAGCACGATAAGAGGCTTGCCCTGCACGGTCAGGCGAGCGCATGACGCGCTGCGGGCCGGCACGGCCAGGCGAAGGTGCGGTGGCACCGCGAGGGATACACCGGATGACCCAGGTCAGGGTCACCTCGCCCGCACCTCCGGGGTTCGCGTTGCGAATGAAGGAGGTCAGCCGTGCAACGCACCCTCTCCGCCCACCTGCCCACCGTCGTCGGCGAGACCGTCACGGTCGCGGGCTGGGTTCACCGCCACCGACGGCTGAAGTCCGTCGAGTTCCTCATCATCCGCGACCGTACGGGCCTGGCTCAGGTCGTCCTGCCACCGTCGAGTGTGGACGCTGTGGCAGGCCTCACCGAGGAGAGCCTCATATCGGTCACCGGTCTCGTCCGCGCCAACGCCGCGGCGCCCGCCGGGGTCGAGGTCGCGGAGGCGACGGTACGGGTGCTCAGTGCCGCGGGACCGCCACCCTTCGACCTCTACCGGCCGACGCTGCGGGCCGGCCTGCCGACGCTGCTCGACCACGCCCCCGTGGCGCTGCGCCATCCCGCTCGTCAGGCAGTGTTCCGGGCCGCCGCCGCGGCGGTGCGGGGGTTCAGGTCCACACTGGACGCGCTGGGCTTCACGGAGGTGCAGACGCCGAAGATCATCGCGTCGGCGAGCGAGTCGGGGGCGAACGTGTTCCGGCTGGACTACTTCGGCCGGCCGGCGTACCTGGCCCAGTCGCCGCAGTTCTTCAAGCAGGCGATGGTTGGTGTCTTCGAGCGGGTCTACGAGGTCGGGCCGGTGTTCCGCGCCGAGCCCCACGACACGGTCCGCCACCTGGCCCAGTACACATCGCTGGATGTCGAGATGGGGTTCATCACGGACCATCGCGACGTCATGGCCCTGGTGCGCTCGGTGCTCGCCGGCATGCTCGAGTCCGTTGGGTCCTTTGTGGAGGTACGGCTGCCGGAGGAGATTCCCGTGGTGCATTTCGTCGATGCCCTCCGGATGGCTGGCGGGGCGCCAGACGAGCCCGACCTCGCGCCAGCGCACGAGCGGTGGCTCGGTGACTGGGCATTGCGGGAGCATGGGTCAGACTTCCTCTTCGTGGCGGGTTACCCGATGGCGAAGCGGCCGTTCTACACCCATCCCGATCCGGCGCGACCCGGCTACACCAACGGTTTCGATCTGCTGTTCCGCGGCATGGAGCTGATTACCGGCGGGCAGCGGTTGCACCGGTACGACGACTACGTGTCGGCGTTGGCCGCCCGAGGCGAGTCGACCGAGCCGTACGCGTCGTACCTGTCGGTCTTCCGCCACGGCATGCCGCCGCACGGCGGGTTCGCGATCGGGCTGGAGCGTTTCCTCATGCGCCTGACCGGCGCCGCGAACATCCGCGAGGTCACGCTCTTCCCCCGGGACCTCACCCGTCTGACCCCATGACCGCGGCTGGGGACGACCCGTCGCCGAGCGGCCCCGCCCCTCGGTCTTGGCCGAGGGGACGGCAGCGGGATACGTCAGTGCCGTGAGATCCATACCCGCTTAGCTCTTATTAGGCTTGGAGCCGTTCGACGTCGTGCGAGCCGGCGGATGCGGCCTCACCGTAGGCCTCGTTCTGCACGGTCACGGCGTCGAGCAGGTCCCCGGCGTCGTGGATCGCCGAGGCCACGATGCCCTCCGGCACCGGACGTTCGATCCCAGACCCGGGCGAGCAGGCCAGCATCGCCAGCCGTTGGTCGACGGTGAAGCCGGCTGCGATGAGGGCGGCTTCGGCCCGGGGGGCCACACCGGTCACGCACTCCAGGCGCGGGGTTCGGTGGTGGCGTTCGAATACCGACACCAGCTCGGCAATCTCGGCCTGGGTGGGCGTCGCGCCGGCCAGCGGGATCGCGTAGTTGTGCCCGAGGCTGGCGGTATGGGGGTTCAGGCCCACGAGAAACGGGCCGACCCGCAGGTGGTCGGGCCGACGGGTGATGTCGGCGCGCATGTAGCCGGCGACGAGCGCAGGCACGGCAGGATCGATTGACACAAACATCTGGATAAGCACCTTCGGTCCGAGTGGCTACTCGACTCCGCGAGCCGAGGATGAGTGAGTGCCAGGCCATCGGCCCCGCTCAGGTGCGGGGTCCGCTCGGGTCGAGCGTGCCGACAGCCGCGGCGGCGGCATGCCCGTCCACGGGGCCTCATCCTCTTCCGGCTTGGTGGAACTCCCGGTGCTGGAGACTTGCCGGGCCAGCATGCCTGATCCAGCCGTCATCCACAAGTGATCTTCAAAGCGGCTACTGACTGTCGGCATCGCCCTTTCAGGAGCGGGCCGGATCCCGCCCCGGACACCCGCGTGCCCGGGGCGGGAGCAAGGAAGGGCTAGGAGGTGGCGCGCCGCCGGCGGACGGCCACGATGGCGAGTGCGCCGATGACGACGAACGCGAACGCCACGCCCGCGATGGCGGTGACGGGGCTGCCGGTCTTCGGCAGCGTCCCGCCCGTGCCCGAGGTGGTCGGCGCCGGCGTTGTCCCCGTTGCGGTGGGCCGCGGCTGGGCGCAGAACGCGATGGACGTGACCACCTTCGTCGCGCCGTCGGTGGACTCCGACCGCAGGTTCGTGAACGTGACCGTGCCCTCGGTGTCGTTGCTGGCGTCGTAGGTCAGCCCGAAGGTGTGCACGGTGGTGTCGGCGGCGAAGTCCAACTCGATCGTGCCGGGCGTGGACCCGGGCGCGGCGACGAACCCGAGCGTCGGCGCGACGTTGAGCGTGTCCGCGTCCACTTCGGAGTAGGCGAACATCCGCACCGCACCGGCGGCGGCATCGGCGACGTCGTCGAGGGTGTAGTCGACCAGGAGCTTGTCACCGGCCGAGACCGCGAGGTTCAGGTCGCCGTTCTCGTAGCTGGTGCCCACGTCGCCGTCGGCGGAGGGCCCGTAGATCGCGTCCTGGTCGGCGTTGACGTCCGGCTTGACGAGCGTCACCGTGTCACAGGTCGCGGTGGAGCCGCTGGCATCGCTGGCCTGCACGTCCGGGTAGGCGCCGGTCCAGTCGCGCGCCCGCCAGGCTCCGGTGGCGTAGTGCGGATCGGGTTCGGTCGCGTTGGCAGGCGACGCGACAAACGCCACCAGGCCGGCCAGTCCGAGTGCGGCCACGACGATCGCCGCAATGGTCCTTGTCCTGCTCACTGCGTAGTTCCTTCCGGGTGGGATGGACAGGTTGGTATGCGGCCCGGCCAGTCTCTCGCGCTACTCGTGGGTAGCGGGGCGTGACATGGGTCGGGAATCCGGCAACGGCGCGTGGGTCAGGGCGGTGGTCGGCAGCGGATCCGCCCCGACCCGCGGCGGTATCGGGGCGCTCGCGCTGTCCACACCCGCGATCGCGCCATTCGGTTGGCCCATCTAGGCTCACCGACCATGACCGACCCCTCGCCGGCCGACACCGCCGTCGTGCCCTCCGCGCAACCCGCACCGAAGGCGGTCAAGCCCACCGTGTGGGGCCGGCCGAAACGCCGGTGGCTGCGCCGGACCCTGGTCGGGATCGTCAGCGCGCTGCTCGTGATCGTCGCCGTCGCCACCGGCCTGATCGTCTGGTCGGTACGCCGGGCCTTCCCCCACGTCGATGGCGAGCTGTCCCTGCCCGGACTCTCCGCGCCGGTCACCGTCTACCGCGACGAGCACGACATCCCGCAGGTCTACGCGAGCACGCCCGAGGACCTGTTCCGGGCCGAGGGCTACGTACACGCCCAGGACCGGTTCTGGGAGATGGACTTCCGTCGCCACGTCACGGCCGGTCGGCTCTCGGAGATGTTCGGCGCCAGCCAGGTGGCCACCGACGCGTTCATCCGCACCCTGGGCTGGCGGAACACGGCCGAGCAGGAGTACTCGCTGCTGTCGGCCGACTCGAAGCAGTACCTGCTGGCCTACGCCGATGGTGTCAACTCCTGGATCAAGCAGAACGGCGGCGCCTCCTCGAACGGGTCGAAGAGCCTGGAGTACACGGTGCTGGGCCTGCTCAACAGCGGCTACACGGTCGAGCCATGGACGCCGGTGGACTCGCTGGCGTGGTTGAAGGCGATGGCCTGGGACCTGCGCGGGAACATGACCGAGGAGATCGACCGGGCGAGCCTGCTCGCCAGCGGGTTGACCCGGGACCAGGTCGACCAGCTCTACCCGCCGTACCCTTACGACCGCAACACGCCGATCGTCCCCGACAGCGCACTGACGACCCTGCCCAGCTCCGCGCCGGCCGACGCCCAGGCGATCGTGGCGGCGGGCCCGGCCCTGGCCGGGATCGCCGATGCCGTCGACTCGCTGCCCGCGCTGTTGGGGGACAACGGTCCCGGCATCGGGTCCAACTCGTGGGCGGTCTCCGGCCGATACACCGCGAGCGGAAAGCCGCTGTTGGAGAACGACCCGCATCTGGCTCCATCGATGCCCGGAATCTGGTACCAGATCGGACTGCACTGCACATGTGAGTACAACGTGGAGGGTTTCAGCTTCTCCGGCGTACCAGGCGTGATCATCGGCCACAACGACCGCGTCGCGTGGGGCTTCACCAACCTCGGCCCGGACGTGACCGACCTCTACCTCGAAAAACTCGATGGGGATAAGGCCTTCAATGGCTCGGACTGGGTGCCGCTGGCGACCCGGCAGGAGACCATCAAGGTCGCGGGCGGGGATCCGGTCACGATCACGGTGCGCTCGACCAACCACGGCCCGCTCTTGTCGGACCGGTCCCAGGAGCTGCTCACGATCGCGGCGCGGCCGCCGGTCGACCCGACCGGCGCCCCGATCGCCGCGGCATCGCCGGCGCCCACCCCGTCGCTGGACGCCGACGCCCCGGGCGTGCCCGACGCCGCGGCGCAGTCACCGTACGGTGTGGCGTTGCAGTGGACGGCGTTGGAGCCCAACACCACGTTCGACGCGATCTTCACGCTGGACCGTGCGCAGAACTGGCAGGAGTTCCGATCGGCGGCGGCGCTGTTCGACGTGCCGGCGCAGAACCTCGTCTATGCCGACGTCGAGGGCAACATCGGCTACCAGTCGCCGGGGCGCATCCCCATCCGCAGCAAGGGCGATGGCACCTGGCCCGTGCCCGGTTGGGACCCGAGCTACCGGTGGCAGGGGTACATCCCCTTCGACCAGTTGCCGTCCGTGCTCAACCCGGCCGAGGGCTTCGTGGTCACCGCCAACCAGGCCGTGGTCGGCCCGAGCTACCCCTACCTGCTCACCGAGGACTGGGACTACGGGTTCCGCAGCCAGCGCATCCGGGACATGCTGGCCGAGCGCATCGCGGCCGGACCCATCGACGCCGAAGTGATCCGGCAGATGCAGTTCGACAACCGCAACGACTTCGCGCCGACGCTGATCTCGAAGCTGCGCGACCTGCGCGCCGACCCGGCCCTGGCCGCCATCCCGGCCAACGTGCTCGACGTGCTGTTCACCTGGGACTTCCAGCAGGGCGAGGACTCCGCCGCGGCCGCCTTCTACAACGTCTTCTACCGCAACCTGCTCAGCCGTACCTTCGACGAGCTTCCCACAGACCGCGCCGCGGACGCGGGCAGCCGGTGGTGGATCGTCATCGGCAACCTGCTCACGCAGCCCGACTCGCCCTGGTGGGACGACACCCGTACGCCGGAGCGGGAGAACATGGCGACCACGATCGGCCAGGCCATGACCGACGCGCTCGCCCAGATCCAGTCGCTGCAGGGCAAGGATCCGGCGAAGTGGCGCTGGGGCGACCTGCACACGCTGACGTTGACCAATGCGACCTTCGGTACCTCCGGCATCGCGCCGATCGAGTGGCTGTTCAACCGCGGCCCGTACGGCACGTCCGGCGGCGACAGCATCGTCAACGCGACGAGCTGGACTCCGGCGGACGGGTACGGCGTCGACTGGGTGCCGTCCATGCGCATGATCGTGGATCTGTCCGATCTGGACGAATCGCGCTGGGTGCAGTTGACGGGCAACTCGGGACACGCGTTCAGCCCCAACTACGACGACCAGTTCCCGTTCTGGCGGATCGGGGCGAACCTGCCCATGCGTTGGGACCGGGCGAGCATCGAGGCCGCCGCGACGCACACACTGACCCTGCGCCCATAGGGCGCGCAGGAATCAGGGGGCGTCGAGGAAGACGCGCTGGGCGGCGACCCGGGCGCGGCGGGCGGTGCGCAGGTACTCGTCGAGGAACTCCCCCGGCGCCACGGATGGGGGGCGACCCAGGGCCCGGGCCACCCCCGCGAGCTCAACGCCCTGCCGGGGAAGTTGGTCGCTGGCCCGGCCCCGGACGAGCATCAGGGCGTTGCGGACCTGGGAGGCCATGACCCATCCCCGAGCCAGGAACGTCGCGTCCAGCGGTGAGACCAGGCCGGCGTCGCGCGCCGCGGCGAGCGCGTCGAGGGTACGGGTGGTCCGCAGGCCCGCCACCTGGTACCCGTGGCGCAGTTGCACCAACTGCACGGCCCACTCCACGTCGGCCAGCCCGCCCCGGCCCAGCTTCGCGTGGGTCGCGGGATCGGCGCCGCGGGGCAGGCGTTCGGCATCGACGCGGGCCTTGATGCGCCGGATCTCCGTCACCTGGTCGGCAGCAGGCCCGCCGGCCGGGTAGCGCACGGCGTCCACCACGGCCAGGAACCGGTCGGCCAGCACGGGGTCGCCGGCGAGGTACCGCGCCCGCAGCAGCGCCTGGGCCTCCCAGATGCGTGAGCGGCCCGCGTAGTACCGCTCGTACCCGGCCAGGCTCATCACGAGCGGGCCCTGGCGCCCTTCCGGCCGCAGGTCGACGTCGACCCCGAGCGCCGGTTCGGGGGCAGGCGTGGCGAGCAGTCGGCGCAGTTCCTCCGCGACACCCTGGGCCAGCGCGGCCGAGTCCGACTCGGACCGGTCCGGCATCGGTTCGTAGACGAAGAGCACGTCCGCGTCCGAGGAGTAGCTCACCTCGGTGCCGCCGAGACGACCCATGGCGATCACGGCGAAGGGCAGGTCGTACGCGCGCGAGCGCCCGACGGAGGCTCGCAGCGCCGCGCCGAGGGTGGCGTCGGTGACATCGGAGAGCGCCTGTCCCACCGCGACGACGTTGGCCGCCGCGATCTCGGGCCATGCGGTCGTGTCGGTGCAGACGAGGCCCAGCAGGTCGGCACAGGCGATGCGGAACAGCTCCCGGCGCCGCAGGGCCCGCACGGTGAGCACGGCGACCCCGGCACCACCGCGCCAGCCGCGCTCGCCGACGTAGCCGTGCCGGTCCACCGCGGCCGTCATGGTGTCCACAAGGGACTCCTGCGGGCGCGGCACCAGCTCGGCGTCATCGGCGAGCAGGCGCAGCGCTTCCGGGTCGCGAACCAGCAGATCCGTGACGTAGCGGGACAGCCCGAGCAGCCGTGCCAGCCGCATCGTCACGGCGCCCTCGTCGCGCAGCAGGCGCAGGAACCACGGCGTGCCCCGAAGCACGTCGGAGACCTGGCGGTACCCGAGCAGCCCGCGGTCCGGCTCGGGCGCGTCGGCGAGCTCGTCGAGCAGCACCGGCAGGAGCGTGTGCTGGATCGCGGCATAGCGGGAGACGCCCGCCGTGAGGGCCTCGAGGTGGCGCAGGGCACCCGCCGGGTCGGTGAAGCCGAGGATCTCCAGCCGGCTCCCCGCGGCCTGCGGGGTCAGTCGCAGGCCCGCGCTCGGCACCCGCGCGACAGCCTCGACGAGTGGGCGGTAGACGAGCTTGGTGTGCAGCCGCCGCACCTCGTGGGCATGGGTGAGCCACTCGGCCTGGAACGCCTCGACCGCGTCGCGGCGCGGATCGCCACGAAACCCGAGTGCCTGCGCCAACCACCGCAACGCGGTGGCACCCTCGCTGGTGCGTCCATCCGGGACGGTGTGGGTGCGACGCAGTCGCTGCAACTGCAGCCTGTGCTCCACGGCCCGCAGGAACCGGTACGCCTGGCCGAGCGCGACCCCGTCCTCACGACCGACGTACCCGCGCGAGGTCAGCGCCGACAACGCGTCCAATGTGGAACCCGAGCGCAGGTTCTCGTCGCCGCGGCCATGGACGAGTTGCAGCAGTTGCACGGCGAACTCGATGTCGCGCAGGCCTCCGGGCCCGAGCTTGATCTCGCGCTCGCGCTCCTCCGGCCGGACGCTGTCGACGATGCGCCGGCGCATCGCCCGCACGTCCTCAACCGCCTCGGGTCGCTCCGCCGCTTGCCAGATCAGCGGCGTGACCATGGCGAGCCACCGCGCGCCGAGGGCCAGGTCGCCTGCGGCGGGCCGGGCCTTGAGCAGTGCCTGGAACTCCCAGGTGCGGGCCCACCGGCGGTAGTAGGCCTCGTGGGCCGCGAACGTCCGGACGAGCGGGCCCTGGCTGCCCTCAGGGCGCAGGTTGGCGTCGACCTGCCATGCGGCCTGGCCACAGATCGCCATGAGCCGGGCCGCGACCGCCTGCGCGTCCTGGAGGTCCGCGTCGGACCCGCAGACGAAGATGACATCGACATCACTGACGTAGTTCAGCTCCCGCCCGCCGCACTTGCCCATCGCGATCACCGCGAGCCGGGGCGAGGCGCCGCACTCGGCCTGAGCCAGCCGCAGAGCACCGGCGAGCGTCGCGTCCGCGAGCATCGACAGGTTGCGCATCGCGGTCTCCACGTCGATGACCGCGGTCAGGTCCGCCGCCGCGATGCGCAGCAGGGCGGTCCGATGCGCAACGCGCAGGGTCGACGGCGAGTCCACGGCAGGGGCATCGAACGCGATGGTGGGCCCGAACGCCAGGTCGCGCACCGCCGTCCATCGCAGCGGATCGGCCGCGAGGTCGTCGCCCAGCGCGACGGACGCGCCGAGCACCGCGGCCAGCGCGGAGCGTACAGCCTGCCCCGCAAGCATCGCCGCCAGCGGAGCGTCCGCAGTGGACAATCGGGCCCGCTCCTCGACGCGATGCAGTTGTCGCAGGGCCAGGTCCGGGTCGGCCGCC
Organism: Micromonosporaceae bacterium; assembly: GCA_036557785.1. GTDB lineage: Bacteria > Actinomycetota > Actinomycetes > Mycobacteriales > Micromonosporaceae > DATBGZ01. The sequence goes on from DATBGZ010000089.1 coordinate 79,766, forward strand.
TCCCCCAGCGCGACGATGACGTCACCGGCCTCGGGGCTCAGCGGCACGTGCTCGGCCTCGTCCCACAGGCCCAGCCCGACCGGCCCCGGCCCGAGCAGCCGGGCGGCCGCGACCGCGTCGGTGAACCCGTACCTCGCCAGCCGCAACGGGCCGGTCGCTGGGGTCCGGGGAACAGGACCGGTCGGCCTGGACATGCGAATGTGCTACGGCCCGATCAGCGGCAGGCGGCGGCCCGACACCGGCGTGTCCAGGAACGGCGCCAGCTCGCCCCGCGCCAGCGCCGCGAACCGGGTCGCGACCGGGTGCCAGACCTCGAACAGGTCGTCGCTGAGGCCGGCGACCCGGGCGAGCAGCTCGTCGCCGTCCAACCCCGCACCCGCGAGCACGTCGCCGCCGTCGGCGACCCACGCCGCGAACGTCGCGTACTCGACCTCGAGGTGGAACTGCACCCCCCACGCTGCCGATCCCAGCCGGAACGCCTGCACGGGGCAGCCGGGTGAGGCGGCCAGCAGCACCGCCCCGAGCGGCAACTCGGTGATCTCGTCGTGGTGCCACTGGATCACGTCGGGCAGCATCGGCACGGGGCCGAAGAGCGGGTCGGCCTCGGCCGCGTCCCGCTTGGCCACGAGGCCGGGTCCGATCTCGGGCCCGAAGGCAGCCGGCTCGACCGTCCCGTGGTGCGCCGTGGCCAGCACCTGCGCCCCCAGGCACACGCCCAGCGTGGGCACCCGGTCGCGCACGGCTGCGCGCAACAGGGCCTCGAGCGCGGGGAACCATGGCGATGCGGGCGCGCCGTCGGGGCCCGGGTACGCGGCCTGGGCGCCGCCGAGCACGACGAACGCGGCGCGCCCCGACAGATCAGCGGGCAGCGGTTGGCCCGCATGGGCTCGCACCACGTCCAGGGCGAGCCCGCCGTCGCCGAGCCATTCGGCGAGATGCCCGAGTGGGCTCGTCGGGTCGTTCTCCACCACCAGGCACGAGGCGCTCACCCGGCCAGGCTACGCCCGAGACGCGGTGTTCCGAGTGGCCTGCCACGTCCCCTGCGCGTTGTCACAGTCCGGCGAACGGTACGACCCCATGATCGTGTTGCCATCGACGACGATCCCCGCGTAGTCGATCGTGAAGGAACCCTCGACCGCGCCGAAGCGCAGCGTGGTGCCGACCGCGCTGCCGGTGACGTTACCGGCGTTCACGCAGTTCGAACCCTGGATCGTGATCGCCCCGATGAGGTGGCTGTCCTGCTGCGCCCAGACGAGCGTGAACGTCCCGGTGCCCGCCACCGGTGCCGTGTTGGTCCACGTGCCCTGCCAGGTGCCGCTCAGCGGCCCGAGCGGGGTGAGGTCCGGCGACGGTGTCGCACTCGGGGAAGCCGTCATGACGGGTGTCGGGGCGCCGGTGCCGCTGGGCGTACCGGTCGCGGACCGCTGCGCCGACGCACCGAGTACGTCGCAGCCGGCCAGCAGGCCGAGCATCGCCAGCACCGGGAGCATGCCGACCACCCTTGCGTGCCGCCTGCCGACCATGCTCGCCTCCCACCGCGTACCGCGTCCACGCCGGACGCCGTGCCGGATTCACCATTGTCACGCACGCCCGCCAGAGCGCCGGCGCAGCCAACCGCGCAGGGCGCGCAGGCGTTGCCTCCCGCTCGGGGCCACGGTGACGCCGCTGCGCGGCTGTGGTCGCGGTGGCGCCGGCTGCAGTTGGGTGCGCAACCGGTCCAAGTGCGAGACCAGCTCGCCCCGCAGCGGCCAGACCGACTGGGGCGCGGCCGAGTCCGTGCGCAGCGTCTGCGCCGCCGCCTCGTGCCGCTGCGTGGCCTGCTCCAGATGCCGATCGACGTCCGCCTTGAGCGCGCCGCGGTCCACCGACTTCGACCGGGCCAGCCGCCCGTACGGTCGCAACACCGCGGCCAGCTCGCCCAGCACATCCGCGACTCGTCGGGCCGCGTCCGGGTCGCGGACCGGACTGTGCTCATCGGCGAGTCCGACGCTGTCGTTGAGCGACCGTGCGATCCCACGCACCGTGAGCGTCGCGTTCTGCAGCGCCTCCAGGCGGCCGCGCAGGTACACCCGCGGGTCGACGACCAGCGCCCCGCGCGGGTTGAGCCGCACGCTCTCCTCGGCCTGCGCCAGTGAGTCCTCCACCTGGTCGAGCTCGGCCGTCAGCCGGCGCGCCCCGGCCACCCAGTCCGGGGCCGCACCGGCGCCACGCCCTTCGACGAGGTCGTCGGCGACACGGTCGAGCAGGTCCGCGAGCCGACGTCCGAGGTCGTCAACGGCCTCCTCGGCGGGCTGCACCTTCAGCGGCGGCACGACCAGGTTCGAGAGGAGTCCGACGGCGGCACCGATGAGCGTCGCCAGGATCCGACCCCAGCCGGCCGCATCGGTGGGCAGCGACAGGATCAGCATGGCGCTGATCGGCACCTCGAGCACGCTGTCGCCCAGGTGCAGCGCGTACCCGACGGTCAGCGCCGCGGCGACCGTGAGCGCGAGGCTCCACCAGGTGAACCCGAGCGCGTGGGAGAGTCCGATCGCTACCAATACCCCCGCGATCACGCTCACCACCCGCTGCGACGCGCTGCGGAAGGTCTGGAAGAGCGTCACCTGCACCACGAGGAGCGCGGTCAGTGGGGCCAGGACGTTGTCGCCCGTGACGAGACGAGCGACGACGAAGGCGACGACGGCCGTGACCGTCAACCGGATGATGGTGATCGTGGTTGGCTGGGCACGACGCCGGACCAGCGACAGTGACTCCTGTGCAGGGCGCCTGAGAACCCGACGCACGCCGCCAGCATGACGGCCCGGCCGCCGCGCGTCGGGCCGTTTCCCGGAATCCTCGGACTACGGGACGTCGAGGTAGCGACGGCGCTCGTAGGGAGTGACCCAGCGCCGGTAGGCCTCCCACTCGCTGCGCTTGTTGCGCAGGAAGAAGTCGAAGACGTGCTCGCCGAGCACCTCCGCGACGAGTTCCGAGTGCTCCATCACGTCGATCGCCTGGGCGAGGTTCTCGGGGAGCGTCTGATACCCCATCGCGCGGCGCTCAGCGGCCGACAGCGACCACACGTCGTCCTCGGCGCCGGGCGGCAGCTCGTACCCCTCCTCGATTCCCTTCAGACCCGCGCCGAGCAGGACCGCGAAGGCCAGGTACGGATTGCATGCCGAGTCGAGCGAACGGACCTCGACCCGCGCGGAGTTCGGCTTGCCGTAGGCGGGGACCCGGACGAGCGCGGATCGGTTGAGGTGGCCCCAGCAGACGTAGGCGGGAGCCTCCGCGATCTGGTCCGGCAAGGGCTCGGGGAAAAGACGCTTGTACGAGTTGACCCACTGGTTGGTGACGGCCGCGTACTCCCGCGCATGGGTCAGCAGCCCCGCGATGAAGGCTCGGGCCACTTTGGACAGTCGCATGGGGTCGCCCGCGTCATGGAACGCGTTGCGCTCGCCCTCGAAGAGGGACAGATGGGTGTGCATGCCGCTGCCGGGCTGGTCGGTGAAGGGCTTGGGCATGAACGTCGCGACGACGTTGTGCGACAGCGCCACCTCCTTTACCACATGCCGGAACGTCATGATGTTGTCGGCGGTGGTCAGCGCGTCGGCGTAGCGCAGGTCGATCTCCTGCTGGCCGGGGGCGACCTCGTGATGGCTGAACTCCACCGAAATACCGATCCGCTCCAGCGCCAGAATCGCCTGCCGGCGAAAGTCGCGAGCGACCGAGTGGGTGGTGTGGTCGAAGTAGCCGCCGGAGTCGACCGGCGTGGGCACGGCACCGTCCACGGGTACGTCCTGCAGCAGGAAGAACTCGATTTCCGGGTGGGTGTAGAAGGTGAATCCCTTCTCCGCAGCCTTCGACAGGGCCCGGCGCAGGACATGGCGCGGGTCGGCCCACGACGCGGAACCGTCGGGCAGCAGGATGTCGCAGAACATCCGCGCCGCCTCACCGCTCGTGCCGCCCTCGAACGGGAACACCTGGAACGTGCTTGGGTCCGGCATCGCCACCATGTCTGACTCATGGATGCGCGCGAATCCCTCGATCGCGGAGCCGTCGAAGCCGATCCCCTCTTCGAAGGCGGCCTCGAGTTCGGCCGGGGCGACCGAGACACTCTTGAGGGTGCCCAGCACATCGGTGAACCACAGCCGGACGAAGCGGATGTCCCGTTCCTCCAGGGTCCGGAGGACGAACTCCTGTTGACGGTCCATACTGTCTCCCGTACCGCGTGCCGTTATGCGCGCAAATCGCCGCGCGCCGCCGCAAATGTCCGGACCATGACGCATGTTGGCCAGTCCGACACTTCCCCCGAGAGGTCGCGACTGCCTATCATCGTGGCACATCGACCTTGCCGCCAGGGGAGGACGGGCGATGGACACGAGCGCGGCCGACGCGAACCATACCGCCCGTACGGTCGGCACAGTCCGTACGGTCGAGCCATCCCGTACCGCCGGCGCCGCCGACGGCGCCGATGAGTCACGCGCCACCGACGAATGGCCGGTCGTCCCGCCCGCACCCACCCCGACGCCACCGCCGCCGGCTCAGGTCGGTCCGGTGCCGCCGATCATCAAGCCGGGTGCGTCGGCGACGCCCGCCGACGCCGGATTCGTGGAGTCGTTCGAGCCGGTCAGCGGCCAGGTGCCGCTCGCGACATCGCCGCTGGCGGTGCGCCTGGCGCGCAGCCCCCTGATCGCGCGACCGGGCGCGACCGTCGCACTGCGGGCACGACCGGCGCGCCGGCCGATCGTGGTGCCGAGCCGCGCCGACAACCAGGTCTGGCAGACGCGCTTCGCCGTGGGAGCGGCGACGGCGGTCCTGGTCCCGTTCGCGGCCGTCGCCGTCCCGTTCCTCATCGCCCTCTACCGGGTCGCCGGCTCTCCGGCCGTCGCGCTCTCCACGCTCGTTCCGCTCGGCATGGTGCTGCTCGGTCTGTTCGTCACGGCGATCACGACCTGGGTCGTCGTCGTCGAGATGCGAGCCCGGGTACGGATGGTGGACGCCCTGGGTCGAACCGGTGAGTACGAGGCGCCCGGCTCGCCCGGGTTCTCCGGCATGCTGCGCCCGTTCGCCCAGGTCCCGGCCCAGCTCGGCCTCCTGGCCGTCGCCCTCGCCCTGTTCGTCGGCGCCTTCGTCAGCCTGTAGCTTCCTCCGGTGAGCCGCGCACTGACGCCGCAGCGCGTACCTGCGATCGCGGCGCGGATCGCCGACGACGTCCTGTTCCCCGCAGCGCTCGACGTCGATCGTGCCGACCGGCTGCCCGTGGCGCACCTCGACCTGCTCGCTGCAGAGGGCCTCTACGGCGTGGCCGCCCCACCCGAAGCCGGTGGGCTCGGAGTGCAGCGGATGGACGTCGCCGCCGACCTGGTGCAGACCCTCGCCAGCGGCTGCCTCGCCACGACCTTCGTGTTGATCCAGCATCATGGATGCGTCATCGCCGCCACGTTCAGCCAACAGCCGGGGGTGCGCGAGCGGTGGCTGCAGCCGCTGGCCCACGGCACGGTGCGTGGCGGGATCGCGTTGGCCGGGGTGCGCGGCGGGCCCAACCAGGTGCGGGTCCGCCGTACCGAGCGCGGCTTCGTTCTCGATGGCGACATCCCGTGGGTCACCGGCTGGGACATGATCGACGTCGTCCACGTCGGTGCCGTGGACGAAGACGCGAACGTGCACTTCCTCCTCGTGGACGCGGCCGAGTCACCCACACTGCGCGTCACCCCGCTCGACCTGGCGGCGGTGCGGGCGAGCCGCACGGTCACCATGCACCTGGCCGGCCACGAGGTGCCCGCCGACCGGCTGACCGGGACCCGGCCGTACGGCGAGTGGGAGCGGGCCGAGGCCGGTGGCTCGGCCCTGAACGGCTTTCTCGCGCTCGGCGTCGTCGAGCGATGCGCCCGGTTGCTCGGCGGGCCGGATTGGCTGCAGCGGGAGCTGACCGCGTGCCGGTGCGACCTGCTCGCCGCCGTGAGCGCTGAGGAACCGACGGCGACCGCGCCGGCCCGGGCCGCGGCCTCGGAGCTGGCGTTGCGTGCCGCGGCGGCACTGTCGGTGCACACCGGCAGCCGTTCGGTTCTGCGCTCCGAGCACGCCGAGCGACTGCTCCGCGAGGCCGCCTTTCTCCTCGTCTTCGGCAGCCGTCCGGCGATCCGGGAGGCCCTGCTGGAGCGGCTCGTTCGGCAGCGATGACCCCGGGGGACGGATCTGTCGCCGGGCGGTAGAGTGCGCGGCGTGCTGACAGGCCGGTCGCGCCGTGGGCTCACCACCATCGCGCCAGCGCTCGCCATGCTGCTCGGTCTCGGCGCCGCGGCAGCGTGCCACGGGGAGTCGCCGGGGGCGATCCACACCACCGACGGCGCCACAGCGACACCCACCCAGCCGGCGGCACACCTCGACCCCAAGCTCGGGCCGGCCCACGGGACCCTGAAGCTGAGCACCGGCTTCTCGGGCGAGCCCAAGCACTACAAGGCCGACGCGGGCGGCCCCGTCGACACCTCCTACCTGCCCGGCTGCAGCGGGTACGCCTCGTCCGAACCGGACCTGCGGCTGATCTGGAGCGGCACCGGCGGACGGCTGCGACTCTTCTTCGTCCCCGGCAAGGATGGCGCCGACCCCGGCCTGGCCATCGAGGGGCCGGGCGAGCAGTGGCAATGCGACAACGACACGTACGGCAAGGACCCGGCGGTCGACTACCCGTCCGCGCCCTCGGGCGAGTACGACATCTGGGTCACCAACGACAAGCCCGGCCCAGCCGTCGACGGGAGCCTCTACCTCACCGAGCTGGTCTACATGACGCCGGACGGTCTGTAGCGTCACGCCGGGCGCAGCCGGCTCACCCGCCGTTTCGCGAGCGAGAATGGGCTCATGCCCACGCTGCGCCTCGCCCTCGCCCAGGTCGACCCGACCGTCGGCGACCTGCCCGGCAACACCGCCCTCGTGCGCGGCTTCACCCGCAAGGCCGCCGAGTCCGGCGCACACCTGGTGGTCTTCCCCGAGATGATGGTCACGGGCTACCCCGTCGAGGACCTGGTCTTCCGGGAGACGTTGGTGGCCGCGTCCCGGTCCGCGGTCGAGATGCTCGCCCATGACCTCGCCGAGGACGGGCTCGGCAACCTCGCGGTCGTGGTCGGGTACCTCGATGCCGACGGTCCGGCCCGGGTCAGCTCGGAGGCCGCGCCCGACCGGGGACCGCGCAACGCGGCCGCGGTGATCGCCGGTGGCCGGGTGCACGCCCGGTACTTCAAGCACCACCTGCCCAACTACGGGGTCTTCGACGAGGACCGGTACTTCGTACCCGGTGACACGCTCACGGTCGTGCGCCTCGGCACTGGCCCAGAGGAGGGCACTGGGACCGAGGAGTGTGCCGATGTCGCGGTGACCATCTGCGAGGACCTCTGGCAGGCGGGGGGGCCGTTCATCGCGGCGGGCGCGGCCGGGGTGGGGCTGGTCGTGAACATCAACGGCTCGCCCTACCACCAGAACAAGGACGCGATCAGGCTGCCGCTCATCCGGCGCAGGGCCGCGCAGGCGAAGGCGACGGTCGCGTACGTGAACATGGTCGGCGGTCAGGACGAGCTCGTCTTCGACGGGGACTCGATGGTCGTCGCCGCCGACGGCACGCTGCTCGCACGGACGGCGCAGTTCAGCGAGGAACTTCTGCTCATCGATCTCGATCTACCGTCGGCGGACGATCACCCGACCCCGGATCACGCCGCCGGCATGCGCATTGACCGGGTTCGGGTGCCGGTGTCGCTGGCCCCGCCGAGCGGCACACGTATCGAAGGGGTCGTGGCCGAGCCCGCGAGCGATGAGGCCGAGGTGTGGCAGGCCCTCGTCACGGGCCTGCGGGACTACGTGCGCAAGAACGGCTTCCGGTCAGTGCTTCTGGGCCTGTCGGGCGGCATCGACTCCAGCCTCGTCGCGGCGATCGCCGTCGATGCCCTCGGCCCCGACCAGGTCTACGGCGTGGCCATGCCGTCGGAGCATTCGTCCGAGCACTCTCGCGAGGACGCCGCCGAGCTCGCTGAGCGTACCGGGATGCACTTTCGCATGCAGCCGATCCAACCGATGGTGGACGGGTTCCTGGCCAATCTCGCCCTCTCCGGCCTCGCCGTGGAGAACCTGCAGGCCCGCGTCCGTGGCGTGATCCTCATGGCGCTGTCCAATCAGGACAATCACCTGGTGCTCACCACCGGCAACAAGAGCGAGCTCTCGGTCGGCTACTCCACGCTCTACGGCGACTCCGTGGGCGGGTTCAACCCCATCAAGGACGTGCCCAAGACGATGGTGTGGCGCCTGGCAACCTGGCGCAATGCCGAAGCGGCGCGCCGGGGCGAGACCCCACCGATCCCGGAACGCTCCATCTCCAAACCACCGAGCGCCGAGCTGCGGCCGGGCCAGCTCGACACGGACTCGCTGCCGCCGTACGAGGCGCTGGATGCCCTGCTCGCGGACTACATCGACGCCGACATGGGCCGTGAGGAGCTGCTCGCGGTTGGCCACGACCCCGACCTCGTCGCCCACGTCGCCCGGATGGTGGACCTCGCGGAGTACAAGCGACGGCAGTCGGCGCCCGGCACGAAAATCTCGATCAAGGCGTTCGGGCGCGATCGCCGGTTGCCGATCACGAACCGGTTCCAGGGGTGAGCGCGCCGACCGACGATGCCCGAGCCCATGCCGGCGCGGGCCCGGGCGAGGACGACCCGTACCTGTGGTTGGAGGAGGTGACCGGCGACCGGGCACTCGCCTGGGTCCGCGAACGCAACGCGGAGACGGTCGCCGACCTCGTCTCAGGTGGCCGGTTCGCGTCGATCCGGGACGGGATCCGTGAGGTCCTCGACTCGACCGACAAGCTGCCCGGCCTGCACTGGCGGGGCGAGTACCTGTACAACGTCTGGCAGGACGAGGCCCACCCGCGTGGGTTGTGGCGACGCACCACTGTGGACGGTGTCCGCGCGGACGCGTGGGAGGTGCTGCTCGACCTCGACGCGCTCGCCGCGGCGGAGAACGAGAACTGGGTCTGGGCCGGCGCTGAGGCGCTTCGCCCCGACAACCAGCGCTACCTGCTCCACCTGTCCCGTGGTGGCGCGGACGCGGCGGTGGTGCGCGAGTTCGACCTGAGCGACGGCTTCGTCAGCGGTGGGTTCCACGTGCCGGAGGCGAAGACGACGGCCTGCTGGATCGACATCGATCACGTCTTCCTCGGAACAGACTTCGGCCGCGGGTCGCTGACCACCTCCGGGTACGCGCGCATCGCCAAGCGCTGGACCCGGGGCACACCGCTGTCGCAGGCCGTGACGGTATTCGAGGGATCCCCCGAGGACGTCCGCGTCGTCGCCGTGCACGACGCGACGCCCGGCTTCGAACGGGACCTCGTCATCCGTCGCACCACGTTCTGGGACGCCCAGACATACCTGCTGGGAACTGCCGACGAGCTGAGCCTGCTGGAGCTGCCGAGCGACGCCACCGTGGACGTGCACCGGGAGTGGGTGCTCGTACGGTTGCGGACACCGTGGACGGCCGCCGGCGTCGCCCATCGCGCCGGCACGCTGCTCGCCGTACGCCTGGCCGAGCTGCTGACCGGGGACTGGAAGCCGACCGTCCTCTTCGAGCCCGCCCCCGACACGACCCTGCAGTACTGGGACTGGACGCGCAGCCACCTGGTGCTCGGCCTGCTCCACAACGTCCACAGTGAACTGATCGTGCTCGACCCGCCGCACGAGGAGTCGGACCAGTGGGCTCGCTCGCCGCTGCCCGGCGTGTCGGAGGTCGACCAGACCCAGGTGATGGACACGAACCCGGACCACACCGACGAGCTCCTGATCACCACGACCGGCTTCACCACGCCGTCGGCGCTGCTGCACACGACCGTACGGACGCGACCAGAGGTGCTGCGGCAGGAGCCGTCCTTCTTCGACGTGCCGGGGCACAGCGTCCACCAGCACTGGGCCACCTCAGCGGACGGTACGGCAGTGCCGTACTTCCACGTGACCGGAGCGAACCTGGACGGGCCGACGCTGCTCGAGGCGTACGGCGGATTCGAGATCTGCCGGACACCGACCTACGACGCCGCGCTCGGCCGCGGCTGGCTCGCGCGAGGCGGCAACTACGTGCTGGCGAACATCCGCGGTGGCGGCGAGTTCGGGCCGGACTGGCATTTCGCCGCGCTGCGAGAGAAGCGGCCACGCGCCTTCGAGGACCTGGCCGCCGTCGCGCAGGACCTCCACGGCCACGGCGTCACCACGCCGCGCCGACTGGGCGTGACCGGCGGCAGCAACGGCGGGCTGCTCATGGGCGTCATGCTCACCCGCTACCCGTCGCTGTTCGGCGCGATCGTCGCGACCGTGCCGTTGCTGGACATGCGCCGCTACCACGTGCTGCTCGCCGGAGCCTCGTGGATGGCCGAGTACGGCGATCCCGACTCCGACGACTGGCAGTTCATCGCGCCGTACTCGCCGTATCACAACGTCGCCGCTACCCCCACCTATCCCCCGGTCCTGTGGATCACATCGACCCGCGACGACCGGGTGCACCCCGGGCACGCCCGCAAGATGACCGCGCGCCTGCGCGAGTTCGGCCATCAGGTCGCGTACTACGAGAACATCGAGGGCGGCCACAGTGCCGCGGCGGACAACGCCCAGCGCGCCTTCCGCCGCGCCCTGGCCTTCGAGTTCCTCTGGCGGCACCTGAGTTGAGCGTGTGACGTCGCGCACGAGGTCCTGCGTGGCGCCGCGGGCGGTGCGACGATGTCCGGACGCCCGGGGACCGCATGCGAGCGGCCTCGAGGACCCAAGGAGAAGACATGACTTCCGCACCGTCACTCTATGGTGGCCCGACCGGCCAACGCATCCGTACCCGTGACTTGCTCGCTGCGAAGAAGAAGGGCGAGCGGTGGGCCATGCTCACCAGCTACGACCAGTGCACGGCGAGAATCTTCGATGAGGCGGGCGTGGCCGTCCTGCTGGTGGGCGACTCGGCCGCCAACAACGTCTTCGGCCACGAGACCACGCTGCCGATCACGGTGGACGAGCTGCTCCCGCTGGTACGGGCGGTGGTGCGCTCGACGACGCGGTGCCTGGTCGTCGGCGACATGCCGTTCGGCTCCTACGAGGAGGGCCCGGCACAGGCGCTGCGCACGGCCGTGCGCTTCATGAAGGAGGGCGGCTGCCACGCCGTGAAGCTGGAGGGGGGACGGGTCTGCGCGCCGCAGATCGCCGCCATGACCGGCGCCGGCATCCCGGTGATGGCGCACGTCGGCTTCACCCCGCAGCGCGAGCACAGCATCGGCGGATACCGGGTGCAGGGTCGCGGCGACGCCGCCGACGAGGTGCTCGCCGACGCGGTCGCGGTGACCGAGGCGGGCGCGTTCGCGGTTGTCCTGGAGATGGTGCCCGGCGAGCTCGCGAAGCGCATCACGAACGAGTTGGCGATCCCCACGATCGGCATCGGCGCCGGCCCCGACTGTGACGCCCAGGTGCTGGTGTGGCAGGACATGGCCGGGCTCCGGTCCGGGCCTATGCCCCGGTTCGTGAGGAAATACGCCGACCTGCACAGCGTGCTGGCGCAGGCCGCCGCGAGCTACGTCGGCGAGGTACGCGACGGGGCCTTCCCGGCCGCGGAGCACACCCACCATTGAGCGTGCTCAACCGACACTGACCACGAGCTCCTTCAGGCCGCGCAGGATGTAGCCGGCCTTCCACTCCGGTTCACGGTCCAGCCCCAGAGTCGGTGCTCGTCGCAGCAGCGTGCCGAAGGAGACCTCGAGCTCGAGTCTGGCCAGTGGAGCACCGAGGCAGAAGTGGATGCCCGCCCCGAAGGAGATGTGCTGGTTGTCGACCCGGGCCAGATCCAGGCGGTCCGGGTCGGTGAAGACGGCCGGGTCGCGGTTGGCCGAGCCGAAGAGCAGCGCGAGCTCAGTCCCCTTGGTCAACCGGACGGTATCCACTGCCCGCCCTGAACCCGCCCCACTCTCGTAGTCGAAGTCCTGCAAGACCCAGCGCTCGAACATCTGGGCAGGCGTGTCGTAGCGCAGCAGCTCATCGACCGCCGTGCCCAACAACCCGTGGTCGGATCGCAGCTTCGCCAGCTCCCCAGGGTTACGGAACAGGGCCCACCAGCCGTTGCCGGTCGCGTTGACCGTCGCCTCGTGGCCGGCGTTGAGCAGCAGCACACACGTGCCGACCAACTCGTCGTCGGTGAGCCCATCCCCCTCGTCGCGCACCTGAACGAGCGCCGTGATCAGGTCGTCGCCGGGATGCTCGCGCCGGAAGGCAGCGAGGTCGACGAGGTAGCCGGAGAACTGCTCGGCCGCGGTGACCGCGCGGCGCGCCGTCTCCGCCGTCGGGTTCAGCTCGTACATGCCGCAGATGTCCGCCGACCATGGCCGCAGCTGATGCCGGTCGGCCTCGGGCACGCCGAGCAGCTCGGCGATGACCGTCACCGGCAACGGCTCTGCCACGGTAGCGATGAGGTCGCCGCCGCCGGCGTCGAGCAGATCGTCCACCACGGCGTCGGCAATACGCTGCACGGTCGGCCGCAGCCCTTCGACCCGTCGTGGGGTGAACACCTTCGCGACGAGGCGGCGCAGTCGCGTGTGGTCGGGCGGCTCGCGATCGAGCATCCCGTTGCGAACGACCCGCCACCACGGGGCGAGCTCGGGCGGGTCCGGCGGATGACCGAAGTCCTCGTGGCCGCCGACATGCAGGTACGTCCGGCCGAGCCGCCGGTCGCGGAGCAGGGCGCCGACGTCGGCATGGCGTGAGACGAGCCACTGCCGCGTCGGCTCGAACCACGCCACCGGGTCCTCGTCGCGCAGCCGCGCGTACACGTCGTACGGATGAGCAACGAACGCCGGGCTCCACGGGTCGAATCCGTCCACCACCGGCCGACTCTACTGCGCGACTCCGGCGCCCCGCGATGCTCCCAGCGCCGGGGAGATGTCGGTGATGCGGAGCCCGGCGTGCGCCTTGTACCGGCGGTTGATGGCGAGGATGTTCGCGGTGAGCGCCTCCACCTGACCGGCGTTGCGCAGTCGTCCACCATGGACGCCACGCATGCCGGGGATCCGGCTGGCGAGTTCGATGACGATCCCGACCGCCTCCCGGTCATCCCCGAGCACGAGCACGTCGAGCTCGAAGGACTCGACGGCGGGGTCGGCGAGGAGCACGGCGCTGACGTGGTGGAAGGCCGCGCAGACGCGAGAGCCGGGAAGGAGCGTGGCCGCCTGCTGCGCCGCGCTGCCCTCCGGAACGGCCAGCGCGTAGGGCCCGTGCGCGTCGAAGCCGAGCGGGTTGACGCAGTCGACCACGATCTTCCCGGTGAGCGGGCCCGCCAGGGCGAAGAGCGTGTCCGCGTGCGCCGACCACGGTACGGCGACGATGACCACATCGGATGCGGTGGCCACCTCGGCGTTCGCGGCACCGGAGACCGTACCGGTGGTGGCGCCTGGCAACGCCGCGATCTCGGCGGCCGCGCTACGGGCACGATCCGCGTCGCGGGAGCCCACGAGGACCCGGTGGCCTACGCGGGCGAACCGATACGCCAGCCCTCGTCCCTGGTCGCCGGTTCCGCCCAGAATGCCCACAACCTGGGCGGCCACCGGTGTCGATGCCGCGTCCGACATATTCGTCATGGGCACATCCTCGCAGCGGCACCCTCGCACCCGTGCCCGGCCCGCCGAGTGAGGTCTAGCCAACCACCCCGCGGCGTGGCAGCGTGAGCGAATGGTCGATCAGTCAACTCGCGACCGGGTGGACGCCTTCTGGTCGTCGACGCTCGACACGGCGGTCGCGGACCTGCACGCCCCCGGAGTGTGGGTCCGGGCCAACCCGCCGGCCCGCCGAGGGTGGCGAGGAATCTACGTATTGGCATTCGAGGGTGTCACGGTCTACACGCCCGAGGATCTGCTCGACCGGGTCTCCGGCGCGGTCGGCGGGCTGAGTGCCGATCAGGTCATCGAGTCGAGGACGTGGCAGGAGCTGCTCGGTGGCGTCGCACAGACTGTCTTCGGCCCCGTGCGGCACTACTACCTGGACCGGACCGATGGGCTCGCGGAGCGCGCCGCCGGTCGTCGCCTGAACCCGACGGACTCCGATGCCCTCGGCAAGCTGCGCACGGCGCTGCCCGCACAGGAATGGCAGGTCACGGGCTTCACCGGCCAGCCGGCAATGCTCTTCGGCATCTTCGAGGGCGAGGAGCTCATCGCGGCCGCGAACCTCACCGCCGGGCCCTCGGTGCCGCGAGGCCCCGGCGAGCAGGTATCCCCGGAGGCCGCCACGGATGTCGGCATCGTCATCCACCCGGATGCACGTGGGCGCGGCTACGGCGGCCGCATCGCGGCGCTCGCCGCTCGGCAGGCGATCGCCATGTACGGAGTCGCGCGCTACCGGGCACTGACCTCGAATCCGTCCACAGTGGCCATTGCTGATCGGCTTGGGTTCCAGGAGTACGGGCGCAACCTCGTGGCCTACCTCAACGATCACCCGCACGGAGCGGACGAGGCCGTGCCGGTGGTGTGAGCCGAAGGGCACCCCCTGCCTGCAGAGGGTGCCCTTCGTGCGATGGGCCGCCGGCTGAGGCCGGCGGCTGCGGCGGCGTGGTTCAGCCGCCGGTGGTGCGCCGAACGGGGCGGCGGGCCGGCGTCGCCACCGGGGTGGTCGCTGTGCGAGTGGTGGCGCGTGCGCCGCTGACCCGCTTGGCCGGAGCCTTCTTGACCGCGGTCGCCTTCTTGGCCGGGGCCTTCTTCGCCATCGTGGTCCGGGTGGCCGTGGTCTTCTTCGCCGCGGTCGTCTTGGTCGCGGCCTTCGCCGGAGCCTTGCGGGCCGGGGCGGCCTTCGCGGCGGTCTTCGCCGGAGCGACCTTCTTGGCGGGGGCGGCCTTCCTGACCACGGCCTTGGCGGCGGTGGTCTTCTTCGCCGCCGTCGACCGGGTGGCGGTCTTCTTGGCGACCGTCATCCTCGACCCGGCGCTCGCGGGCGCCTTCTTGGCGACCGCGGTGGCCTTGCGCGCCGGCGCGGCCTTCTTGGTGGCGCTGGCGGTCACGGTCTTCTTCGCCGGAGTCGCCTTCGCGGCGCGGGTCGTCCGCGTCCGGGTGGCCGCGGGTGCGGCCTTCGTGGTAGCCGCGCGCTTCGCGGCCGTTCGTGTGGTGGCCTTAGCGTCGGCCATGTCTGCCTCCTTGGGCATTGTGTTGGGTGTGCTCTTGCTGTGTCCGGCGGGTCAAGCCGTTGCCGGGCGTGGGTTCCGCACGAGTCATGAGTTCACGTGGGGGGTCGGCGGTCCGCCAGCGGGTTCAGGTGTTGGTCTCGGGTGTCGCGGTCACGGCTGCTCGCCGGTCCACTGCGCGTCCTCGGCATCGAGTTGCTCGTTGCGCTTCGCCACCCTGGTAGTGCCTGCTCTGCCTCAATCGGGCTGCGGTAAGGCCCCATCGTCGTCATGGCCTGTCTCCGCCCGGTTGCGCCGCAAGCACCAGTAGAAGGCTCCACCTCCGCTGTCGTTCCTGCCGTCACACTTGCTCATGTCATCACTGTGCACTCTGAGTCGCTCACGCGGAAGCGTTTCGGCGAATTCTCGTGCGTCTTCCACTGTAGACGGTATCGGGGGGCACCGAGGACCGGGGTCGTCAACAGCCCACAATGGTCGGAAGACATTGTGCACACATGCATCGGGTCTTACAAGTGCTGCCCCCTCTAGGGCGTGTCGCGGCCCGCCACCAGCTACCCGATGTTCATAGATGTCCACTCGAGATCCATTACGTACCAACGGTTTTCGTATGCCATCGACAGAACTCGACGCGCATCGGTCGCCCGGCTTGTCAGGACTGTTACAGCCCGCGACGCAGCGGCACGCGCGCACGTCGCCCGGACCAGGCCCTGTCGACGGCACGACGGACGCGGCATCGCACGGCCGAGTCAGATCTTCCCGTGAGGCACGGATGGCGGCCGTTGGAAACGGGGACGCCATGGCGCAGGACCGGATCGAGGCCGCGCCGCCCCACCGGTCGCGGTGAGACAGCACGAGGCTGGTTTGCCTGTGCCACAAGGCATCCAGGCGCTGCGGGCAACACGGCGTGCGGCACAGCAGGCGATCGCCGACGTCCTCGGTCACCGGCCGCATCCGCCCCGGTGCGCTGCTCCTGGCCATGTGCGATGAGCAGATCCGGGTATGGCGGCCCAGCACGTACACCGTGCAGACGCGGTGGGGCAACGGCTCTGCGCGCGAGTGGCCGAGCTCAGTGGGAGTGAGGCGACCCAGCAAGCCTCAATCGTCGACCTCACGCCGGCCGACGACGATCGCCACGTCGAGCTCGTCATCCTTGTGGGACAACGCATTCAGCCCTACGCCGTGGAGCACCGCAGCCGCCGCATCCGCCTGGTCGCACGCGCACTCGGTGAGGAAGGCGCCGCCCGGCCGCAGCCACCGCACGACGCGCGGCGCGAGCCGACGCAGGACGTCGAGCCCATCGGCACCGCCGTCGAGGCTTACCCGTGGCTCGTGCTCACGCGCCTCGGTCGGCAGGAACGACACCTGCTCGGACGGGACATACGGCACGTTGGCCACCACGACATGCACCGCACCGTGCAGCCCATCGGGAATCGCCTCGTCCAGGTCGCCCACGGCGACGACCGCGTCGAACGCGGTCAGGTTCTCCCGAGCGTTGTCGACCGCGACCGGGTCGATGTCGCTGGCCCACACGCGCACACCCTGTCGGGCAGCAGCGATCGCGGCACCGACCGCGCCGCAACCACAGCACAGGTCCAGCACGACCGCGTGGTCGGGCGTGACGTCCAGAGCCTGGCGCACCAACGACTCCGTACGCACGCGGGGCACGAAGACGCCTGGACGTATCGCCAGTCGCAGGCCCGCGAAGCGCACCCATCCGACGACGTGCTCCAGCGGAGCGCCGCTGGCGCGTCGCGCCACCAACTCCGCCAGGCGAGCCGGGTCGGTGGTCGTCTCGAGCATGACCGCGGCCTCATCCTCGGCGAACACGCAACCCGCCGCACGCAACCGTTGCGCGATGCCGCCGGCAAGCACGTCCATCCGCCCACCGTACGGCTACCGTTGCCGCCATGACGACTGCGCCAGTCAGCACGCTGCGCCGGGCGTACCACCGTTGGAGTACGAGCCTCTACGGGCCGAGCCCGCATGTGTCGGCACTGAGCTGGATTGGTGACGAGCGCATCGCGATCGGTTGCATTCCGACCGCGTCAACGCTGCTGCGGCTGCGGGATGCGGGCGTCACGCACGTCGTGAACTGCCGCTCGCTCGTCCAGACTCTTCTCTCGCAGGATCTCGGGGTGGAGCGGGAGCTGCTGGGCACAGACATGGTCGCCCATGCCCCAATGCGCGATTTCGGGCGCCCGCAGCCTCCCGAGTTGTGGTCGTCCGCCGCTGTCTTTGCCGCGCGGGTACTCAGCGCCGACGTCGCGGCGCGCGTGCTCATCCATTGTCAGCAGGGACGCCGCAGGTCGGTGATGGTTGCCTACGCCGTGTTGCGTCTACGGGGGCACCGCGAGGACACTGCCGCGGCACTGATCTGCCAGCACAGGACCGAAGCCGAACTGGTCGCCGCCTACATCGACTCCGTCGAGGCGTGGCTCGAAAGCCAGGCGGGCCGGCTATGACGCGGCGTCGAAGCTGAGGATGGGGAGGTCGTAGAGGTCGGGGTCGGGGCGGCGACGCAGCGCAGGAGAGAGCACCTCGACCACGACCATCTCCATCAGCAGTTGGACGCTCGCCTCGAGCAGATGGCTCGTGTGACCGGTCGCGGAGAGCTCCTTCAACCCGGCCGATACATGAATGTGGGGCGCGATCGCGTCGCGCTGCGGGTCGTAGGCGATGGTGCCACCACCGTGCGCCTCGACGTTGGTGAGGTACACCGCCGAGCGCATCGGGGCCACGCGGTCGGCCACCTGCTCGCACGTGCCGACGATCCGCAGGCTCGAGAAGCCCGCGAGGAAGAACGGGATGTACCCCTGCCGCACACCGTTATCGCGGCAGAACCCGGCCAGTGCCGCGAAGAGGTCCTCGCCATGGTGGAAGGAGAGCCCGAAGGTACGGCCGACGCTCAACTCGTGACTACGCATCACCCGATCGTGGTGGATGGCGACCGAGGACACAACAGTGTGCCCACGCCGCGGCACATCGGGACTGGTCGCTATCGCGGAATGCCGGGTTTGCGGGCGTGCACACGCTCGACCGTGCCCGCCCGCAGACGCTGACTCTCGACGACCTCCAAGCCCGCGTCGGCGAGCAACGGCAGCGGTCGTCGGGTCTGATGCTCCCCGGCGGTACGTACGGTCACGAGCTCGACAAGCCGCTGCAACGCCCACACGGGCCACCAGTTGCTGCCGACGTGGTCGAGCAGCAGCAGCCTGCCGCCCGGGCGAAGCACGCGGGACATCTCAGCGATCGCGGCGCGGTCGTCGGGGATCACGCACAGCGCCAGCGTGGCGACCACAGTGTCGAACTGCTCGTCCGCGAACGGCAGCGCCTGCGCGTCCCCCTCCGACAGCTCGGCGCGCAGACCGCGCTCCGCGACGCGTTCCCGCGCCACGGCCAGCATCGCCGGACTGAGATCGATGCCGGTGACCTCGACCCGGTCCGGGTAGAACGGCAGGTTCGCGCCCGTACCGACGCCGATCTCGAGCACCTGACCCACGGCCCGGGAGCAGACCCATGGCCGACCGCCGACGAACCAGCACCGCTCCGCCGACCGCATGACCCGGTCGTACCGGGGCGCGGCACCGTCCCACACGCGCCGCGCCTTCGCGGTCGGACTCTCCGCCATGCGCCTGCCTCCACCGACGTCCTGGTTCGACCGCCGGCCGTGGTGCCTGCGGGACCCGCGAGTTCGAAGGGCCTATACATCGAGATCAGGGAACGACGGGCGAGTCGGTCTGTACGCCGGGTTCTGTCCCCGCCTCAGGCGGGGGGCGGCCATCCATCTCGACCTGCCGTCGCCGGCAGGTTCCAGCGGCCTACCCGCGAGCTTGGGCGGGCCGCCCTCAAACGCTCGCGCAGACCGGCCTCTCGACCGGCCCTCTTGGCCTTGCTCCGGGTGGGGTTTACCGAGCCACCCCGGTCACCCGGGGTGCTGGTGGGCTCTTACCCCACCGTTTCACCCTTACCGCCCCGACCGAGGCCGGGGCGGCGGTCTGCTTTCTGTGGCACTGTCCCGCGGGTCACCCCGGGTTGCCGTTAGCAACCACCCTGCCCTGTGGAGCCCGGACGTTCCTCGGCGGCACGCACCAGGCGTGCCGACGCGACCGCCCGACCGACTCGTCCGTCGCGCCTGCCAGGATACGTGACCATGACGTCACGTCGCGATGCGGATGAGACCGGCGTTACCGAAGCAGCGATTGAGGAGACGACCCGATGACGATCCCACACGTCATCGTGCTCGTCCTCGCGGGGTTCGCGGCCAGCGCGGTGAACGCGCTCGCGGGCGGCGGTTCACTCATCACGTTCCCGACCCTGGTCGCCGTGGGACTCGCCCCGGTCCCAGCCAACGTCACGAACTCGTTGGGCGTCTCTCCCGGCTATGTGGCCAGCGTCGCGGGCAGCCGCGGGGATCTGGCCGATCTCGCCCGACGGCGAGGCCGTACGGCCCTGCTGGCGCTGCTGCCCACCGCGGTGCTGGGCTCGGCAGCCGGGTGTGTGCTGCTGCTCGCGACCCCGGCGCGCACGTTCGAGGTCGTCGTGCCGTTCCTGGTCCTCGGCGCCACCGCCGCACTCGCCTTCCAGCAGCGACTCAGGTCGATGGTCGGCCACCCGACCGACCTGTCACCACGACGCCGGACGGTCGCGTTGCAGGCCAGTGTGCTGCTGGGATCCGTGTACGGCGGCTACTTCGGCGCGGCGCTCGGAGTGATGCTGGTCGCCGCCCTCGGTCTGGTGCTGGACGAGTCGTTGCGCCACGTCTCGGCGCTGAAGAACGCGGTATCCGCCATCACGGGCCTGGTGACGGTGGTGGTCTTCGCGCTCTTCGGCCCGGTCGATTGGCTCGCCGTCGCGGTGCTGGTGCCGGCCACGATCGCGGGCGGATACGCGGGGGCTCGGCTCCTGACCCGGCTGCCCGCGTCCGTCCTGCGCGCGTTCATCGTCCTGGTCGGCACCGTGGTCGGTGTCGTGCTCCTCGTCCGAGCCCTGGCCTAGGCAGGGCACCCTCCATGCCCATCAGGCCAGGTGGGCGGTGTCGTTGACGCTCCTTACGGCGGTCCCGCCATCGGGCCACACGTCCACCACCGAGATCCCCGCGGGATCCAGGTAGAGCCGGTGCAGCAGGGCATCGGTCGCAGCCAGTGCGTTGCGGAGCACGAGCTTGATCGGCGTCACATGGCTCACCACGACCACGAACCGCCCGACGTTCGCGGCCGCGAGGCGGGCCACGGCCGGGCGTACCCGGGCATCGACAGCGACGAACGACTCGCCGCCAGGCGGCGCGACGGTCGTCGAGGCGAGCCAGGCATCGAGCTGGCTCGCCCAGTCCCGGCGGATCTCGTCGGCGGTCAGCCCCTCCCACGCTCCGAAGTCGCACTCCACGAACGCGTCGTCGACGCTGACCGGCGCCCCGCCGAGACCGGCCGCGATCACCCGCGCCGTGTCCTGGCACCGGGTCAGGGGAGAGGTCACCACGACTGAGGCCGGAACCTGCCCGGCCGGCGCAGCGCCGTGCGGATCCGCGACGGTGGCCGCGTGGGCGACGGCGAGCCGCCCGACCCGCGCGGCAACCGCGTCGGCCTCGGCGCGGCCCTGCGGGCTGAGCTCGACATCCGCCCGGCCCGAGTACCGTCGCTGCACGGTCCTGGATGTCTGCCCATGCCGCACGAGCACCAGCCGAGCGGCACCGGCCGCCGGTCGGGGCGTCCACGAGGGGCGTCGCGTCGTCTCGTCGACGTCGGGGTCGGGTGAGGTCGCGGCGGCATCGCGCTGGCCCGCGGCCGAGGCGTCCATCGCCGCGTTGGCGAGCGCGTCGGCGGCCACGTTCTGTTCCCGGGGCACCCAGGCGAAGCGGACCGATTCGAACCGGCCGACGAGCGCGGCCGCCTTTGCCGCGAGCGGCCGCAGGCCAGGGTTGCGGATCTGCCAGCGGCCCGACATCTGCTCGACGACGAGCCGCGAGTCCATCCGCACCTCGACCTCGACCGCACCCAGGTCCGCGGCGGCGGTCAGGCCAGCGACCAGACCCGAGTACTCGGCGACATTGTTGGTAGCCACGCCGATGCTGTCACCGACCTCGACGAGCACCTCTCCGGTGGCGGCCTCACGCACGAGCGCGCCGTAGCCGGCCGGCCCCGGATTACCGCGGGCCCCGCCGTCGGCCTCGACGATGACGCGCAGCCGGCGCGGTCGCGACATCTTACAGACCGGACTCTTCGGTACGGACGAGAATGCGCCGGCACTCCTCGCACTGCACCACCTCGTCGGGCGGGGCTGCGCGCACCCCCGCCTTGTCCGAGGCCGAGAGCTCCAACCGGCAGCCCTCGCAGCGCCCGCGCCGCAACAGTGCGGCGCCCATGCCGGTCGACTCGCGCAGCTTCTCGTAGAGGCCCAACAGGTCCGCGGGAAGTTGTGCCACGATCGGGGCCCGCGCCGAGGTCCTGGCTTCCGCCTGGCTGTCGAGTTCGGCCAGTGCGGTGGCCCGACGCTCCTGCGCTTGTGACAAGGCATCGGTCAGCGTGGCGAGCCTGCCCGCAACATCGTCCAATGTGGACTGTGCGGCCTCGCGCCGCTCCATCAGCTCCAGCTCGGTGTCCTCGAGTTCGCTCTGCCGCCGGGCGAGCGTGCCGAGCTCGTGCTGGAGCGCCTCCAGCTCCTTCGCGGGTCCGGTGCCGGCGTCGAGCCGGACGCGGTCACGCTCGGCGCGGGCCCGGACCTGCTCCACGTCCTTGTCGACGCGGGCGATGTCGCGGTCCAGATCGTCGACGGCGACCTGCGCCCGCACGCGGTCGTCCGTCAGCACCGAGATCTCACGCTCAACGCGCTCGATCTCCGCGTGCTCGGGCAGGGTGCGCCGGCGATGCGCGAGCTGGGCGAGCGCGGTATCGATGGCCTGCAGCTCCAGCAGGAGGCGTTGCGACTGCGGGTCGGCCTTCACGGTGGCGCTCCTTATGCCGGTGCCTGGGCTGATGATGGCGGCGCGTGCACCGTCCAGGCATCGGTCACCACATCGGAGACGACGACGTCCACGCCCGGGTCTGCGCGCAGCTGTTCGGCGAGCATATCGAGCCACGGGCGCTCCGTTGCCCAATGTGGAGCATCGAGTAGGGCCGGACCTCCGCCGTCGAGGTGCTCGGAGGCCACGTGGTGACGCAGGTCGGCGGTGAGGTAGGCGTCCACGCCCGCTGCCGTGGCGTCGGCGAGGAACGCGTCGCCCGATCCGCCGACCACGGCGAGGGTGGTCACCGTACGGCTCGGTTCACCGGCGGCACGCACGCCGACGACGGTGGCGGGCAACAGCCGCGCCGCGTCGGCGACGAGATCGGCCAGGCAGCGCGGGGTGGCCAGGCGCCCGATCCGACCGGGGTGGGCAGGTTCCGGGCCAGCCGCGCTCGCGTACCGCATGGGCCGGATGTCACACAGCTCGAGCCGAGCGGCGAGGGCGTCGCCGACGCCGGGACTGGCGACGTCGGCGTTCGTGTGCGCGGTATAGAGGGCGATACCTTCGCGGATCAACTGGTGCACGAGCGCGCCCTTGTACGAGCTCGTGGCGACGCTGTGCACTCCGCGCAGCAGCAACGGGTGGTGCACCACCAGCAGCTGGGCACCGACGTCGCGCGCCTGGGCCACGGTCGCGTGCACGCAGTCGACCGCCAGCAGTACCCGCCGCACGGGCGTGGTGGGATCACCCACGACGAGGCCGACACGATCCCACTGCTCGGCGGTGGTGGGCGGGTAGCGCCGCTCAACGGCGGCCACCACCGACGCGACCGGTACGCCGCCCCGTGAACCCGCCTCACCCACGAGTGCCGAGGCTACCAGCGAGAACAGGACGTAGCGCTCGGCAACGTCGCCGCGACTACACCCGCGCCACGGCGGCCGCGCCCGAGAGTCCGATCTGGTCGGCGAGCTCCAGCATCCCCGGCACCGGTCGTCCGCCACTGCTCCGCATGAGATCCGCGACCAGTTCCTGGGCGTCGGGCCGGCACCGCACCTCGTTGGGCGCCAGCCGGTGCGCCGTGACGATCGACTCCTCTGCCCGGTCCATCTCGCCGACCTGCTTGTGGGCCCGGGCCACGTCGAGCAGATGGCTCGCCCGACGTTCGGGAAGCATCGCCGCGTACCCATCTTGATCGATGCCGTGGTGGGTGCGCAGTGCCCGGTCCGGCTCGCCGAGCTCCAGCTCCACCGCGACCTGGTAGAAGGCGACATTGGTCGGTCCGAAGCTGGTCCAGTAGAAGTTCGCTTCGCCGACCCGCTTGGCCGCCTCCTCGGCCGCACTCAGCAGATCACGCGAGGCGGTGCTGTCACCGAGACGTGCCGCCGCCAGTGCCCCGCGCAACAGCACCGTGCCGTACACCGACAGGCGCTGCGGGGTGGCCTCCCGCTCCTCGTTGGGGGCGATGTCCTGGGCGAGATAGACACTGATGTGCAGGGCAGGCTCGATCCGGCCGAGCGCCGAGAGTGCTGCCGCGACCTGGTCGGTCGCCAGCACCGCCAACAGGTCATCGCCCGAACGCTGGCACACCGTGATGGCCCGATCCGCGGCGAGCCAGGCCAGGGCGTGCTCACCGAGCTTGCAGAGCATCGACGAGGCGAGCTGATACACCTCCCCGAGCAGGTAGGTGCCGCTGCGCGGTCCGCCGTCATCGGCGCCGTCGGCAGACTGCGCGTCATGGATCAACTTGGGCAGCAGCCGTGCCAAGGTCGTGTAGTTCGCGCGCTGGAAGGTCATCCAGGCGTGGTCGACGGCCTTGCGGAGCTCGGTCAGGGGCATCGCAGGACAGATCGGTGCGTGCAGGGCACTGATGGTGTCGTAGCGCTCGAGCGCGGCGCGGATGGCGGCCACCTCGCCGTGGCCGATGTCGCCAGGCCCGTCCGGCCGGCGGATCTGCTCCCGCCCGCTCATGAGCGCCGCCACATCGATCTGCAGTACCTGGGCGATCTCCGCGATCGTGGAGAACTTGTCCAGTCGGCGGACCCCCCGCTCCACCTTGTCCACCCAGCTCTTCGACTTGCCAAGCCTGTCCGCGAACACCTTCTGCGACATCCGACGTCGCGTACGCCAGTACGCGACCCGCCTGCCCACAGGCTGGTCGTCCACAGCGCCCCCTCCCCTAGTGGCACCGCCCTGCGACGGAAAACGTGCGGGCGATGCCTGCCCTCACAGCCCCCGGCGTCGCGTCCCCCCGGGGACGTGGGCCTCGATCCGCGTCATCTGATCGGCGTTCCCGCCCGGACCGGACCGGTGCGGCGCCGTGCAGTCGTCGGCTCGCGTGCAAGTTGCAGCCACGCTCTTGGTGGCCCAACGAGCAACCGCAGACCAAGTGACGGATCTTGATTCGTTACGGAAGCTGAGACGGTGCTCAAAGTTGTTTGGCAGTGGGGCGTACCTGCGTAGTGCCGGACCTACGCTACGCGGCTCTGCACCGCCGTGCAGGTTCGTGGCTCGGGTTTGCCAGGAGACCGTGACGTATGTGGACCGCTGTACCGGCGTGTCGTGCATCTGCCGTGTAACAATCCGAACGACCACGGCGCGACGGAGTGCAGGCGAGCGCGCACCACCGCCCGACCTCATGCTGTTCGCGTTACCCTGCCCGAAACGTCATCTTCGGCGCAGTGGGCAAACTGCCATCTCACGCAGTGGGACCCGACCAGTCACCACTGTGGACGGTCAACTTCCGATCGAGCCCTTCAGCTCCTCGATGAGCTGGGGCGAAATCACCTCACCGGCACGATTCGCGAAGACCGCCATCTCATACGCGAGGTTGCCGAGGTTCGCCTGCCGCGTCGCGAGCACACCGAGTGTGGCGCCCGCGCTGATCGAGCTGACGAGTACGTACCCGCCGTCCAGGTCGATGATGACCTTGTTGGGCACCCCGAGGTCGTAGACCTTCCCGGCGCCGTGCGCGAGACTGATCACCGCCGATGTGATCGCGGCGAGCCGGTCGGCGTTGGCCCGGTCGAGCTTATGCGACATGGCGACCAGCAGCCCGTCGGAGGAGACCGCGATCGCGTCGATCACCTCGGGGGTGTTTCCGGCAAATTGGTTGACCAGCCAGTTGAACTGTTGGGCCTCGGTGCTGAGCTGCCGCTGCGCATAGACTGTCATGGATTACTCTCCGCTGGGGTCGGTCGGTGGTCAGGTTCCGGCGCCGGGCCGCCGGCCGCCCGGGCGAATCCGGACAGGTACTCATTGAGGGTCTCACGCTCGGCCTCTGGGTCCCGCACGGGACGCGAGGCGGCGCCTCCGTTGACCGAAGCGCTGGTGGGAGCACCGCTCACGGGCGCCGAACTGGTCGGTGGGGCGCTCACCGGTGCGGCACCGATGGCCGCCTGGCCGGGCCGAGTCGCGAGCCAGGGGAACGGGCCGGAGCGGGCCGCGCTCTCCAACGCGGCGACGGCCAGGGGTGGCACCATGCCGGGGCCGCCGACCGCACTCGGGGCGGAACCGGGCGAGATCAGCCGAGCGGGGATGCGGACGGTCGCGGTGACGCCCCGCCCGGGCGAGGGGTCCAGCCGCACGGTCAGGCCGTGCCGCCGGGCGAGGCGGCCCACGACGAACAGGCCGAGCACCCGGGTGGGCGCCACGTCGAGGCGCTCCCGTTCGACGAGGCGCCGGTTCTCCTCCTCCATCCGAGCCGGGCTCATGCCCAGACCGTGGTCGACCACGGCGATCGTGCAGTCCGCGGCGAACGACCCGCCCGGCCCATCGGGGCGCCCGCGGTGGTCGTACGCGGCACCGACGCGCACGGATGAGCCCGGCGGCGTGAAGTTCGTCGCGTTCTCCAGCAGCTCCGCGAGCAGCAGTCGCAGGTCGCCCGCGAGGTCGGCCGGGACCGCCACATCCGGGACCGGCTCCACTATCTCGACATTCTGATATCCCTCGATCTCAACGAGCGCGGCGTCGATCACGTCGGTGATGCGCGACGGCATCGCGGAGAGGTGCTGATCGATGGTGCCCGAGATCACCATGAGCGAGTCGGCGCTGCGGCGCAGCCGCGTGGTCACGTGCTCGAGCTGTGCGAACCGATCCCGTGCGGCGGGATCACGTTCATGGCGTGAAAGGTCCTCGATGAGGTTCAGCTGCCGCCCGACCAGGTTCTGCGTGCGGCGAGAGACATTCGCGAACATGGTCGCGACGTTCGCGCGTGCGGTGGCCTGGCGCTCCAGCAGCATCGCGGCCGTCGACTGGACCCGGTTCACCGCCGTGGCGAGCTCGCCGATCTCGTCGTTGCTGTCGACTTCGACCGAGGCGAGCTCCGGACGCACAGCGTCGAGCGCCTCGGAGTCGGCGACGCGGACCAGCTCCGAGCGCGACAGCTCGGCGACCGCCCCGACCGCCCGGCCGAGGCGACGCAGTGGGTTGGAGATCGACCGACCCACGGTGACCGCCAACGCGACCACGGCGAAGAAGAGCAGCGCAGCGCCGCCGGCCACGGACGCGGCGAGGGCGGTGGCCTGGCTGGCGTCATGTTGTGCCGTGAGAGCCGTCTGGCGAGCTGCCCGATCCTGGACCAGGCGACGCAGACCGGTGTACGTCAGTGCTGCGGTCAGCGCCTCGCTCACCTCGGACACGGTCTCGGGCGCCCCCCCGTTGAGAGAGACCATGTGGCGGGTCAGCCGCTGCGCCGCCTCGCCCTGGTCCACGGTGTCCACAAGGGACGCCTCGTCCGGGGAGCCGAGTTGGTGGAACCGTTGCAGGTAGTGGTCGTCGTCGTTCATGACGGCGGAGAGCATCGCGAAGTCGAACCGGGGCTCGATCGCGGCTCCCACGATGATGGCGCCCGCGCTACTCGCGGCCTCGTTGGAGCGCATCAACGAGTCCAACGCGAGCAGCTCCCGCAGTCCGGCCGCGTCCACGACCCGCGGGTTGGCCAGGTTCAGGGACTCCATCAACGCGTTGACCGCCTCGCCGTAGGCGTTGTAGGTGGAGAGTGGGTCGGCTGTCCGCGTCGCGACGAAACCGCGTATGAGGTCCAGGGCGTCCAACTGCGGCTTGGCCCTGGCGATGATCGCGGCCGTGCGCGGCTCCTGCGCGAGCTGTGCGGTTGCGGCGATGGCCGCCTGGCTCTGCACGGCCACGGCGCTGCGGTCCATGTCGGTCACCACGAGGTAGCCCATGACGAGCAGTCGTTCCTGCTGCAGGGTCTGGATCAACCCGCCGACGTCGCGCGCGGCCAACGCGGTCTCGGCGGTCGCGTCATAGGCCTGCGCGTCGGCGGCACGCTCGACTGCCAGCGCCGCCATCACCAGCGCCACCGCGGTGAGTGGGATCGCGAGGAGGACGGCGATCTTCTGCCGGATCCGCAGCCTACCGAGCATGTCCGGTTCTCCGTGCCACCACGCCGGCCAACTCGCCGCCAGGGACCTCCCCGCCGGTCACGCCCAGCCTCATATCCCGCCGCGTCGGCGGGGCGACGGTGGCGATGCCGCGGGCGCCGGTGGTCGGCTCATCCGGGTCCGCCGGAGCACGGCGACCCGTCCGGCGCACGACGACCAGCCAAATGATGACGAGGGCGACGATGCCGGCCGCCACCGTCGAGATCACCGTCACGCGACGCTGCTCCGCGAAGTGGTCGGCCCGGGTCTGGAGGAGCGCCTGCAACTCGAAGAGCAGTTGATGGCTCAGGTTCGCCGCCGCCGTCGAGACCCGGGTGGCGTCATCCCCCAGAGTCGCGATGTTGTCCACGTCGCTGGCGAGGTCCATCAGCATCGTCGGCGGTGAGAACGCGTCCGCGGCGGAGCGGAACCCGTCCAAGCGCTGGGCGATGTTGCCGCCCAGTTCGGCGCGGGCGGTGGAGTCCACGCTCGCGGTCAGGCCCGTGCCCACCTGCTCCGCGTCCGAGGCCACGGTGAACCGCGCCACGCCGAGGCGGGTCCGGTTCTCCGCGGACATATTCGCGCCGAAGAGCGACACCAGATCCGCGGCGCGACCGGAGTAGATCATCGCCGATGGCAGGCGCACCAGCGCGGCATCCATGAGGTAGTACGAGTCGAGATCAGGGTCGTGGATGAGGTGCGACGTGTCGCCGATCTCATGGATCAGGTCGACGGCGAGGTCGATGAGCGACGAGTAGGTGTCGTACGCCGTCTGGCCGAGCGGCCGGGCGCTCATCGCTGCCTTCAGTTGGGTCGACAGGTCGGCGAGCCGCTGTCTGGTCTGCAGATGCCCGCCGTACTCGTCATTGGGCTCACTGAGCTGCTGCAGTGCCGCCAACAGGCTGCCCTGGTCGACCGCCTGACCCCGCACGGCCGCTGACTGCGCCGCGATGAGCGCGGAGAGCAGCGTCGTCATGGGGTGCATCATGGTCGCGCCCTCGGCCTCCAGCTGTACCACCTGATCGGCTTGGCTGGTCGCTGTCCAGGACTGGCGCGCGACACCCGCGAAGAGCGCCGCGGCCACGAGCAGCCCTACCGTCACCACGGCCTTGATCACGGTCGACCGCCCCGCTGCGGTGCCCGCCGAACCCGCCACGTCCGGTGCTCCTCTGCATCCCTGCGCCGGCTGCATCCCTGCGCCAACGCTCTCCCCGCCGCCGCTGGGCCTCGCCGGGTCGCTGTTGTCGTCCCCGCTGTGCCCCGTGCCTTTCACGGCCATGGTTGCGCCCGGTTCACCGTCGCCCCGGTAGCGCCGCGCCCTGCCCGGCGGCGGCGCGACCACCTCCGGCTGGCGCCAAGCATCAACCGGGGGCCGGCGCACGCCGAGGCGACCGGTCCGATCCGTGACCGCTCCCTATCGTGGTCCTCGGCCCGGCTGCACGGAACCCGCACTGTCCGTTTGGACATGCTTCCATGCCCGATCAGCCAATGCTCATGGACGTTGGTTACCGGAATTTCTGACATTTCGGGCTGCGGCCAGGCTCGGTGACCGCCCGGAGTTGAATGACAGCATGGTTGGCCGGCGTGTAGTCGGGGTAGCGGATGCGCTCCGTTGACGAGATCGCCGACGGGCTCTACGCGCTACCGCCGGCATCCTTCACCGCCGCCCGCGACGAGGCCGCGGCCGGTGCGCGCGAGGCCGGTGACCGGGTCGCGGCGAGACGGATCGCCGCGCTCAAGCGGCCGACCGTGGGGGCGCACCTGGTGAACCTGCTCGCGCTGCGTCGACCAGACGTGGTTGCTGACCTGATCGAGGTCGGCGAACAGATCCGCGCCGCTCAGGGCAGCGTCTCCGCGGCCGACCTGCGCGGACTGTCGGTCCAGCGTCGTGCGGTGGTCGGGGCCGCTCTCAAGCTGTGCCGCACGCTCGCTTCCGAGGCAGGCTCCGGTGATCCGACCGCCGCCCAATTGAGCGAGGCGGAGGCGACCCTGTCCGCGGCGATGGCCGACGAATCGGCCGCCGCCGCGGTGCGCGCCGGGCGCGTCGTCAAGGCGCTCTCGTACGCCGGGTTCGGCGCCGGCTTCGGGACCACGGCCCCGCTGCGCTCGGCGACCACCACCGCCGGACGGAGCCGACCGCCGGCGCCGTCGACCCCATCACCGCCCGGAGCGGCCGGGGCACCCGCGGGCCGGCGCGCCACCGCAGGTCCGGACGGCGAACCGGCGGCCACACCGGAGACCGCCGAAGTGGAGAGCCGACGCGAGGACGAACGACGCGCCCGGGAACGGTTGGCACGTGCCGAGGCGGAGCTCGCCGCCGCCCGTGCCCGCGAGCGCGCCGGGACCGACGAGATGGACCGCCTCGCCAACGAGATCACCCGGCTGCGGGGAGCATTCGACGACGCCGCCGGGCGGGCCCGGGCCGCCCGGTCGGCCCGGCAGGCGGCCGAACGGGATCTCGCGTCGGCGCGCCGAGCGGTCGAGAGCTCGGGCTGACCCGGGAATAATCGGGGTGGCCCGGTCGCCGGGCTGCGCCGCCCCGCGAACGTGACCGCGCGGGTCCGAACGTGGATCGAAGCGCGCCATCCACAAAGGAGTGTGGGACCCGGTGACGGAACCGGACAACGCCGAGTTGACGGCCCGGCTGCAACGGGTACTGGGGCGGCTGTCGCGGGTGCTGCGCCGGGAGGCGCCCAGCGCCCTCGGCCCGGGTGCGCTGGCTGTGCTCTCGACGCTCGCCGCCGAGGGTCCGCTGCGCCCGACCGATCTCGCCGGCCGCGAGGGGGTGCGCCCGCCCACGATGACGCGCATGCTGACCGCGCTCGAAGAGGGTGGGTACGTCGCGCGGACCCTCGATCCCGTGGACCGCCGAGCGAGCCTGATCGCGCTGACACCGGTCGGTGCGCAGACGCTGCTGGGCACCCGCAGCGAGCGGGCGGGCCAGCTTGCCCGCCACCTGGCGCAACTGAGTCCGGCACAGCGGCGTGCCCTGGCCCAGGCACTGCCCGCCCTGGAATACCTCGCGGGAATCGAGTCCCCGGCAGCGCCGGCACCTCAGCCACCCCCGGCCGTCCACAAGCCCCGGTGACCTCCCGGCACCGGGACCCCACGCCCAACGACCTTCGGAGCAGACGATGACCGACACCCAGCCGACCACCCACGAACCCGTCGGCGACAGCCCGTTCTTCCACCACATTCCCCACCCCCACATCGCCGCACGCCGCAACCGTCCGGCGGCCCGGACCAGCGACGAGCGGGTCGGCGTCAACGGGAAGATCGGCGTACTCATCACTACCGTCGTCGGCACGATGTGGGCCGCGTACCTGTTCACGCTGCTCGCCCTGGTCAGCCTGCCCGAGGCGGTGAAGTCGAAGAACTCGGTGATCATCGTGGCCTGGATCGCACAGACCTTCCTCCAGCTCGTGTTGCTTCCCGTGATCATCGTGGGCCAGAACGTACAGTCGCGGGCCGCCGACAAGCGCTCGGAGCAGACCTACGGCGACGCGGAGGCTATCCTGCACGAGTGTCTCCAGCTCCAGGCGCATCTGCGGGCCCAGGACATGGTGCTCAAGGAGCTGCTTGGCCGCGCCCCGTCGGGCGCGGCCACTGCCTGAAGCCCACCGGAGCTACTCGGCGCTGCGCAACATGGCCCGGATGCCGACGACGAGTCCAGTCGCGGCCGTGACGGTGCTGGCGAGAACTCCCCAGCCGACCGTGCTCGAGAAGTCGCCGGCGAACAGCGCCCGTTCGGCATCCACGAGGTAGGTCAACGGGTCGATCCGGGACGCCGAGGAGATCCACCCCGGCCCGGACGAGAGCGGCAGCAGCATGCCGGAGAGAATCATCAGCGGGTAGAGCAACGTCTGCTGCACGAACCAGAACATCCAGTCCTGCTTGCGCACGGCCAGTGCCAGGGCATAGCTGAGCGACCCGAGCCCGACGCCGAAGACGGCCAGCAGCACGACGCCGAGCAGCGCCCCGAGCGGGTTGAAGCGGAACCCGAAGGGGAGCATCGCCAGCACGATCACGATCGCCTGGCCCGCCAGCGGCACCATCTCCTTCAGCGACCGTCCGATGAGGAGGGACGAGCGCCGGACCGGGGCGACCAGTGTCCGCTCATGCGCGCCGGTCTGCAGCTCGAAGAGCAGGTTCGCCCCGGTCGTCGAGCTGACGAACAAGGCGGTCATCACCAGGATCGACGGCACGAACCACCGCCACACACTGCCGTTCACGGTCGCGGCCGGCGAGCCGGCGAGCAGTGGTCCGAACAGGCCGAGGAAGACCAGCGGCTGGACCATGCCAAAGACCAGCGAGAACGGGTTGGCGAGCACGGGCCGCAGCTCGCGCACCATGACGATCGCGGTGTGCCGGGCGATCTCGGCGGCGGTCGTACGCACAGACACGGGCATGGTGATGGCGGTCATTTCGTGGTCTCCTTCACGGCATCGGAACTCTGGTCGTCCTCGCGCAGGCGGCGCCCGGTGAGGCTGAGGAACACGTCATCGAGGGTGGGACGGAAGACCTGGGCGCCGAGCACCCGTACGCCCGCCGCCTGCGCGGCCACGACGAGCTCGGGCAGGGCGGCCGGACCATCGTCGAGCCGTACGTCCACTGTGGAGTCATGCCCGACCGTCACGCTCCTGGCACCCGCCAGGTTCCGCGCCACCGACGCCAGCCGGGCCGCGGCGCCGGGGTCGGCCGCCGTGGCCACGATCCGGTCGCCAGCGAGCGTGGTCTTCAGCGCTTCCGCGGTGTCATCGGCGATCACCTGGCCGTCGTCGACGACCACCACCCGCTCCGCCATGGCGTCCGCCTCGTCGAGATAGTGCGTGGTCAGCACGATCGTCGTGCCGTGCTCGGTTCGCATCCGGTCGATGTGCGCCCACAGGTTCGCCCGGTTCTGCGGATCGAGACCCGTCGTCGGCTCGTCGAGGAAGAGCAGGCTCGGCGCATGCACGAGCCCCAGCGCCACGTCGAGCCGGCGTCGCTGGCCGCCCGAGAGCGCACTCACCTTGCGCTGCGCCTGATCGATGAGACCGAGCGACTCCAACAGCTCGCCCGCGCGATGCCGGGCGGCGGCCCGGTCCAGGCCGTACATGAGTGCCTGGCTGTAGAGCTCGTCGCGCGCCCGCTGGTTGTGGCCGGCGCCATTGCCCTGCCCGACGTAGCCGATGCGCCGCCGCACCGCGGCCGGCTCCGCGATGACGTCGTGCCCGGCGACGCGCGCCGTGCCCGAGGTCGGCGCGATGAGCGTGGTGAGCATCCGCATCGTCGTGGTCTTGCCGGCGCCGTTGGGCCCCAGCACGGCCACGAGCTCGCCGGGCGCCACGTCCAGCGAGATCCCCCGCACGGCGCGCACGGTCTTGTCCTTGCCCACCGCGAAGTCCTTGGTGAGGCCCCTGGTCCTGATCATGATCTCCTCCTCTGGGGTTCGCGTACAGACAGACCCTCGCAGCAGTAGCGGCCAGGTTCTGTCCGCTACCTGTGGCAATCTGGACGGCATGTTGGAGACCTCGGCCCGGCTGCTGCGCCTGCTCTCCCTGCTGCAGACCCGCCGCGACTGGCCCGGCCACACGCTCGCCGAGCGGCTCGAGGTGAGCCCGCGTACGGTGCGCCGGGACGTGGACCGGCTGCGCGACCTGGGCTATCCCGTGCAGGCGACCAAGGGGCCTGAGGGCGGCTACCGGCTCGACGCCGGGTCGCAGTTGCCGCCGCTGCTCTTCGACGAGGAGCAGGCCGTCGCCATCGCGGTCGCGCTGCAGACCGCCACCTCCTCTGTGGATGGCATCGCCGAGCCGGCGCTGCGTGCGCTGGCGACGATCCGCCAGGTCATGCCGGCGCGGCTGCGACAACGCATCGACACCCTTCAGGTGACGAGCGTGGGGCGACGGGCTGGCCGCGCCACCACGGTGCGCAGCGAGGACCTGCTGACGATCGCCACCGCCGTGCGGGCGGGCGAGGTGCTGCGGTTCGACTACTCGGCCCTGCGCTCCGCGGAACCGGCCTCGGCGGGTGGTGTCGCGACGCCGCCACGGCGGGTCGAGCCGCACCACGTGGTCATGTGGGGCGGCCGCTGGTACGTCGTCGGATGGGACCTCGACCGGAAGGACTGGCGCACGTTCCGGGTCGACCGCATGCGGGTGCGGGTACCGACCGGGCCACGGTTCACCCGCCGCCCGTTGCCGGCGAAGGACGTCGCCAGCTACATCTCGGCGAAGTTCGCCGCCGCCCCGCTGCCGTGTCGCGGCGAGCTGGTGCTGCACGCGCCGGCCGAGCTCGTCGCCCGTTGGGCGAGTCCGTCCACAGTGGTCGAACCGGTCGCGCCGGACCGGTGCCGGGTCACCGCCAGCTCCTGGTCGTGGACCGGCCTCGCGGCGTGGGCCGGCATGTTCGACGCCGAGATCGAGATCCTGGCTCCACCCGAGCTGCGGGCGGCGGCGTCCCACCTCGCCGCGCGCTTCGGGCGGGCCACGCGGACGGGGCAACTGGCGGGTTGACAGGGCGCTTCGGCCGACCTGGGGCCAGACTGGTCGTGTGGTGATCCCCGTCTACGACGTGAACCCGGTGCGCCGCACGCCGTGGGTCACCTACCTGCTGATCGCCATCAACATTGGTGTCTTCCTGTTCACACCGGCGAGTCGCTCGGGCGTCGAGGCGTCCGACCTCGCCGCGGTGTGCCAGGAGGAGGCGTTCTTCGAGCGGTACGGCGCAATCCCCGATGAGCTGGTCGACAACCGGCCGCAGCCGCTGGTCCCGACCGGTGACGTCGGCGTCGGACGGGCCGGCCCCGGGTGCGTGATCGGGCCACCGACATACCACAAGCAGCCGATCCTGTCGGTGCTCACCGCGATGTTCCTGCACGGCGGGTGGCTGCATCTGCTCGGCAACATGTTGTTTCTCTGGGTCTTCGGCAACAACATCGAGGACCGTATGGGCCGGCTGCGCTTCCTGGCCTTCTACCTGTTCTGCGGATATGTCGCGGCGTACGGATTCGCGTTCGCCAACGCCAACTCGAGCGCGCCGCTCATCGGCGCCTCGGGGGCGATCGCCGGTGTGCTCGGCGCTTACATCGTGCTCTATCCCCGGGCCCGGGTCTGGAGCCTGGTGACGTTTCTGCTGTTCATCCCGCTACGGCTGCCCGCGTGGTTGGTGTTGGGCATGTGGTTCGTGCTCCAGTGGTTCTACTCGGCCGGGTATGCCGTCTCCCAGGGTGGCTCGGTCGCCTACCTCGCGCACGTCTTCGGCTTCCTCGTCGGCGCGCTGATCGCGCTGCCGCTGCGGGCTCGCCCGAGGGCCGGCCCGGCTCCCCAGTGGCCGCCGCCCCGCAACGCGCCGAGCCCTGGCCCCATCAGCTACCCCTGACCCGGCCGCCGCGCCGCGGCGTATGGCAGGCCCCTACGGTTGGTTGCCGGTGGCTGCCCGCGCTCGGTAACCTCGCACGCGTCGCGATCGGTAGGCCGGAGGAGCAGTGCTGCAGATCAGCTACCTTCCGGGAGAGGGCACCGTGATCGTGGCCGGGAACACGGTCGTGCTGCTCGACGCGCCACCCGACGCGGAGGTATCGACCACGCTGTGGCGGCTCATCGCCGCGGAGATGAGCCATGCACAGGTCCGGGCCGTGCTCGAGGCGTACCGACCGGCGCTGCTGCCTCAACTCGGGGTCGCCTCGCTTACCCCGGACGGCCTCGACTTGCTGCTGCGCGGCACGCTGCGGGCTTCGGTCACCATTGGCACATCGACCACGGATTACGTCGGCAGCGACCGTCGCGTGTGGACACACTTCGCGATCCAGTCGGTGAGCCGGGTGCGCCTGCGCCTCGGCGCCCCGGAGTCGGACGTGGCGGCGCTGCCGCTGGCCGGTGGCGTGGCCCAGGGCAGCGCGGTGCTCACGGAACTGATCAGCCCGCCCGCGTGGCAACCACCGCCGCCGCCCGAGCCCGCGGTGGCGACCGAGCCCCCAGTGGCCGAGTCCCCGACGACCGAGCCGCCAACGACCGAGCCGCCAACGACCGAGCCGCCGGTGCCCACCGAGTCGCCGGTGGCCCGGCCGGTGGCCGCCGAGCCGGCAGGGGCAGCCGGGCCGGCAGCGCCGCCGGCCCCGGCACTGCCACGGGCGGTCGAGGCGCCCGTGGCCGCCCCGCCGGCCCCGATGGAGGGGGTATTCGTCGAGCACACCGCGCCCGCACCACAGCCGCAGGCCCGGCTGACCGGCGCCTGGCTCGCCGATCTCTGGGTCGACTCGGGCAAGCCGACCCCGTCCGTGCCCGCGGCGTCCGTACGGACGATGCCGCCACCGCCCATGCCCACGCCCGGCCCACCCCCGTACCCGCCCACCCAGGCGCCCGCGGTCCCGGCGGCGCCGCCGGGGACGGGCGGACCCGCGGTCTGGGCGGTCCACTGCCCACGCGGCCACCAGAGCCCGCCCGACGCGCCGTTCTGCCGCATCTGTGGAGTCCAGATCGTCGATCGCGACCTGTTCGCGGTGGAGCGACCGCCGCTGGGGAGGCTGGACTTCGGCACGCTCGGGTGGGTGCCGCTCGAGGGTGATCTGCTGATCGGTAGTGACCCCGGCGCGCAACCTGTGGGCGGGCCACGCCCCATCCAGATCGCGCATCCGAGCATCGCCGGGCGCCACGTCGAGGTTCAGACGCGCGGCTGGACCGTCATCATCGTCGACCTTGAGTCGGGCCCGGGCACCACGCTCGTGCTGCCCGGTCGAGCCCCCAAGCCGCTACGCGCCAACAGCCCCGAGCCGATCGTGCCCGACACGGTCGTGTGGCTCGGCGAGCAGGTCCACTTCACCTATCTGGCGACGCCGGCGTAGCGCCTACTCCGCGGGCGGGGTCCAGGCGAGCTGCACCAGGCGCGCCCCGAGGCGACGGGTCTGCAGCCAGCCCCGCCCGGGTGGCAGTGGCTGGGCCCGGACCGTGCCGAACAGCGCGCCCTCCTCGCGCGGGCCGGAGAGCATGATGCCCGGCGAGGCGAGCTCGCGGATGCGGGCGATGACCGGGTCGAACATGGCCCGGCTGGCGCCGCCGATCCGCCGGGTCACCACGACGTGCAGGCCGAGGTCGCGGGCTTGCGGCAGGTAGTCCAGCAACGGCGCGAGCGGGTTGACCGCGGTCGCGACGAGGTCGTAGTCGTCGACCAGGACGTAGACTTCCGGGCCGCTCCACCAGTCGCGCCGGCGCAGTTGCTCCGGGTTGATGCCGGGTGGTGGGAGCCGTTGCTGCAGCGCCACGATGACCTGGTTCACTACGTCCACTGTGGACTGCTGTGAGGTGCCGTAGCCGATCAGGTGCGGTTCGCCGAGCGTGCCCAGCAAGCTGCGACGATAGTCGATGAAGATGACCCGAGCCTGGTCCGGGGTGTAGCTCCTCGCGATCATCTTCGCCAGGCCACGCAGGAACGAGCTCTTGCCACTCTCGACGTCACCGAAGAGCAGCGCGTGCGGCTCGGCATCGAAGTCGAGCTCGACGGGCTGCAGGTCGGACTCGGCGATGCCGATGGGCAGCCGCCCTCTGACCGGCGCCGGCAACGCCTCGAAGGGCAGCAGGCTCGGCAGCAGCCGTACCGCTGGCGCGGGCGCCCCCGGCCAGGATTCGCGGGCGAGGGCGACGAACTGGGCCACCGCGTCGGAGAGGTCGTCGACCTGCGGTGAGGCATCGACGCGCGGCAGGGCGGTGAGGAAGTGGAACGCGTCCGGGGTCAGGCCGCGACCGGGCCGCTGCTCCGGCACGCTCGCGGCGGCGCGGCGGTTGACCATGGAGTCGCTCGACTCGCCGAGGCGCAGCTCGATCTTCGTGCCCATCATGTCGCGAACGGCGGGACGCAGGTCCATCCACCGGTTCGTCGAGAGCAGCAGATGGATGCCGAAGCCCAAGCCCCGGCTGGCGATCTCGCTCACCACCGGATCGAGATCCTCGAACTCGCCCTTCAACGTGCCCCAGCCATCGACAATGAGGAAAACATCGCCGAGCGGATCCTCGGCGTACCGGCCTTCGGCCCGGGCCCGCCGGTACGCGGCCATGCCCTCGACGCCGTTGGCGGTGAAGAACATCTCGCGCGCCTGCATGATGCCGTAGACCTCGGCCACGGTGCGCCGCACCCGGTCGACCTCGCGCCGGGTCGCCACGCCGCCGGCATGGGGTAGTCCCGCGAAGGCGGACAGCGAGCCGCCGCCGAAGTCCAGCAGGTAGAACTGGACCTCACGGGGAGTCTGCCGCAGGGCGAGGCTGCCGAGCAGGGCCCGCAGGAAGTTGGACTTTCCGCTGCGGGGACCGCCCACCACCGCGACGTTGCCGCCGCCACCGGACAGGTCGATCCAGAACGGATCGCGACGCTGCTCGAATGGCCGGTCGACGATGCCGACCACGGCCTGCAGCGGCGGCCTCGTGGTGAGGTCCGATGTGGACAGACCGCGATCGGGCGACCGGACGAGCGGGGCGAGCAGCTGGCCCAGGGTCGGCGGCTCGTCCAGCGGCGGCAGCCAGACCTGGTGGGCGGGCGGACCCATCCCCTCGACGCGCCGGACCAGCACGTCGAGCAGTGTGTCGGCGCCGACCGGCGTCTCGACCTGGAGCGCGACGGGCTCGGTCGGCGCGGCGTCGCGCTGCGCCATCACGTAGTACGTGGTGAACTCGCGGACCGGGTCGAGCACGGGCCCGCTTGTGGGCGTGGTAGGCGCGCCGTCCTGCCGGATCGGCCCCGAGACATAGGCCGCCTTGAACCGGATCAGACCTTCGGTGCCGGTGCGCAGGTAGCCATGGCCGGGCGCGCGGGGCAGCTCGTACGCGTCCGGTACGCCGAGCACAGCGCGGCTGTCCATGGAGGAGAAGGTCCGCAGCCCGATCCGGTAGGACAGGTGGGCATCCAGACCGCGCAGGCGCCCCTCCTCGAGTCGCTGCGAGGCGAGCAGCAGGTGCACGCCGAGGGACCGGCCCACGCGTCCAATCTGGACGAACATGTCGATGAAGTCGGGCCTGGCCTGAAGCAGCTCACTGAACTCGTCGACGATGACGAGCAGGCTGGGCAGTGGCGCGAGCGGCACCCCGGCCGCACGGGCCCGCTCGTAGTCGCGCTGGGAGCCGTAGTTGCCGGCGTCGCGCAGGAGCTCCTGCCGCCGCACGAGCTCGCCCTGCATCGCGCCGAGCATCCGGTCCACGAGGGCGAGCTGATCCTCGAGGTTGGTGATGACCGCACTGGTGTGCGGCAGGCGATCCAGGGTCTGGAACGTCGCCCCGCCCTTGAAGTCGACGAGGACGAAGTTGAGGATCTCGGGGCTGTGCGTGACGGCAAGGCCGAGCACCAGGGTCCGCAGCAGCTCGCTCTTGCCGGAACCGGTGGCGCCGACGAGTAGGCCATGCGGGCCCATGCCGTCCTGGGCGGACTCCTTGAGGTCCAGCTCGATCGGCCGGCCCTCCGGGCTCAGCCCGATCGGCACCCGCAGTCGGTCGCGGTTGGAGCGGCCGGCCCAGGCCCGGGCCAGGTCGAAGTCGTACGGCGAGCCGAGCTCGAGCAGGTCGGTCAGGCCGAAGTCGGCCGCGACCGACCGGGTGCTGTCGGCGAACGAGATCGCGGACAGACGCAGCGGCGCCAACTCACGGACCAGCGCCTCGGCCTGGATGACGCTGAGCGTGTCGGCGCGGCCCACGGAGACTCCGCCCTCCATGGTCGTGCCGGTGACCATGCCGTCGGTCGAGATGTCGATGATGATGGAGGTGTCGTCGAGCAGCCTCGGCGCCGGGCTGGACAGGTCGAGCACGGTGACGCCAGCCACGCCGGCGTCGGTGTTCAACTGGTCGGCGCCGGCCATCGACCCGCCATCGACAACGATCACCACATGGGGTCCGCCGGCTGGCATCGTCGGATCGAACCGGGCCCGGTTGGCCAGTACATCGTCGAGGATCGCCTCCAGCGACGAGGCCGAGCCCGCGAAGAGCCTGACCTGGCCGATGGCGTCCAGTTTGGACGGATGCTGGGCGTGCGGTAGCCACTTCGCCCAGTCCCACTCGCCGCGGCGTGAGTCAGCCACGCACAGACCGATGAGCAGGTCCTCGGATGCGTGGAACGTGACGAGTTGCGCCAGCAGCGCCCGGGCGAGGCCCGCGGCGGCCGGCTCGGGTCCGCGGACATAGACCCGCGAGAAGTCCCGCAGCGCCACCGCCACCGAGAGATCGGGGACCACCGAATAGGTGGAGACGAATGCCCGCAACGCGGTCGCACAGAGCGGTTCGAGCTCCTCCACCGGTTTCGTCTGCGGCGGGACAAGGCGGGTCGCCACCTCCTGCGGGCCAACCGCGATGCGCACGACGCCGAAGTCCGCGTCCGCCCGGCGCCGCTCCCACAGCCGTCCGCTGAGCGCGGTGGACCACAGCACCGTCGGCGCCGGGTGGCGGTAGGCCATGGCCTCGCGCTGAGACTGGATCGCAGTACGTACCTGGGCCCGCAGTTGGGACAGCCGGCGCAGGTACTGCCGGCGCGCCTCGACCATCTCCCGCCGGCCCGGCCCACCGGTGCTGGTGACCATCGTGGCGATCATGCCGAGCACCGAAACCCCGTACATGCCGCCGGCGACATAGGTCAGGGGGCCGCCCTTGTTCATGCCCATCATCAGACCCATCGAGGCGGCGCCGGCTCCCATGGGCAGCACCATGAGCATGCGGGTCCAGCCCTTACCGGACGGGGCGGGGATCTCCGGTGGCGGGTCCAGCAGGATCTCGCCGGAGGGCAGCGGCGGCGCGGCCCGCCTCGGCGGCCGCTTCATCAGCACCCAAGTCACGGCTGATCTGCCCTCCCGTCCCGATTCCGGCGCGCCCGATCACAGCGACCAGCGGCGCACATCGTATCGGTAACGGACAGTCCCGGCGGTCCGCCCGTGCTCGCCCCATCGGCCACCGACGTCCGTGCTACCTTGACCGCCTAGCGTGCCCGGTCGATGCGCAGGAACGGGGAGGTGACCAGCGGTGACGGCCCCGGGCGGTCTCAGTCTGGCCAGGGTGACGATCGTGGCGCCGAAGCGTCGTCTCGATGTCGCGGTGCCCGACACCATGGTTCTCGCCGAGCTGATGCCCTATCTGTTGCGGCACGCGGGCGACGACCTCGGCGACCTGGGCGACCGCCAGGGCGGCTGGGTGCTGCGTCGGGTGACCGGAGCCGTGCTCGAGCCGAACCGCAACCTGTCGGCACAGGGGATCCGCGACGGCGAGCTGCTGCACCTGACCCCGGGTCGCGACGATTGGCCTGAGCTGGCCTACGACGATGTCGTGGAGGTGATCGCGAGCAGCGCCCGACGCGCGGCCCGATCCTGGGGAGCCGAGGCCACCCGCCGCTGCGGACTCGCGGTCGCCAGCGCCCTGCTGGGGCTCGGGCTCGTGGTGCTCTCCCGTTCAGGACCACCGTGGACCGTGCCGGCCGGCGCGGCCCTGGTGCTCGCGCTGGTGCTGGGCTTCGCCGGGATCCTGCTCAGCCGAGCCTTCTCCGACGCGGTCGCGGGCGCGGTGGTGATGGGGTGTGCCCTTCCGTACGCCTTTGCCGGCGGGGCGCTGCTGCTGGCCCCGCACGACGCAGGGATCACCGCGATCGGGGCGCCCAGCGTCCTGCTCGGCTCGGCGTTGCTGGGGTTCTGGAGCGTCGTGGGCTACACCGGGGTCTCGGCCGTGCACCGGATCTTCATGGCCGGCATCGCGATCGCGGGGCTCGGCGCGATCGCGGCGGCGATGACCCTCGGCGGTGCGTCGGTCGCCGGTGCCGCGGCCGTGGCGCTGACCGTCGCGATCGGACTGTTGCCCGGATACCCGCTGGTCGCGAGCTGGTTCGGACGCGTTCCCGTGCCCGCGTTGCCGACCCGAGCCGAGGACATCGTCGCCGACCACCCACGTCCGCCGCGCGCCGACGTCTTCACCGCCGTGGCCCGGACCACCGAGCTGCTCTCCGGCATGCTCCTGGCCGCCGCGATCACCAGTGTCTGCGCGATCGCGGTGCTGACCACATTGGACAAATCCCCGCGGGCCGTGGCGCTGTCGGTGACCGGGGTCGCCGCGCTGTTGTTGCGGGCCAGGCTCTTCGCCGCGCCCCAGCAGCGCCTCCCCCTGCTGGTCGGTGGGCTGGTCGGCGTGATCTGGCTCGGCATCGGCGCGGCCACACGGACATCCTCGGGCAGCGCCCCGCTCCTGGCACTGGGCGTCCTGGTCGTGATCGCCGTGGTGGTGCTGGCGGCGGGTCTCCGGTTCGGCAGTACCGCGCCCAACCCGTACCTGGGCCGGGCAGCCGACATCCTCGATGTGCTCGCCATCATGGCACTGATCCCGCTCGCCTGCTGGATGCTCGGTGTCTTCGGCGCGGTCCAGGGCCTGTTCGCCAACATCGGCGGGTGAGGTGGCGTGGCGAGCCGTACCGACCTGCTGCACTCCTACCAGTTCCGCACCCAACGAGTGCTCTCCGCGCTGGTCATGCGGGAGACCGACCCGCGCCAGTCGCCGCTGCGCCGCGGGGTCGGCGCGGTCTTCGCCGGCATCATGGTCACGATCCTCGCCGCGGCCGGCTTCGGGATCTACGGCCTGATCTCCAAGGTCGGTGGCGACGACTGGCGCCAGTCCGGTTCGGTCGTGGTGGAGAAGGAGACCGGCGCCAGCTTTGTCTATATTGACAATACCCTCTATCCGACGCTGAACCTCGCGTCCGCCATGCTCGCCGCGGGGCAGCCGAACCCCACCGTGCATCGGGTGGCGAGCAAGTCGCTGGCCGGTGTGGCCCGCGGCAATCCCATTGGTATCCCGGGCGCGCCGGACTCGCTGCCCCCGGCCGGAGCGCAGATCGGTCTCCCGTGGACGGTCTGTGCCCTGACCGGAACCAACAGCTCGGGCAAGCCGGTGCCACAGGTCGTGTTGGCGGTGGGCCTGCCCACGAGTGCGGGGGCCGCGCTGGGCGACGACGCAGTGCTGCTCACCGATGCCCGGCTGGGCCTGACGTACCTGATCTGGCATGGCTACCGGCACCTGATCAAGTCCAGCACCGCCCTGACCGTCATCTTCGGCACGGCGGCCGAGACGGCCGTCGGGACGGCGTGGTTGAACGCCCTGCCGCCCGGCGCGGACATCGCGCCGGTGCCGGTGAGCCGCCGCGGCGAACGGTCGTCGGCCGCGCCGGACTACCACAACGGTGACGTCCTGCTGCTGAACAGCCTCTCCGGGCCGCAGCACTACCTGGTGCTCGACAGTGGGATCATCGCGATCACGGAGCTGGAGTTCGCGGTGATCAACGCCGATGCGACGGAAACGCCGGTCACGCCGATCGAGCTGAAGGACCCGAGCGTCGTCGCTCGGGTGGGACGACCCCAGCTGGCTGAGACCGACCCGCCGGCGACCGCGCCGCACCTGGTCGCCCCGGACCCGGCGGGCTCGATCTGCGCGACCACGTCGGCCAACGGCGCGGTGCACGTCATCACCGGCGCGACCGTGGACGGTCTGGCGCGTGCCACGCCGACCCCCGGCATCTCCGGGAACCGGGTGCCGCTGGCCGACGCGGTGCTGGTGCCCGCGGGCCGGGTCAGCGTGCTGCGGGCCGTCCTCGCCAACGACGCCACCGTCGGCTCCTATGTGGTGGTTACCGACATCGGCGTCGGCTACCCGGTCCCCGACGCCACGGTGCTCCCCCTGCTCGGCTACTCCGCGACGCAGGCGGTCGATATCCCCGCATACCTCGCCAACCTCATCCCCGCGGGGCCCGCCCTGGATCCGTCCGCCGCGGTGATCCCCTTCAACGAGGGGTGAACATGTCTGGTGCCGTCCCGACACGCGGTCGGGGGTGGCCCCCGTGGACGGATTCCTCTATCTTCGACAGCGGCGACATCGCGGAAAAACAGTGGAACTGGCGGCTCGGTGGAACGGG
The DNA here is from genome assembly GCA_036557785.1 of Micromonosporaceae bacterium. Taxonomy (GTDB): domain Bacteria; phylum Actinomycetota; class Actinomycetes; order Mycobacteriales; family Micromonosporaceae; genus DATBGZ01. The sequence goes on from DATBGZ010000089.1 coordinate 123,107, forward strand.
CCACGGCAAAGGACGGGGTGACATACGTGACCAGTACTCCGGGCCTGGGCGAGGTGAAGGCTTCGCAGGCTCAGCTCAACGCGATGGCAAGCAAGTGTGAGGAGACTGGCCAGAGCATCGCCAGCGGCATGGCTCAGCTCATCTCCCGCATCGAGGCACTCAGCGGCACCGGCATGGCCGGGTCGGCCAACGTGGCGCTCCAGGACGTGTCGCACCAGCTCAACGACGGGCTCAAGACGGTGCTCAACGCCCTGGATGACCTCGCCGGGAAGATGAGCCACGCGTCGTCCCAGTACGGCGTGCACGACGGCGACGCCGCGGCGGAGATCCGGGCCGCCGCACAGGCGACGGGCGACTCGTCCATCACCAAGATCCTCAGCGGGCAGTGAGCGGGAGGGACACCGTCAGATGAGCCAGCCACACTACAGCGACGACGGCCGCATCACGTACAACTTCGGCGCCATCATGGATGTGGCCACCGCCATCGGCACCTTCGAGGGCGCCATGGACGGAGCACTGCAGGACCTCTACGACTCATTCACCGCCCTCTTCACGAGGGACGAGTGGACCGGCACCGCCGGGCAGGCCTGCGACAATGCCCGCCAGCAATGGAACAAGGGCGCGCTGGAGATCAAGAACGCGCTCAAGCAGGTCGGCCTCAAGCTGAACCTCTCGGTCGAACGCATCCAGCAGATCGACCACCAGATCGCCGCCAACATGTGACGCGGTTATCCGCATGGATGGCGCGATGCCATCCATGCGGATAACTGATGTGATAGCGACGGGGAAGGCGACATGCACGATTCTGGCGATGGTGGCGGCGGGGGGCCGAGCTACGACAGCTTCGCCCAGCCCAAGGTCGAGCTGAACATCCACGGGATGATCGACTTCTACCTGGCCATGATGGGGCTGCAAGGCGACGCGGCCAACCACGCCATGATGTCGTTGGTCGGGATGGAGCAGCAGATCCTCGACGGTCTGCACACGCCCAACCGGCTCGGTCAGGTCTTCCCCGAGGGCGCCGAGGTGGCGCGCCGCATGTACGAACGCCACTCGGACTTCAACCACTTCTTCGCCGATGTCGTCCTCGGCCTGCAGAGCATCGGGTCCGCCGCTGGCGTCGTCGCCGAGATGTACGGTCACGCCGACTTCGACAACAACATGGACATCAGCAAGATATCGTTCGCCTTCGCTGACCCGAACACGAATCCGCCGCCCGGCTTCCGCGACTACCAGACCCTGTACGAGACGCGTGATCAGGACCAGGGGGGCAACGCGTACGCGATGGCGCTCAACGAGTCGGGGTACACCCAGTCGATCTACCCGGCCCGCGGTGTCTCCGTCTTTCTCTACCCGGATGGTTCGACCAGGCAGGTCGTCTCCCAGCAGTACTCAGACGGGCACACGGTCACCGAGACCACGGTCTATGCCAACGGCACCCTGGTGCAGAAGACCACCGTCACGACCAACACGGACAAGTACGGCAATCAGGTCCAGGTCACGGAAACCACCGACGGCGACACCCAGAACGGCCGCACGGTGACCTCGACCCAGGAGACCGACCCGTTGAACGGGAAACTCAAGATCACCTATCAGACCACGGTCGTCGTCGACGGTAAGACGCTCCCGCCGGACCCCGCGACGAGCGTGGAGATCGGCCCCGACGACCACACCGGGCACCAGGACCCGGACCCCGCGGGCCCGATCGAGAACGCCCAGTTGACACTGCACACCCAGGGTTCGGACTACGAGATCCAGGAGGGCGGCGCCGACCCGTGAGGACACGCTCATGACCGACGACGGCCCGTACTTCGGATATACCACCGGCGGCAACGCGCGACTGATGCGCGAGCGCTGGTTCGGGCGCCACACCGGCGACGATGTCGTGCACTACCAGCCACCCGAGGAGACCGTGCCCTACCTGGGCCGGACCACACAGGCGGTCAGCGACGACGATCGCTTCTACGACGAGAACCTCAGGGATGTCTCCAAGCACAGCACGGTCGAGCAGGTCTATCACCGGATCTGGGGCCAGGACCCGGACGCGGTCGAGACGCTCGGCGATCAGTGGGCGATCGCGCGCAACGTCATCGACGACCTGACCCAGCGGGTACGGGGCATCGCGCTGGCACTCAGGTACGGCGGCGACGGCTCGGACCCTGACGGCGTGGGGTGGAGCGGCCAGGGCGCGGACGAGTTCCTCAAGCGCGGTCCGGGTGCCACCCTCAAGTCACTGGACGACTGGCGCCAGTTCGCCAGCGACACCGAGATGGCCTCGTACATGATCGCCACGATCATCCGCCGGTACCGCTGGCAGATCCATGACTACTACTGGAACACGTACGTGCCGAAGATGAACGAGGCATCGCGTACCTGGTGGGGTTGGTCGCAGATCTATCCGCCCACCATCGACCAGCTTGCGAGCGGTGGTCCGGAGCTCAACGCCATGCGGCAGGACTACATCGACAACCTGCGTGAGGCCGAGCTGCCGCTGCGTCCGCAGGCACAGATGATCCAGTGGAACATGGCCCAGGAGTACTGGTCGACGATCACGCAGGACCTGGGCGGCCGGCCCACGGTCTACGAGGGGCCGACCGACGCGATCAAAGAGGACCCCAACGCGATCGCCAAGATCCTCACCCCGAAGATGCCCAGCTTCCCCTCGGCGCCAACCGCGCCGTCGTTGCCTGACCCGCCGGCCATCCCTACCCTCCCGCCGTCGCCAGGCGTGACCGACCCGCCCGGCGGCGGGAGCGGAGCACCCGGAGCACCGGGTGTTCCCGGCGAACCCGGCGACCCTGGTGTGCCGGGCCTGCCGGGTGCGGGCGCGATCCCGGTGCCGCCAACCATTCCCGGGCTCGGCGGCGCCGGCGGCAAGGTGCCGGGAGTGCTGCGCGGCGGGCTCGGCGGCGGCGGCACGGGCTCGGCCCCCGCCCAGGGCGCCGGCTCGCGGCCTCCGGGCATGCCGCCCGGGCGCCCCGGCAAGCGCACCGACAAGACCACCACACCGACGGGTCGCCTCGTCGAGCCTGAGCCGGAGGAGTTTCCCGGTGCCATGCGGGGAACCCCGCCGCCCGTGCTCCGCCGGCCCGATGCCAGCGCCACGCCACCACCGCGGCGGTTGCACCCGGCCGGCGGCGGGTCGGGCCACGTCGCGCTTCCACCCCCGGAAGGGGTGGCGCCGCCGGTGGTCGCACGCCCCCGCCCGGCCGAGCCCGAGCCGCCGGCACGCCGCCGCCTGGTGCCGGCGGGGGCCGGCAGCGAGAACGAGTTCGCCCCACCCGCGCCCGCTGGGCCACCCGTGGTCGGGCGCCTACAGCCGGCCGAGGAGCCGGCCGAGGCGGTGCCGCATCCATCGGCAATCCTCACTGGCCCGCGGACGTCGGCCGAGGCCGGCGCCCGGGACGGCGTCGGCCGGCGGGAGGTTGCCGAGCCGCCCGCAGGCACGGCCGCGGCGCAGGAGTTCGAGAAGATCCGGGCGCTGCTGCTCGGCGGCGAGTCGGCGTGGAGCGTCGTGACGCCCGGCGGCGGCGTCGTCGCCAGCACACCGGCGCGGGCAGCCGACGGTGGGGACGAACCCAAGGCGCAGCTCCGTTCCGGGGCGGTGTGATGCGACGGTGGCTGTTTGTCGTCGTGACGGCGGCGGTGCTCGGCCTCGGCACCGCGTGCTCCTCGTCGCCGGGTGAGTCGGTGCCGTCGAACACTCCTCCGGCGAGCACCGGGCCCCTCGAGTCGAGCAGCCCCGGCTGGACCCGATACGCGCAGCCGGCGAAGATGTGCGACGCCGTCGACACGGCCGCGCTGAAGGACATCTACCCCACCGAGGAGCCCAACAGCGAGCACCTGCTCAACACGAGCCGATCGTGCAGCACGGCACTCATCGACGGTCATCACGTGCTGGGACTCGCGGTCGAGACCGACCTGGTGACCGATCACGCCCTGGCGGTCGACCCGAATATCGGGCGGGAACTCTACGACACCAGCCGGCGACTGGCCAGTGATACACCTACGGATATCGATGGCATTGGGAGTGCCGCGTTCTGGTACGGCGACCAGTACCATATGACGTTGGTGACCTACGACGGGAACATCTCCATGACCATCCACGCCGACGTGGTGAACCAGACGCACACGCTCGCATCCGACATGCCCGCGCGCCTGGGCCAGGTGGCGACCGCGACCTTGCTCCGGCTGCGGGTATGACGGAGCCCGTCGGCGGTCAACCGGGCCGGCATCTGGCGCTCAGCGTGGTCCACCCCGGTTCGCCCGTGCTGCGGGTGCGCTACCGCCAGGGTGTCCTGATCGGCCCGTACGGATACCCCGACTGGCTGCTCTGCGCCCGGGCCGTGGTCGACCTGCCACCGCCAGACCCCCGCCTGACCGTGGACGAGATCCGGGTCGCCGACGTGCTCGCCGCCAACCTCGCGATGGCCGCGGCCACGGGAGCGCCCGGCGGCGATCCGCTGTGGCCGGTGCCATCCACGGCGGACGGCGTCGTCGCGACGCCCGCGGGCTGGTGCTGGGCCCATGCCGGCCCGACCGAGCCCGGCGAGGTCCCCCGGCGCCTGGCTCTGGTCCCCGCCGAGTTGCATGACGCCCTGCGCCACGCGGGCGGGGTCGGCCTGCTCCCACAGAACGGCCGGGGAGTTCGGCCCGACCCCACCGGCAGCGGTCCGGGGGTCGGTGCCGCGCCGGGCGACCCCGTGCCGGCGGACGTTCTCGGGCTCGTCGACGAGATCCTGGGCTGGCCGCTGCCGCCCAACTATCGGCGCTTCCTGGCCACCAGCAACGGTTCCGGGCCCGCGACGCCCGCGGTCTGTCTCGCGTTCGGGTTGGTCGCGGACCAGCCGTTGTTCGGCCTTGGCCGCGACGACCAGCATCAGGACGTCTCCTACGCGGCAGCGTGGCTGCGCGACCGGTTCACGCCCGACTTCCTGCCGATCGGCTATGTCCAGGGTGGACTCCTCGCGGTGAAGGTGACCCCCGACGACATCGACTCGATCTGGTACTGGGATGACGACGATCCCCGCGATCGCGAGGACTTCGACGCCGCGTACATCTGTGCCCACCTGCTGCACCGGTGCGCCGACTCGATCGACGACCTGTTCGGCTCGCTGGTGGCGCCGCCACGATGGCTGACCCAGCACGCCCGCTACTGGGTCGACAACGGCCTGGTCCGCCCGGTACGCGATCCCCTGGTGGGGGCGGGGTTGGCGCCACAGTGGCGAGCACCGTGGATGGCCGTGCCAAGGGCGGGGCGGGATCCGCTGAGCTCCATGTTCGAGGTCGCATAGCGATGTCCCCGGAACTGATCGACGGATGGACGCCGGCGAACGAAGCCGATGCGGCTCTGCTCACCGCGGCCCGGACTGGCGACCTCGCACAGATGATGGGCATCATCGCCACAGCTCCGCTCTACCTGCCGGGCTTCGACGAGGTACCCGGGGCCGGCCAGCGCATGCTCACGATGGACCGCGACGGCGTGCCGTACCTGCTGGTCTTCACCTCGGTACAGACGCTGCAGCGGATGATGCGCCGTGACGGCTGGCGCGAGACGACCCTTGCCGAGTTGGTGCGCCGGTGGCCCGAGCTCACCGGCGGGCACTGGCGCCTGGCGGTCAACCCCGGCACGCCGGTTCTCGTCGCGGTGGCGCCCGCCGACGTCGCCGGTCTGCTGCCCGCGGTCGATCGGTTCGACCCCGCGAACGGCACCGAACGGCTGCTCCGCGACGCCCTCGGCGCGCCCGACGGCGAGTTGCTCATGGACGTGCTCGCGGCCTGCCGCGTGCGGGTGACCGCCCGGGCGGTGCAGGTCGGCGACGAGTGGTTCGTGCCGGTCTTCACCTCGGCGCAACGCTGCGCCGAGTTCCTGGACCGGCTGCCGGTCACGGTTGACGTGCACGAATTGTTCCTCGTCGAGGTGCTCGACCAGTGGCCGGGACCGGAGTACTGGCTCGCGGTCAACCCCGGCGCCACGATCGGCTTCTCGCTGCCCGGCGAGATGGTGCCCGGCCTGCTCGCCCACGCGCGTCAGCTCGGCCAACGGCTGGACGGACGGGGCTGACTTTCCCGGCGGCGTTCCCTATGCTCGTACGTGACTTGGACGCGGTGGGCACTGCGGCAGGGGGAGGTCGGCGGCGTGGAGCAGGGCGAGACGCAGCGTCCACAGTGGTCGGCCCTCAGCTCGCTGGTCGCGGATCTCCAGCAGAGCGTGGCGAGCATCGACGAGACCCGACGGCAGATGGCCCAGGTGACCGGCGTGGCCTGGTCCGAGGACCGGCTGATCAGGGCCGTGGTCGGCCCGCGTGGCCAGCTCGTCGATCTGGAGATCGACCCCCGGGTCTACCGCACCCCAAACTCCGCGAAGCTGTCCGCGTCGATCCTGGCGACCGTGCGTGCCGCCGTGGACGACGCCAACGCCAAGAGCCGACGGATCCTGGAGAAGGTGATGCCCGCCGATCGTGGCCTCGGCCTCATCGCGACCACCGACGCCGACCGCATGATGGCCAGCCACGATGCCGACCTGCCGCGCCTGATGGGAGAGTGATCGACGTGGGTGACTACGTCATGATCGATGATGACCCGGGCAACATCGGCATCACCGGCGCTCGGCTGGCCGCGCTGGCGCAGGCATTCAAGGCCCAGGCGCAGGCCGCCCAGGCCGACATCAACGCGATCGAGGCGGAGCGCCCGTGGGGCGACGACAGCTTCGGCCGCGGCTTCCAGCACGACTATCTCGACCCCGTCAACCCCGGCGACACCCCGGTCCGGGACAGCATCATGACGGAGATGTCCGACGCCGGCGATCAACTGATCAAACTCGGCAACACGACAGCCTGGGGCATGGCCGAGTTCGAGGGCGGCGAGACACAGAACGCGGTCGACATCAGGTCGGCCGGCCTGGACGCCTAGTCCGAACCCAACCAACTCGGAGGAGACTGATCCGGGACGTGGCCGCATCCCGTGGTTCCCATCACTGGGTCATTGCCAGCCAGCTCCGGCGAGGGTGACGGGGCGGAGCAGGGGTGCCCGAGAACGTCATTGGCGGTGTCGCTGGCGCGATCATCGGTGAGCTGCAGGACATCTTCCGCGAACTCGACCAGTGGGTGCCCGGTGTCTTTCCGTGGTTCCGCGAGAACGTCCTCCAGTTCCCGCTCGTCGACTACGAACGCCTCTTCGATCTCGCTGACGCCTACCAACGCGCGGGCGACCTCTACCGCAACCACCTGGAGGACGTGAACAGCTACGTCCCCGACCTGCAGGGTTGGCAGGGCTCCCTCTCCGGCCGGTACGTGCACGAGGATCTGCTGGGCTACCGGGACCGGCTCAGCGAGACGCTCCAGGCGATCAGCGCGGTGCGCGGGGAGGTCCACGAGAAGGCCGTCGAGATCGAGGCGTCGGCGTTCATGGGCGTGGTCAACCTGATCCTCGCGATCGTCGCGATCGTCCAACTGCTGGTCACGATCTGGACGGGCATCGGCACGCTCATCTCGACGGCCCAGCTCTTCGGCTACAAGATGGCCATCAAGAAGATCATGGAAGAGCTGCTGGAGAAGCTCTGGGAGCAGGGCATCAAGGCGTTCTTCAAGCAGGGTCTGCGCAAGGGGTTGACGAAGGCGGCCTGGGAGGGGGCCAAGGGCTTCGGCAAGTTCACCCTGTGGACCCGTGGTGGCATCACGGTGCTGCAGACGCTGGAGGGGCACGACCCGCTCGGCGACGAGGGCGCGCTGCCGCGGCTGGGCATGGAGATCGTCGACAGCTGGGTGACCGGAGCCATCGCCGGCCCACTCGGCCTCGGCATCCCGTCGAAGCTGTGGACCGCGGCGACCTTCGGGGCGGGCCAGACCGTCGACAACATGTTCAAGTACGGCCGCGACCGCGTCATCGACTGGGCGGGCTTGACCGAGGAGGCGAAGAACGCCGGCCTTTACAGCGGCATGAAGTGGGAGTGGAACACCGCTGGCAACAGTCTGCTCAGCGGCTTCTCCCCCACGGCCCTCGTCGGGGCGGTCATGCTGACCCCCGGCGGCGGCCGGCACGGCGACTTCCTGCACGACCTCGCCACCGAGGAGGTGCGGCTGGGAACCCAGGACCTCTTCTCCCCTGCCTCGCGTTCCGGCTCTGGTGCCGACGGGCTCGGCGGCCGGCTGGGATCGACGGAGGGCCGGCGCTCGACGATCCGCTCGCCGGAGCGGGATTACCGGACCAGCGCTGGCTTGCCCGAGCGCGTCCACGATCTCGACCACGAGCCGGGTCACGAGGACCTGCCGCCCGAACCCGTCCGGGATGTGCCCACCCACGAGACAGGCCGCGACGGTCCACCGCCCGAACCCGGCCGTGACGTGCCCACCGAACCGGCCCACGACAGGCCAGTCCGGGACACGCCTGCCCGGGACACCGAGCGTCCGTCCACAGGGGAGCCAACGCGAGCGCGGGAGCCGGCGGCGGCCGCGGACCGTACGTCCACATCGGAGCACGCCACCGCAGCAGCCGCCCAGGGACCGCACCCGCTTCACCATGCAGCCGAGCCAGCTCGATCCTCCACTGTGGACAGCGCGGGCCACGGCGTGCACCGGCCGGCGGCCGAGACCAGTGCCGACCATGCTCGGGCCGAGACGGCGGCCAGGAGCCCCGGCGACCGGACGAAGTTCTGGAATTCCTGGAAGGAACACGTCCGCGAGCAGTACCAGCAGCACTACACCAACGCGTTGGTCGAACACCTCGGCCAGGCGCGCGAGGGCACCGGCCCGGTGGCGAGCCGGCGTGCCCCGGAGCTCACCCCGGCCATGGTCGAGCGCGTGCTCGAAGCTCCCGCCGAGTCGCTCAACCCTTACGGCGCCCGTCTGCGCAGCTTCGTCGAACAGCACTTCACGCGGGTCGAGGGCGGGGCCCGCCGCACGCTCGACGCGGCCGGCATCGAGGCGAAGGTGCGCGAGCTGCGCGGCCCGGCAACGGCCGGCTCGCGGCGTGGGGCCGGCCGTGCCCCGACCGTGGCGGCCAGGCATGCGGTCACGGAGGAGCGCACGCAACGGGACCCGCGGGCTCTGGTCGACGAGCGGGAGCCCGGCGTCATCCCCGGTCAGCGCGACGAGGCCGCGCCGGTCGGTCACGAGGGAAACGGCGCCCAGCGCGTGCTGGCGGGCTCCGGCGTTGCCGGCCCGCACCCCGACCGGGGAGGCGGACCCACCGGGCGCACGCCCGTCGACCAGGGCCCGACCAACCGACCCCCGGGGTACGGCGACGAGCACAGCGCGAGCTCGATCGCGGGCACCCGGTTCGTGGCGGACGGCCGCGACGCGGGCAGCGTCTTTGACGTGGAGGTCCTGGCCTCGGTCCAGGAGACGCGGGTCAGCGACTATGCCGGTCGGGTCACCGAGCTCGAGGAGGTCGGCCACCAGCTTCGGGTACGTGACGCGACCGGTCACGACCACTACTTCGAGGTCAGGGTCCGCGACCAGATGAGGGACGTCGCCCGGACCACCATCGGTGCGGGGACGAGGGACGACCCTCACGTCGTGACTGTCAGCGCGCACGCGCGCGGAGATGTCCTGCCACGGACATGGATCCACGAGATCGTGGAGACGCTGGGCACGATCTCGGCGGAGCGTGGGGACGGCGAGCGCGGGCAGTTCGGTCACTACCTGGATCGCTACGACGGTCCCGTCTCGCCGGGTCACATCGAGGCGCGCCTGGCTGAGCGGCAGTACCTCATGAACCGCCTGAGCGACCCGCGCCTGGAGTGGGATCACCCGGCGCTGCGCGTCGACCTGAACGGTCTGGACCACGAACTGACCGAGGCCGGGTTCGCCACGCGTGACCTGCCGCAACCACCGGACCCGCCCGGCGGGGTCCGCGACGATGTATGGCTGACGCAGCAGTGGACGCAGGAGCATCGGTTCATCTCGGTGGATGAGGTCATCCCGAGCAGCTATGTCGAAGGGGACCGCTGGTACCCGAAGATCGTGGAGGCGCTGCGGCCGATCTTCGAGGGCCGCGACTTCGGCGGCCTGCGGGTCCGCCTCGATGAGCGGTTGCCCATCCAGCCGCACCGCGATGAGCTGACCGTAGGACTGCAGGTGCTCGACCGGGACGGCACGGTAGCCGGCCACATGACCTTCACCCTCCGTCGGGGAGCGGACGGGCACCTCACCGTGTACCACGACTCGGTCGGCATCCACCGCAGCGTGCAGGGGCGCGGCTTCTACCGTGCGCTCAACAGCCACCTGCGGGAGTGGTACCGCTCGTCGGGGGTCGACTGGGTCGAGCGACGGGCCGTGGACGTCGGCGCATACTTCCAGGCGCGGGAGGGAACCGACTGGCACCCCAACGGGGAGCACAGCGCCCGGGCGATCTTCCAGCGGCTGCACACCGAGATCGACCGGCTCGACCGGGACGCGGCCGACGTCCGGCGGTGGCTCGCCGACCCGTATTCGCCACATGTCGATATCGAACGAATTCGTCAGGAGTACCGCGTCCCGGACCACGCGCTGCTGGACGAGATCGGCCGGCAGCGCACGGCCGCGGCAGATATCTACGATCGCGCACGCAACAACCCCTTCGGCGGGCGCGACTACCCCACACCGCACGAGGTGGCCGAGGCCGGCCGGCCCGAGTCGGGCCCGACCGGATCGGACCGGATGTGGGCCGGCAAGCGGGCGCTGCTCGGCGCTGAGTGGCGCGGAGTCGAGCGGATCGGCCACACCGGGCCACTGCACCCCCGGGGCGAGCCGCCGGCCACGCACCGCGCCGAGGGGCCGATGGGGCACCGCGGCGACCAACCCGGCGGAGGGCATGCCGATCAGCCGGCGGGCCATCCCGGCGATCAACCCAGCGGTCATCACGGCGATCAGCCCGACGGCCCGCAGTGGGTGTCGGCCGATGCGGCGTCGCGGGAGGCGCTGCGGGTCGCGGACCTCGCCCGCGGGCATGACCTGGTGGGCGAGCTGCTCGATCGTCAATTCGGCCACGGCTGGGATCCGCACGCGCCAGGGGTGGCCGAGCGCATCGAGCAGATGACCCGCAACGCGCTCTCCGTCGGCGCCACCAGCCTGAAGAAGGCGCCCGAGGCGGGGCGGGTGCAACGGTTCCTGCGCGAGCAGTTCGGGCAGATCTCCGCGCGGACCGGACGCCCCGAACCACTGCCCCGCGAGGTGATCGCCGACCACCTGCGCCAGCAGTTCGGTGCCACGGACCGCGCGCCGCGACCTCCCGTCGGGCGCGACGGGGACCCGCGGCCGGCCGGTGACCAGCGGCAGATCGAGCGGCTCGACCGCGAGCGGGTCGTGGAGACGGGTGACGGCCTCTATCGGGTCGACCGCACCATGCAGCGGCGGTTCAGCCAGGAGTTCGAGCCGTTCCCGGTCGAGCGGTACGGCATCGACAGCCCACAGGCCCGCGAGGCCACGCATCGGGCCGCCCAGGCCTTCGCCGAGGCGATGCACCAGCACGAGCTGACCGCGATCGACCGCTGGCTGACGACCAACCCCGATGACCCGACCGTCGCTGCCGTGCGCGCGGAGCTGTCCCGGACGCCCAACACCGCGACCGCCATCATGCTCCGCGACGGCACCATCCACGCATTTACCAGCGTACGGGATTTCACGCTCTCCGGACCGTCGGTGCGACTCGGCCCTGGCGTAGCGGTGGAGAGCCTGCTGAGCGGTCGGACCGACCCACCGCTCAACCACTGGACCGTCGACGCGGCGTACGCGGGCAATCGCGCCGACCGCGCCGGTCACGAGGGTGTCTGCGCTGAGCCGGGCGCGGTCAGCGACATCGCCCGGCGCATCGAACCGACCTTCGAGCGCGACGTCCTGCGCCGCGAGGGCGTGACGAGTCGCGACCAGCTCAGCCAGGCACAAGAGCGCCGCTACCGCGACGCGTTCGACCAGCGGCTGCGCGACGAGCTGCGCGATGCCAACATCGCGTCGCACCGCGTCGGCGGGCGCGAGCCGGGACAGGAGCAGTTCCCCTGCCCGAGCGACGACGTGTTGGTGCACCACTTCGCCATGCACTCGGACTACGCGTCGCGCTTCGCTGACCTCGCCGAGGTGCAGCCCGAGCGCGGGATCATCTCCCTGGTGCCGCAGGGCGATCCCCTGCGCACCCACGCGGCGGCGATCCCCTCGGTCGACCCGCGGACCCTCGTCGTGGTCGTGCATGGCGAACACACGGGTGACGGCTTCGCCCTCGCCGTCGGCGGCGAGCGGCTCAGCCACGTGGAGATCCACCGGGTCATCGAGGAGCTCGTGTCGCGCCACCCGCAACTCGCCGGGCGGGACCGCATCGTCCTCGTGAGCTGTGAGTCCGGCCGCGACATCAGTGTGCGTGGTGCCGAGGAGAACTTCGCCCAGAAGCTGGCGATCCGCAGCGGCAAGGCGGTATATGCGCCGATCGATGTCGCCTGGATCAGCAACCGCGGCGGCGTCGCGGTGGGTCCGCAGCCGCCCGGCGTGCACGCTGGCGACCGCCCGCCGGGGTGGGTGGGATACGACCCGCACGGGCACCGGTTCGAGCAGCCCGGCGACCCCTTCGCCGGGCACGGCGGCCACGGCGATGGCGGCGAAGGCACCACGTGGCTGAAGGCAGACGAGGAGAGCGTGCGCGCGGCCACCGATGCCGCGATGGCTGCCCGTTCCCCCCACCCGGTCGTCAGCGATGCCGCCATCGAGCACTTCGTGGCCTCGATGGACCACATCGACGCGACCACGCCCGCCGGCGGCACGAGCGCCCTGCAGGAACTCGCCAAGCGCGCGGTCCACGACCCGGCGGCGGAACTCAAGAGTCTGGGCGGCGGTGAAGGCAAGGGCCAGTCGGGCGCTCCCGTCTACTTCGTCAAGGACGCGTCGGGCCACACTGTGGCGATCGCGAAGATGTTCCCGAAGATCGAGGAGCTGCTACGCGAGCTCTCCACGGTCGAGCGCCTGGGGCACGACGAATTTACCCACTTCAAGGTGCCTGAGCCGCTCGACGTCGCGGTGGCCGACCTGCCCGGCGGAGAGCGGGCCGGTCTCTACGTCATGTCGCTGGCGCCGGGGCGCAGCATCTTCGAGATGTTCGACGGCCTGCCCGCCCACGGCACGCCCGAACGGGAAGCGGCCTTGGCCGAGGTCGCTCGGGCGATGCGGGACGCGGGTACGGCGATCGGCGAACTGCACAGCAAGCCGGCGGGGTCCGGCGGACCCGTCTCCCGCGAGTTCCTCGAGTACCACTACGGCGTGGCCCGCACCGAACTGGCCGAGATCGCCACCCGGGCGAACCGCCGGGTCCTCGACCGGCTCGGCCTCGATGCGGCGACGACCGTGCGCCACGCCACCGAGCTCATCGACGAATCCCTTCGCGTGGACGGCGGCGCCGCGCTGCTGCACGGCGACGCCCACCCGGGCAACCTGTTCTGGGACCGTGAGGGGGGAGTCACCTTCATCGACTTCCCCGCGGGCCATTTCGCGATCGCCCCCGACGGCCACCCCATCGGAGCACCCGAACGCGACATCGCCAACATGATGGAGCGCACCGCGCTGTTCGGCCGCGAGCACGACTTCACGGAATCCGAGATCACCGCGCTCCAGCACGCCTTCCGCGAGGCGTATCACGAGTTCCGCGACGACTACCTGGCGGGACGCCCGGAGCTCAGCGTGGCGCAGGAACGTGGGTTCACCGCGCGCTACGCCGTCCGCGACATGCTGGAGTCGCTTCGCGCGCTCGCCCGGTCCGGGCATGACGTCGACCCGGAGCTGATCCACCGGCTGACGATCCAGACCGAGCTCGTCAAGGCCGCGATGGGCGAGGTGCCGCATTTCGAGCCGGGGCTCGACTTCACGGTCACCGGCCACCCGGATCCGATGGCGATGCCACCGGAGCCGAACCGCGTCTTCCACGAGACGCACGCCGACGCGGTCGCGGCGTTGGAGTGGCTCGACGGCAAGGCCGAACAGCTGCTCGCCGCCGGCGACGGCGTCGGCTGGTTCGCGAAGGTGTACTACTACGTCACCAGGTTCGAACTCGAGATGATCGACGGAGGTCACTACACCTACCCGATCATGAAGCTGCAGGAGGTCGTCGCCTTCTACGACACGTACCGGGTGAACCTGGAACGGTGGCTCGAATCCCCGACCCACCCGAGCCTGGAACCGAACTGGCGGGAAGCCTTCCAAGCGGCGCGATCGGCGGGCGACCGGTGGCACGCATTGCCGTCACTCGAGGTCATGCGCGAGCTCCTCCCATCCATTGAGGCGCATATCCGCTTCGACCTTCCGCGGGCGATCGCGGCGGTCTTCGAGGCGCACTACGCCCAGTCCGGGCTCGCGCTGAGCGCGTTCAAGCAGGACTTCGACCGCATGCAGATCGTCTTCGACCGCGCGAGCGAAGCCGTGCAGAAGGACATCGGCGCGGCGACCGAGCGGAGCAGCCCGGTCCGATCCCGGCTCGACCCGGGCCGCTCCCGGCTGTTGCAGAAGTACGGGTTCCCGTTCGTCTTCAACACGCTGACCCAGCGCCAGTTCGCCTGGGAGCGCGCTGAGGATCTGGTGGCCCTGCACGCGCAGGGGCTGCACGACCAAGCAGCGATCCAGCGCGACCTCGAGGACGGCCACGAGGTGCGGCACCCGTTCCACCCACGGGACAGCTTCTCGGTGGCCGGAAAGCACATCGACGACTATAACTGGGATGGCCAGCCCCGCCCGATCACCGCGGCACGGGTGCCCGAGTCGCAGTTCCACGGCCACGGCCGCTCGGAGCCGGACCCGGTCGCGGTACAGAACGCGGGACGTCAGGCGCTGCAGCATCTCGTCGACCGGCTGCCCCCGGGGTCGGTTGGGCGTGGCCTGCACCTCGAGGTGACCTCGGTGCCGGCGCACGAGCTTCCGGACGCGGCGGTCGCCAGATCCGTGCCGCTTCAGGGCGGAGGGTACCGGATCGAACTCTCGGACCGGGCGGCCGACATCACCATTGAGCGCGCGGTCGCGCACGAGCTGGCAGAGCTCTCCGCCATCGAAGCACGCTCCGACCTGGATCTATCCGGAGCGAACGCGCTGCGGCCCGGCGAGTTCGATCCCAGTTCCCGACTGAGCCCGCATGACCTCGGCCGACTCGCCGAACTCGACGTGTTGGGTCGGCTGCTCGCCGACCCGCGGCACGCCGAGTACGCCCGCGGCGAGATCGCCGCGCTGCGCGAGCATCTGGGCCTGCGCCCTGCAGAGCCGGGAGCCGAGCAGCGCTGGGCGCTCGTCGAGGGCGACCTGAGCCCCGAGGCACGGGGCGCGTTGGACGCCGCCGCGCCACCGCACGGGGCGACGACGTCCGTCCATCCGCGGCTACGGCCCACCGACGTCGACCGAGCGCTGGATCTGGCGGAGCAGAGCCGCACGCCGCAGGGACTGGTCGACCGGGCGGTGCTCGCCCAGTTGGCCGACGCCCTCCCCACCATCGACATCTCGGCCGGGACCGGGGCCGGCCTTACCGCATTCGTCGCCGCCGCGGTGGGCGAAGGCATCACGCTGGAGGCCATGGGAGGCGAGGGCGCCAAGGGCCATTCCGGGGCCCCGGTCAGCCTCGTCCATGACGCTGCTGGTCAGGTCGTGGCGATCAGCAAGATATTTCCCAACTTCGACGAGTTCGTGCGCGAGCTGTCGTCGCTGGGACGCCTGCACTCGCCCGAGTTCAGCCGCTTCCGTGCGCCGGACGTCATCGCAATCGGCAAGATGGAGACGCCCGAGGGCCCGGCCGGAGTCCTGGTCTCCACCCGCGCCGCCGGAACGGGCATCGACGACCTCATCAAGGCCGCCGGCCGGGCCGACGCTGGTAGCCGGCCCGAGAAGTTGGCGACGCTGTCCACCGCCTTGACCCAGACCGCCGCCGCGCTGGCCGAGCTGCACACCCGGCCGGAAGGCTCCGGCGGCCATGTCGCCCCGGAGTATGTGAAGTTCCACACCGACCTCGCCCGCAGCTTGACCGCGGATGTGGCGCTCGATCCGGAGGTGTACCAGACCCTGGGCGGCCTGCCGATCGACGAGCTGCGCCAGCGCGTGGACGAGGCCGTCGCCCTGAGCCTGACCCACGCCGGCTGGGCGTCGATCGCCCACGGCGACGCCCATCCCGGCAACTTCTTCTGGGATCCGTCCGCGGTCACCTTCATCGACACCCCCACGCTGCATTTCTCGATCGACCAGGACGGGCGGCCGATCGGCGAGCCGGAGCGGGACATCTCCAACCTCCTCGAACGAACCTCGCACTACGGCCACGAATTCGGCCTGTCACCGGCGGAGATCGCCCAACTCCGGGACACGGTCCTGGGCACCTACCGCGATGCCGGAGGTGCGCCGCTGGATCCGGTGCTGATGCGGATGTTCGCCGCGCGCAGCGTGCTCAACAAGCTGCTGCAGGTCGGCGGGGACGTGCGGGCCTTCCTGACCGAGAACCCGGGCGTCGCGGTCCCCGCCGACCTGCTCGAGAAACTGCAGGCCGAGATCGGGTTGCTGCGGGACGCGCTCGGATGGAGGCCGTGATGGCGGTACCGACACCACCGGGGGCGGCCGCGAGGAGCACGGTCACGCCCGTGTGGTCGGTGGATCTGCGCCAGTTCGGCGGCCACGGCGTCGTGGTCGACCCGGCGGGCGGGTGCCTCACCCACACCGAGTCGGCGCTCGTATCGTTCACTGTGGACGGTCGGGTGCGCTGGCAGGCACCACGGCTCGGCCCGGTCCATGGCAACCCACAGATCGCACCCGATGGATCGATCCTGCAGCTCGAGGGCGGCGACCTGGTGACCAGGGACGGCCGGTCCGGCCAGGTCGTCGCTACCTTCCGAGCACCGTCCGCGCACTGGATCACGCTCGACCCGTGGGGTGGGATCCTGTTCAACGAGACCGTGTTCGACCAGGCCGGGAAGAGCAGCGACATCCTGCACCGCTCGGACCGGTCCGGCGGCCACACGTGGTCGATCGCCCTGTCGTCGCCGGCGTCCGCTCTCCCCACCGTCCTCGGGCAACTGGTTCTCGTCCACTCCGGCGGCTTACTGCGCGGCATCGACTCCGCGGGCCAGGTACGCATGGCGGTGGGCCACGACGGCTTCCAGCCACCGCAGACGACGGCTCGGGACAGTGGCGTGGCTGACGAGCTATGGCACCGACCGCAATGGTTCGGGCCGACCACGATCCTGGTCGGCTTGCGCTGGTACTCGTCGTCCAGGCAACTGTTTCTCATAGACCCCTGGGCGAGCGCGATCACACCCTTTGCCCAGGGGCTCGCGCCAGGTGAGCCGCTGACGACCCTGCCCGCTGGCGCCGCCGCCCGGGTCGCGCTGCGCGGAGACGACCGCGAACTGCGTGAGATGGAGTTCGAGCACTCGGTGGTGGGCCTCGACGAGACCGGCCGCCAGGTCTGGCAACACTGGCTGCACGCCCCACCTACCGCGCTACTGCCGGGAAGCGGGGGCACACTCTTCGTCGCCGGGTCGCCGAGCCAGCGCCGGTGGGATGACTACCACCGGATGCAGGACCTCTCCGCCCAGACCTATGTCCGGTGCCTGGGGCCGGACGGCTCGCCCCGCTGGACCTGGTTCGCCCCCGGACCCCAGAGCCAGCCCCAACTCGGGCCAGACGGCACGGTCTACGTCGTATCGCAGGACACGCTGTATGGTCTGCCCGGATCCTGAGACTTCGATGACGGGAGGTGTGGGGTGACCGCCGCCGCGCGAGCGCCGTTGGCCCGCTCCAGCCTCGAGGCCCACCTTTATATGGACCTGCATCCCTGCGCGTGCGGGCAGTCCAGGTTCGACCGCGCGAGCACGGTGCTGGAGCTACCCGGGGGTGGTCTGTGCCGGCGGTACGCCGGCCCGTGCGCCCGGTGCGGTGCGCCGCGCGAGTTCCTCTTCGCGCTGCCGGAACGGCCGGTCGAGGCCGAGGCCGACGAGGTCCGGTACGGCGGCCCGGACCCGTCGGAGCTGCTCGACGCGGGCGAGTGGCTCTGGGTGGCCGACTCGTACGCCCGCTCCGTGCCGGCGGATCCGCACCGTCTGCCGGAACCGGAGCGGCGGCTGGCGCGCACGCGCCTTGCCAGCGCCGCGGCGGCGATCGACGAGGTCCTCAGGCTGGTTCCGGCCGGCTCCGACCACGTGCCCCAGGACGCCGTTGGAAGCCAGGTCGGGACATCGATGTATCACCGCGAACCCGGCCGGTTCCGGGTGCAGCGGCTGGTCGCGGTCCGCGAGGCCTACCGCTCGGCACTGCGGCTGTTCACCTGACGTGGGAACCCTGGATCCGTTTGTCCGGCAGGACAAGCACGAGCAGGCCCGAGTCGGGTGCGATCGCCACCGGCCATTCTTCGTGCGCGGCGCTGACCAGGAGCAGGACCTCCTGTACCGCGGCCGCGCGCCGGCCGAGCTCGAGCAACCTGGCCCGCTGCTCATCGGAGATCCCGGCCGGCGGCTCCGGAACGCGGACCGACTCGAGCGCTGCCTGCGCCGCCGCGGGGGCGGCCCGACGGATGTCGGTGGCGGCGGCCAGCCGGGGTGCGACGTCCTGGAGCAGCTCGTCGGAGATCTCGGGTCGGACCGCCGCGCCGTCGAGCTCGGCGAGCCCCGTCACCAGCAGGCGGGCACGGTCCAGGTGGCGCACGTCAGCCAGCGCACGGACCATGCGACCTGCCCCGGTGAGCGGCCAGTCGACGAGGCGACGAAGGGCGTCGACGTCGTCGGCGCGGGCCGCCGCGATGGCCGCGGTCAGCGGGTGGGTGCTGGTCATATCAGCTCCTTGGATAGACCACCGTACTATTCCCGGAGAATCCGGCGGCCGCCACTTTCCGTGGCCGTCAGGCTAGCGGAGGTGCGATGAGCGGGACTATCGCGTGGTCGGTACCGCTCGACAACGCCGGCACCGGGCTGCTGCTACCCCGCCCGGGCGGCGGGGTGTTGATGTTCTCCTCGCGCCGGGTCGCCGCCTTCGACGCGCGGGGCGCCCAACTGTGGGCCACGCAGCCCACCGGCGCCAGCATCGACCTTCCGGTCATCGGTCCACAGTCGACAGTGGCCCGGATCGAGGAGGACGACATCGTGGTGCGCGACCTGAGCACCGGTGCGGTTGTCGCCTCGCATCGGGCCGCCCTCGCAACCGGCCTGTCCGTGGCGCCGTGGGGCGACCTGTTGTTCTCGCAGGCGTCGCCGGGCAGCCTGGCCCGGCTGATCTGCATCTCGCCCACCGGCGAGCCGCAGTGGGCGACGCTGCTGGACTCGCCGGCGCCGCTCACCTACCCTCCCCTGCCCTTCGGGGCGCACGTGGTGGTCGAGCGAGCCGGCGAACTGCGCGCGCTGGACCGCGACGGCGAGACGGCGTGGAGCATCCCGCTGCCCGGCGCGCGCCTGTCCAGCGCCCCGCAGCGGCCGTGGCCGGGCATGGTGGCACTGGGCACCCAGAGCGACGCCGGGCCCTCCCTCCATCTGCTCTCCGGTGAGCGGCCGGCGCTGAGCGTGCTCGCCTCGCCCAGCCCTGTGCTCGCGCCATTCGCCGTGCTCGCGGTAGAGGGTCAGTGGGTGATCGCGGGTCAGGGCCCGGCCGTCCAGACCGGGCCCGGCGAGTCGGAGTACCCGCTGGTCGCGCTGCGCGCCGGACCCGGCGGAGTGCGGCCATGGTGGGAGCACCGCCTGCCCGCACGGCCCCGGTCGGTGCTCGCCGTGCCGGCCGGCGGGCTCGTGCTGACCCTGTGCCCCGCGGCCAGGCGCTGGGAGGACTACCACCAGTACTACGACCTGGGCGCCGAGACCTTCGTACGGTTGCTGGACCCCGCCGGTGCGACGCGCTGGTCGTGGCATCCGCAACGACCCTTCACCCACTTCCCCGTGGTGGACGAGCACGGTCTGGTCATTCTCGGCGCGGACGACCAACTGTGGGCGTTCCTCGCCGGGTGAGCCATGGCTCAGCCCCGCTCGTGCCACCACTTCCAGTTCTCCGGCACGGGGTCCAGCGGGATCCCCATGATGAGCTTCGTCAGTGCCTCGTCGAAGCTGGCCCCGGCGTAGCGGCGAGCAGCCGCGCCGACCACGAACACCCGGCCGTCCGGATCCACGACCAGGGCGTCCTGGAACAGCTCGTCACCGACCTCACCAACGGGCCACAGAGCAACGCCGAGCCACTGTGCCAGGTCGATCACCGCTTCGGTCTCGACGCCGGCGTTGTCGTTGTCCGCCGTGGGGTAGATGACCAGCCGTGGCGGCGTGACGCCGCGCCCGAGACCGCCGCCCGCGGTGGCGAGGTCGCCGAACTCGTAGACCACGCGCCGGGCGGCGTCGGAGAGCTGGATCGGCAGGAACCGTTGCTGCTCAGGGACGTGCGGCCAGACGGCTTCCCAGCGCGAGCGCAGGTCGGGGTCGGTGCGAAACTCCTCGGTCCACTCGCGCAGCCAGCCCTGGATCCGGTCGCCGATGTCGCGTCCCTCATGCCAGCCCATGCTGACCAACCGCTGCGCTACTTCGGGCGGAAAGCGTTGGGCCTCACGGGCACGGGCCGCGAGGAACTCATCGACCGCACGCTCATCGATGGCGGACCACTCGCGCACCGCCTGCATCGCGGCGTCGAGGACCGCTGCGGTGACCGGGCCGACGGCATAGCTACGGTCGCGGATATGGCGGTAGAAGTCCGGCTCGGGCGCGATGCCGAGGCGGTCGAGGTAGAAGGCGACCTGGTCGGTCCAGATCCAGACGCCGTCGGTGTGGTGGCTGTTGGGGAAGGTCTCCGACTGGTCGAGCACGTTGGTGGCCGGCGCGCCGCCGTCGCCGATGGTCGGCGCACCGGCCAGGTACGCCCGCACCCGCGCGCGCTCCGCGTCGTCGGTGATGAAGCCGCGCTCCTGCGAGATCTGGGGCGCGTACTCGGGGCTGACGGCGTCGAAGACGCGCGCGAAGCGGAAGCCGGACATCTGCCTGGGCGGATCCGTGGGGATCAGCCGTCCGGCGGTGGCGCTCATGAAGGTGAACCACGTCGGTTCCGTGGTGGTCATGGTTTCTCACCTCCAGTCGCGTGCTGGCACCCGCGACTGGCGGCGCCCGGACAGCATCAGGCTACCCGCCGGCAGCGACGCCCGTTCCCCTGCACGCGCGCGACGCGGACCCCACGGCGTGGACCGGCCCGGTAGCCTGTCGACCGTGGCGCAGGTGGATCCCGTCCGTGAGCAGATGATGCAGGAGCTCGCCGACTGGCACGAACAGTGGGCGCGCAAATGGGGCGTGGACGACCACTTCTACGAGGGCGAGAGCGTCGATGACTGGCAGTCCCGCATCCCGCCGGAGGCGGAGGCGGAGCTGCGCCGTCGCAGCGCCGAGATCATGGCGGCCCACCGGTCCAGCCCGGACCCGCGGCCTGCCGCCACCGCCGAGGCTGGATCGCTGCCACCGATCGGGGCGGCGCAGTCCGAGGTGCTACCCGCGGCGCGCAGTCCCGAAGAGGCGATCTTCTACATCGATGAGCAGCGCTGCCCGGGCTGCGGGCAGCACCGCACCGAGTGGTCGGCCAGCCTGCTGGAGATCGCGGGGACGCTGGTGCGTCGCTACGCCGGGACCTGCGCCGCGTGTGGACGCGCCCGGGAGTATCTGTTCCAGTTGCCCGAGCATGTCACGGAGCGTCCGGCCGCGGCGAGCGTCTGGTTCGGCGGTGCCGAGCCCTCCCGCATCATCGATGCAGGTCAGTGGTTAGGGATGTCGGAGCAGGCCGCCGGGTCGGCCCGTGCGGCGCGCGCCCGGGGCGATGCGAGGAGCGTCGCGCGCTACGCCGAGTTGGCCAGCGTCTTCGTCGGCGAGGCCCGCAAGTTCGTCCCACCGGGCGGCGAGGCGGTACCGGAGACCGCGGTCTGGTCCGCGGCCGGGCGACGGCTCTACGCGGGCGAGCCCGGCCGGTTCACGCTGCGCCGCCTGAACCTGCTCGTGCAGATGCTGCGGGAGGAGTTCCCCGGCGTCGGTGATCCATCGTGAGGACCACGCTCGCGCTGTTCGCGGCCGCCGGCATCGCGATCGCCGCGACGCTGCTGCTCACTCCGGCCGTGCCCGCGGCTGCCCGGACCGCCGCGACCTGCGCCGCTCCTGGCAGCCCCACCGCGCCCGGCCCGGCCTGGGCACAGCAGGCGCTTGCACCACAACGCATCTGGCCCTTCACGACCGGAGCGGGCATCACCGTGGCGGTGCTCGACTCCGGCGTCGACCGTCAGCAGCCGCGCCTGCAGGGACGGGTCCTGGCCGGGTACGACATGCTCGGTGGCGGCAACGCCGACGACGACTGCCTCGGTACCGGAACGCAGGTGGCCGGGGTCATCGCCGCGCGGCCCGCCAGCGGTGACGGCCTTGTCGGCATCGCGCCCGGCGTACAGATCCTGCCGATCCGGGTGGTGAGCTCCGCCGCGAGCGACGGCGGGTCGGTCGCGGACGCCGGCGTGCTCGCCAATGGCATCGAGTCGGCGGTAGCGCACCACGCCGACGTGATCGCCGTGACCGCGGTGACGTACGACGACACCGATGCGCTCGCCGCGGCGGTCGCCGACGCGCTGCGACAGGGCATCACGGTGGTGGCCGCGGTCGGCGACCAGGGCGGCACGGATGCGGGCAACCCCAAGCCGTACCCGGCCGCCTATCCGGGGGTCATCGGGGTCGGCGCGATAGACCAGACCGGGGCACGCTGGGCAAGCTCGCAGCATGGCACATATGTCGATCTCATGGCCCCCGGCGTCGACGTGCTCACCCTGGCCCGCGACGCAGGCCTGAGCCAGCGCAGTGGCACCGCGCTGGCCTGCGGTTTCGTCGCCGCGACGGCGGCCCTGCTACGCGCTCGCTGGGGTGGCGACCTGCCTGCCAGCGAGGTGCCCGAGGTTCTTCTCGGCACCGCGACACCCGCTGCGACCGGGCCGTTCTACGGCCACGGCATCGTCGACCCGTACGCGGCCGTGAACGGCCACATCATCGACGCCACGCCCGTGCCGCTGCCCAAGCCCCGACCGGCCGGCGGATCGCTCGGCCTGGACGATGCGACGCGGCACCGGCAGGAGCTGGCCATGATGGGCGCCGGTGTCGCCGTGCTCGCGACCCTGGCGGTCGTCGTTCTCGCGCTCGCTGTGCCGCGCGGCCGGCGGCGGTTCTGGCGCGGCACGCTCGCGCGGCGGCCCGCCGGGCCGCGGGAACCGGAGGAGCCGGGCCCGCCGATCCCGCTCTTCCCCGAAGCCGGGAGCGCCCCCAGATCCCGGTAGCCGGGGCGATGGCCGGGGCTGTGGTGAGCGGGCAGCTATATATAGGCTGATGCCGTCGCAGGGAGACGGCGCGACCGCGGGAGCAGCCGATGGGGGAGCCATGGCCGGGACGTTGACCGTTTCGCCACAACGGTCCGGGGCGTATCCGACCATTTCGGACGCACTCGAGGCGGCCACCGACGGCACCGTCATCTCGATCGAGCCAGGCACGTACCAGGAGGCCCTCCAGTTGCGCGGAGGGCAGCTCAGCGTCGTCGCGGCCGGCGATGCGGGTTCGGTCATCATCGATGCAACCCGGGCCTCGGCGTCGGCCCTGACCTGCTCCGGAGGCGAGATCACGCTGCGGGGCCTGGTCCTCAAGTCGCACGACTATCCGGCGGTCGCGGCCAGCCACTCCTCGCTGCGCCTACAGATGTGCCGGGCCGAGTCCGACACCGCCGCGGCTGTCGAGGTCACGGACGGCGCGACGATCACCGCGACCGAATTGGTCGTGGCCCGCGGCCAGTTCGGCGTCGTGATCGCCGACTCGGGCGGCACCCTCGAGCGATGCGAGATCGAGGACATCGCCGAGGACGGGATCATCGTGCGGCTCGGTGCCGACCCGAGCATCCGCAACTGCAGCATCCGTCGCTGCGGCAACCGGGGCGTGTACGTCTATCACTCCGCTGCGCCAACAATCGAGCGGTGTGAGATCGAGAATGTGCGCGGGGCGGGCATCGCGGTCGCGTTCCAGAGCTCACCCACGATCGTCGAGTGCTACATCCACGACGCAGGATCGGTTGGTATCCACGTCGGGACGGGCTGTGGAGGTGCCATCCGCGCGACTCAGATCGCCGCCGCCGGCCCGCCGCCCATCCTCGTCGAAGCCGGGGCAAACCCAGTGATCCAGGAGCCGCAGGACCAGTCACTGCGGCGGCTGGTCGGTGCTTCCGGCAGCCAGGCCCCGGGCACGCACGACAACAAGCAGGTGGACACCCTCCTCCAGGAGCTCGACTCGATGATCGGCCTGGCCCGGGTCAAGAACGAGGTGCGGGCGCTCATCGACGAGATCCAGGTCAACGAGTGGCGCCATCGGGAGGGCCTTGCCGTCGACACGGTCAGCCAGCACCTCATCTTCACGGGCGCGCCGGGCACGGGCAAGACGACCGTGGCCCGCCTCTACGGCCAACTGCTCAAGGCGCTGGGAATGCTGCCGAACGGTGAGTTCCGTGAGGTCAGCCGGCGCGACCTGGTGGGCCAGTACATCGGCCATACCGCGGAGAAGACCACCTCGGTCTTCGAGCAGGCGCTCGGCGGGGTGCTGTTCATCGACGAGGCCTATACGCTGTCCCGTTCGGCCGGCAGCAGCGCCGACTTCGGCCAGGAGGCCATCGACACACTCGTGAAGCTGATCGAGGATCACCGCGACCAGATCGCCGTCATCGTGGCCGGCTACACCACGGAGATGCAGGACTTTCTGGCCGCCAACTCCGGTCTGGCCTCCCGCTTCGCCAAGACCCTGGAGTTTGAGAACTACAGCGCGCAGGAACTGCTCCAGATCGCGGGGCGCATCGCCCGGCACGGCGACTACCACTTCGCCCCGGGCCTCGGCGAGGCGCTGCTGGAGTGGTTCACGCGCATCGAGCGCGACGAGAGCTTCGGGAACGCGCGGGAGGCCCGCAAGCTGCTGGAGGGCATGCGCAAGGCGCAGTCCGGCCGGCTGCGCGCCCTGGGCCGCGTGCCGAACAGAGAGGATCTGACGACGTTGACCGTGGACGATCTGCTGGTCGCCACGTCCGACTGAGGCAACCAGCGCGCATGATCGTGACATTGATGAGGACGCCCGACCCGACCGGGGGGCAGGGAGGATCGACGGGATGAGCGTCACCTCCCCACCGCGTGGCGATCGGGCGGTGCTGATCCCCCGACGCCGCCCCGGTTACGCGGGTCGCATCCACGGCATGCAGTTGCTCGTCGTGGAGTTCGCCATCTTCGGCTCGCTCGCGGCATTCGGCTACCGGGTGCTCGCCGGTGCCGGTGCCGCGATCGTCGCCGCCGCGGTCATCGTCGCGACGCTGGCACGGTGGCGTGGGCGCTGGCTGGTGGAGCGCCGGCTACTGGTCTGGCGGTACCGTCGCCGGCGCCGCCTCGTCCGCGCCGCCGGCCCGGCCACCGCCACGCTCTCGGTACTGCGCCGGCTCTCGCCGGATCTGCGCGTGCAGGACGTACCGGTGCCGGGTGGCGTGCGGGTGGGTGTGGCACGCGACGACGCGGGGTGGTTCGCGGCCGCGACCGTCGCGCCGGAGGTCATGGCGCCGCAGCACGCGCGCGTGCCGCTGGAGCTTCTCGCGGCGTCCATCGCCGAAGCCGACCAGGCGGGGGCGGTCATCCAGCTCGTGATCCAGACCGTGCCCCGGTCGGCACCATCGACCATGAGCCCGGCCGAGCAGTCCTATCAGGACCTGTTGGCCGCTCTCGGCCAGGCACCGCTCGCCGCCGACCAGACCACGACGGTCGTGGTCCGCATCGACGCGCGTAGCCTCGCCGAGGCGATCGGCGACTACCACGCCGACCTCAGCACCGCGCCGGCGGTCTGCGCGTCACTGCTGCGACGCGTGGTGACCTCGTTGCGCCAGGCGGGCATCGCGGCCACGATGCTTGACGGCACGGCACTGGTCGAGGTGCTCGCCCGGTCGTGCGACGCCAACCCATCCGCGAGCGCGGGCACGGCGGCATTCCAGGAGAGATGGCCGACATGGCGATCGGCCCAGTTGGCACAGAGGACGTTCTGGATTCGGGACTGGCCGGCCGTACGCCGGGCACCGGCTCTGTTCGACGCCCTGCTCGCGGTCCCGACCGCGACCACGGCGGTATCGCTCGTTCTCGATCCAGACCCGAGGACGGGGCTCGTCGATCTCACCGCTCTGGTCCGGGTCAGCGCACCCCCCGCCGAACTCGACCGGACCTGTCGAGCCATGCAGCGCGCTGCTCGGGGGGCGAAGACGGGCCTCTTCGCGCTCGACGGTGAGCAGGCGCCGGCGACGTACGCGTCGGCGCCGACCGGCGGTGGTGCCCGGTGACCTCACCATCACCCGACCCGACGGAGAGCCAGCAGCACCATGCCGGCGCGTTGATCGCGCACGCGCCGCCGGCCGGAGGGACCGCGACCCTCACCGAGCCGGTACCGCTCGTGCCCTGGGAGCACCCCACCGTCGCGATGCGCGCGCCGCGGACCGCCGCCGAGAGTGCCGCCGCGGCCCAGGCCGTACCGGCATCGGCTGCCGCGCAGCAGGGGCGCGCACACGCCCTGGCGGCGGACGACGCCAGTCCCCCTGTCGCCGCCGCTGCGATCCACAATGGACATCCGCCGGCCGGTGGGGACGACGAGGGCCCACGCGGACGCATCCGGCGACTGCGGATCGGCTCCCACCTCGCCTCCCGGGCCGCCCTGGCCCAGTTGGGTCCGGCGGGGCCGGGCGCCGGCCTGGTTCTCGGCATCGACGGCTCGCGTGTGCCCGTGACCGTACGGCTCTTCCGCCCCGAACCGACCCGGGCGACGCTCGTCGGGGGCGTCTGGGCGGCACAGTTGCTGGCGTTCCGCGCGTTCGCGGTCGGCGCCCAGGTCGTGGTGGTCTCCCACCACCCCCAGCAGTGGATGAGCTTTGCCCAGCACGCCACCGGGCGGGCGGACCGCCTGCTCGCCGTCGAACCCCACGGCTACCTGCCGGCGGCCGACGCGCGGCAGCCGACCCTCGTCATCGACGACCGGTCAGACGCCTCGACCGCGTACGTGGCGCCCTTGGGCCCGTGGCAGACGCAGCTCACCGTGCTCGGCCACCTCGACGCGTCCGGCTTCGCGCTCGTCCAGGCTGCGGACCTGGCCATCCTGCAACGGCTCAGCCCGGCTGAGGTCGCGATCGCCGGCCACGCCCTGCGCCTGCCGGGACAGAGCCAGCACTGGTTGCAGGGCCTGCCCGACGACGTCCTCGGCCTGGTCGCCGACGGCAACGAACGCTACGTCACTGTCACGCAGACCGAACTCGAACGCGACCATGTCGGGCACCCCAGGCCGCGTCCCATCGAGCCGGGGCCCACGCTGGCGGTGCCCACCCTGGCGGTGCCAACACAGCACGTGGCGCCACCCCCGGTGGTGTCAGTCCCGATCACGCCCCAGCAGAGCACGACAGCGCTGCCCACACCGGCCGTAACGCCGCAACCGACAGCGGCTCCGGCGGCGATCGCGCCACCGCCCCCCGCCCAGCAGCCGGCACCGCTTCAGCCGCCCGCGCCGCTGCAGCCACCGACATCCCTGCAGCCACCGACATCTCGCCAGGTACCTACGTCGTTGCAGCCGCCCGCTCCGGCGATGCCGCAGCACATCCGGGTGCCCGCCACGGCACGGGCCGAACCAGGAGTCGCGGTCGTGCGCGGGTCGACGGCGGGCGGGACGCTCGCGCCGGCACCGCCAGAGGCAGACGAGGACGACGAGCTGGCGTCAGGAGCGTCCCGGCGTCGCGACCGGTTGATGCTGGTGGGCATCGGCGCGATCGTGGCACTGGCGTTGGCGGGCTGGGCCTCCGCCTTCCTGCTCACCGGGGGCAGGCCGACGGTCACGCCCACCGACCGGCCGGCCGGGGTGGGGGCGAACACCGCGTCGCCACAGCAGGTGGTTCACCCCGTTCTGCCGCAGCCCGACGTCACGGTGGCGCTGGAACCCGATGGCATCCACTTCACCTGGACCTACGACGACGCCGAGGACGGCGACTTCTTCCGCATTACGCGGGTCGATCTCAACGTCCCGACCACGGAGGACGTGACCGAGCCGAGCTACGTCATCCCAGCCGACCACGCCTGCATTGATGTACGCATCATCCGCAGCCATGGGCAGGTCGGGCCGGCCCGGCGCGCGTGTTATCCGGCGCCGTGATGGCCAGATCAATAGGGGGCAGCGGGTGTCTCGGGTGAGGGTGCCCTGGCGGCGGGTGGTCCGGTGGATCGTGCCTGTCACGATCATCTGTCTCGTCTCCGGCATCGGCACGCTCGCGGTTCTGGCCAAGGGATTTCCGACCAAGGACGTCGACCTGCATGACGGCGGCGTGTGGGTGACGAACGGCGACGAGGGGGGCCTGGTCGGCCGGTTCATCGTGCCGGCCGAGGAGCTCGATGCGGCCGTCGCCCTCAACGCCACGAGCGTCACCGAGCTCGATCTGCTGCAGGAAGGGCGCCAGGTCTTCGTCAGCACCGGCACCGGGGCACTGCGCCGCATCGACGTCGTGAACGTGAGCCTGCCCGACGAGGGAGCCCGCATCCCCGTCCCGGCGGGCATCGCTCTCGGCGGTGGCGTCGTGGCCGTCGTCGACCCCAGCGACGGCCGCGTGTGGGTACGGCCGGCGACCACAGTGGACTCGCTGGACACCACGAGCGAACCCGAGGACGCCAAGGTCGGCGGGGACGCGGCGGTCACGGTCGGCCGCGATGGCGTCGTCTGGGCGGTCTCGGGTGACACCGACCGGCTGCTCACGGTTCGGCTCAAGGCGGACGGCACTCCTGAGGTGAGCACGACCGATCTCGGCACCGATATCGCCCAGCCGACCATCACGGCGGTCGGTTCCCACCCGGTGATCCTCTCCGGCGACGGGCGGGTCGTGCTGCCCGGCCACGGGGAGGTGGTGCTACCCGACTCCCCCAAGCGGGTACGGCTGCAGCAGTCCGGGCCCGCATCGGACATCGCGGCCGTGGCGACCGACGAACGCCTCTATGGCGTTCCCCTGGCCGGTGGCGAACCGCGCGTGCTCAGCCCCGACGGGACGGGTGGGCCTGCCGCACCGGTCCAGGTCGGCGGCTGTGTCTATGCAGCCTGGTCAGCGAGGCCCACCATGGTGCGGGTCTGCCCGGGTATGGCGCCGACACCGCCGATATCCCTGCGTGGGCCGGGCCTGACCAACGACCCGCTGGAGTTCCGGGTCAACTACGACCTCGTGGTGCTCAACCAGCTCGCCACGGGCGCGATCTTCACGTTCGACCGGTCCGGCGAGAACCTCGGCAACTGGGAGAACGTACGCCCGCCGAAGCCGGACACCGACCAGAAGAACGACGAGTCGCCACAGAGTCAGCGCCCGAAGGAGAGCCCCCCGGTCGCCCACGACGACAGGTACGGCGCTCGGCCCGGGCAGGCGACGCTGCTGCCGGTACTCGAAAACGACGGCGATCCCGACGGCGACTTCGTTGTCATCAGCTCGATCTCGCAGGTGGGCCAGGACGCGCGGCTGAACGTGATCGCGAACGGCCAGGCGCTGCAGCTCGTGCTCGGCAACGACGCGAGTGGAATTGTTAAATTCAGCTACACCATCACCGATGGCCGGGGCGGCAGCGACACCGCAGACGTGTCGGTGACCGTCCGCAGGCCGGATCAGAACTCCCCGCCCACGCTGGCCTCCAAACAACGCGCCGTCACCGTGGAGCAGGGCGGCTCGGTGAGGTTCCACGTCCTCACCGACTGGCGCGACCCCGACGGCGACCCACTCGTGCTGGTCGGCGCGGACACCGAGGATCCCGACACGGTGCGGTTCACGCCGGACGGGTTCATCACGTTCGTCGATGCCAATGTCCGCTTCGGTGACAAGACGGTGAAGATCCTGATCTCGGACGGCCACGGGGCACCGCGCGAGGGCACGGTGACGATCCATGTCCTCGCGCCCGGGGCCCTCAGCCCGCCCGAGGCCCACGACGACCGCGTGGTCGGCTTCGTGGGTGAGCCACTGACCATCGAGCCACTCCTCAACGACACCGACGCCAACGTCACCGCGCCCGACTCGTCCGGGCCGCTGCGACTGACCTACGTCTCGGACGCTCCCGCTGACTCCACGATCACCGGTCGCGACTTCCAGGACGGGACGTTCACCTTCCTCGCGACTCAGCAACACACCTATTACCTGAGCTACAAGGTGACCCAGGGCACCGACAAGGAGGCTGAAGCACGGATCCGGGTCGACATCCAGGCCGCGACGGCGCACAACCCGCCGGTGGCCGTGGCCGACGTGGTGGTCCTGCGGGGCAACGCCCCCGGCACGGTCGATGTGCTCGCCAACGACACCGACCTCGACGGCGATGTGCTGGTGGTCAGCTCCGTCTCGGTTCCCGAGGACTCCGGGCTCGTCGTCTCGGTGCTGGAACACCGGTGGCTGCGGGTGGTCGCGCCCCAGGCGGTGGTCAATGCCAACTCCTTCCAGTACACGGTCTCGGACGGCTTCACCACCGATGTCGGCGTGGTGACGGTCAGCCGCGTCCTGGACACGGACGACCAGGCGCCTGCGCCCCGGGACGACACGGCGAAGGTCCGCGCCGGCGACACGGTCACCATCGACGTGCTCGCCAACGACGTCGACCCAGAGGGCGGCCAGCTCAGCCTCGGCCCGGGCATCGTCCCGGACGACGACACCAAGGGCCACTGGTATGTATCGGGCGACACCGTGCGCTACCAGGCGCCCAACGCCGCCGGCACCGCGAGCGCGCACTACAAGGTGCTCGATCCGGGCGGGAACGAGGCCGACGCGCTCGTCACGGTTTCCATCACCGACGCGGACCCCTCGACCAACCAACGACCGAATCCCCAGGCGTTGCAGGCCCGCGTCTTCGCCGGGACCGTCACCCGCATCCATGTCCCGCTCTCGGGTGTCGATGACGACGGCGACTCGGTAACCCTCGTCGGGGCGACCAACGCTCCGGCACAGGGGCGCATCGTCGCGCAAGGAATCGACTATCTCGACTACGAGGCGTACCAGGGCAAGGGCGGGACCGACACGTTCACCTACCTGGTCCGGGACCCGTTCGGGGCGACCGCCGAGGGCGCGGTACGGGTCGGCATCATCCCGAGACCGGCCGAGGACTCGGCTCCCGTGGCCGTGGACGACGTGTACGAGGTCGCACCCGGGGCCACGGTGGACGCTCCGGTGCTCGCCAACGACAGCGATGTGGACGGCGACCCGCTTCAGCTCGAGGCCCTGAAGGTGGCCAATCCTGACATCGGTGACGAGGCGCGGGTCGCGGACAACCGGATCGTCGTGACCGCACCGACGACGTCGGGCCAGAGCATCTCGGTGCCGTATGCCGTCACCGACGGCCGCGGCCTGCGCTCGTTCGCGACCCTGCAGGTCACGGCGAAGGAGGGCGCCGACGTGGCGCCGACCGCCCAGGACGACTGGGCGACGCACTTCGCGGCCGGTGCCACCAGCGTCGACGTGCCGGTGCTCGACAACGACGACGACATCGACGGCGACCGCGACCAACTCACCGTGACACCCGTCGATGACGGCTCGGGCCTGACGGCCCAGTGGCTTCCCGAGACCCAGATGCTGCGCGTACAACTCGGCGACCGCCCGCGGCAGGTGGCCTACCAGCTGACCGACGCTGCCGGAGGCAGTGCCATCGCCTTCGTGCACGTGCCACCGCTGGGCGACCAAGCTCCGTTTGTGCGCGACGATGTCGAAGACATCACGATCGTCGGCGGAACGCAGAAGGACATCGACCTGACGCGGTACATCGTCGACGCCGAGGGCCAGCCCATCCGGATCACCAGCCCGGATGGGGTCTGGGCGTCACCGCAGCCCGGGGTCACCATCGCCGAAGGCTCGCTGAAGCGCACGTCGCTGACCCTGCAAGCGGACCCGGCGTACTCCGGCCCCGCCACCCTGGTAGTCGAGGTCACCGATAGCGACAGCCTCCTCGCTGGCCACAAGGCATCGCTTACCCTCAATGTTACGGTCACCCCGGCGCAAGGGCGGCACCCGACCGTCTCCTGCCCGCCCATGCATCCGCGCGCCGGCGCCCCGGCGATCGTGGTCGACCTGCGCAGCTGCGTGCTCGGCCTGACCCCACAGCAGCGCGACGCGCTGACCTTCTCACCGCCACAGGGCGGGCCCGACGGCGTGAAGGTCGAGCTGGACGGGGCACAGCTGCGGCTCTCCGCCGAACGCACCATTGCGCCAGGCACCTCGGGGGTCCTTCACTTCACCATCGGTGGCCCCTGGGGCAACGTCGGCGCCGAGATGACGGTGCTCGTCGACGCGGCTGCGCTGGCGAGGGCGAACACCGACGAGATCGCGCGCGCTGACGCGGGCGAGGCGTTCACGTACGACGTGACCGCCAACGACACGAACCCCTTCCCGGACCAACCGTTGCGGGTGACCAGGGTGAACGTCGAGTCGGGCGACGCCCAGGCGACGCTGCAGGGTGATGGCCGCAACATTCGCATCGCGCCCGCCGCGGGCTTCCACGGCATCGTCACGATCGTCTACTACCTCCAGGACGCACTGAACCAACCCGACCGGGAGGTCGAGGGCCGGGTCATCGTGCATGTCATCGCCGCGCCCGACCCGCCTTCGCCACCGCGCAAGGTCTCCGTCGGGGCCGGCCGGGCGGTGGTCGCCTTCACCGCCGGCAACAACAACGGCGCCCAGATCGACCAGTACCAACTCCAGGACCAGTCGGGCAAGCAGTACGACTGCAAGAAGTCGACCACATGCGAAGCGCCCGGCCTCACCAACGGCAAGGACTACCGATTCCAGGTCCGAGCCCGCAACATCGTCGGCTGGAGCGACTGGAGTGGGCTCTCGCCCACCATCACGCCCGACCAGCGCCCTGACCAGCCCGCCGCGCCGCGCACCCAGTTCGGCGACGGGAAGATCACCGTGAGCTGGACCGAGCCCCACAACGAGGGCACGCCGATCACCCAGTACGAGATCGAGCAGTCGCCCGGTGACGGCCGACCCCCCATCAAGGTGGGCGGTCGTGCCCGCAACACCGTCGTCGACGGGCTGACCAACGGCGCGAGCTACACCTTCCGCGTCCGGGCGACCAATGGCGCGAACCCGAGCGACTGGAGCCCGTGGTCGGCGCCGGAAGTGCCGGCGGGCGTGCCGGGAACCCCGGCCGCGCCAACCGCCGCGGGCGTAGCCAGTGACATTGGACAGCAGATGGATGTGTCCTGGACCGCCCCCGCCGACAACGGGGCAGCCATCACGAGCTATACATTGACTATCATCAAGGCTGGCACGGCCGACGGAACGAAGACCCTCTCCGGCGACGTCACCACGACGACAGTCGATGTCGTCAACGGCGTGCAGTACACCTTCCACATCACCGCGACCAACAAGGCCGGGCAGTCGCCGCGCAGCCCCGACTCCGCTGCCGCGGTCGCGCATGGCAAACCGGCGCAGATCACCTCGTTCACGGTGGCTGACCACGATGCGAGCAACCATGGGTACGACGGGCGGGTCCAGTACTCGCTCACACCCCCCGACGACAACGGTCAGGCGATCGTCAAGTACGAGTTCGACTACACCGGCGACGGCACGCAGGACTACTCCGGCTCGGGATCGACTGGCTTCGTCACCGGGCTGAGCAACGGCACGAACTACCAGATCCGGGTTCGGGCCTGCAACGACCGGTGTGGCGACTGGTCCACCAGCTCGCCCACGGTCAACCCGTACGGTCAGCCCAACACACCGGGCGCGGGCGCGTCGGCGAACGGCCAGACGCAGGTGAACTTCTCCTGGAACGCGCCGTCGACCAACGGCCGGGCACTGGATCGCCTCGAGTACCGCATCGACGGCGGCGCCTGGCAGACGGTGAAGCCGGCCGCGAGCGGCAACACGACGCAGGGTGGCTACGGTCCCGGCACGACCCACTCCATCGAGGTGCGGGTCTTCGACGCGACAGGCTGGGAGAGCGCCCACGCCAGCGCGCAAGCCACGACGCAGAGCCCACCCGCGGCAACGGCGACACTCGTGCGCGGCGCGCTGCGCCCACCGGACGGGCAGTGCAGCGACCCCTCCTGTGGCTACATCAACCTGACCCTGAACAACTTCAGCCCGAACACGACCTACACCATCTACTTCGTTGACGACCGCACCGGGGTCTGGACTTCGACCACGAGGACGACCGATGGCAGCGGGCACTGGTCCGGCAACACCGGCGCCTTCTACGGCTACCACGGAAACCAGGTGTGGGCGCGGATCAACGGGGTTGACTACCAGCACTACACGTGGCCGTCATAGGGACCCACCATGACGAGTATCCCTACCCATCACGTACCCGTTCGCGGGTGCCCCGACCAGCCCCTCAGCAAGGAGCACGTGTGAGCATCTCCATCGAGGACGCAGCGCAGTTCCAGGCGTCGTTCCATCGCATCGCCAACCACATCGGTCAGGCGTTCGTCGGGGCACGCCAGCCGGTCGAGTTCGCCCTCATCTGCCTGCTCTCCGGGGGGCATCTGCTGCTGGAAGACGTACCGGGCAAGGGAAAGACGCTGCTCGCGCGCTCGCTTGCCCGGTCGATCCAGACCGACTACAAACGCATCCAGTTCACGCCGGACCTCTTGCCCAGCGACCTCATCGGCAGCGAGGTACTCAACGAGAAGACGCGCGAGTGGGAAGTGCACGAGGGGCCGGCGTTCACCAACATCCTGCTCGCCGACGAGATCAACCGGGCCTCGCCCAAGACGCAGTCGGCGCTGCTGGAGGTGATGGAGGAGAACCGCATCACCATCGGCAAGAACACCCGCACGGTCGGCCCGCCGTTCATGGTGATCGCGACCCAGAATCCGATCGAGCAGGCCGGCACCTATCCACTGCCCGAGGCCCAGCTCGACCGGTTCATGATGCGGACAGGGATCCCGGACCTGGAGCGCAGCGCCACCATCGCGCTGCTCGCCGAGGCGAACAAACGCGACCGGGCCGAGTACGTCAGCCACGAGCTGCGCGAGGTCGGCGTGGGCGTGCTTGCCCAGGTTGCCGAGAACGTGGAGACCCGGTACGAGGTGCTGGACTACGTGGCGGCCCTCGTCGAAGCGACCCGCG
Organism: Micromonosporaceae bacterium; assembly: GCA_036557785.1. Lineage (GTDB taxonomy): Bacteria > Actinomycetota > Actinomycetes > Mycobacteriales > Micromonosporaceae > DATBGZ01. Next base: position 158,155 of record DATBGZ010000089.1, read on the forward strand.
GCCACAAGGACATCCAGCTCGGCGTGAGCGTCCGGGGCAGCCTCGCGCTGGTCCGGGCGGCGAAGACCTATGCCTGCTCGCAGGGGCGCAACTACGTCCTCGCCGACGACATCCGGGCGCTCGCCCTGCCCGTCCTCACGCACCGCGTCAAGCTCACCCCGGAGGCGGAGCTCGACGACGACAAGACGGCGGTCGATGTCCTGCGATCGATCATCGACCATACGCTCGTGCCCCGGGACCGGGCCTGATGGCACGCCACAGCATGACCGCCACGGCCGTCAAGGAGCGGGCCGACGCCGCCATCACCCAGGCGGTCTCGGCGGCGCGGGCGGCCGGCAGGGCGACCGTCGACCGGGCCGCCCAGGCAGCCACCAGGGAGAACCTGCGCCAGCTGACCGACCAGGCGTGGCAGGCACTTCGGTTGTTCGTCCGGCGCACGGGCCTGACCGACTTCGGCATCTCGGTCGTGCTGCTCGGGGTCGCGTGCTTCGCCATCGGCACCGCGATGTCCTGGCGCGAGCTGACTCTGATCGGCGTCGGCGGCGTCGCCGTGGTCGCCGTCTGCGTCGTCTACACCCTCGCGCACGCCGACGTCACGGCCACGCTGAACCTGTCCAACCGGCGGTTGCGGGTGACGCCAGAGGCCAAGGTCGCCACCGTGACGGTCAGCATCACCAATGCCTCCACCAGCCGGCCACTTCGTCCACTTCGGATACTCGTGCCGTGCGGCGAGGACCGCTGGTCGCCGCGGACCAGCACCCTGTCGCCGGGCCAGACCTGGTCGGCGGGCAACCCGGTGCCCGGCCGCCGCCGCGGGGTGGTCACGGTCGGTCCGGTGAGCACGGTGCGGGCCGACCCGCTCGGGCTGTTCCGCCACGAGAAGGAGGTCGCCGAGGCGACCGAGATCATCGTGCACCCCCGGACCGTACGGCTCGACCCGCTCGGTTCGGGTCTGCTGCGTGACCTGGAGGGTCAGGCGACCCGGACGATCGTCAGCCACGACCTCGAGTTTCACGCGCTGCGCGAGTACGTACCGGGTGACGATCGCCGGCACATCCACTGGCGCACGAGCGCCCGCACCGGCCGCTACATGGTCCGCCAGTTCGTCGACACGCGGTCCTCGCATCTGGCGGTCATCGTGAGCGGGGCGAAGGGCGAGTACGAGAACGAGGCCGAGTTCGAGACGGCGCTGTCGGTCGGCGCCTCGATCGCGACACGCGCCAGCCATGACAGCCAGACGGTCTCCGTGCTGGCGGCCGGACACACCGCCACGCCGGAGGCGAAGGCGCGCCTGCTCGACCCGTTCAGCCGGGCGGAGTGGGGTAGCCGGCGCAGCCTCGCCCTGCGTCCGATGATCGAGAAGCGGGCGGCGCGGTTGGGCGGAGTCACGGTCGGCATCGTCATCGCCGGAAGCACGCTCGATGCCAAGCAGGTGCAGCGGGCCGGTGAGCCGCTCGGGCCTCAGGTCAAGCTCGTCGGCATCCGGGTCGGTGCCGATGGCGGCCGAGCGGTCGTCACGGGAGGGACCCTGACCATGCTCTCGGTGGCGCGGTTGGAGGACCTGCCACGAGTACTGCGGGCGCTGTCATGAGTACCACGGTGCTGCAGCAACGCGGCATGGACGCCGCGTTCATGGTCGTGCTCGGCACGATCACCCTGGCTGGCCTGGACCGCACCTACGACGGCCCGCGCTACCTGGTGGTAGGCGTCATCGGACTCTGCATCGGGGCGATCGTCGGGGTGCTCACCGAGCGCCTGCGCGCGTCGACCTCGGCCGCCATCGGGGTCGTCGTGTACCTGCTCACCTGCGGACCGGTGGTCCTTCCCGAGACCACCATCGCCGCCGTCCTGCCGAGCGCGCAGACCCTCGCCGGCATCACGGACGGGACGGTGAACGGTTGGCGGGACATGCTCACCACCCAGCCCCCGCTGCCCACGGTCTCGGGCCCGTTGCTGGTGCCACCGTTCCTGCTCGGGCTCGCGGCCGGCCTTGCGGGCGTGCTGGTGGCGCGGCTGCGGCTGGCGCTGGCACCGCTGGTCCCGGTCCTCTCGCTCGTCGCCTTGGTGATCCTCTTCGGGACCGAGCTCTCGAAGCCGCCGACCCTGTTCGCCTGCCTGTTCGTCGCGCTCACCCTGCTGTGGGGCACGCTGCGCCACCACCGCCGGATCGGGCCGACCCGAACCGAGGGTTCCGCCCTGCGCCGGCTCGCCACACCGACCGTGCTGCTGGTCGTCGCCTCGCTGTCGGTCGCGGCCTTCGACTCCGTCGTCTCGCCGGTGTCGGCCGAGGACCGCTACGTCCTGCGCGACCACGTGCTGCCGCCCTTCGACCCGAGCGCCTACCCGAGCCCGCTGTCCGGCTTCCGGCAGTACGAGAAGCGGTTGCGCGATGACGTGCTCTTCACGGTCTCGGGCCTGCCGGCCGGGGCTCGGCTTCGACTGGCCACCATGGACTCCTACGACGGCGTGGTATGGAATGTCGTGAACGGCAACGGTGGTCCCGCCGACGGCTCCGGCGTCTTTGACCGGGTGGGCTCCCGGATCCCCACCGACAGCAACGGCCAGTCGGCACACCTTCAGATCACGATCGGCGCCTACTCCGATATCTGGATGCCGACCGCCGGCGCCCTGAGGAAGGTCACGTTCGAGGGTGACCGCGCCGATGGGCTCACCGAATCGTTCCGGTACAACACCCGAACGAGCATCGGTGTGATCCCCACAGGCCTGGGCACAGGGGACTCGTACTCGATGGATGTGGTGATTCCCGCCGAGCCCTCGGCGCAGGACCTGGCCGGGCTCAGCTTCGGATCGGTGACGCTCCCGGACCTGACCGGCGTGCCCGACGAGGTTGCTGCGGTCGCGAGCGACTGGGCCGGTGGTGGCTCGGTGACATCGACACATCTGCAGACGATTGTCGATGCGCTCAAGCACGGCGCGTTCAGCGATGGCGATCAACAGTCGGGGGTCGCCTCCCCACCCGGGCATGGCGCCAACCGCATCCGTGGCTTCCTCAACGCGCCGGAACTCGTCGGCGACGCAGAGCAGTACTCAGCCACCCTCGGCCTCATGGCCCGCGCGCTGGGGGTGCCGGCACGCGTGGTGCTCGGCGCGATCCCGCCCGCGAAGGACTTCGATGGCAAGGTCACGGGCGCGATGGTCTCGGCCTGGGTTGAGGTCTACTTCGCCGGTGCGGGCTGGGTGCCGTTCTTCCCCACACCCGACGTGAACAGCAAGCCCAAGAAGGTCACGGTCAAGCCGGACCAGAACGTCGAGGGGCAGGTGCTCGATCCCCCCGTCGTCCAGGCGCAGCCGCCGCGCCCGCTGCCGCCGCCACAGGCCGAGGAACCGAACGAGAATGTCAACTGCCTGCTCGGTTGGCTCTGCTTCAACGGGCTGCCCAAGTGGGCACAGTGGACGATCAAGTACGTGGCGCCACCGGTGCTGGCCATCACCGCGCTGCTGTTCGCGATCGTCATGGCGAAGGCCGTACGCCGCCGTAGGCGACGGCGACGCGGCACTCCCGTCGCCCGCGTCTGCGGCGCCTGGCAGGAGTTCGTCGATCGGCTCCGCGACCAGGGCGTGCGCTGTTCCGCGTACGACACCCGGCTCGACATCGCAGCGCGGCTCGGTGGCACAACCGCGCAGCGGCTCGCCGTGTTGGCCGACGCCGCGGTATTCGGCCCGGGCGACCCGTCGATGCAGTATGCCCGTGACGTCTGGGCCACGCTTCCGCGCGCGGTCCACGAGGTCAACGTCGGGCGCAGCCGGTGGCTGCGCTTCCTCGCCGCGATCAACCCGAACTCACTGCGCCCGGACGCCCGCACGATCGCGATGCTCGCCGCGGCCGCCCGCCGCCGCACGACCCGCCGCAGCCCGCCCCGACTGGCCGCCCAGGCCGCGAGCCCACAGCCGCGGGCCGGTCACCACACTCTCGCCCCCAGGCAGTGCGCCGGCGCCCCAGCGTGCGGTTGCGTCAAGGTCTGCCGTGCGCCTCGCCGGCACCGTCCTCATGGACCGTCCGGAGCTGGGTGACGCGCGTACGTTCCTTGCACATCAATGAAACCCAGTGATCAGCTTCGAAGATCACCGGGTTGCGCGACTGTGTTCTGGAAGGCACCAACGCCACCCAGTCGGATAACGGTGCTAGCCGCGGGCCGGTCACTGTACGCCGCACGGTTAGCGGCGGCGCAAGGGGCGAGGGTCGACCCACCACAGCAGTCGACGCCACCACGACCGTCGTCGGTAGAGCGCCCGCCGGAAGGCGACGGCACGTGTGTGTGCCGCCTGAGCCACGGACTCGTCCGGGTCGGCGACCGTACGCCCGCCAAAAGCCACGGCGTTGACCGTGCGAGCCAGCCCGACCAGGTCAGGGGAGGCCGGGCGTGGGCGGCGGGCGTGGCGTCCGGGTGTCTGCGCCACGACGTGGGCGGCATAGTCCGCGACCTCGACCGCGGTGAGGTGCTGCGGGGGCGGACGCCCCGCGAGCAGCAGGCCGTCGAGCACCTCATCCCAGGCCCCGACGACGCGACGGGCCGGGTCGGCCGAACGCAGCCGAGCCCGGCTCCGCAGCGCACGCACCAGCATGATAGCCATCAATGCCATGAGCGCCAGGCCGAGCGCGCCGACCCCGGAGCCGGCGACGATCGCCGCGGTACCCGGGCCTTGGGCGGCCGCGAGTGCCTGCTCCGGTCCCAGCGAATCGACGGGCGCCGACTCGGCCGACGGGGTGACCGAGACCGGCGGATCGGAACTGGGCGGGGGCGGCGGCACGAACTCTGGCTCGACCGGCTGTGCCTGGCTCTGTGGCGGTGGCATCGGGTCGAACGGCACCCAGCCGGCTCCGCTGAAGAGCACCTCGGGCCAGGCGAGGGCATCGCCTGCCGTGACCATGCCGCCGCCGGCCGGGACATGGAAGCCGACCACTACCCGCGTCGGCAGCCCCAGCAGGCGACCGAGCGTCGCGAACGCCGTCGCGAACTGTTCGGAGGTTCCGCGCTGGCCGCCGGCACGGGGCTGCGCGAGCAGGAAGAAGCTCAGGTTCGGGTACGCGTGCCCGCTCGGCGCGTCCGTGGCGAACGTGTAGTGCTCCTGGAGGAACTCCTGCAGAGCCAGCGCTCTGAGGTAGGGCGAGTTCTCGCCCTCGGCCACCTTCTGGGCGAACCGGGACAGCTCATCCGGCACGGACGGCCCGACCGCGAGGTAGCGCGCGACCGCGTCGCCATGCGGCACGTCGCTAGCCATGAGCTGGTTGACGTCCACGCCTTCATTGACTGACGTCACCGTATAGGTGGTTCCGGGGTCCAGGGCCGCGTTGTCGAGCAGGCCGCCCTCGCGCTGGTCGTAGGCGACCCGGATCCCGTCCACGCGGGTGGGTGAGGCGACTGCCGGCAGCAACCGCCCGCGCAACTGGTCGACCGTGATGCGTTCCTCGATCGTCAACGGCGGGTAGGCGGCGGGCTGTTCGGGATCGACCCCCGGTGGCGCGGCCACGGGAGGCAGCACCCGTCCGGCGTTGCGGTAGTCCGCCTCGAGGTGCCAGGTCACGCCGTCCCAGTCGGGCAGCACCGCCAGCCGCAGCCGGGTGTCGTAGTCACCCTCATCGCTCGGCTGCTCCGGCGGCGCCTCGGTCTCCGCGGCGAAGGTCTCCGCGGCGAACGGGTCGAGCGAAGCCGTGTCCGTGGGCGCTGGGGTGGCGGGGGGCGCCGGCTGGGCGTCGCCGAGGATCTCGACCCGGAACAGGTTCTGCTCCGGGAAGGCGGCCCAGCCCGAGAGCCTGATCAAGGGGTTCTGATCCGTCACGTCGAGGTCGGGTGGCTGCACGTAGCGCCGCGGGTCGCCCGGCGCGCCGCTCACCGCGCCGGCCACCAGAGGCGAGACCGCCACCACCACCGCGAGCACGGCGGCGAGCCCGACCGCGAAGCCGCTGGCCGTACGGACGCGCAGACTGACCAGCTCACGCCTGCCGATCCCGCGCACGCCTGCGGCGCCCGAGGCAGCCGAGCCCGTGGCGAGGCAGAGCGCCGCGAGTGCGGCGAACAGCAACGGCTGCCAGAGCGCGACGCCGGCGTTGGGCCCGACCAGCACGAGTGCACTGACATAGAGCAGCGTCGGTGCCACGAGCGCCGCCGCGGGCCGGGCGGAGCGCACCGCCAGTTCGGTGCCGGCGAAGCCCGCAAGCCAGGCGAGCACGACCGGCGCGAGGACCGTGTCGGGCTGTGGCTCGATGGGGATGAGCGCGGAGAGCAGGCGGGGCACGGCGTTGCGCGCGGCGTCGACGGTGAGCGTGCTCAGGTCCCCCGCCACACCGCCGGCATGGGCCGAGACCTCGACTGCCCACAGCCCATACCCGACCAGGGCGATGACCGAGACCGGCGCCACCAGCCACGCCGGAGCAGGACGCAGCAGAGCCGGGATCAGCGCCGAGGCGATGGCCGCGCCGAGCACGAGTTCGGCCAGCAGGACTCCACTGTAGACACGGTTGAGCGAGACACCGGCGAGGCAGACGAGCCCCGCCATCGTCGCGGCGATGGCCAGCCGCCGAGCCCACCCGCTGCGGCGCCACCGCAGCCAGATCGGAGCCGGGTCGTCTCGGGTGCTCACCATGCCCGGATGCCATCCCATGCGCCGGCGAAGTCGGCGCCGTCGACGCAGGCCACCACGAGCATGCCGGACTCAGTGGCCAGACCCGCCTCCAGCGGCCCGAAGACCGCCGCGATGATCGATGGGTACGCACCGCGCAGGGCGGCCACGGTGCCCAGATCGTCCACATTGGGCGGTCCCGTGAGGTAGATCAGCGTGTCGCCGAGCCGCCGGGCGCGAAGGCTCTGCACGGCCGTTTGCAGGTCGGGCGTCTCGGTCGTCTCACGCAACCACGCCTCGGCGAGCAGGTCGAGCATCGGTCCCACCTCGGCCTCGCGATGCCCCTCAGCGCTGGCACCGGAGACGAGTCGCAGCTCGACCCAGATGTCCTCGCGCGAGGCGGCCACCACCACCGACGCGGCCGCCTCGCACACCGCCTCGAAGGTGGACTCCCCGTCCGCGGCGCTCCGGTTCAGCCCGTGCGCGGCCGCCCGGTCATCGAGCAGGACGACGACCCGGGGCAGTGAGGTGTCGACATGTTCGCGCACCATGAGCGAGCCCACCCGCGCCGAGGTGCGCCAGTGCACATGACGCAGGTCGTCGCCGACGACGTACTCGCGCAGCGCCGAGAAGGTGAGGTTCCCCTGGGGCACGCGGTCCACCCGGCCGTCCATGCTGCGCGAGAGTCCGACCGGGACGGCCACAACCGGATGGACCCGCGGCCGCACCCACACGGTCACCGGCTCGCCGTAGCGCCGCACCACCGCCACCAGCCCGAGCGGGTCATGCCGGGAGATCTCGAGCGGACCCACGGCCACCACACCGCGTCGCCGGGTCGGCACCGGATAGCGCACGGTCGTGGTGCGCCCGGGGCGCAGCCGGACCAGCGGTACCGCAACCGTGCCCCCGTACGTCGAGCCTCGCGCCGGCGTGCCCTGCGCGGCGTTCTGCGTCACCCGGTCGCGCGCCACGAGGCTGGCGCCGAAGAACCGGCTCGCGTTATTGATCGAGAGGGTGACCATGCTGGACTGCCCACGGTGCAGCCGGTCGGGGTCGGCCGCGCGGACGATGGTCAGCGAGGGCCGCCACGCCACGAAGCACAGCGCACCGACGGTGGCCACGGTCGCCGCGCATCCAAGCGTCGCGAGCTCCGGGTAGCCGAGGCCGAAGCCAGCGACCAGCAGGAGCGCGCCGACTGCCAGCACGCCGTAGCCCCGAGCCGTGACCCGCACGGATCAACCCCGGGTCGCCGGCGGGGGCACCGACTCCAACACCCGGCCCAGCACCTCGGTCGCGGTGACACCTCTCGTGGTGGCGTCGGGTGCCAGCAGGAGCCGGTGGGCGAAGACGGGCTCCACCAGCTTCTTGAGGTCGTCCGGCTCGACGTAGGGCCGTCCATCCATGAGTGCGTACGCCTGCGCGGCCCTGCTGAGTGCGATCACACCGCGCGGGCTGACCCCCACCCGCACCTGCGTGTGCTCCCGCGTCGCGGCCGCGAGCCGTACGGCGTAGGTGTACAGGCGATCGTCCACGTGCACCCGGTTCGTCAGCCGCACGAGCTGCGCGAGGGTCGTGGTATCGGTCACCGCGCCGAGGTAGTCCGGGGAGCGTCCCGCGGTGGCCCCCTTGAGCACCTCCACCTCGATCGACTCGTCGGGGTAGCCGATGGACAGCTTCATGAGGAACCGGTCGAGCTGCGCCTCAGGCAACCGATAGGTGCCGTCCATCTCGACCGGGTTCTGGGTCGCGACAACGAGGAACGGCCGGGGCACGGCGTGGCGATGACCGTCCACTGTGACGTGTCGCTCCTCCATGACCTCGAGCAGCGCGGACTGGGTCTTCGGCGAGGCGCGGTTGATCTCGTCGGCCACGACGATGTTAGCGAAGACCGGCCCGCCGTGGAACTCGAACTGACGCGTGCCCTGATTGAAGATCGTCACACCGGTGACGTCCGAGGGCAGCAGGTCGGGAGTGAACTGGATGCGCCGCCACTCCCCGCGCACCGACGCCGCGATGGCCCTGGCAAGGGTGGTCTTGCCGACCCCAGGGACATCCTCGAAGAGCAGATGCCCCTCGGCGAACAGCCCGGCCAGGGCCAACCTGACAACCTCGGGCTTGCCCAGGACGACGGAGCCCACGTTGGTGGACAGGCGCGTGGCGACATCGGCGAATCGCTGCGCCTCGTCGGGGGTGACGGTCGGCGGAATCTCGGTCACGGTCACGGCGGCAACTCTCCTGGCACCACGTCCTCGTGCGGACGCACAGGTGGTCCGACGGGGCTCATCCTATGGCGAGGGCGGCCGGCAGGCCGTCCCTCACGCATCGGCGAACGTGCGAGCGCTGGTCAGACGGGCGAGGTCGGGCCCGCGAGCACATCGACCACGTCACCGATCACAACGACCACAGGCGGCCGCAGGTGCGCCCGCTCGACGACCTCGGCGATGGTGGCCAGATCGGCCCGTACGGCATGCTGGGCCGCCGTGGTGCCCGCCCGCACCGCCGCCGCGGGGGTGTTCGCCGCGCGCCCGGCAGCGAGAAGTTCATCCGTAATTGCGCGTAGATGCGTCAAGCCCATGAGGATGCAGAGCGTGCCCCGCAACCGGGCCAGTCCGGGCCAGTCCACAAGCGACTCCGGATGACCGGGCGGCACGTGGCCCGAGACCACCACGAGCTCGTGCGCCACGCCGCGGTGGGTGACCGGGATGCCCGCGGCCGCCGGCACCGCCGTAGCGCTCGTGACTCCAGGCACGACCGTGACAGGCACCCCCGCGCGAGCACAGGCCTGCACCTCCTCCCCGCCGCGGCCGAACACGAACGGGTCGCCACCCTTGAGCCGGACCACGAGGCGCCCCGCCTGCGCCCGCTCCACCAGCACCCGGTTGATCTCCTCCTGCGCGGCGGCCGGGCCATGCGGGATCTTCGACGCGTCGATGAGTTCGACCTCGGGGCGCAGCTCGTCGAGGAGCAGGCCCGGGGCGAGGCGGTCAGCGACCACGACGTCCGCCGCGGCGAGCAGGCGCCTGCCCCGTACCGTGATCAGCTCTGGGTCGCCCGGCCCGGCGCCCACGAGCACCACCTGCCCCACCCGTTCCGCGCCGCTCGTACCGGTCCGGGTCGAGCCGATCAGGTCGGCGATGGCATCGCGGACCGCCATCGCCCGGCGCGGATCGCCACCGGCGGTCACGGCCACCGTCACGGGCCCGTGCCGCGTCGTCGCCGGGGTCCAAGCGGTGGCCGCGTGCCGGTCGTCAGCCCGGACGCAGAAGACGCGCTGCCGCTCTGCGGCGGTGCTCACGGCGCTGGCGACCTCCCGGTCGTCGACGGCCACGTGCACCAGCCAGCAACCGTCCACATCGGATGGTCGAAACTCGCGCTCGTGCCACCGCAGACGCCCCTCCGCGGCGAGCGAGCGCATGGCCGGGGTGAGCCGCGGCGCGACGAGCACGACGTCGGCGCCGGCCTCGAGGAGGGCGGGCACGCGGCGGGTCGCGACGGTACCGCCTCCCACCACGAGCACCCGTCGACCCGCGAGGATGAGTCCCAGCGGGTACGGGTTCACCGCGCCGATCCTACCCGTCGCGATCTTGGACGCCACCGGACGCCAGGCCCGACTCGTATCGGTCCACCTCGGCGAACTGCTGCCCGCCAAGGTGTGATCTGTCCTAGTTTTTCCCTGTGCCGCGTCTGCATGTCTCGCAGGTCTTCCCGAGCCGCTCGTTCGCCGCAGCATTGGTGCGTGCAGGTCTCATCGCCGGGCTCGTGACGGGGGCAGCGCTGTTCCCCTTCGCCGCGGTCGCCGGCCTGGCCGTGCTCGCGGGGACCGACTACATCAACAACCTCCCGACCACCATGCGCGACACGCCATCGGCTCAGGTGTCGTACGCGTTCGCCTCGGACGGCGTCACGCCGATCGCCGAGTTCTACGAGGAGTACCGCCGGTACGTGCCGATCAGCGACATCTCGCCCAACGTGCTGCGCGCCATCGTGGCGAGCGAGGACGCCCGGTTCTTCGACCACAAGGGTGTCGACCGCAACGGGGTGCTGCGCGCGTTCCTCGCGAACCAGCGCTCGGGCGGCGTCTCCCAGGGCGCGTCGACGCTGACCATGCAGTACGTGCGCAACGTGCAGCGTGACTCCGCCACCACGCCGCAGGAGGTCACGGACGCGACCGAGCAGTCCCCCTTGCGCAAGCTGCGCGAGATGCGGCTCGCCGTGGCCGTCGAGAAGCAGCTGTCCAAGGAGCAGATCCTCGAGGGCTACCTCAACGTGGCGTACTTCGGCCATCAGGCGTACGGCATCTTCGCGGCGGCTCAGATCTACTTCTCCAAGAGCCCCAAGGACCTCACGCTTCCTGAGGCCGCCATGCTCGCGGGCCTGGTGAAGGCGCCGACCGAGTTCGACCCTGCCAGCCGGGACCAGACCGCGGCGCTGGATCGGCGCAACTATGTGCTCGACCGGATGGTCGACATCAAGTACATCTCCCCCGAACTCGCCGCACGGACGAAGCAGATGCCGATCCAACTGCACCTGAGCAACCCGCCCAACGACTGCATCTCGGTCAGCCCGGAGCACAACGACTGGGGCTACTTCTGCGACATCCTCAAGAACTGGTGGCGCCAGCAGCCCGCATTCGGTGCCAACCCACAGGCGCGGGAGGAGAACCTGCGCCGGGGCGGGTACACGATCGTCACCTCGCTCGACCCGAAGCTGCAGGACATCGCGATGAAGCAGGTCACGTCGAGCCAGCGCATCGGCAGCCCGTACGCGATCGGGCTGGTGTCGGTACAGCCGGGCACGGGCCGCATCCTCGCCGCCGCGGTGAACCGCAAGTACAGCCTCGATCAGAGCCACAACGGCCGCAGCACCAATGCCGCACTGGCCCGCAAAGGCGCAAAGGGCAGCTATCCCAATACCGTGGCGCCGTTGCTCGGCGGCGGCGGCGTCGCGGGATATCAGGCCGGATCGACGTTCAAGCTCTTCACGGTGCTCACCGCTTTGGAGAAGGGGCTACCGCTGAATACGCGCATCTTCGCGCCGTTCAAGCTGCAGACACGCTACCCCGCCGAGGGCCAATCCGCCTGCAACGGCTATTGGTGCCCGAGCAACGCCAGCGCCGCGGACACCGGCGTCCAGACGATGTGGTCCGGCTTCGGGGCCTCGGTCAACACGTACATGGTGCAGTTGGAGGAGATGGTCGGGGCCGAGAACGTGGTTCGGATGGCCGAGCGTCTGGGCCTGACCTGGCACACCGATGTCGACCGCCAGCAGGCCAGCCCCGCGCACGCGAACGACTGGGGCTCGTTCACGCTGGGCGTCGCGGACACGACGCCGGTGGAGATGGCCAACGCCTATGCGACCATCGCCGCCGACGGCGAGTACTGCCAGTCGACACCGATCCTGTCCATCACGGACTCGCGGGGCCAAGCGGTCACCGCGGGCAACCCGAAGTGCAGCCAGGCCGTCTCGGTTCAGGTCGCCCGGGGTGCCGTCGATGTCGCCCGTTGCGTGACCGGCTACAACGCGGCGACGGGGCCATGTGGCGGGCTGGCCACCGCGGACTGGGTCGCGCCCATCGTGGGGCGCCCGGTCGCCGGCAAGACCGGCACCACCGACGACACGCGGTCGGGGTGGTTCATCGGCTTCACGCCGGACATGGTCGCGGCATCGTTCATCGCCGATCCCGACAATCCCAATCACCGGGCCGGCGCGGCCAACGCGCACCAGACCAGCTTTGCCGTGGCCAACTACCTCAAGGCCGCGCTGGACGGCGTGCCGGTGCAGGACTTCACCCCGCCGTCCCGGAAGACAGCGACGGTCGGAACCCGCTGACGTCCCGCGCCTGTGCTGGGCCACGCTCGTACACCTGACCGACGACGGTCCTGGCCCGGCATTCGAACGCAGGCACGAACGCAAGCGGCTAGGCGGCGACGACCTCGGTCAGGGGGAACGTGCGCGCCAGCACGGCGTTGGCAACGCGCGTGAGATGGCCGTCCAATTGGTGTAGGACGGCCACGAGCTGGTCGATCTGCTCGGTCAGGACGGACTCGGGGAGGTCCCGGACGTCCTCTTCATCGAGTGCGGCGATGGCGGCGTGCAGCTGGTCCATGACATCTCTCGTACCCATGTACGGCACGCTAGCACCACCCCCACCCCTAGCACAAGAACCCCTGTTCGAGTCCCGGGTCCGCGTGTCGGACGGCGCCGGCATGATGGAGGACGTGACCGCAGGCGATATCGGCGAACCGCGCGCCGTCCTCTTCGCGGACCTCGCCGCGACCTCCGCTGCCGTCGCGGCGACCTCCGCGCGGCGAGACAAGGTGGCACTGCTCGCCGCCTCGCTGCGCGACCTCGCCGCCACCGCCGATCCGCTGCAGATCGAGGCTGGCGCGGCGTACCTCGCCGGTGAGATGCGTCAGCGGCAGATCGGCGTCGGGTGGGCGGCCCTGCGCGACCTACCGCCACCGTGCCCGGAGCCGTCGCTGACGGTGCGGCAGGTGGACGCCCGCCTCGCCGAGATCGGCACGCAGGCGGGCACCGGGTCGGCGGCCCGACGCCGCGCGCTCGTGGCCGCGCTCTTCGGCGCGCTCACCGCGGACGAGCACCACATGCTCGGTGGGCTGATCTCCGGCGAGTTGAGACAGGGCGCCCAAACCGGTCTGCTCACCGACGCCGTGGCCGCCGCGGCCGCAGTACCCGCAGCCGCCGTACGTCGGGCGCTTCTGCTCGCCGGTGACCTGCGGAAGGTGGCGGTGGCGGCGCTCGTCGATGGCGAACCCGGGCTCGCCGCGCTGAAGCTGCAGGTCGGCCGGCCGCTCGCGCCGATGCTCGCCGCCTCGGCGCCGAGCGTCGCCGAGGCGCTGACGGCGACGGGTACGCCCGCGGCCGTGGATGCCAAGCTCGACGGGATCCGCATCCAGGTGCACCGCGACGGAGCCGAGGTCGCGGTCTTCAGCCGGAGCCTGGACGACATCACGGGACGAGTGCCCGAGATCGTCACGGCGACCCGCGCGTTGCCGTTGCGCACGGCCGTGCTCGATGGCGAGGCCCTCGCGGTGGACCACACCGGCCGGGCCCGGCCGTTCCAGGAGACCTCGGGGCGCGCGGCACGCCTGGAGCCCGGCGCGCTCACCCCGTTCTTCTTCGACGCCCTGCACCTGGACGGAACCGACCTGGTCGATGAACCGGGCAGCATCCGATGGGCCGCGCTCGATGCCACGGTGCCGGCGCCCGCCCGCGTCGCCCGCACGGTCGTGGACGCGGCGCCAGCGGGAGAAGAGGCGTTCGCGGCCGCTCTCGACCGCGGGCAGGAGGGCGTCGTGGTCAAGGCGCTGACCGCACCGTACGACGTGGGCCGCCGGGGGTCGGCGTGGGTGAAGGTGAAGCCACGGCACACCCTCGACCTGGTCGTACTCGCGGCAGAGTGGGGGCACGGACGGCGTCGCGGATGGCTGTCGAACCTGCATCTGGGCGCCCGCGATCCGACCGGCGGATTCGTCATGCTCGGCAAGACCTTCAAGGGGCTCACCGACGCGATCCTCGCCTGGCAGACGCAGCGCCTGCTCGCCTTGGCGATCGATCGGGGTGACTGGGTGGTGACCGTCCGGCCGGAACTCGTCGTGGAGATCGCCTTCGACGGTGTGCAGGCGAGCACCCGCTACCCGGGCGGGGTCACGCTGCGCTTCGCCCGGGTACTGCGCTACCGGGAGGACAAGCCGGCCAGTGAGTCGGACACAATCGGCGCGGTCCGGGCGCTGTCCCACGACGCCCATCGGGGTTGATCGATCCCGATCATGGCCGATCGCGGCCCTACCGGACGGCCGGCGCGATCTGCTCGTCCGCGGCGGGCGGGGCGGGCGGGCCAGTATGGCCGGCGCGGTCGTCCGGTAGTGGATGGACGTGACGGTAGGCGACGTACCCGAAGCCGACCACGGTCATCAGCGCGAACAGCCACCACTGGAAGGTGTACGCCGCGTTGAGGGCGGAGTTCTGGTGGTCGGGCGGAATTGGCGAGAAGGCGGGATCCGCGGGCGGGGTCTGGCTCTGCAGCGTGATGTACCCGCCATAGAGCGGGTACGGCACCGCGGACGTCATCGTGGCGGGGTCGATGCGTCGCACGGCGAGCCAGCCGGCGAACGGCTCAGGCGCCGCCGCACGACTCTCCGGCGCGTGGACCCGACCGACGACAACCACCGTGCCCGTGGGAGCGGCGGGAACGTCGGGTGCGGCGTCCACGTCATCGGCGGAGGCGGGCAGCCAGCCGCGGTCCACGAGCACCGCCGTGCCGTCGTCGAGCACCAAGGGCGTGAGCACCTCGAACCCCACGGTGTCGTTCAACGACCGGATGCGCGCCAGCACCTGGTGCGACGGGTCGTAATGGCCCGTGACGCTCACCATGCTCCAGGTCAGCGCGGCGGTCGGAGGTGCACCGACGCCGCCACCGACCGGAGCCGCCATCGCCTCGCCGAGCGACAGCGGTGCCCGCTGCCCGGCCGCATCGATGCGGGCGTTGACCTCGCTGCGGTACTGGTACCGGTGCAGTTGCCAGCGCCCAAGGAACACCATCGTCACCGCGGCAAGCGCCATGACCAGCGCGAGGGCCAGCCACCGTGGCGTGACGAGGAACCGGTACACGTCGGGCACGCTACTCCGCTGCGAGGGGCAACAAGCTGGCACGTCCGGGACCGGAAGCGGCTCCGAACTACGGTCTCCCGAGCCGACGGGCTCCGAACTACGGTCTCCCGAGCCGACGGGCTCCGAGCTCCGCGAGCAGCAGGGCTTCGGCCAGGCAGGCGCGCGCGAACTCACCCAGGTGCAGGCTCTCGTTGGCACCGTGGGCGCGCGCGTCCGGGTCCTCAACGCCCGTGACCAGGATCGCCGCATCCGGGAAGAGCTCTTGGAACGTCGCGATGAAGGGGATCGAGCCGCCGATGCCGATCTCGACCGGCGCCACGCCGTCCCACGCGGCGGCGAACGCGGCCCGCGCGGCGTCGTAGCTCGGGCCGGTCGACTCGATGACGCACGGCGCGCCGGCCGCCTCGAGGGTCAGGCTCACCATGGCACCCCAGGGCGCGTGGCGCTCAAGATGGGCTTTGAGCGCCTCGTAGGCGTTCTTCGGGTCATCACCCGGAGCGATGCGGACGGAGAGCTTCGCGCGGGCGGAGGGCACGAGCGCGTTGGGCGCCTCGCCGGCGGGTGGGGCGTCGATGCCGAGAACGCTCACAGAGGGTTTGGTCCAGATCCGCTCGACGATGCGGCCCGTACCGAGCAGGGACACACCCTCGAGCACGCCTGCCTCCTCGCGGAACCGCTTCTCCGGGTAGTCCAGGGCGGACGCGGGCCCCCGGACCAGCCCCTGCACCGCGACGTCCCCGGCGTCGTCATGGAGGGTCGCGAGCAACCGGCACAGCGTAGTCAGCGCGTCCGGGACGGCCCCACCAAACGCTCCACTGTGGACCGCGTGGTCGAGGGTCGCGACGTCGACGAAGGCGTTGACGATGCCGCGAAGGGAGGTGGTGAGTCCCGGCGTTCCGATGTCCCAGTTCACCGAGTCGGCGATCACGATGACGTCGGCCGCTATCTCGTCCTGGTGCTGGCGCAGCAGTGCCTCCAGCGATCCCGAACCGAACTCCTCCTCACCCTCGACGAAGACCACCACGCCGACCGGTAGCTCGTCGCCGAAGGCTCGCAGCGCCGCGATGTGCGCCATGACGCCGGCCTTGTCGTCTGCCACGCCCCGGCCATAGAGCCGGCCGTCGCGCTCGGTGGCCTCGAACGGCTCGGTGAGCCACGCGGCACGCTCGCCGATCGGCTGCACGTCGTGGTGGGCGTAGAGCAGCACGGTCGGCGCACCGGGTGGTGCGGGGCGACGCCCGATCACCGCCGGTTGGCCCCCGGCCGCCACGATACGTACGTCTGGCACCACCTGCCGCAGCAGCTCAGCGACCGCCTCGGCGCTGTGGTTGACCTGGGTGTGGTCGAACCCGTCGAAGGCGATCCCTGGGATCCTGACCAGGCTTTCCAGGTCGGCGCGTACGCCCGGCAGCTTCGCCGCCACAGCGGCCTTCAGGTCTTCCACACTCATGCTCATCGCAGCAGCGTAGCCAGGGCGCGGGTGGGCCGGCGCGGGCGAGGCCCCCAACAAGCCCCTCGCCATGGAGTCGACCGCGAACCTGACCCGGCCCCGCTCTCACCACGGCGTCCACGCCGGCCCCGGAGGGTCGCCGGACCACCTAGACGGCTTCCCCCGCGAGGGCGATTAGCGCCCGCGCCGCCGGCGACCCCCCGCACCGGCGCCGACGAGCTCATCGTCGTCCTCGTCATCTCCGCCGCCCGACGGCTCGCCGGGCGTATCGGTGTCGGTCATGCCGGCCTGACGCAGGATCGCCAGGGCATCGGCCGCGGTCTCGGCAGCGACATCCGAGTCCGCCGGGTCGTGCGGGACCGGCACACCGTTGGCGTCGACCTGGTAGGAGAGTTCGCCACCGATGCGGCTGTCCGCCTCGTCGTCCTCCACGACCGACTGCGGGGCCTCGAGACGCATCTTGGTGAAGGCCGAGACGCCACGCGACAGATCGTGGCCCACGGCATCTGCCTCCACCTCGTAGTTGACCCGCACCTCGCCGGTCTCCGAACGCCATTCACGGGTAAAGATGCGACCGATCACGATGACCGGCTCCCCCACCTTGATTGATCCGAACACGTGGTCCGCGAGCCGGCGCCAGCAGACCACGCGGACCCGGAACAGAGCCCAGTCGATCCACTGCTGAGTCTCGCGGTCATAGCGGCGGTAGTTCATGACGATCCGGAAGCTCGTCACCGCCGCGCCGGTCTTTTCGATGATCCGCCGCTCGGGCTGGGTCAACACGGTCCCGACGATCGGGACTCGCAAGTCGTACATGTGTCATCTCCCCGTGTCTATCCACACTGGACGTTGAGGTTGTGCGGCACAAGAATGCCCGCGCCGCCGCCGGTTCACCGGACCTGACCAAGATCTGTGGATAACGAGGGCCCCTGTGGATAACAGGGCCGCGCCAATGACCGCCCTGAGCAGGCACTTTGTCGATGCGGCCGAGAATTTCGTACCCATGCCGTGTCCTGCATATTTGGGAGTGACGGGGTACGGTGCCAGCGTGGAGACGGAGACCGACGTCCTGGGCGCCCCATACGTCAGGCGGCGCATCACCCTCCCCACTGACTACGAGGGCGAGGTCGAGGCGACGCTCGTGACGCTTCGGACGCCGGTACCGACCAAGTACGCCGTGCTCTACCTGCACGGCTACGTCGACTACTTCTTCCAGACGCATCTGGCGCAGTTCTTCACGGGTCGCGGGTACGACTTCTACGCCCTGGATCTGCGCAAGTACGGGCGTAGCTTGCGTCCGCACCAGACGCCGAATTTCTGCCGGGACATCGCCGAGTACTACCCGGAGATCGACGCCGCAATGAAGATCATCCGCGAGGACGAGGGCCACGACACGGTCCTGCTCAACGGTCACTCGACCGGCGGGCTGATCGCCGCGCTCTACGCCGATCGCGTCCGCGGCAAGGGTCTGATCCAGGGCGTCTTCCTCAACAGCCCGTTCCTCGAGTTCAACGAGCCATGGCTGGTCCGTCGGGGGCTCGCCCCCCTGCTTCGGCTGCTGGGCCGCGTCGCCCCGAAGGCCGGAATCGGCGCCCAACTCGGCACCGTCTACGGGTCGACGATCCACGCCGACTACGAGGGCGAGTGGCACTACGACCTGAAATGGAAGCCACTGAATGGCTTCAAGATCTACGCCGGCTGGACGCGGGCGATCAGCCGAGCCCATCGCAAGGCGCAGCGCGGGCTCGCGATCGACGTGCCGGTGCTGCTCGCCTCATCAGCCCGCAGCTACAGCGGGAAGTTGGGCGAGGCAGCTCACCACGCCGACACGGTGCTCAACGTCGCTCACATGGCCGAGTACGGCCCCCGCCTCGGGCCCGACGTCACCCTCGTTCAGATCGAGGGCGGACTGCACGACCTCACGCTGTCAGCACCGGCCGTACGGCAGACGCTCTTCGACGAGGTGACGTTCTGGCTCGACGCGGCACCCGGGCTACACAGCCCTGCGGCCAGCGGGAGCACGAGAGCCGACCAGACCACCACGCCCGACCAGCAGCCGGTGCCCGCGCCCGAGTAGCCACGAATCGACTCGCGCTTTGCCCGGGTCTTGTTCGCGCTGCCCGTACGGGTCTGGCGATCAGACCCCGGGCCAGCGCCTTAGGTCAGGAGAACCGCGCGCGCGGGCCGGTGGGGAACTCCGACCGTGACGTGTGCTCGGGAGCCGAACCCCACGATGCTGGGTAGGTCGGCGTGGTCATGCCGACCGGCTCGTAGTCACGAACGGGGCGCATCGAACCGGTCGTGTAGCCGTCCCGGACGGCGACCCGCACCGGCTCGGGCTCGTAGCGCTCCTCTTCCCATACCGCGGGCTCGGCGTAGGCGGTGCCGTAACCGGCATGGAACGGGATGGCCGAGTACTGCGCTACCTCGGCGACCTCGGGGGAGTACTCGCGGTAAGCCGCGACCGGGTATGCGGGCTCCGGAGCGTGCGACATGGGCAGGATCGACCCCGTCATCACCGAGACCGGAGGGTGGAAGCCGGTCTGGTCAAAGCGATGCGAGCCCGTCTGGTCGAACCGCTGGGGTCCGGTCTGGTCGAACCGATGGGGTCCGGTCTGGTCAAACCGCTGGGGCCCGGTCTGGTCAAACCGATGGGAGCCGGTCTGGTCCAGCGCGGCGATCGGCACTCCCGGCATCGGGCGGCGGCGCACTGGACCGGGGCGGCCCGGCGCACTCGGCCGGTGGCCCATGGGCTGCGGCGGGATCCGCTCCCCCGGCCACGAAGGGTGCTCCTGGAACTGACGCGGTGGCTGACCCACGCCGTGCACGTGCGCTGGGCCAAAGGTGGGACGCCCGCTCGGCCGGGCGCTGCGGTCGAACGGCTCCCAGGTACCGCCGCGGCGTACGAGCAGTCCGCGTGAGATCAGGTTGTCGCCGCCGGCGAAGAAGACGCGCTCGACGCACCGCTTCGCCTTCTCCAAGCCGGGGCCGGAGCGCGAACCCGTCACCACGACCACATCGCGAGCAGGGACGCCGACGACGAGCTCACCCGGTACGGCGCCCTCCATGCGGGCCCAGAAATCGGTGGCGAGCAGCAGGCTGGATTCGAGACCCTCGAACGACAACATCAGCGCGGGGGGCTGCCCGTGAAACTCTGCCCGCGAGGAGAGCACCTCAAGGTGCTGGAATGCGGTCTGGCGCAGCATCTGCGGGTGCAGTTGATGGTGGTTCAGGTCAGGGTGAGTGACCGCGCGTCGACCGAAATCGGGGCCCGGGCTGTAGATAATGGCCAGGCCCGCGAAGGCTTCGTCACGGACGGCCGCCGGATCTACGCGATCAGAGTGTGCCGATACGAGGAGAGGGATGAACGTCGTACGGGTCGCCTGCACACGGAGAAAGTAGCGGCTGCACGTGCACGGGGAAAGCCCCCCGCGTACATTGTCCGATTCGTCCTGCAACCTTTTTTCAAGGTCATGACGTCGCACCCCAGCACCGGAGCCGACGGCGTCACCCGGCCGGGGTAGCGCGGCCGCTACCCTCGGCAGGAGCCCCAACACCGCTCACCCGGCGCCCGTAGCTCAGTGGATAGAGCAACGGACTTCTAATCCGAAGGTCGCAGGTTCGAATCCTGCCGGGCGCACTGCCGGGCGCACCGATCCCGACAATGTACGAACAGCCCCGCCGGGGATGCGGAACCAAGGTTTGACGCTGTCGCGGGCCTTGACCCTGACGTCGTGGACCAGCCGTTCCATGATCCGCTTCACGGCACCGGGCTCGCCGCTGGCGATGGCGCCGGTGATCCCTGCGCGGATGGCGGCGAGGTCGTCATCGCTCGGGGTGTCCGGGGTGGCGTCTCGCGCTTCGGTCAACTCCTCCCTGCGCCCCTGGAGTTGCTCGGTCTGGGGGCGATCAGGATCTGCTGCGCCTGCTCGAACAG
Organism: Micromonosporaceae bacterium; assembly: GCA_036557785.1. Lineage (GTDB taxonomy): Bacteria > Actinomycetota > Actinomycetes > Mycobacteriales > Micromonosporaceae > DATBGZ01. Next base: position 178,752 of record DATBGZ010000089.1, read on the forward strand.
GTCCGCGGCCACCA